>NZ_CP042301.2:3270000-3870000 GCF_007922615.2 Nitratireductor mangrovi | reverse complement strand
AAGAAGCCCTTGCGCGTCAGGTCGATCAGACCTTGCATCGACTTCCCTTCATAGACGGGATCCGTGATCATGGCTTCCGTGCGCGCCGCCATGCGGATTGCTTCATTGGTCTCGTCCGAGGGGACGCCGTAGGCGGGATAGGCGTAGTCGGGGTTGATGACGATCTCGTCATCGCCCACCGCGCGTCCGAGCCCGACCAGCTCGGCCGTGTTGTCGACGATGCTGCGCACCTGCGCCCGCGTCTGTTCGACCGTGCCGGACGCATCGATGCCGATCACCCGCTCCGCTCGGCCCTGCGCGGCGAAACCCACGATCATGCCGGCCTGTGTGGAACCGGTCACCACGCAGACCACGACATAGTCAAAGCGGAAGCCCAGATCCCTTTCCTGCCTCGCCACCTCCTCGGCGAAGCCGACATATCCAAGTCCGCCAAATTTGTGCACCGATGCGCCCGCCGGAATCGGATAGGGCTTGCCGCCGGCATCCTTCACCGACTGGATCGCTTCCTCCCAGCTCCTGCGGATGCCGATGTCGAACCCATCGTCGACGAGGCGGCTGTCCGCTCCCATCAGCCGCGTCATCAGAATGTTGCCGACGCGGTCGTAGACGGCGTCGTGATGCGGCACCCATTTCTCCTGGATCACCACGCATTTCATGCCGATCTTGGCGGCGGCCGCGGCGACCATGCGCGTATGGTTCGATTGCACGCCGCCGATCGAGACCAGCGTGTCGGCACCCGAGGCGATCGCATCGGGCACGATGTATTCGAGCTTCCTGAGCTTGTTGCCGCCCATCGCCAACCCGGAATTACAGTCGTCGCGCTTGGCGAAGACCTGCACCTTGCCGCCGAGCGCGGCCGAAAGGCGCGGCAGCGGCTCTATCGGCGTCGGGCCGAATGTCAGCGGATAGCGTTCGAACTTTTCGAGTAGCGGCACTGTCGGTCTCCGGATCGGTTGTTGGCACAACGATAGCCGAACGCTATCGGAAGGTGCTCTCAAAAACGACGCGGCAGCTTCTCAGCCTGAGGAAAAGTGACTAGAGTTGTTTCTGTTTTATCTCGCAGGTTGGCTTATCTATGGAAGATTCTTTCACGACTCTCGACCGGATCGATATCAACATCCTGCGGGCCCTGCAGGCCGAAGGCCGTCTGACCAATGCCGAACTGGCATCGCGCGTGAATGTCAGCCCCGCAACCTGCCATCGGCGGACTCAGCGCCTGTTCGACGAGGGTTGCATCAAGGGCGTCCGGGCGGAGATCGCGCCGGCGGCGGTAGGTCTCGGCGCGCTGGTGATGGTCGGCGTGGTGCTCGACCGCTCCACACCCGAGAGCTTCGCCGCGTTCGAGGGTGCCGTACACAAGCTCAAGGAGGTGCTCGATTGCAACCTTGTCGCGGGCGACTTCGACTATCTGCTGAAGATACGGGTTCGCGACATGGCCGATTTCAACAAGTTGCACGGCCAGAAGTTGATCGCGCTGCCCGGCGTCCGTCAGACGCGAACATTCTTCGTCATGAAGGAGGTCAAGGAGAGCGCCCGGCTGCCGTTCTGACCCCACCGCACTGCTGCGGGCTACAACTTCCTGAGCGCCACTTCCTGGACAAGGTGATCGGCGCCCTTGCGAAGGATCAGGTCGGCGCGCGGCCTCGTCGGGACGATGTTCTCGCGCAGGTTCTTGAGGTTGATGTTGGCCCACAGGCCCTCACCGATGGCGCGGGCGGCATCCTCGGAAAGCTGCGAATAACGGTGGAAGAAGGATTGCGGGTTGCGGAAGGCAGTCTCGCGCAGCCGCATGAAGCGGTCGATATACCATTTGTGGATCAGGTCCTCCTCGGCATCGATGTAGATCGAGAAGTCGAAGAAGTCCGACACCACCGGCACGGCGCGGCCGTCCCTGGGCAGTTCGCGTGTCTGTAGCACGTTGATGCCCTCGAAGATCAGGATGTCGGGGCGGTCGATGATCACCTGCTCGTCGGGGATGACGTCATAGGTCAAGTGCGAATAGACCGGCGCCGGCACGTCGGGTTCTCCCGACTTGATTGCGGACAGAAAGCGCAGCAGTGCGCCGACGTCGTAGCTCTGCGGGAAGCCCTTGCGGTCCATGATGTTTTCGCGGCGCAGGACCTCGTTGGGATAGAGGAAACCGTCGGTGGTGACGAGATCGACCTTGGGGCTCGACGGCCAGCGCGCCAGAAGTTCCTTCAGGATGCGCGCCGTGGTCGACTTGCCGACCGCGACCGAGCCGGCGATGCCGATGATGAAGGGCGTCTTCACCACGTCGGGAACGTTGAAGAAAACCTTGCGCTGGTGGAAGAGCAGTTGGCTCGCCTCGGCATGAGCCGAAAGCAGCCGCGACATCGAGAGGTAGATGCGGCGGACCTCCTCAATATCGACGGGATCGTTGAGCGAAGAAAGGCGGCGGACTTCGTCTTCGGTAAGCGTGAGCGGCGTGTCGGCGCGGAACCCGGCCCAGCGTTCGGCGGAAAAGAAACGGTAGGGCGAATATTTCAGGTCCGGCGCGAGCTGGTCCATGATCCTCCCGTCTCCGTTCCGCTTCGCCTCAGCCGTCCTTGCGAGCCGCCTTTTCAGCGATGCCCGACTGCGCCGTGCGCCGCTCGAGCTCCCGCATGACCTCGGCCAGCGGGATATCGGCCAGCGCGAGCACGACCAGCCAATGATAGAGGAGATCGGCGCTTTCGGAAACGAGGCCGTCATGCTCCCCCTTCATCGCCGCGATCACCGTCTCGACCGCCTCCTCGCCGAGCTTCTTGGCCGCCTTTTCGGTGCCGCCGGCGAAAAGCCTCGCCGTCCACGATTGCGTGTCGCCGGAGCGCGCCCGCTCGGCGATGATCTTCTCGAGGTCGGTCAGGGAGAATTCGCTCATGCCGCCTGTCCCGTCATGGCCGGGTCGAGGCGCATCGGAATGCCGGCAGCCGCCATATGCGCCTTGGCCTCGGCGATCGTGAAGGTGCCGAAATGGAAGATCGATGCCGCCAGGACCGCCGTGGCGTGGCCGTCGCGAATACCCTCGACCAGGTGGTCGAGCGCGCCGACACCGCCCGAGGCGATCACCGGGGCACGCACCGCGTCGGCGACTGCGCGGGTCAGCGGCAGATCGTAGCCGGCCTTGGTGCCGTCGCGGTCCATCGAGGTCAGCAGGATTTCGCCGGCGCCGCGCGCAACCATCTCCTGCGCGAAGGCGACCGCGTCGATGCCCGTGCGCTCGCGCCCGCCATGGGTGAAGATCTCCCAGCGGTCGGCCTCGCTCGGCGCGGACACCTTCTTGGCGTCGATCGCCACGACGATGCACTGATTGCCGAATTTGTCGGCCGCCTCGGCGACGAAATCGGGATTCTTCACCGCGGCTGTGTTGATCGAGACCTTGTCCGCGCCGGCCAGAAGCAGCTTGCGGATGTCGGCGATGGCGCGTACGCCGCCGCCCACGGTGAGCGGCATGAAACATTGCTCGGCGGTGCGCGCGACGACGTCGAAGATGGTCTCGCGGTTGTCGGACGAGGCGGTGATGTCGAGGAAGCAGAGCTCGTCGGCACCGGCCGCGTCATAGGCCTTGGCGGCTTCCACCGGATCGCCGGCATCGACGAGATCGACGAAATTGACGCCCTTGACGACGCGGCCGTCCTTCACATCGAGGCAAGGGATGACGCGGGCTTTAAGAGTCATGATCGCCCATCCTCGAACATCGCCGGTTCGACTTCGATATCGCCCCGTAGCACCGCCAGCGCCTCAGCGGCATCGATGCGGCCGTCATAAAGCGCGCGGCCGGAGATCGCACCTTCCAGACGTGCCGCGTCGGGCATGGTCATGCGCACGATATCGGCGATCGAGGCGAGGCCGCCCGAAGCGATGACCGGGATCGTTACCGCGTCGGCAAGGTCGATGGTTGCCTCCCAGTTGATGCCGGCAAGCACGCCGTCGCGGTCGATGTCAGTGTAGATGATCGCCGCCACGCCAGCCCCCTCGAAGCGTTGCGCGAGCTCGACGACGCCGAGTTCGGAAGCCTCGGCCCAGCCCTCGACCGCGACCTTGCCGCCCCTGGCGTCGATGCCGACCGCGATCTTTCCGGGAAAGCGTTTGCACGCTTCCCTGACGAGACCGGGATCGCGCACCGCGACCGTGCCGAGAATGACGCGGGCAAGCCCCTTGGCGAGCCAGTTCTCGACATGGTTCAGTGTGCGGATGCCGCCGCCGAGCTGAACCGGATTTTTCGTTGACTTCAGGATCGCCTCGACAGCCGCGCCATTGCGGCTTTCACCGGCGAAGGCACCGTCGAGATCGACGACATGCAGCCACTGGAATCCCTGATCCTCGAAGGCTTTCGCCTGCGCCGCCGGGTCGGCGTTGTAAACGCGGGCGCTCTCCATCGCGCCGAGTTCGAGCCTCACACACTCGCCGCCCTTCAGATCGATGGCCGGGAAGAGGATCTTGGTCGTCACGGCTTCCACCTCAAAAAATTGGCGATCAGGGCGAGGCCGAGTGCCTGGCTTTTTTCGGGGTGGAACTGGGTGCCGACCAGATTGTCGCGGCCGACCGCGGCCGTTACGGGCCCGCCATAGTCGGTGACGGCCAGCAGCTCGTCGGCGTTCTTCGCTTCAAGCTGGTAGGAATGGACAAAGTAGGCGTGCAGGCCGTCGGAGCCCGTCGCAATGCCGTTGAAGAGAGGGTGGTCGCGTGTCAGTTCGATCGTGTTCCAGCCGATCTGCGGGATCTTCAACGCCGGGTCGGCCGGTTTGATTTCCTTCACGTCGCCGGCGATCCAGCCGAACCCTTCGCTGATCGTCTTTTCCAGCCCGCGCTCCGACATCAGCTGCATGCCGACGCAAATGCCGAGAAAGGGCCGCGCCCGTTCGATCGCCACCGCCTCGATCGCCTCGACCATGCCCGGCACTGCGTTGAGCCCGGCGCGGCAGTCGGCATAGGCGCCGACGCCCGGCAACACGATCCGGTCGGCGGAGCGCACCCTGTCCGCGTCGGCTGTCAGGTCGACCTCGGCGGTCGTGCCGCTTTCACGCGCGGCACGTTCGAATGCCTTCACGGCGGAGCGGAGATTGCCCGAACCGTAGTCGATGATCGCGACCCGCATCGTCAGCCTCGACCGGGATAATCAAACAGGCCGAGTGCCGGACCGTCGCCGGAGGTGGCCGTACGGTTAGGCGTCATCGACGCCGGAGCCAGAGCCGGTTGTGGCGACGGCGCATCCCGCATCGCTTCGGCGACATAGCGGGTTTCGGCGTCCTCGCGCGATTCAGCCTCCACCACGCCCCATTCGTTCCAGCCGCGACGGCGCCAGGCAAAAAGGCGCAGTGCTGCACCCTCAAGGCCGACGAACAGCGCCAGCAGTAAGGACAGCACCGGCACGATCGCGGCGCCGGCGCCATATTCGGCCCACACACCAAGGCCGAGCGAAACCGCGAGGAAAAGCAGCGCCTCGATCCAGAGCCGGTGCCACAGGAGCCAGACGAGGGGCAGGATGAGCCCGAGCCAGGCAAATCCGTCACGCACGAAAACCGGATCGGCCGACGGCCGGTCGCCGGGCGGTTCCATGACGACATAGCTTGCCATGTTCCGCTTCCTAGCCGCCGAGCGTGCCCTTGGTCGAGGGGATCGCACCATGCTGGCGCCGATCGGCCTCGAACGCAGCACGCAGCACGCGCGCCACTGCCTTGAAGCAGGTCTCCGCGATGTGGTGGTTATTGGCGCCGTAGCGGTTGGTCACATGCAAGGTGATGCCGGCGTTCTGCGCCAGCGCCTGGAAAAACTCGCGCACCAGCTCGGTATCGAAACTGCCGATCTTGGGTGAGGAGAAGGCGACGTTCCAGACCAGGAACGGCCGGCCCGAAACATCGACCGCCGCGCTTGTCAGCGTCTCGTCCATGGCGAGATCGAGCGAGGCATAGCGCGTTATCCCGCGCCGTTCGCCGGAGGCCTGCGCGATCGCCTGGCCGATCGCGATGCCGGTATCCTCGACCGTATGGTGGTCGTCGATGTGAAGATCGCCCTCGGCCTTGACGGTGATGTCGATCAGCGAATGACGCGCCAGCTGCTCGAGCATATGGTCGAAAAAGCCGACCCCGGTCGATATGTCGAACTTGCCGGTACCATCGAGCTCGACCGAGACCGAAATCGCGGTCTCGCTGGTCTTGCGGCTGATGGTGGCGCTGCGGCCGGTAGCGGCGTCCATACGCGAATTCCCCGAAGAAAGCTTCGGCGCAGCTTCTACCAGCAGCCGCTGCAATATGCCAGCAAGGCGGCCACGACGCCGGCGGGATTTGCATTTGGGCCGCCCCTGCATAAATAAGGCCGGTTGAACCGGCATCCCGCGCGCTGACCACTGGAGCATTTGATGTCTGACGAAATCCGCATGCACGCCACGACCATCGTGACCGTCCGCAAGGGCGGCAAGGTGGTGATTGCGGGCGACGGCCAGGTCTCGATGGGCCAGACGGTGATGAAGGGCAATGCGCGCAAGGTGCGCCGCCTCGGCAAGGACAACGTGATCGCCGGCTTCGCCGGCGCGACAGCCGACGCCTTCACGCTGCTCGAGCGGCTCGAGACCAAGCTCGAACAATATCCCGACCAGCTCACCCGCGCCTGCGTCGAACTGGCCAAGGACTGGCGCACCGACCGCTATCTGCGGCGGCTGGAAGCGATGATGCTGGTGGCCGACAAGAACGTCACCCTGGCGCTGACCGGCACCGGCGACGTGCTGGAACCCGAACATGGCGTCATGGCGATCGGTTCGGGCGGCAACTACGCACTGGCCGCGGCGCGCGCGCTGATCGACACCGAAACGGACGCCGAGGCGATCGCGCGCAAGGCGATGCAGATTGCCGCCGATATCTGCGTCTACACCAACCAGAACATCGTGGTCGAAACCCTCGATGCGGATTGACACCGTCGAATTCTCGTTCAGGCCGGTCGTTCCAGGCGACTACGCCATGCTGCGCGACTGGCTGGAGCGGCCGCACATGCGTGAATGGTGGGGCGAGCCGGAGGAGGAGCTCGGCTTCATCCGAGACATGGTGGAAGGCCGCGACTCGTCACGTCCCTTCATCATCCTGTTCGGCGAGACGCCGGTCGGCTACATCCAGTATTGGCACCTCGGCGACCACCAGAACGCCGAATGGATCGAAACGCATCCATGGCTGGCGGAGTTCCCCTCCGAAACCGTCGGTGTCGACATCTCGCTGGCCGATCCGGAGAACCTTTCAAAAGGCATCGGATCGGCGGCGGTGACCGCCTTTACCGGCATGCTGCGCGCCGAGGGCTATTCTTCGATCATCATCGACCCGGATCCAGCCAACCGCCGTGCCATCCGCGCCTATGAAAAGGCGGGCTACCGTCCCATTCCGCACCTGGTCGGCCGCACCGGAGACTGTCTTTTGATGCAGCACGGCCTTGAAACGAACGAGATCAGAACATGACCACATTCTCACCGCGCGAGATCGTTTCCGAGCTCGACCGCTACATTATCGGCCAGAAGGACGCCAAGCGCGCCGTCGCGATCGCGCTGCGCAACCGCTGGCGGCGCCAGCAGCTCGAGGGCCAGATGCGCGAAGAAGTGATGCCAAAGAATATCCTGATGATCGGCCCCACCGGCGTTGGCAAGACGGAAATCTCGCGGCGCCTGGCCAAGCTCGCCGGTGCGCCGTTCATCAAGGTCGAGGCGACCAAGTTCACCGAGGTCGGTTATGTCGGGCGTGACGTCGAGCAGATCGTGCGCGACCTCGTCGAGGTGGCGATCGGTCTGGTGCGCGAAAAGATGCGCGAGGACGTCAAGGCGCGGGCGCATATCAACGCGGAGGAGCGAGTGCTCGAGGCGCTGGTCGGCAAGACCGCAAGCCCGGCAACGAAGGACAGCTTTCGCAAGAAGCTGCGCAATGGCGAACTCGACGACAAGGAAATCGAGATCGAGGTGGCCGACAATTCCGGGCCGACGCTCGACATTCCGGGCATGCCCGGCAATGTCGGTGTGCTCAACATCAACGAGATGTTGTCGAAGGCAATGGGCGGGCGCACCAAGACGCGCAAGACCACGGTCAAGGAGTCCTACCAGCACCTCATCGCGGACGAGTCCGACAAGCTGCTCGACCAGGACGAAGTGGTGAATCGCGCTTTGGCCAACACCGAGAATGATGGCATCGTCTTCCTCGACGAGATCGACAAGATCGCGGCGCGCGACGGCGGCATGGGCGCGGGCGTGTCGCGCGAGGGCGTGCAGCGCGACCTGCTGCCGCTGGTGGAAGGCACCACGGTGGCGACCAAATACGGGCCCGTAAAGACCGACCATATCCTGTTTATCGCGTCGGGTGCGTTCCACGTCTCGAAACCCTCCGACCTGCTGCCGGAATTGCAGGGCCGGCTGCCGATCCGCGTCGAGCTCCGGGCGCTGGAGAAGGAGGATTTCCGGCGTATCCTGACCGAGACCGAGGCGAGCCTGATCAAGCAGTATGTGGCGCTGATGGAAACCGAGGGCGTGACCCTGGAATTCACCGACGACGCAATCGATTCGCTCGCCGGCATCGCCGTCGACCTGAACGCATCGGTGGAAAACATCGGCGCACGGCGGCTGCAGACCGTCATGGAACGGGTGCTCGACGACATCTCCTACGATGCGCCGGACCGTTCCGGCACGACCGTGAAGATCGATGCCGACTACGTGGCCAAGAATGTCGGCGACCTTGCCAAGAACACAGATTTGTCGCGTTTCATTCTATAACGGAACAAGAGCCGGGCGGGGTATTTCCGGGCCGTCGCGAAGACGCGGCGCAAGGGCGAGTTTGCATACTCGACTCTTCGGGAGGCATTGCCTACCGTTTGCGGCACGACAGGCAACAGGCAACGTTCTCCGGTTTCATGGCCAGACTTTCCGCCGTCTTCCTTTCCCTCGCGGCGTCGATCATTGCGTCGGCGGCGCTGTCCGCAACACCGGTGCCGCCGGGCAATCGCCACGCCGAACAGCCGGAAATTCCTTTCGGCTCTTCTTCGCGAACCAGTGCCCTGAAGACAACCTTCGAGAAGAAATACCAGAAGGTCTACCGGCTGCTTCAGACCGACGCCAAGCTGCGCGGCAAGATCACGGACGCCGCGCGCCAATATGGCATTTCCCCGATGCATATCGTCGGCGCCATCGTGGGCGAGCATACCTACAATGTCGACGCCTATGACCGGCTGCAGACCTACTACGTGAAGGCGGTCTCGTACCTCGGCTCGAACTTCAGCTTTTCGTTTGACGGCGAGGATGTCGACGACTTCATCAAGCGCTCGGAATTCTCGGTCTGCAACGGCTTGTCGGACAGCTACGACCTCTGGACATGCCGAGAGGAGGTCTGGGATGGCCTGTTCCGCGGCCAGCAGGTGGGCGGCAAGGCGTTTCCGAACAACCGTTTCAGCGCGGTGTTCTTCCAGCCCTTCTATGCTGGGCAGACCTTTGGCATCGGCCAGCTCAACCCGCTGACTGCTCTGCAGATGAGCGACACGGTGAACCGTATTTCAGGGTTGCCGCAGCTTGATCATCGCGACCCGCAAGAGGTCTACCGGACCATCATGGATCCTGACCTGACGCTGCCCTATGTGGCGGCGACACTGCGCAAGTCGATCGATGCCTACAATGCGTTCGCCGGCTTCGATATCTCGGCCAATCCCGGCATTACCGCCACGCTCTACAATGTCGGCAATCCGGTCGAGAGGGCGCGCGCGTTGCGGCGCGAAAACGCCGAACGGGTGGCCAATGGCGAGGAGCCACGGTTGCCGGAGGAGAACTATTATGGCTGGCTGGTCAATGACCGGCTGGCAGAGTTGCAGGCGTTGTTCTGAGATCGAAGCCGCCGCGGCTTCGTCAGTCGCGGCGCCACGGAAACAACCTGCGCAGGGCCGGATCGCGCAGCCACAGCCCGCCCCACATGAAAAGCCCGAGATAGATCGAGAACAGGGTGTGGGAGAAGAGCGGGTTTTCGACACGCAGCTGCGTTGCCATCGCGCCACCCAGCAAACCCATCATCAAGACGGCGCCCAGCACGCTTGTCCTGGGGAAGAGATAAAGCAACAGGCAGCCGAGCTCGATCAGGCCGATCAAAAGCACGTAGCCATCCGGCCAGCCGAGCTCGCGCATGATCTGATGGGATATCTCAGCGCCCAGAAGCTTGGGCGCGATCGACGCGCCGAGAAGGAAAATCGTCAAGAGGCTGGTCAGAACCCAGCCGGTCATCTTCATAGCGCGGTCGGACATTCTCTCTACTCCGTGGTCCATGCCGACCAAGGACGATCCCGCTGCCGCGATCCCGACAGGGTTGCCTACGATTTCGTGCGCAAGGCGATGATCGCGTTCAATTCGCCTAGGGCTTCCTCGTCCAAATTACCAATCTCGGCCGCCAGCCTGTTGGCCAGCGCCGTTGCCGCCGGCGACAGGCCGGCGGTGTCGATGACCACGCGTGGATGCGAGCTCTCTGCGATGCGGACAAGTTCCTCGGCATCATCCCAGATGACGTTGAAATAGCCGAGCACCTTCTGCAGGAAGGCCCAGCTCGGCGCCCCGCGATGGCCACGCTCGAGGGCGGAGAGGTAGGCAGCGCTGACGCCAAGGGCGCTGGCCATCTCCTTCTGCGTCACACCCCGCGCGGCCCGCATTTCGCGCATCTTCTGGCCGAACGGCGTCATGGCTCCGTCCCGGCGCGGCGCAGCCTGATGTATAGCGCGCCAGCGCCGCCATGGTGGCGGGCGGCCGACTCGTAGCCGCCCACCAGCGGCTGGAATGGCCCGGTGGCGAGCCAAGACGGCACGGCGCGGCGCAGCACGCCGTCGCTGCCCAGCGACGCGCCCTTGCCGGTGATCACCAGCACGTGGCGGATGCCGGCGGCGTGGGCCCGCGCCAGGAAGGAGAGCAGAAGCGCGTGCGCCTCGTGCTGGGTAAGCCCGTGCAGATCGACGCTTGCCTCCAGCGGCACGCGGCCCTTGGCGATCTTCTGCGTCGTCGGCTTGTCGAGCGTGCGCAGAATCTGGTTCACGCTGCGGGCACGACCTGCACCTTCGCCGGGGCTACCGGTGGCCTGACGCTGGTCCGATACGGATTTTCCGGTTGCCTCTGACGTAGCCAGCAGCGGCTCCGACGCTGCCGGTTGGGGCAGTTTGCGACCGGGCAGAGGGGTCGCCGTTCGGGCGACCTGCTCCCACAGGATTCGATCTTCGGCCGAAAGCCTTTTTTCCCGGCTGCTCAAGGGTTTGCCTCCAGCAAGGGGCGCGGCACGAGGGCGAAGAAGTCGGCGTCGTGGCGGATCACGCCGGCGATTTCACCGGCCGCGTCGCCGGAGCCGGCGAAGAGGTCGCCGCGCGCCGATCCCGTGATCGCCGAGCCGGTGTCCTGCGCGATCATCAGGCGGGCGAAGGGCCTGGCGCCGAAGGCGTCGAGGTCGGGTGCATGAACGAAAATCGGGGTGCCGAAGGTGTGCAGGAGGCGGTCGACGGCAATCGAGCGGCCAGCAGTCAGCGGCACCTTGGCGGCGGCCACCGGCCCGAGCGAAAGGTCGTCAACCGGCGCTTCGCGGAAGAAGATGAAGGACCGGTTCTGGTGCAGTATCTCGGAAATCCGGGCGGGATTCTCACGGAAAAATCCGCGGATTTTCTGCATTGTCACGGATTCCAGGGGAATTTCCCCGAGTTCTGCGAGGATGCCGCCGGGACCCGTGAACCGGTGCCCCGACTTGGCGGCATAGGTCACCCGGCGCGCCGAGCCGTCGGGCATGATCAGGCGCGCCGCGCCCTGGACGTGGATGAAAAAGACATCGACCGGATCGGCGAGCCAGGCCATTTCGAGCCCCCGACCGGCAAGCGCGCCACCTTCGATTTCGGCGCGGTCGAAATATTCGACGATCCCGCCGTCGCTCAGGCGGCCGAAGGCAAAATACGGATCCATGTCCGCTGGCCGGTTGTCTTCGCCGACGTCGACGAGATCATCCGGACGGCGGTAAAGCGGAAAACGGAACCGCTCTGTCAGAACCTCGGATGCCTGCATCTGTGGTTCGTAGAAGCCGGTGACGAAGCCACGTGGACGGTCATCAGGCGTGATCCGGCAAGGCCGAAAAAACGCCTCGAAGAAGCGGCGGACGTCGTCGGCAGCAGAAAGCGGCGTCGCCCGCGCGGCCTTGAACGCGCCGGCGAAAGCCGATGCCTCGATGCCAAGCGCACCGGTCCGGTAGGGCTTTTCGAGGAAACGGACAGCACTTCGCGCGAAGGCGCCGTGGGCGGTCGCCATGCCCTCGTCGTGGGACCAGCCAGGGATTTGATCGAAGGCGACCGGCCGCAGTAGGGGCGACAGGGGCACCGCCGGTTCAGTCTTCGGCTTCGGTCGCGACCAGCTTCCAGTTCGGATCCCGCGACCGCGTGTCGCGGGCGAAGGTCCAGACATCCTTGACCTCGGCCACCGTCTCGGGATCGCCATCGATCACCTCCCCGGTACTGTCGCGGGTGGCCGAGATCAGCTCGCTGATGATGCGCAGCGTGAGATGGGCTTCCGAGCCCTTCATCTCGGCGGCGACGATCTCCGCCTTGTCGATGCCGACAAACGAAGACTGGACCTTTTCCGACTTCTTCTCGCGCTCGTTGATGGCAGCGACAAAACCTTCGAAGACCTCGCGCGACAGCAGGTTCTTGAGTGTCTTGCGATCACCATCGGCGTAGGCCATGACGATCATCTCGTAGGCGAGCTTGGCACCATCGACGAAACCGCGCGGTTCAAATGACGGATCCGCATCGCGAATCGCCCGCAGGCCCTTGTTGAGATCGCTTCCCGCCTCGGCGTAGGCGTCGATCGCCGCATAGGGCGATTCCGCCTCGCCGCCGCTTTTGCGACGCGGCAGCGAAACAACGTTGTCCTTGGCGGCACCGTTCTCGGTTTCACGGCTGCGGCCAGCCGTGTAGGGGTCGAAAGGCGGCTTTTCGCTGCCGGTCCGGCGACCGAGCACGTTGCGCAGCTGGATGAAGATCACCACTGCGGCGACGATGAAGAACAGAGTACCGATATCCAGAAATTCCATCGTGTCCGCCGACCTGCCTCGAAAGTGGACTTTCGCCGAGGTCATCCCGTCACCCCGGGCGTCATCGTCCTGACAGATGCATATAGAACGCAACCGGCGATCATTCAAATCCGGCCGCAGAATTACTATGTTGACGGCGATGCCCTTCGCGCCTGCGCTGTTTGCGCAGTCCAACCCAGCCATCCCTGCAACGGGACAAACGAAGTCCGGATCGTGCGATTTCCCCTAATTTTTGCGATTTTCCTTATCGTGCCGATGCTCGAGATCGCCGCCTTTGTCGTCATCGGCGGGCGGATCGGCGTCGCGGCGACTCTCGCGATCGTGGTGCTGACGGCGCTGGTCGGCTCCATCCTTCTGCGCGTCCAGGGTTTCGGACTCCTGCGCCGCATCCAGGAAGAGACCGATCAGGGGCGCGTCCCCAAGCGCGAGGTGGTGCACGGGGCCATGATCCTGTTCGCCGGCCTCCTGCTCCTTCTGCCGGGCTTCGTCACCGATGCGGTCGGTTTCACGCTGTTCATTCCGGCAATTCGCGACGCCATCTGGGGCTTCGTCAGTTCAAGACTGAAGGTCAGGTTCAACGTCGGCATCGATCCCGACGACCTGCGGCGACCACGACCGCCAGGAGACGGGAAGACCATCGACCTCGACCCTGACGATTTCTCGAGCGCCGGCAGCGCCGAATCGCCGTGGCGCGATGATCCAAAACAGCGCCATTAACTCCGCTTGAGGAAGGCAGTCGGCGATTACGCCGTTGCGCGCTTGTCTCACCGGGCCCACCATGCTAGCGAACCGCGAAATTCGGGCCGTTGAAGGCCCTTCCTGACGCAAAGGCTTTACGAATGGCGGACGACAACAAGGAAACCGGCGCGGCAGGCGGCGCGGCCAATCAGGGCAACGGTGCCCAGCCCTCCCTCAACGTGCTGGCTCAGTACGTCAAGGATCTCTCCTTCGAGAGCCCGGGCGCGCCGAACTCGCTGCGCGGCCGCGAGCAGGCCCCGAACATCAACATCAATGTCAACGTCAATGCGAACTCGCTGACCGACAACGAGTATGACGTCAACCTGATGCTGTCGGCCAAGGCCTCGCACGGCGAAAGCGTGCTCTTCAACGTCGAGCTCGCCTATGGCGGTGTCTTCCGCGTCGCAGGGTTTCCGAAGGAGCATGTGCTGCCGGTACTTTTCATCGAGTGCCCGCGGCTGCTGTTCCCGTTCGCGCGGCAGATCATTGCCGACGCGACCCGCAATGGCGGCTTCCCGCCGCTGATGCTCGATCCGATCGATTTCGCCCAGATCTTCCAGAAGAAGGTCGCCGAGGAACAGGCCAAGGCGAAAGTCCAGGTCAGCTGACCACCCGGCTATAAGAGCGTTGGGCGGCCGGCGCTATCCGGCTGCCGCCTGACGACCGGAGAAACGCCGCCAAAGCGCGGCGTCGCCGATTTCCTCCACCATCGCCGCATGCGCTTCACGGTCAGCGGCAGTCAGCCGCGACGGAAGCGGCTGCGGCCGTTCGCCGAGCGGGATCACGACCTCGACCGTATCGGTCCGGTCATCGGCCTCGACCCTGACCTCGAGACCGAGTGCGGCCTGCTTGCCGCCGACAAGCTCGATGTAGACCTCGGCCAGAAGTTCCGAGTCGAGCAGCGCTCCGTGCTTGGTGCGATGGCTGTTGTCGATGCCGTAGCGTCGGCACAACGCGTCGAGCGAGTTCGGGCCCATCGGGTGCTTGCGGCGTGCGATCGCCAGGGAATCGATGACGCGGTCGGCCGCGATCGGTTCGCGTGACAGCCGCGACAGTTCGCGATTGATAAAGGCGATGTCGAAGGAGGCGTTGTGCGCAACGAGCTTGGCACCGTCGACAAAGGCACAGAACTCCTCGGCGATCTCCGCAAAGACGGGCTTGTCCTTGAGGTCGGCGAGGCTGATGCCATGCACGGCCTGGGCCTCGTGGTGGATCGCACGACCATCCGGATTGATATAGGCATGGAAGGACCGCCCCGACGGGAAGCGGTTGACCAGCTCCACGGCGCCGATCTCGATGACGCGGTCGTCCTGGGCGTCGAGTCCGGTCGTCTCGGTATCGAAAATGATCTCGCGCATGGCTGGTCCGGCAACGAATCGGGTTCCGCAGCTTAGAACAAGCGTGGCGGAGACAAAGCCTCAGCCCGGCCGTTTTTCCGCCAATTCACCGATGATTTCGGCGACCCGACGGCGGACCGGCTCCATTCCCAGACTGGTATCGACTATAAAGTCGGCACGGCGGCGCTTCTCGGCATCCGGCACCTGGCGGGCAAGGATCGCCTCGAACTTTTCCACCGTCATCTCCGGCCGCGCCAGGACGCGCTGGCGCTGGATCTCGGCGGGCGCGGTGACGACAACGATGCGGTCGACGCGGTCGGCGCTGCCGGTCTCGAAAAGCAGCGGAATGTCGAGGACAACCAACGGGACGCCGGCGGCTCGGTGTTTGTCGAGAAAGGCTTGCTCTGCGGCACGGACCAGGGGATGCACGATGGACTCCAGCTTCCGCAGAGCCGCCGGATCGTCAAGCACGATCGCCGACAGGCGGGCACGGTCCACCTTGCCGTCACGGATGGCGTCCGGGAAAACCTCGCCGACCGGCCTGACGGCCTCGTTGGCATAAAGGGAATGGACCGTCGCATCGGCATCATGAACGGGCACGCCCTGCTCGGCGAACATCGCCGCAGTGGTGGATTTGCCCATGCCGATGGAACCGGTGAGGCCGAGGACGATCATGTGTGGTCACCCAGATCGGCGACGATAAGGTTCCGCAGCTCCGGGGTGACCTCGGGGCGCCGGCCGAACCATTTTTCGAAACCGGGCGCCGCCTGATGAAGCAACATGCCAAGACCGTCGACCGTTGCAAGACCACGGGCGAAGGCGGCGGCAAGCAGCGGCGTTTCCAGCGGGACATAGACGATGTCTGTCACGATGGCTGAATCCTTCGCCCCGGAAAGATCGATGGAGGGCTCCGCTGCCCCGTCCATGCCGAGCGAGGTCGTGTTGACCAGCAGGTCGGCAGTGGCGAGCAACTCCGGCAGCGCGGCCCAGCGATGTCCCTTCGTGCCGCCGCGGAAACGATCTGCCAGCGCCAGAGCCCTTTCAGGCGTGCGGTTGACGATCGCAATGTCCCGGTAGCCCACCTTCTGCAAGGCGTGAATGACGCCCCGCGCCGCGCCGCCGGCACCCAGCACGATCGCCTCGCGACCCCGGCGCCACCGGGGCACGGCCTTATCGAGGTTTGCGGCAAAGCCGCTCCAGTCGGTGTTGCCGGCACAAAGGCGTCCTGACTCGAACCAGAGCGTGTTGGCGGCACCGATCAACTCGGCGGCCTCGTCGCGGACCGCGGCAGCTGTCGCGGCCTCTTCCTTGTGCGGGATGGTGACGTTGCCTCCGGCCCAGCCCTGGCCGGCAAGGACCCCCAGAAATGCCGGGAACGCCTCCGGGGCAACGTCAATGGCCTCATAGCTGCCGGCAATGCCATACCGTTCCAGCCAGTGGCGGTGAATCAGCGGCGAGCGCGAGTGCGCCACCGGATGGCCGCAGACGAAGGCGCGCGGCCCGGTTTCAGCCATCGATCGCCCCAAGGTCGCGCAGACGGGCAAGAAGCGTCAGCAAGGGCAGGCCGACGATGGTGAAATAGTCGCCGTCGATCCGCTCGAAAAGCTGGATACCCTGACCCTCGATCTGGTAGGCGCCGACGCTCGACAGCGCGGCCTGACCGACGCTGGCGAGGTGGCGCCCGATGAATTCGGGAGTGAGCGGGCGCATGGTCAGGTGCGCGACCGAGACATGCCGCCAGACCGTCTCGCCTGAGCGGACGAGGGCAACGGCACTGTGGAGCTGGTGGGTTCGGCCGGAGAGCCGCAGAAGATGCCGGCGCGCCGCCTCCATGTCAGCGGGCTTGTGGAAGAGCTCATCGTCGAGCGACAGCGTCTGGTCGCATCCGATCACCAGGGCATCCGGACGTTTTTCACCGACGTCCAGCGCCTTCGCTTCGGCGAGTACTTGCGCGACATCACCGGGTGTGGCGCCGGTTTCGGCGAGCGGCGCTTCGACCGCCCTTTCGTCGATCCCGGCGGCAAGGGCCTCAAACGCCAGTCCGGCCGCCTGCAGCATGTCGCGCCGAAACGGACTTTGCGAAGCAAGGACAAGCGGTGGCGCCGAGGATGCCGAGATGTTCATGCTTGCGGAGCTAGCGGCTGCGCGTGCGCAAGGCAAGGATCGCGGCCGCGGTTTCCTCGATTGAGCGGCGGCTGACATCGATCATCGGCCAGCCATTCCTGGTGCAGATCTGCCGCGCATAGCCGAGTTCCTGCATGATCTGGGCACGATCGGCATAAAGTTCGGCGTCATAACCGGGCGTGGAGCCGAGCAGCCGGTGCTGGCGGACGTGTGAAATGCGTTCGGCGGAAGCCACAAGACCGACGATCAGCGGCTTTCTGGCTCTCGTCAGGCTTTCCGGTATCGAAACACCGAGAACGATCGGCACATTGGCGGTCTTGATGCCGCGATTGGCGAGGTAGATGCTGGTCGGGGTCTTGGAGGTGCGCGAGATGCCGACGAGGACGACGTCGGCCTCGTCGATGTCGGCCGGCAACTGGCCGTCATCGTGCTCCATGGTGAAGTTGAGCGCATCGATGCGGCGGAAATAGTCGGCATCCAAGGCATGCTGGGCGCCGACACGGCGCCCGGCCGGCGCGCCGAGATAGGACTGGAACACCGACAGCACCGGCTCGAGCACAGAGACGCAGGGCAGGCCCATGGCCGCGCAGCGTTCGTCGATGGTGCGCGCCAGCGTCTGGTCGACCACGGTATAAAGCACGATGCCGGGCTCAGCATCGATTTCGTCGAGCACGGCGGCCAGCTGCCGCTCGGTGCGGATCAGCGGATAGATATGCTCTACCGCACGGGCGTCCTTGTATTGCGCCGACGCGGCGCGTCCGGCGGCAAGCAGCGTCTCGCCTGTGGCGTCGGAGATCAGGTGCAGGTGGAAAAAGCTCTGGGGTTTATTCACAGGTGGGGCCGAGTATTCCCGGGTTGTGTGGAAATCTGGCGGCGAATGCCGGCCGCTCGCGACCGGACTGTAGCAGATGGCGCTTCATCCACAATGAGGCCACCTGTCGACAAGAGTCCGCTGTTGTTGAGTGCTGAGTGCCTGGCCGGGCACTTTCCACATGCCTGTCGGGGCCTGCGCGATGAGTTGTAAGCCTATCCTATTGTTTAGTTAAATCTTTTTCCAGTTATCCCCGATATGAACCTTTGCTTGGCTACAGAGACCGAATCCCGCCAGCCGGCAGCTTCCCAGCATCGATTGGGGACAATGGCCAATTCCCGCTTTCACCAGAGTCATAGAAAAAGAAAAATTCCTTTCAGGAATCTCTTTCTTTATTGAAGCCCTCGACTGAGAGGTTCCGACATGGGCAATGAACGCCGGCTGATCCGTGTTCTGAGAGGCGAAAGCCTGTCGCCAGCGCCGATCTGGCTCATGAGACAGGCTGGGCGGTACCTGCCCGAATACCGGCAATTGCGGAAACAGGCCGGGAGCTTCCTCGACCTCTGCTACAATCCCGATCTGGCGGTGGAGGTGACGCTGCAGCCGATCCGACGGTTCGGGTTCGATGCGGCTATCCTGTTTTCGGACATTCTGGTGGTCCCGCATGCGCTCGGGCGCGATCTGCGCTTCGAGGAAGGTGTCGGGCCATTGATGACGCCAATCGATGCGGCCGGCATTGCGGCCATCGAACGTGCGTCGTTCCACGAGCGGCTGGCGCCGGTCTACGAGACCGTCGGGCGGCTGCGCAAAGAGTTGCCACGGGAGACGGCTCTGATCGGCTTCTGCGGCGCGCCGTGGACGGTGGCGACCTATATGATCGCCGGGCGGGGCACGCCGGACCAGGCGCCGGCGAGGCTGTTTGCCTATTCGCAGCGCGAAGCCTTCGAGGCACTGATCGCATCGCTGGCCGAGGTTTCTGCCGAGTATCTGCTGAAACAGATCGAGGCTGGCGCGGATGCGGTCCAGATTTTCGATTCCTGGGCGGGCGTCCTCGGCGAGGCCGAGTTCGAGGCATTCTGCGCAAAACCGGTGGCGGCGATGGTGGCGCGAATCAGGGAACGCCATCCCGATGTCCCGGTGATCGGCTTTCCGAAAGGGGCTGGCAGCCTCTACAACGGTTACCGGCAGGCAACCGGCGTCAGTGCATTGGGGCTCGACTGGTCGGTGCCGATGTCGCAGGCAGTGCGGCTTCAGAGACAGGGCGCGGTTCAGGGCAATCTCGATCCGCTGCGGCTGGTTGCCGGCGGCGACGCGTTGCGGCAGGGCGTCGATGCTGTCCTCGAGGCGCTTTCGGGTGGTCCTCTGGTCTTCAATCTTGGCCATGGTATTACGCCGGAGACACCGATCGGGCATGTCGAGGAGATGATCGCGCGGGTACGGGGGCAGACATGAGCAGCAATGGCGAGCGCACGGTTACGTCGCCGGTCGTTCGAGCGGTTGTCGCGTTGCTGATCCTGGGCGGCCTGACGGCGATGGTGTTCGCGGTCGACCTTTCGCGGTTCTATCTCTGGATCAAGGCCTTGCACGTGGTCGCGGTGATCGCCTGGATGGCCGGCATGCTCTATCTGCCGCGGCTCTTCGTTTATCACTGCGATGCGGAAGCGGGCTCGGTTCAGTCCGAGACCTTCAAGGTGATGGAACGGCGGTTGCTGCGCGCCATCATCAACCCGGCGATGATGGTGACCTGGGTGCTGGGCCTCTGGATGGCCTGGCAAGGGTTCGGGTTCTCGGGCGGCTGGTTGCACGCCAAGATCGCGCTGGTGATCGCGATGTCGGCCATGCATGGTTATTTCTCGGCGGCGGTGCGGCGTTTTGCCGAAGACCGGAACGAGAAACCGGCGCGGCACTGGCGGATGATGAACGAGGTGCCGACGGTGCTGATGATCGCCATCGTGGTTCTGGTGATCGTCAAGCCGTTCTGATTGCCAAAGCCTGCTTGCGCTTTTATATGGGAGGCGATAAGGAACGATCCTTCCCTCCCCCGACAGCGCAGCCGCACAGCATTCGATCCCTGCCGCCGGCGTCGTCGCTCACGCTCTTTCCCCTCTCCGCCTTTCGAGCTCGCATCATGCAGGAAATGAAACTCCAGGACCTCAAGAACAAGAAGCCGACCGATCTGATCGCTTTTGCCGAGTCGCTCGAGGTCGAGAACGCCAGCGTCATGCGCAAGCAGGAACTGATGTTCGCCATTCTCAAGAAGCTGGCGACGCAGGACGTCGAGATCATCGGCGAGGGCGTGGTCGAGGTGCTGCAGGACGGTTTCGGCTTCCTGCGGTCGGCCAATGCGAACTATCTTCCGGGTCCCGACGACATCTACATCTCGCCGTCGCAGATCCGGCGCTTCTCGCTCAAGACCGGAGATACGGTCGAGGGGCCGATTCGCAGCCCAAAGGAAGGCGAGCGCTATTTCGCGCTGCTGAAGGTCAGCACGATCAATTTCGAGGATCCGGAGAAGATCCGGCACAAGATTCACTTCGACAATCTGACGCCGCTTTATCCGAACGAGCGGATCCGGATGGAGATCGACAACCCGACGTCGAAGGACATCTCGTCGCGCGTCATCGATCTGGTGGCGCCGCTTGGCAAGGGACAGCGCGCGCTGATCGTGGCGCAGCCGCGAACCGGCAAGACGGTGCTTCTGCAGAACATTGCGCATTCGATCACGACCAACCATCCGGAATGCTTCCTGATCGTGCTGCTCATCGACGAGCGGCCGGAAGAGGTGACCGACATGCAGCGCTCGGTGGATGGCGAGGTGGTGTCCTCGACATTCGACGAACCGGCGGCGCGTCACGTGCAGGTTGCGGAGATCGTGATCGAGAAGGCCAAGCGCCTGGTCGAGCACGGCCGCGACGTTGTCATCCTGCTCGATTCGATCACCCGGCTGGGGCGCGCCTACAACACCGTGGTGCCCTCTTCCGGCAAGGTGCTGACCGGTGGTGTCGACGCGAATGCGCTGCAAAGGCCGAAGCGTTTCTTCGGTGCGGCGCGCAATATCGAAGAGGGAGGTTCGCTGACGATCATCGCCACTGCGCTGATCGACACCGGCAGCCGGATGGACGAGGTCATCTTCGAGGAGTTCAAGGGTACCGGCAACTCCGAGATCGTGCTGGACCGCAAGGTGGCGGACAAGCGCATCTTCCCGGCGATCGACATCCTCAAATCGGGCACGCGCAAGGAAGACCTGCTCATCGCGCGCCAGGATCTGCAGAAGATCTTCGTGCTGCGCCGCATCCTTTCGCCGATGGGAACCACGGATGCGATCGAGTTCCTGATCGACAAGCTCAAGCAGACGAAGAGCAATTCGGACTTTTTCGACTCCATGAATACCTGATCGAGCGAAGCAGGGCCGACAAGGCTCGATTCGACTCCGAAAGGAACCGCCGCTCGTGAACGGGGACGGCAAGGCGCGATAACCGATTCGCATCCGGAACGGCCGTCGGGTATTTCGTGTCGTGCGGCGGCGGTGACGTTTCGGCGTTGTGGCCACCAGGTGCCGACCGCGAATGACAGCCAGCCCTTTCAGCGACACCATCTACGCCCATTCAAGCGGCGCGCTTCCCAGCGGTGTGGCGGTGATCCGGCTCTCGGGGCCCGACGTCCGTGCGGTACTCAAGGGAGTAACCGGGACGGACGTCGCGCCCAGGAAAATGCGCCATACGCGATTTCGTAGCCAGGACGGGGAGCTGATCGACAGCGGGCTCGTGGTGTATTTCGCGGCGCCGGCGAGCTTCACGGGCGAAGATTGCGGCGAGTTGCACCTGCATGGTGGCCGCGCGGTGGTCGCGGCGATGCTGGCGGAACTTGCTCGGTGGACAAACCTGCGGGCGGCGGAAGCGGGTGAATTCACGCGCCGAGCGCTTGCGAACGGCAAGGTCGACCTACTTCACGCCGAGGCACTCGCCGATCTGATCGATGCCGAGACGGAGGCGCAGCGACGCTTTGCGCTCGACAATGCCGACGGGCGACACAGCGCTCTTTATGTCGGCTGGCGCGAACGCATCCTGAGAGCGAGGGCCCTGATCGAAGCAGAACTCGACTTTTCCGACGAAGGTGACGTGGCGGGCGGCGTGGCGGCCGGCGCGTGGGCTGATATCCGCTTGCTGGCAGATGAGGTCGAGCGCCATCTGGCGGGGTACCACCAGGCGGAAATCATTCGCGAAGGTTTCAGGGTGGCGATCCTGGGCGCGCCGAACGCCGGCAAGTCGAGCTTGCTCAATGCCCTGGCGCGGCGGGATGTGGCGATCGTTTCCGAAGAACCCGGAACGACACGCGATGTCGTACAGGTGGAGCTCGACCTGCGGGGATTGAAAGTCGTGTTTTCGGATACGGCGGGGCTCAGGGAAGAAGCCGGCACAGTCGAACGGGAAGGAATGCGCCGCGCGTTGGCGGCCGCACGTGATGCCGATCTGGTTCTGTGGCTGAGCGACCTGACAGGAACGGGTATCGATACCGCTCGGGAAGCGGCGCCGAAACATCTCCACGTTGGGACAAAGCTCGACCGGCTTGGGAACGAGCGTAGCGTTCGACCTTCGACGGATGTCGACATATCGGTGGTCAATGGGGCTGGTCTCGATACGCTGCTTGGCTTGATACAAGGAGCGGCGGCGGGAGCGGCGAATCACGGGGGACAGCTCGTGCCGTTTACGGCGCGGCACAGGGACGAGCTGGCGAGGGGCCTGGCGGCGCTTCGGGAAGCGGAAACGAATGACGGGCTCGGTACGGAGTTGCGTGCGGAGGAGCTGCGGATTGCCTCCGGAGCTTTCGGTCGGATCACGGGCGTGATTGATGTCGAGGATGTGCTCGGAGCGGTCTTTTCCCGCTTCTGCATCGGGAAATGATTCACGTGAAACAGCAAGCATGGCAGCACGGAGCAAGCGATTCACGTGAAACACGGGCAAAACCCGGGCAAGAACCCGGGCCAAGCGTTTCACGTGAAACATTCTTTCGCGATTTCTTGACAAACACCGTTGGCCGGCGCATCTGACCGCCGGTCAGGGAGTTGAACAGTGAAGACCTCTTTCGACGTGATCGTGATTGGCGGCGGGCATGCCGGCTGCGAAGCGGCCGCTGCCGCGGCGCGGGCCGGGACCGAGACCGCGTTGATCACGTTGCAACGCGAGAAGATCGGCGTGATGTCCTGCAATCCGGCCATTGGGGGGTTGGGCAAGGGGCACCTGGTGCGCGAAATCGATGCGCTAGACGGCTTGATGGGGCGCGTAGCCGATGAGGCCGGGATCCAGTTTCGCATGCTCAATCGCCGCAAGGGGCCGGCAGTTCGCGGTCCGCGCACACAGGCCGATCGCAAGCTCTATCGCCTGGCCATGCAGGCGGCGATCGCGCATCAGGAGCGCCTGAGCGTCATTGAGGACGAGGTCGTAAATGTCAGCGTTCACGATGGCGCACTGACCGGCATCGAACTGGCGAGCGGCAGGGTCCTGCAATGTGGCGCGGCAGTGCTAACGACAGGGACCTTCCTGGGTGGGCTGATCCATATCGGGGAGCGGCGAATCGCAGCGGGGCGCATGAATGAGAAGGCCAGCTACGGGCTGTCGCGGCTCCTGCGCGAAGCGGGGTTCGCGGTCGGCCGCCTGAAGACGGGGACGCCACCGCGCCTCGATGGCCGGACAATCGACTGGTCGGGGCTGGACATGCAGGCGGCGGATGACGATCCGGTGCCGTTTTCATTCCTGAGCAAGGGCATTCGGCAGCCGCAGATCGAATGTGGCATTACCCGGACAACGGCGCGGACGCACGCCGTGATTCGCGAGAACCTGCATCGGTCGGCGATGTATTCGGGACAGATCGATAGCGTCGGGCCGCGTTACTGCCCGTCAATTGAAGACAAGGTGGTCAAGTTCGGCGATCGGGGCGGGCACCAGATTTTCCTGGAACCGGAAGGCCTCGACGACCCGACGATCTATCCGAACGGGATCTCGACATCCCTGCCGGAGGATGTGCAGGCAACGCTTCTTGCGACGATCCCGGGCCTGGAGAAGGCCACCATTTTGCAGCCTGGCTACGCGATCGAGTACGACCATGTCGACCCGCGGGAATTGCGGGCGACGTTGGAGACACGGCGTATCAAGGGTCTGTTCCTTGCCGGGCAGATCAACGGCACGACGGGATATGAAGAGGCGGCTGGGCAGGGATTGGTGGCCGGCATCAACGCGGCACGCAAGGCAGGCGGCGAGGAGCAGGTGACGTTCAGCCGGACGGAGTCGTATATCGGTGTGATGATAGACGACCTCGTGACCCGCGGGGTGAGCGAGCCGTACCGGATGTTCACCTCGCGAGCGGAGTTCCGGCTCGCGCTTCGCGCCGACAACGCCGACCAGCGCCTTACACCGCGCGGGATCGAGCTCGGGATCGTCTCAAGGGAGCGCTGCGCCTCGTTCAGTGCCAAGATGAGGGCTGTCGACCGAGCACGCGAGCTGCTGCGCTCCGTCTCGATCAGCCCGTCGGCTGCTGCAGCGCGCGGCCTGGCCATCAATCAGGATGGTGTGCGCCGAACCGCCTATGAGCTGCTTTCCTATCCGGAGCAAAGTGTGGAAGTGCTGACCGAGCTGTGGCCGGAGTTGAAGGACATCGGCCAGGTGGAAGCTGAGTTGCTGGAGACGGAGGCGCGCTACGCTGTCTATCTCGATCGCCAGGCCGCTGATGTCGCGTTGATGAAACGCGAGGAATCGCTGCGGATCCCGGAGAGCTTCAGCTACGGGGATATTCCCGGGTTGTCGAACGAGTTGAAGCAGAAGCTTGCCGCGCGCCGTCCCACATCGGTCGCCGAGGCCTTGCGCATCGATGGCATGACGCCGGCGGCCATGGCCATCGTGGTTGCCCGACTAAGGAACTCTGGGCATGGCGGTCGCAGTGCCGCCTGACGATTTCGACCGCCTGTGTACAGTCGCCGGTCCGGTTTCACGTGAAACATATGGCAGGTTGCGTGCCTTCGAGCGCCAGTTCGAGAAATGGGCGGCGCGTATCAATCTGGCTGCTCCGTCGACGCTGGGCGATATCTGGACGCGGCATATTCTCGACAGCGCTCAGCTCCTGCCGCTGGCGCCCGAAGGGCGGAGCTGGGTTGACCTGGGGTCGGGGGGCGGCTTCCCCGGCGCGGTACTGGCGATCCTGTTGCAGGGGCGGTCCGGGGTCTCCGTGATGCTGGTGGAAAGCAACCGCAAGAAGGCGGCTTTCCTGCAGAACGTGCTGGCCGAGCTGGCGCCCGGCGCCCGGGTCGTAGCGCGGCGAATCGAGGAAGCGACAAGATCCAGCGCCGCACCCGATATCGTTACGGCGCGTGCGCTGGCGCCTCTCGACCGGCTGTTGCAGCTTGCAGAACCGTGGCTGGCCGCAGGGTCACGAGCCTTGTTTCACAAAGGCCGCGATAGCGGTGAAGAAATCAAAGTAGTGCATGACACGTGGAATCTCGATCTGGTAGAACATCGAAGCGCCATCGATGAGCATAGCGTGATCCTGGAAATCACGCGGGCAAGCCGCCGACAGGCGTGATCCGGCAACGGGATTTCTGATAAAGATGCTCAGCGCTCCACGTATCATCACCATCGCAAACCAGAAGGGTGGCGTCGGCAAGACGACCACGGCCATCAATTTGGCGACCGCGCTGGCGGCGATCGGCGAACGCGTGCTGATCGTCGATCTCGACCCGCAAGGCAATGCCAGCACTGGGCTGGGCATCGACCGCCATGACCGCCTTACCTCGGCCTATGAGGTGCTCACCGGCGAGGCCTCGATCGAGGAAGCGGCCATGCGGACGGCAGTGCCGCAGCTTGCCATCGTTCCGTCGACCCTCGACCTGCTTGGCGTCGAGATGGAGATTGCAGGCGCGTCTGACCGGGCCCTGCGGCTGCGCAAGGCGCTTCGCGACACCCGCCCCGGCGCCTATTCCTACATTCTGGTCGACTGCCCGCCGTCGCTCAACCTGCTGACCATCAATGCGATGGCGGCAGCCGATTCGGTGCTTGTGCCGCTGCAATGCGAGTTCTTCGCCCTCGAAGGCCTGAGCCAGCTGCTGGAGACCGTCGAGCAAGTGCGCGCCGGAATCAATCCGGGGCTCGACATTCAGGGTATCGTGCTGACCATGTATGACGGGCGCAACAACCTCGCCAATCAGGTCGTCGACGACGTTCGCGAGCATATGGGCGACAAGGTCTACCAGACCGTCATTCCGCGCAACGTTCGCGTTTCCGAAGCGCCATCCTACGGCAAGCCGGCCATTCTCTACGATCTCAAATGTGCCGGCAGTCAGGCCTATCTGCAGCTGGCCTCGGAGGTCATCCGGCGCGAGCGCCGCCTGCGGGCAGCCTAGAATTGATTCACGAGCGAAACGATGTCGGGACGGCAAACCATGAATGAGGATCAATCCAAGCGGCGGCTGGGGCGGGGGCTCGCAGCGCTGATTGGCGAGATTGACAAGCCGGCCGCGGCGGAAGCGCCGGAGCAGCCGGACCGCGTCGTTCCGGTCGAGTTCCTGACCGCCAACCCGCGCAATCCGCGGCGGCAGTTTCCGGAAGCAGACCTTGTCGACCTGTCGCAGTCGATCCGCGAGCACGGCATCGTGCAGCCGATCCTGGTACGACCCAAGGGCGACCAGTTCGAGATCATCGCCGGCGAACGGCGCTGGCGCGCGGCGCAGCGAGCCGGACTCGACAAGGTTCCGGTGCTGGTCCGCGAGGTCGACGACCGAACCGCACTCGAGCTGGCCATCATCGAGAACGTGCAGCGCGCGGATCTCAACCCGCTCGAGGAAGCAGCGGGCTACCAGCAGCTGATCGACGAGCATCAATACACACAGGCCGATCTCGCCAGGGTGATAGGCAAGAGCCGCAGCCACGTCGCCAACACTTTGCGGCTGATGAAGCTGCCGGATGTGATCAAGGACATGCTGGTCGACGGATCGCTGTCGGCTGGCCACGGCCGCACGCTGGTCTCGGCCGAAAACCCGGCAGCACTGGCCCGCAAGATCGTCGACGAGGGCCTTTCAGTTCGTCAGGCTGAAGCGCTGGTGCAGGCGCCGGAAACGAAAAGCGCAAAGACGCCGAGGGAAACGACGGACAAGGACGCCGACACGCAAGCGCTGGAGCGGCTGCTTTCCGACGTCACCGGGCTGGCCGTTTCGATCCAGCACCGCGAAAAGGGCGGACAGGTGAAGATCACCTACAAGACGCTGGAACAGCTTGACGAAGTCTGCCGGCGCCTGCAGAATCACTGATCATTAGCCGGCGAATTTTCAGCGAGCGCGGGCCGAAAACCGGCAAAGCGACAGCAGCAGCTGTCGGGTCAGGCTGGCCGCCAACTCGGGCTGCTGGCGGGTTTGCAGGACGGTTGCCTGCAACCTCGCAAGCGCCTCGGTAAGGGCACCGGCGCTCCAGCGCGCCAACGCCGTTTCCATGACCGCGCGGCGGGCAAAGAAGATCGGCGGGCGGGCACTCGCCACGACGGCGCCCGGCTTGCGACCCGATCTCTCCATCTCGTCGCGCAGCGCCGACAGTGTCTGGAACTGGCGCATCGCCGCCGACAGCATCAGGAAGGGCGGTGTGCCTGCGGCCAGCAGCCGGCGCACCTGCCGGTCCATCTCGGCGCCGCTTCCGGCCAGCACGCAGTCGACCACATCGTCGGTCGAGGTCGCCGAAACGTCGCCCACGGATTCACGAATGTCGGCGACGGAGATCTCGCCGCCGCCCTGGCAATAAAGCATGAGCTTTTCCAGCTCGCCGCGGCTTGCGAGCCTGTCGCCGCCGAGGATGCCGCGCAGATAGTGGCGCGCGTCCGGCCCGATGGTGAGCCCGGCCTTCTGGAGTTCGCCATCGACAAGCTGGTCGAGGTTGCGTCCCTCGTCGGCATAGCAGGGCAGGGCCATGGCGGCGGTCGCCTGCTCGGCCGCCATGCGCAGCGGCGCATTCTTTCTCAGTTCGCCGGCCTCGATCAGGAGGACCACGTCGTCCAGGGCGTTCTTCGCCAGATCGGTGACGGCATCGGCGAGGAACTTCTGGGTACCGGCGTTGCGTAACCACACGAGCCGCTTGCCGCCGAAGAGCGGACGCGTGGCGATCTCGTCGAACAGGCGGCCCGGGTCGGTCTCGATGTCTGAGATGTCGAACTTGGCGACGGCGAACGGATCGTCGAGCGGCAGGCCGGTTGCAGCGGCGAAGGCGCTGGCGCGTTCGCTCACCATGCCGCGGTCGGGACCGTAGAGCAGAATGACGCAGAAAGCCGGGTCGGGTCTGGCCAGCCATCGGCCGACCTCATGTGCCTTTTTCTGCGCCATGAGCGACGGCTAGCACAGCGGCGCGTCCGCCGCATCCGCAATTCCTTGGGGCGTGACGTCTTTTCTCAGTGGTGCAAGTTCGATCCGGCCCGCACTTACGTCGCGGTGCCGGCCGCGATTCGGACCTCTGCGTAACCGTCGCCGGCGATCGAGCTGCACAATGGTGCCCAGGCGCAGCCGGTGCAGGCCCGGCGAATGGCCCCCCGCGCGAATGCCTCTCGCATGTGGACAAGTGTCGCGTCGTCCAGAACCAGTCGTTCGCCGACGGCTACGGGGCGGGAAAGCAACTCGGCCAGCGTCTCGGCGGCCTGCCGGTCACGCCTGACGACATTTGCGCCGTGGCAATGCGGATCAGCATCCGCCAGAAGAGGCGCGCAGATGTCGTCGGGGCCGGAGACGAGGACGACGTCCTCGCCTCCGGCGATCCGCCCGGCAATCGTGTCGTAATTGGCGACGAAGGCCGGATTGTAGCCCTTGCCGGCATAGGTGAGGATGCAGAGCAGATGA
This sequence comes from Nitratireductor mangrovi, assembly GCF_007922615.2. NCBI lineage: Bacteria > Pseudomonadati > Pseudomonadota > Alphaproteobacteria > Hyphomicrobiales > Phyllobacteriaceae > Nitratireductor > Nitratireductor mangrovi. Next base: position 3,841,095 of record NZ_CP042301.2, on the reverse strand, counting down.
TGCGCGCGCAGGCGGACCGTCACGCCTTTCCTTTGCGGGCAAGGACCATGAGCGTCGCGGCGGCCAGCGCCGACTTCAGCGCGTCGCCGAGGAGGAAGGGCAAGACGCCGGCGGCGATCGCCTTTTCGACGCCGACAAAGCCCGAAAGCCACGCCGCGCCCATGGCCAGGCAGATGGCGCTCGCCGTGAGCATGGCGAGCAGGGCGAGAAGAGGACGGTGGCCGTTCCAGCCGCGCTCGACCAGCCAGCCAACCAGCGCAGTGATCAGCGGCCAGGCGATGATGTAGCCGGCGGTCGGCCCGGCGAAGACGGCGAGGCCGCCGGTCCCGCCGGCCAGCACCGGCATGCCGATGGCCGCCTGGCCCAGCCAGGCAAGCACCGTCAAGGTGCCCATCCGCCAGCCATAAAGCGCCGCGACGGCGAGGATCGCGTAGGTCTGCATCGTCACCGGCACCGGGTACATCGGCACTATGACGTAGGACGACAGCGTCAACACGATGGTGCCGAGCACCACGGCGGCGATCTGGATGCCCAATGACCGGCTTTCGAGCCGCAACGGGCTGCGGGACTGGCTGAGCATGGCGGCGGACTGGCTCAAGGGACTTCCTTTCAAAAATAATCTATAATCTTTGGCTTGCATCTATCAAAAAGCCACAACTCGACTGCCGGTGCAAGCACGCGGTGCTTCGCGTCCGGTCAGCCTATGATGGCAAAGGCGTCGCGGGTCGCGCCGGACGCTGTCTTGAACGGCCGCTTGCCGATGCGCTGAACATGACGCGCCAGGATCGCGGCGGCATGGTCGACATCGCCCTGCCGAAGTGCCGCAAGGATCGCGCGGTGGTCCTGGTCGGTGCGGACCTCCCAGTCCGAGCGCCACGCCGTGAACAGAAACCGCGCGCTCGCCAGGTGCAGGTCGTCGATCGCGGCAAGCAATCGCGGCATGCGGCAAGGGGCCAGTATCGTGGTGTGGAAGTGACGGTTGGCATCCTCCCATGAGCGGATATCAGCGGCGGTCTCGCCAAGATGATTGGCCTCCTCGGCGTCGTCGAGGATCGCTCGGGTGAGATGTGGCGCGGCCTGGCGCAGCGCCAAACCTTCAAGAGCGGCCCGCATTTCGGCAACCTCGCGGACCTCGCCGATGTCGAAGGTGGCGACCCGCACGCCGCGCCGCGGCTCGCTGACGGCGAGGCCCTGCGCCTCGAGGCGGCGGAACGCCTCCCGCACGGGGACATGGCTGGTGCCGAATTCCTCGGCGATATGGTCCTGCCGCAACCTGGATCCAGGCTCGAGCCGTCCTGAGACGATCCGCTCGGCGAGGCTGTGGGCAATTTGCGCGGCGCGCGTGTCTTTTGTGCTCATGTTTATAGATAATTTGCAGGCACGGCGATGTCGATGACCCTTTCCGCGAAGGGTTCGTTTGGCTGCCGCCCTGCGCGCGCCAAGACAGCAAAAAGGCCCGGATACCCCGAGCCCTAAGCCATTCAAATCTAGGGAATTCTGGAGCGGGCGAAGGGATTCGAACCCTCGACCCCAACCTTGGCAAGGTTGTGCTCTACCCCTGAGCTACACCCGCTCGCGCGGCACGCTGTGCCGCAAGCCGCGCCTATATGACCGAAACGCAATCCGAATGCAACAGGGAATTCCGGAGCGAAAGTGACGTGCGCGAGGCTGCCTGCATTGGCGGTTCCGGCGCGATCCTGCGGCAGCCGCGTGCCCACGCAGCGCGGTGGCGAGCGATGCGCGGGCAGGTCTCCGGCGGTCGCCAGGCAACTGCACCCGGCTTGCCGCGAAGGCACGGTATGGCATAGACACGTCCGCAGACCGAACAGAGGCGCGAATGTCAGCCACGACCACCCCCGACGATCTTCTTGCCTTCCTGGAGCGGCTCGGCATTTCGGTGTCGACGGTGAAGCACCCGCCGCTCAACACGGTTACCGAATCGCAGGCGCTGCGCGGCGAGCTTGCCGGCGGCCACACCAAGAACCTGTTTCTCAAGGACAAGAAGAGCCAGTACTTCCTGGTCACCGTCGGCGAGGAGGCGGAGGTCGACCTCAAGGCGCTGCATCGCCTGATCGGCGCATCGGGCCGGGTCTCGTTCGGCAGTGCCGAGGCGCTCATGGAGCTGCTGGGGGTCAGACCCGGCGCCGTGACGGCCTTCGGCGTCATCAACGATCGGGACAAGCGCGTGAAGGTCGTTCTCGATGCCTCGCTGCTGGGCCACGAGGTGATAAACTGCCATCCGCTGACCAATGACGCGACGACGCAGATCGCGCGCGACGATCTCCTGCGCTTCCTGAAGGAGACCGGGCACGAGCCGGCGATCTTGAACGTCAGCGGCGGATCGCCACATTTGTGAACCATGACCAAGCGAGAGAGACAGGCATGAGCGCGAAGGACAACCCGTTCGCAGGCCCGGCCGGCGGCTACAAGACCGAGATTTCGTTCGAGGCGCCGGGAGCCGGCATGACGGCCGCCGAGCAGGATCTTGTCCGCGACACCACAACCGCCAGCTTTACCGCCGATGTCATCCAGGAATCGCGCAACCAGCCGGTGCTGGTCGATTTCTGGGCGCCGTGGTGCGGCCCGTGCAAACAGCTGACGCCGCTGCTGGAGAAGGCGGTCAGAGAGGCGCGGGGCGCGGTCAAGCTCGTCAAGATGAACATCGACGAACATCCCTCGATTGCCGGACAGCTAGGCGTGCAATCGATCCCGGCGGTAATCGCCTTTCGCGACGGCCAGCCGGTCGACGGTTTCATGGGCGCGGTCCCGGAAAGCCAGATCCGGGAGTTCATACAGCGGCTCGGCGGGACCGGCGACGCGACCGAGGCGGCGCTCGAACAGGCCCGCGAAGCCGCCGCTGCCGGGGATGCGAACCTTGCGGCCCAGATCTATTCGGCGGTCCTGGCGCAGGCGCCCGACAACGTGGCGGCGATTGCCGGCATGGCCGGCCTTCTGCTCGACCAGGGAGATACGGAACGGGCACGGGAGCTGGCGGCACAGGTGCCAGATACCGACACAAGCGCGGAAATTGCCGGCGTGAGGGCGCGCATCGCGCTCGCCGACGAGATGAGCCAGCTTGGCGATCCGGAGGAGTTCAAGCGGCGACTGGCCGCCGATCCGAACGATCACGAGGCGCGCTTCGAACTCGCCAAGATCCAGAATGCGATGGGTGATCGCGAGGGCGCGGCGGACAGCCTGCTTTACATCGTCGGCAAGGATCGCGGCTGGAACGACGACGCTGCCCGTGCGCAATTGCTGACCTTCTTCGAGGCCTGGGGCCTTACCGACGAGGTGACGCTGTCGGCGCGGAGAAAGCTTTCCTCGATGCTGTTTTCCTAGGCCGTTCGTGTCCTAGATACGTCAGGGCCGGAGAAGGCGCGGCAAGGGAGTTGAGGAGACAGACGTGCAGGCCGGGAATGCCCATTACAACAAGGCTGACGACCTGCCGCAGTCGATCCCGGTGTTTCCGCTTGCGGCGGCCCTGCTGCTGCCGGGCGGCCGGTTGCCGCTCAACATCTTCGAGCCGCGCTATCTCCAGATGGTCGACGACGCGCTGGGACGCGATCGCCTGATCGGCATGGTGCAGCCGCGCCTCGATGGCGGGCTGAAGGCCAATGGCGAACCGGAGCTCTGCCAGGTGGGGTGTCTCGGCCGGCTTACCTCCTTCGCCGAAACCGGTGACGGCCGCTACCTGATCTCGCTGCAGGGGATCGTGCGGTTTCGGGTACTTGAAGAACTCGGGGGCCGCTGCGCCTATCGGCGTTGCCGGGTAGCGCCGTTCGCGAGTGACTTCGGCGAGGACGAAGACGAGGCGGCGGCCGTCGACCGCAAGGCGCTCTTGAAGACGTTCAAGGCCTATCTGGACGCCAACGGCCTGGAGGCAGACTGGGACAGTATCCGCAAGGCCGAGAATGCGACCCTGGTCAACGCGCTGTCGATGATGTCGCCTTACGGGGCGAGCGAGAAACAGGCGCTGCTGGAGGCGCCCGACCTGAAGACGCGCGCCGAGACGCTGGTCGCGATCACCGAGATGCTTCTGGCCCGAAACAGTGACGAAACCGGCAGCAGCCTGCAATGAGGCCCGGATGGTGACCAAGCAAGCCGATAATGCCGGCATCGACCGCAAGCTGCTGGAACTGCTGGCCTGTCCCTTGACCAAGGGACCGCTGACCTTCGATGCCGAACGATCGGAGCTGATCTCGCGCTCGGCCGAACTCGCCTATCCGGTGCGCGACGGCATTCCGATCATGCTGCCTTCGGAGGCGCGGCGGATCGGCGATGACGCGGCGCCGCCGTCGTCATCACGCTGACGGGGATCCCGAAAGCTTCTCACCACATTAGTGAAAATTGCGGCCTTTCGGCATCACCTGCCGGGTCTGCTCTGCCAACTCCCGATTTGCGGCAGCCGGGTTTGGCGGGACAAGCTTGTCCGCCGGCGAGGCAAGCCGGCGCCGTCCGGCGGTCGGAGACGGGGCCGATGGATCTTCCTGAAGAAGCACGCTCAGCCGGGGCGACAGATCTTCCAGGCTCTCCGCCACGATATGAATGACGCCCGATGCCGATTGCAGCCGGCCGCGCACCCGCACGAACCGCGCGCCGAGCACGATCGGCCGGAAACGTTCGAAAACCTTCGGCCAGACGATGATATTGGCGATGGCGCCCTCGTCTTCCAGTGTCATGAAGATGACGTTGCCCTTGCCGGGACGCTGGCGGACCAGGGTCAGCCCGGCCACGCTCACGCGCCGCCCGTTCGGCACGTCGGGCAGCCGAATGGCGGGCAGGACGCTCTCGGCGTCGAGGCGCGAGCGCAGAAACTGCGCCGGGTGTCCTTTGAGCGACAGCGCCAATGTGCGGTAATCGTGAAAAATGTGCTGGCCGGGCGGCATCGGCGGCAGCGAAATGTCCGGCTCCATGTCCCGGAGGCCGGCATCGGCGCGATCAAAGAGCGGCAGGCGTTCGGCCGCGCTCTTGTCGTCGAGCGCCTTGGCCGCCCATAGCGCATCGCGCCGGTCGAGACCGAGCGAGCGGAACACGTCGGCTTCGGCCAGACGGGCAATCACGCTGGCAGGGAGGCCGGAGCGCAGCCACAGGTCACGCACCGAATCATAACCCTGCCCCCGCCTCTCGACGAGCAGCTGGACGTCGCCTTCCGACAGGCCCTTGATGCGGCGAAAGCCGAGGCGAACCGCGTGGCCGGCCCGGATGACGCCGGTCATTTCCCTGTGCCGGCTTGCGATCTGCTTCGGATCGAAATTCGCTTCCTCCAGCGTGGAGTCCCAGAAGGACGCATTGATGTCGGCTGGCCGGACGTCGACGCCATGTTCGCGCGCGTCGCGCACCAGCTGCGCCGGCGCATAAAACCCCATGGGCTGGGAATTCAGGATCGCGGCGCAGAAGACGTCCGGGTAGAAGGTCTTGAACCAGCAGGAGGCATAGACCAGCAGCGCGAAGGAGGCGGCGTGGCTTTCCGGGAAGCCGTAATCGCCGAACCCTTCGATCTGCCTGAAACAGCGCTCGGCGAATTCCTGTTCGTAGCCTCTCGCCACCATGCCGCTGATCAGCTTTTCCCTGTAATTGTGGATGGTGCCGTTGCGCCGGAAGGTGGCCATGGCGCGGCGCAGCTGGTCGGCCTCGCTCGGGGTGAAACCGCCGGCGTCGATCGCGATCTTCATCGCCTGTTCCTGGAACAGCGGCACGCCCTTGGTTCTTTCCAGGATGCGCCTCATTTCCGGGCTCGGATAGACGATCGGCTCCTTGCCTTCTCGGCGGCGCAGATAGGGATGCACCATGTCGCCCTGGATCGGGCCGGGACGCACGATCGCCACCTCGATGACCAGATCGTAGAACGCGCGCGGCCTGAGCCGCGGCAGCATCGACATCTGCGCGCGGGATTCGATCTGGAAGACACCCAGCGTGTCGGCACGGCAGATCATGTCGTAGACGCGAGAATCCTCCTTCGGAATCGTGGCCAGCGTCAGCGGAAGCCCGAAATCGTCCTTTTCCTCCGGGTAATGCTGTTCCAGAAGTTTGAAGGCGCGCCGCAGGCACGACAGCATGCCGAGCGCCAGCACGTCGACCTTGATCAGCCCGATCGCATCGAGGTCGTCCTTGTCCCATTCGACCATCTTGCGCTCGTCCATCGCCGTCTTGATGATAGGCACGATCTCGTCGAGCCGATCCTTGGTGATGACGAAACCGCCGACATGCTGCGAGAGATGACGTGGAAAGCCCATGATCTCATTGGCCCGTTCCATGACATGCCGCGTGACGGCGTCGTTTCCGGCGAGGCCGCCGGCCTTTGCTTCCCTGTCGGTAAGCTGGGAGGCCGACCAGCCCCAGATCGAACCCGATAGTGCCGACTGGACGTCCTCCGAAAGCCCCATGGCCTTGGCCACCTCGCGCATCGCCGAGCGGCCGCGGTAGGTGACCACCGAAGCGGCCAGGGCTGTCCGCGTTTCGCTGTATTTCTTGTAGATATAGGCGATGACCTCGTCGCGCCGTTCGTGCTCGAAATCGACGTCGATATCGGGCGGCTCGTCGCGTTCGGTCGAGACAAAACGCTCGAAAAGCAGATCCGTCAGCGTCGGATCGACCTCGGTGATGCCCAGGCAGTAGCAGATGACGGAATTGGCGGCCGAGCCACGCCCCTGGCAAAGAATCTGCCGGGATTTGGCGTATTCGACGATGTCGCGCACAGTGAGGAAATAGCGCGCATAGTTCTTTTGAGCGACGATCGCCAACTCATGCCGGATCTTGTCGGCAAGGCCGTCCGGAAGACCTTTCGGGTAGCGCTTGACGGCGCCTTCCCAGGTCAGCTGCCGCAGTTCAACCTGCGGATCGACGCCGGGCGTCGAGGTTTCTTCCGGATAGTTGTGGCTCAACTCCCGCAGCGAGAATTTCAGCCTTTCGGCAAAGCGGACGGTTTCGGCCAGGGCGTCCGGGTGCCTGTTGAACAGCCGCGCCATTTCCGCCGGCGGCTTCAGGTGGCGTTCGGCATTGGCGACGAGCGCGAAACCGGCCTGTGCGACCGTCGTATTGAGGCGGATCGCCGTCATAACATCCTGCAGCGGACGTCGCTCGGATGCATGATAAAGCACGTCATTGATCGCCATCAGCGGCACGCCGGCTTTGGCCGCCATGCTTGCGGCCTGCTCGATCCGGAAGCGGTCATTGCCGCCATAGGACGGTGCGACGGCGAGCCAGACCGAAGCCTCGAAACGATCGCGAAGCCGATGCAGGAGTTCAAGTTCGCGCGTTGCGTCCGCGGCAAGCCGCGGGATCATCGCCAGGGAAATGTGCCTTCCCCATTCGAAGAGATCATCGCGATAGACCAGCGGCGCGCCCTTTTCACTGTCGGGGCGCATATTGGCCCGGGTCAGCAGGCGGCACAGATGGCCCCAGCCCTGCCGGTCCTGCGGATAGGCGAGCATGTCGGGTGTTTCGTCGGCAAACACCAGCCGGCAACCGGGATAGAAGTCGATCCGGGTCGGAGCGGCCGTTTCGGAAAGCTTGATGTGCTTGGACTGGCTCCATGCCCGCACGACGCCCGCCACCGTGTTGCGGTCGGCAAGGCCGACGGCGGCATGGCCGAGAAACTTGGCCGCGACCACCAGCTCTTCCGGCCGCGAGGCGCCGCGCAGGAAGGAGAAATTCGACTGCACGGCGAACTCGACATAAGAGGGGGCAGGAAAAGTGTTCATGCAAAAATCCCATGCATGAACCAGCGCGGCATGGTCTCCGCAGCGTAAAAGCCCTGCCGGAAGAGCCAGTAGCGGCGGCCGCCATCATCCTCGATGCGGAAGTAGTCGCGCGTCGGTGTCTCGTGCGGTTCGCGCCACCATTCCGGCGCTATGCGCTCCGGCCCCTCGGAGCGGATGACACGATGGACCGCGCGGCGCCAGCGGAAACGCAGCGGCGGCCCCTCGGGCACTTCGGCGGCGACGACCTCGACCGGTTCGGGACGGGCAAAAAGCCGGATCGGGCGCTCAGCCTCGCCAGCGGCCGGCGCCGGCAGCGATGGCCCGGCGCCGGCCGAGCGGTGAAGGGCGGGCGCAAGGGCGGCGGCGCACTCGGGAAGATGGCTTTCGGCAAGAACGGGCCGCAGAAGCGCCTTCTCGCCGAGCCGGGCACGGATACGGTCGGAAAAAAGCGCCAGATCCGCGTCGTCGTCGTTTCTTTCGCCGGCAAGATCGGTCTGCGTGAGCGCGAAGGGCGAGGCTTTCAGGACCGACAGCCGCACCAGTTCGAACCCGTAACCGGCGTCGATCCTGTCTTCGAGCGCGGTGAGCCGTTCCTTGAACAGATGCTCGATCAGGAGCGGATCCCGCAAGGGGCGCGAGGCGCCAACGGCAAGGCGGTTCATCATGCCGTCGACCCGGAAAAGGGCGAGCTGGAGGGCATGGGCGCCCTCGCCGCGGCGCTCGAGCTCGCCCCGCAGGGTCCGGGCCAGCATTCCGACGAGCTGGAGGACGTCGCCGGTGTGCAGGATCGGCTCGGCCAGATGCCGCTCGACCGAAAGCGGCGGGACGGGCAGGCGCGGGGTGATCGCCTCCTCGATGCGGCCAAGGGCCTGGTCGAGCCGCGTCACGAGCGTGGCGCCGAAGCGGCGGACAAGCGGTGCGCGCGGCGCGGTCATGATGGCGCCCACGGTCCTGAGCCCGACGCTCTCCAGGCTCGCCCGGGTCGCAGGCTCGATGCGCAGCGCGGCCAGCGGGAGCGGCGCCATGGCCCCGGTTTCCTCGCCGGGCGTGACGATCCCCCGGTCCAGGAAGCGCGCCGCCGCCCAGGCCATGCCGGGGTTCGACCCGAGCCCGGCACGCACGTCGAAGCCCTGCTGGAAAAGACGCGCCAGAACATCCTCCAGCATACGTTTCTCATTGCCGAAGAGATGGACGCAGCCGGTGATGTCGAGGAACAGGCCGTCGCTGCCTTCAAGCGCGACGAGCGGCGTATAGCGGTCACACCAGTCGGCAAGGCTTTCCAGCAGGCGGCGGTCGGCCTGTGGCGCCTCCTCGACAATCTCGACATCGGGATGCATGGCGCGGGCATCGGCAATGCCGATGCCCCGCTTCAGGCCGCGTGCTTCGGCATGCTCGTCAAGCGCTGCGATGCGCTGGGTGTTGTTTTCGCGATGGCTGACCAGAAGCGGCATGCGCCGGGTCTGCGGGCCGCAGCGCCATGACCGTCCCTGTCTTTGCCGGATGATCCTGTCGGTGGCCAGATGTGGGAACCAGAGCGCCAGTATCCTCTGGCCGGATTTCGCGGAAACGGATGTCATCGGGGCTCCACTCCAGGATGAACCGTCCGGCATGGGCGGTTCGGCTTTTGGTGACGGTGACGGCAAAGGCCGCATGGCCGATCGAGCCCGCCAGCGGTCCCGCCAGTGTCGAACGCAGCGCGGCCGGCGCGGGCGAAACGGCAAGGCGGACGGGCGCTGCCGTCGGTGCCGCGCCGGCAGCCTCGCGGATCAGGAAGACAGGGCGACTTGCCGCCTGCGCCCGGCGGTGAAGGCGCCTGGTCGCGGTCAGGTCGAGACGCGCCGGGTGGCCGCGCATCTCCAGGATGATGGCCGCGAAAGCCTGCTGGCGTGTGGCCTCTTCGGCAATCCAGAGCGCATCCCTGGGATCGTTGGGGGCGCAGACCATGAGGCCGTCGGGTGCGAACCCGAAAGGGCGCCGCAGGCCGGGGAGATAGGGCAGACCCGCTTCCCGGAAGATATCCTCCGTGCCGATCCAGCACACCGCGCCCGATCCCGCGGCAGGACCGGCATTGCGCAAAAGTCCGGCAAGGCAGAGGACGAAACCCGCCACCGCACCGGCATTGCGCGTTTCAGTTCCATGAAATTCGGTCAGGGACGCCCGCGGCAACCCCTCGCCCAGAGCCGCATCGAAGCCGGGCACGCCGGTTCGCACAAAGGCCGGCATGCTTGTAGCCGCGCGCCGGGCGGCGGGGCCATGGCGCAGGACAAGGCCGTCTTCGGGCGCCGCCAGCCTCTCCGGAAGGACGCCTTCGATCCTCGCAATCTCGCTGCGCAAGGCAAAAACGACCTCGCGCGCCGCGGCGGACGTCGCCATGGCCTGAACTTCCGTACATTTGTTCCTGTTATGTTCTTATGGATTCCAGAGCCCGAACCAAGAGTCAAGCAGCCTGGAGGAGAATTTATTCCTTGCCGTGCCGGTCCGCGACCCCTGCACCCGGCGCGCGAAGGCGCGTTCCCCTCGAAAGCGCCGGCGCAAAAGGCTATATGGCCGCCAAAGGAACAGGAAATGGCACGCATATATTCGACCCGCGCCTGGCACGACCAGCTCTCGCCGTCGATGGACGAACTGGAGCTACTGGCGCTGGAAGCCTATGCCCATCTGCCGGAGACATTCCGCCAGCTGACCGGCGAGATCGTCATCCAGATCGCCGAATTTCCGACCGAAGACATCATGGACGACCTGTCGCTGGAGACGCCGTTCGATCTTCTCGGGCTGTTCGAGGGCCGCGGCATCGCCGAACGCTGGAACCCGGCGACCGGCGAGGGACCGAACCGCATCACGCTCTACCGGCGGGCGATCCTCGACTACTGGGCCGAAAACGAGGAAACGCTGGGCGACATCGTCACCCATGTGCTGATCCACGAACTCGGCCACCATTTCGGCCTGTCTGACGAGGACATGGAGAAGATCGAAGAAAGCGTGGCATGACGACGCTCCGCCGCCCCCGGCCCGCGGCTCGGCTGTTCGTCATCGGACCGGACGACCGGCTGCTCCTGTTCCGCTTCGTCTACCGCTCCGGTCCGCAGGCAGGGTTTTCCTTCTGGGCGACGCCCGGAGGCGCACTCGATCCCGGCGAAAGCTTTCAACAGGCGGCACGCCGCGAGCTTTACGAGGAAACCGGCCACGATGTTGCCATCGGTCCGCAGGTTTATGCCCGGATCAACGATTTTGATCTCCCGGACGGCACGCCGGTCCGGGCAGAGGAACGCTTTTTCCTGGTCAAGCTCGATCACCACCGCATCGCCGGCGACAATCCGGACGCGTTCGAAAGCGAGATGATTGCCGGCTGGCGCTGGTGGAGCGCTCCCGAGTTGGTCGAAACCGCCGAGACGGTCTTCCCCGAAGAGCTTGCCGAACTCATGCCGGGGCTCGTTGCGCGGCGCGCATGATCGACCGGGCCTAATAATCGCCGAGCTTCATCGCGGGATCGTAGTCCTTTCCCTCGACATCCTTCACCACGGCCTGGCCGCAGCGCATGGTCTTCGTCTCCGGGTCGAAGGCATAGCTCGGCGAGCCGAACAGGTGCCAGCCCTTGTCCAGGGCCGCGGACACCTTGTGGCAGAAGCTAGAATCGTCGGGTCCGGTGAGAAAACGGTAGAGTTTCATCTTGTCCTCACGAGCTTTCCTTGCGGGCAGGATATGCCATTCGGCTCACGCCTGACCGCGGCCGGCGCGCGCCAGCAGTTTCCTCGCCTGGTCCAGATGCAGGCGCTCGATCATGCGGCCATCGGCCTGGATCACGCCCTTGCCGGCGTTTTCGGGTGTGGCAAACGCCGCGACGATCCGTTCGGCCTCGGCGACCGCGTCACCGGAAGGTGAAAAGGCGGCATTGGCCGCCCCGATCTGCGCCGGGTGGATCAGGGTCTTGCCGTCGAAGCCCATTGCCGCGCCTTGCAGGCACTCGCGGGCGAAGGCGTCGAGGTCGCGGAAATCATTGCTGACCCCGTCGAGAGCGTCGAGGCCGCCGGCGCGGGCGGCGAGCACGATCTGCAACAGCCACGGAACCAGCCATTGCCGACCGCCGGCAGGCGATATCCCGGTTTCCTTGACGAGGTCGTTGGTTCCGACCACCAGACAGGCAAGCCTGGCGCCGCGGTCGCGGCCAAGCTCGGCGATCGGGCCGAGGTTCAGAACGGCGCGCGGCGTTTCCACCATCGCCCACAGCGCCAGCTCGGGAGGCACCTCGGCGGCATCCAGAATGTCGTTGGCCTCCAGGATGTCGCCAGGCGTGTCGACCTTGGGCAGAAGGATCGCGTCCGGCCTCAGGGCGCGGGCGGCCTCGAGATCGTCCCGGCCCCACTCGCCGGCAAGCGCGTTGATGCGGATGACGAACTCCTTGTCCGCGCGCCCGGCCTCGGAAAGGAAGCGGACAAGCGAGCGCCGAGCGGTCACTTTCTCCTCCGGCGCGACGGCGTCCTCGAGGTCGAAAATCACGGCGTCACAGGCGAGGCTCGCGATCTTGGCGAGCGCCTTGTCATTGGTCGCGGGCACATAAAGGACGGAACGGCGCGGGCGGGGAGCGGTTTGCATCGCTCCTAGATGACGTCCCGGCAGGATGCTTGCAAGCGGAACCGCACCTGTCCCTTGCGGCCGGGCGTCCGATCCTGCACGGATGCGATGATCGCAAGGAGATTCGCGTGAAACGCTATGACATCGTCATCGTTGGCGGCGCCATCGTCGGCAGTTCCATCGCATGGTACCTGCGCGAGGAGGGCTTTGCCGGAACGATCGCGCTGATCGAACGCGATCCGCAATTCACGCAGGCGGCGACGACACTCTCCTGCGCCTCGATCCGGCAGCAGTTCTCGATCCCGGAAAACATCCGCCTGTCGCAATTCACGCTCGATCTGTTTCGCCGGCTGAAGGATGAGTTCGGCCCGGACGCCGACATCGGGTTCAAGGAAAAAGGATACCTGATCCTCGCTTCGGAAGACGGGTTGCCGATCCTCGCAGCCAATCACGAGGTTCAACAGGCCGAGGGCGCGGACATCGTGCTGGAGGATGCCGCGACACTGGCGCGCCGCTTTCCGTGGCTTTCACCCGAGGGTGTCGCCGCCGGCGCTTTCGGAAGAAGCGGCGAGGGCTGGTTCGACGCACATGCACTGCTGATGCTGTTGAGAAAGGCACTGCGTGGCAAGTCGGTTGATTTCATCCAGGCGGCGGTCACCGGAATCGAGCGCAACGGCGACTGCATCGAGGGGGTCGTGCTCGACAACGGCGAACGAGTAACCGCTGGGACCGTCGTCAATGCCGCCGGGCCGGCGGCGGGCAGACTTGCCACGATGGCGGGCCTGTCGTTGCCGGTCGAGCCACGCAAACGCACTGTCTTCGTCTTCGAGGCGCGCGAACGCTACGAGGACATGCCGCTGATCGTCGATCCGAGCGGTATCTATGTCCGCCCGGAAGGTTCGGTCTACATCACCGGCGGAGCCGAGACGGCGGCCACCGACGCGCCGGCCGAGCCGGGCGACTTCGATCCCGACTGGGCACTGTTCGAGGATGTGATCTGGCCGACGCTGGCAACCCGCATTCCCGCTTTCGAAGCCATCAAGCTGCAGCGCGCCTGGGCAGGGCATTACGACTACAACACGCTCGACCAGAATGCGGTCGTCGGTCCGCATCCGGATGTCGGCAACTTCCTTTTCGCCAACGGCTTTTCCGGGCATGGCCTGCAACAGGCGCCGGCCGTCGGCAAGGCGCTGGCGGAACTGGTGGTTCATGGCGGCTACCGCACGGTCGATTGCTCTGCCTTTGGCTATGGACGCATCACCGCCGGGCGTCCGTTCCGCGAACTCAACGTGATCTGATCCTGCGGTCGGGCGCCGATTGACCTTTTGCCGGCGAGTGCCTATCTGAGCCGCTCGAAAGGGCCGGAAGCCCCTGCCGCCCGCGGCGAAAGCCATGGTGAAGCTTCCGATCAGACATCGTTTCCCTGTCGATGCGACGGCCGGAACGGCAAGGCGGGCCCCCGTGACCAGTAGCCGGTCGCAGACAAGCGATAGGAGACAACGGTGATGGCGACATCCACCGACTACAAGACGCATGCCCGGCGCCTGCGCGAGGCGCTTGCCGCCGACGGCATGACAATCTCGCACGGCAAGGCACTGGAACTGGTCGCCCGCCAGCACGGCGTGCGCGACTGGAACACGCTGGCCGCCGCCCGCAAGGAGAACGGGTCAGCGCCCGCCGACAAGCCTGAAAGCCGCCCCGCTGCTCCGTTCGCGGTTGGCGAGCGGGTGGAGGGCCGCTTCAACGGCCGGCCAGCGCAGGGCCGCGTGATCGGACTTTCGGAGACGATCAAGCCCGACCTGTGGCGCGCCACCGTGGCGTTTGACCCGCCGGTCGACGTCGTGACGTCGGAGCTGTTTTCGTCCGAGCGCCGCCGCATCACCATGATCGTCGGCACCGACGGCCGCTCGCGGCGGCTGACGGGAACGGAAACCGGTGTCATGGCGCTGCAGCGGGTTTCCTGAGCCATTGAAGGGCGGCGTGGCGTGCACAGCGCCGCCCTTTGATTTGACGCGCGGTTGCGTATAAAGCGGTCGTCAAAGAAATCCGGGAGAAAAGACGGGCGAGCACATGGACAAATTCACCACCCTGACCGGCGTCGCCGCGCCATTGCCGATCGTCAATGTCGACACCGACATGATCATTCCCAAGGATTACCTGAAGACGATCAAGCGCACCGGGCTCGGCAAGGGTCTGTTCGCCGAGATGCGCTACAATGAGGACGGTTCGGAAAACCCCGATTTCGTGCTCAACAAACCCGCCTATCGCGGCGCGAAGATTCTGGTTGCCGGCGACAATTTCGGCTGCGGGTCGAGTCGCGAACATGCGCCATGGGCCTTGCTTGATTTCGGCATCCGTTGCGTGATCTCGACGTCCTTCGCCGACATTTTCTACAATAACTGCTTCAAGAACGGCATCCTGCCGATCAAGGTCAGCCCGGAGGACCTCGAAAAGCTGCTCGACGACGCCGAGCGCGGCGCCAACGCCACCATCACCGTCGACCTCGAAACCAAGGAAATCCGTGGCCCCGACGGCGGCGTTGTGACATTCGACCTCGACGAGTTCCGTCGCCATTGCCTCCTCAACGGTCTCGACGATATCGGTCTGACCATGGAAAAGGCGCCGTCGATCGCGGCCTTCGAGGAAAAGCTCGCCGACGCGCGTCCCTGGACCTGAGGCCCCGCGGAGGTCGAGCATCTCGATGAAACCGTTTGTGCCCAAGCGGCTGGAGCCGATCGCGTTCGGTCTGCTCCTGTCGGGGCTGATGTCGTTCATCGTCTCCGGTCTTTCGACCGCAATCGCGCGGGGAATCGCCGCCACCTTCGCCGGCTACTGGCTGGCGGCATGGCTGCCGTCCTGGGCGATCGCCTTTCCGGCCGTGCTGTTCGTCGCTCCGCTGGTGCGGCGCATTCTCCGCCGGATTGTCATCGAAAACGCGGCCGGCTGAAGGACGAACGGACGGGGTGATGGCGGATTGATTTGCCGCTAAGCTGCCGGTCGTTTCGATCCGGAGGTTGCGATGATTTTTTCCAATCGTCTTGCTGCGGCAATACTGGCAGCCGTTATGGCGAGTTCCCTGGCCTTCGCGCAGGACGATCGCCAGGAGGTCGATTTCGCCGGCGGCACGCTGAGTGTTGCCAAGGACGGCTGGGAGCGTGTGCTCTCCTTCGACGGACGCGAACTTCATCGGGCCTACTTCATCGGCGTCGATCGCATCGTCACCGTGCAGGAAACCGACGTGGCGATCTTCGAGGCGGGCAATGGCGGCAATGCCTGCGGCGCCTATCCGATCATGGTCTGGCAGCGGGAAGACGGCGATATCGAAACCGCGATCACCGGCGAGGATTGCGGGGCGCCATCGCCGGCGGTGGCCAATGACCGCATCTACTTCGTGCCCTATCTGCGGCCCGGCGAGGAAACCACGATGCAGGCCTGGACGCCGGATGACGGCTTCCAGACGGCAGGCACGATCGCCTTTGCCCCCCAGACCGGAACCGACTGGTCGACATTCGACGCACAAGCGATCGGCCACCCGATCGATCTCTTCCGCAACGCCGCGATCTATCGGGCGGCGGAAGCCCTGCTTGGCGAGGAACTGTTCTCGGTCGCAACGGGGCTGCTGGTTGCCGGTGCGCCGGAGGTCGACGCGGAGGGCCTTCTGACCGCTCAGGGCTGCGTGCCGCATGCATGCGGCGCGGCGGATACCTTCATCGTCGTCGATCCGCGCAACGAAAAACTCTATTTCGCGCAAAAGCAGCCGGAGCCCCAACCGCGCCTGTGGCCCGCGCGCTGGCCCGACGCGCTTCTTGCCAAACTGCCCGCCGACTTTCGCCCCTAGGCAAACAAAGCCCATGGACAAGGAACCTCGACACCATTGCCCGGGATGCGGGGCGGCGCAGGATCGCTTCGACCGCTACCCGTGGTATTTCTGCCAAGAGTGCCTGCTGCGGGCCGAAGATGCCGAGGGGCGCCGGCTCGTCTTCGGCAACGTCTCGTTTTCCGGCGGGCTCATGTGGGCCTACGCCGACGAACCGGCACGCTACGACGACAAGGCGCTGGGCGTGGTCTGCCTCATCGACACGCGGCCCGTCCTCGTGCACGAGGCCCGTTTCGGGGGCGTCGTTGCCGAACCGCTGACCCGCTCGGAGCCGAGGGGCAAGAATGATCGCGAGGTCGTGCTCACCCACGGCAACGCGATCGCGCAGGCGCGAAGCCGGCTCAAAGGGCACGGCCAAGGCCGGTAGCGAAAGCGCCGCCCTATTCGATCGTCACCGTCGCCGACCTTTCGAAGATCGGCACGCCATCGCGGATAAGTTCGGCCGAAACGCGGTAACCGCCCGGTGCTGGCCTGCCGCGCTTCCCCGCATAGGCCGAATAATCAGCCTTGTGGCGGTCCGCCGGCTCGGTGGTCTGCCGGGCCAGAATGTTGCCATCGGGAGTGATCACCGTCAGCCGGATCCGGTCGCCGAGACGCAGGTTGGAAAACCACGCCCAGCCGACCGTTGCGCCCGAGCTCGGCGTTGCTGACGGCGGCGGGCCGTGAGCGGTCAGGGCCGCGTGATCGACGACATCTCCGGCAAGGCCGAGCGCCAGCACGCTCGTCACCCCCTCGGCAAGAGCGCGGGCGATGGCGGGCTTGAAAAGTGACGCCGCCAGGGATGGGTCGTCGCCGCAGCCGGCGCCGAGTGCGCGGCCGGTGAGCGGATCGATTTCGACGCCGTCCTTGCGCACCGCGACGTGGACGTGCGGAAACTGCGCCATGCCGGAGGCGCCGATCGCGCCGAGCCGGTCGCCGCTTGCGACCCGATCGCCCGGCTTCACCGCGACGCTGTTCATGCGCAGGTGGCAATATTGCGTTTCGAAGCCGCCGTCATGCGCCATGACGATGCCGTTGCCGCATTCGCGACCGGCTGCCGCCTGGCGATCGCGGTCGGTGGTCACGAGGCGGTCGGTAACGCCGTCGCGCACCCGCAGAACGCGGCCGGGGGCCATCGCCAGGACCGCGACGTCGGCTGCGATGTCTTCCATGGAGAGAAGGCGGATGTCGGTGCCCTTGTGGCCGTCATAGGTCGCCGCGCCACAGAGCGGGTCGACGGTGCCGGGGCCGGGATCCATGTCGGCGAACTGCTGCAGAAAACAGGTTTCGCCGATCACGCAGTCGGCAGGCATGTCAAGCTCGAGCGCCACGGCCGACGTGGCGCTGGCGAAAATCAGAACTGCCAGGAGTTGTCGCATGCATCGAGCCTATCAGTTGCGGGCGCCGTTCGTCGCGTTCGGCCGCGGCGAGTGCGATTCGCCTTGCGAACCCCTCCCGCTGCCGTTAGCAAAGCCGCACTCCGTGGCAATCAGAAGGCTATCTCCATGACGCGCAAACTCCTGCTTCTTCCCGGCGACGGCATCGGCCCCGAGGCGATGGCGGAGGTGCGCAAGCTGATCAGCGCGATGAACGAGCGGTTCTCGTCCGGCTTCGAGGTCGAGGAGGGCCTGGTTGGCGGGGCGGCCTACGACGCGCATGGCCAGGCGATCTCGGATGCGGACATGGCCAAGGCGCTTGCCGCCGACGCCGTGCTGTTCGGCGCGGTCGGCGGGCCGAAATGGGACGGCGTACCCTATGAGGTGCGTCCCGAAGCCGGCCTCCTGAGGTTGCGCAAGGAAATGGAGCTTTTCGCCAATCTGCGCCCGGCCATCTGCTATCCGGCGCTCGCGGCATCCTCCTCGCTCAAGCAGGAGGTCGTCGAGGGCCTCGACATCCTGATCGTGCGCGAACTCACCGGCGGGGTCTATTTCGGCGAGCCCAAGGAGATCATCGATCTCGGCAACGGCCAGAAACGCGGCATCGACACGCAGGTCTACGACACCTTCGAGATCGAGCGCATTTCGGGCGTCGCCTTCGAGCTGGCCCGCACGCGGCAGAACAAGGTGTGCTCGATGGAAAAGCACAATGTGATGAAGTCGGGCGTGTTGTGGAAGGATGTCGTCGCAGCGACGCACAAGGCGAAATATTCCGATGTGGAGCTTACCCACATGCTGGCCGATGCCGGCGGCATGCAGCTGGTGCGCTGGCCGAAACAGTTCGACGTCATCGTCACCGACAACCTGTTCGGCGACATGCTGTCGGACGTGGCGGCGATGCTTACCGGCTCGCTGGGCATGCTGCCTTCGGCCTCGCTGGGCGCGCCCGATGCCAAGACGGGCAGCCGCAAGGCGCTTTACGAGCCCGTGCATGGCTCGGCACCGGACATTGCCGGCAAGGGACTGGCAAACCCGATCGCCATGATCGCCTCCTTCGCCATGTGCCTGCGCTACTCCTTCAGCATGATCGCCGAGGCTGACCGGCTGGAGGCGGCGGTCGCGGCCGTGCTCGATGACGGGCAACGCACCGCCGACATCATGTCGGACGGCAAGACGCAGCTTGGCACCGGGGCGATGGGCGACGCGATCCTCGAGAAGTTCCTGGCGCTTTCGGCCTGA
The DNA here is from genome assembly GCF_007922615.2 of Nitratireductor mangrovi. NCBI lineage: Bacteria > Pseudomonadati > Pseudomonadota > Alphaproteobacteria > Hyphomicrobiales > Phyllobacteriaceae > Nitratireductor > Nitratireductor mangrovi. Next base: position 3,822,355 of record NZ_CP042301.2, on the reverse strand, counting down.
GGCCGACGCTCAGGACGGGACCGGACCCCACCGGTTGTCGTTCTTCTGCGAGGGGATCAGGCAGAAGACGAGGATGATGAGGTTGCCGACGGTCGGGATGAAGCCGAGCAGGATGAACCATCCCGACAGGCCGATATCGTGCAGCCGGCGGATCGTCACTGAAAGCGACGGCAGGATGAGCGCCAAAAGCAGGACGCTCGTCAGGCCGATGGTGAGAACGGGTTCGTCGCTGTCGAGATTGCCGACCATGGCGTCGACGATCAGCCCGCCGAAGATGGCGACGACCAGAAACAGGAACATGAACAGGGCAAAACCCCAATACTCGCGGCGCGGCGCGCGGCCGGAAAAGCGCAGATAGTTGCCGGTCACGCAGGCAAGGAAGTGACCGAACAGCGAGCGCCGGCCTTGTTGGGGTGCATCGGCTGCGACCTCGCCATCGATCGGCGCGGCGACATGTGCCGGCGCGGCCGGCGCCCCCGCGCCCCCGGTCACGATCACCTCGTGCGCGCGGTTGCCCTCGGTGGTGAATTCGACGGCGACGCCCTTGACGGGGCGGGAGGGCGTCGCAAGGTCGGCGCTGGCGAAGTGATAGCGGTTGCCGTCATCGCCGTTGATGAAGCCGATGCCGCGTTCGGCGTCGAAATAGAGCACTTCCCCACGCATGCCTGCTGCCCATGGTCGCCAATGTCGGGCGCCAGTTTCCGCCCCGCAGGCGGGATGTCAACGTCGCGGGTCGCGGTTACCAGGCATCGATGAAGCGCGGAGCCGGCCCGGAACCAGCCCTTCCTGGCGAAGAAAGGGCGCGGAGTACCCAGCGGCGGGTCTCCGCGGGATCGATGACCGCGTCGAATTCGACCAGGCTCGCGGCGTTGGCCGCCTTGCCGCGTTCATAGGCACGGGCGACCAGCTTGTCGAAGAGCGCCTTGCGCTTGTCTTCATCTTCGATTGCGGCCAGTTCGGTGCGGGCGCCCAACCGCACCGCACCCTCAAGTCCCATGGCGCCGACTTCGCCTGTCGGCCATGAGACCGTGAAGCGCGAGCGATGGAAGCTGCCGCCGGCCATTGCCTGCGCGCCGAGGCCGTAGCCCTTGCGCAGGATGACCGTGCAAAAAGCGCCGCGGAAATTCGCGCCGGCGAGGAAGAGCCGGCCGGTGTGGCGGACCTGGGCCTGGGCCTCGATCTCTGGTCCGACCATGAAGCCGGGTGTGTCGCACAGTGACAGCATCGGCAGACCGAATGCGTCGCAAAGCTGCAGGAAGCGGGCGGCCTTGTCGCAGGCCTCGGGGTCGATCGCCCCGCCGAGATGCAGCGGGTTGTTGGCGATCAGCCCGAGCGGCTTGCCGGCAATGCGGATCAGCGCCGTCACCATGCCGGGGCCGAAGCCGGCGCGCATTTCGAGCACCGAACCGCTGTCGGCGAGCGTTTCGATCACCTTGCGGATGTCGTAGGCGAGTTGGCGGTCCTCCGGCACGGCGACGCGCAGATGGTCTTGGTCGGACGTCGTCCACTCGGCCAGTTGGCCCTGGAAGTAGCCGAGATATTTCTTGGCCACCGCGACGGCTGCCGCCTCGTCCTCGACCAGAAGATCGGCGACGCCGTTCTTCCATTGCGCTTCTGCCGCCCCGATCGATTCGGGCTCGAAACGACCCAGGCCGCCGCCTTCGATCATGGCCGGGCCGCCCATGCCGAGATTGGCGTCGCGGGTCATGATGACGAGATCGGCGCAACCGGCGAAGGCGGCGTTGCCGGCAAAGCAGCGGCCGGCAACGATCGCGACCCGTGGTGCGCGACCCGAAAGCTGGGCGAAACGGTAGAAACTCGGCACGTCGAGGCCGGAAAAGCTGATGTCGGAAAGATCGACATCGTTGGGCCGGCCTCCACCGCCTTCTGCGAAGACCACCAGCGGGATCGGGTCGTCACGCAGGACGCCGAGCAGGCGATCGATCTTCTTGTGGTGGAAGTAGCCCTGTGTGCCGGCCATGACGGTGTAGTCGACCGCCATGACGGCGCATGCAGAGGCCACCTCGCCGAAGAGCCCCGCATTGACCGTGCCGATGCCTGTGATGATGCCGTCGGCGGGCGATTTTTCGCGCAGCGTCTCGATCGCGAACTTGCGCCGCTGCGCCGCCACTGCGAGTGCGCCATATTCAACGAAGCTGCCGGGGTCGACCAGATCGGCGAGATTGGCGCGGGCGGTGCGCATGCCCTTGGCCTGTCGGCGCGCGACAGCCTCGGACCGGGCGCTATCTTCCAGGGCCGCGTGCTTGTCGACGATGTCCTCGAGCAGGCGCGGTGTTGAGATTTCAGCCGAAGCCGTCCCGCCCTGACTGTCCGTGTTCTCCTCGGTCCGCCGCAGGCGAACGAGTATGGTGCCCGGCTCGAGGATGTCACCTTCGCGCGCGTTGACAGCGTCTATCAGGCCGCCAGCCGGCGCATGGAACTCCTGCCGCATCTTCATGAGTTCGGTGGTGGCGAGCAGTTGCCCGTTACCGACGCGGTCGCCGGCAGCAACGAGGATGGAGGTCACCACGGCCGACGTTTCCGACTTGATGTCGATCATGTCCTGCCTGTCGCCGGTCATGCGTCCCTCCCGTCTGTCTTGCCACGCCACCTTAGCCGGGATCGTGCACGTTTGAACGGTTTTTGGACCGCCTGATCAGAGAAAGCCGATGAACCGGCCGCAAATCAGGACGCCGAGCCAGAGCATGAGCGACAGTGCGGCCTGTGCGCGGACGGTCGCGCCGGGGTTGCTGTACGCCGACCGGGACGAGGCGAGCTGCCGTCGGAGCAGCAGCATGTTCAGCCCGGCGGCGAGGATCACGACCAGCTTGAGCAGAAAGGCGGGGTTGGCCACATATTCGCTGGCGCGGATGGTGAACATGGCAAGGCCGGTCGCCGCCGCGCCTGCAAAGCCGGCGAGTGCGAAACCGTGCAGCCGGCGCACGAAATCCTTCGTGTCGAATTCGCGCAGGAAACCGAGCAGGCGCAGGTCCATCAGCGCCACGGTGGTGATCAGGACGCCTATCGACAGGATGTGCGTTGCGTTGACCAGCGGATAAGCGACGAAAGACCGCTTGAGCGCGGCCACCGGCGGCAATCCCTCGATCCAGATCAGGAGATCCAAGGGGGCGTCAGCTCAGGACGGCGCGCGGTTCGGGTAGACGTCGTAGGTCTGGCCGTTGACGATGATGCGGACCGCCTTCATGCGCCTCTCGTTGGAGTCGAGCGAGCGGTTGCCGATCGCGGTCACCTCGTCGCCCGCCCTGGCGACATCCTCGGTGAAGCCGGCCGCGATGGTGCGCGACGGCGGCGCCAGTTCGACCCGCCAGATCTCGCCTTCGACATCGACATCAAGCGTGGCGTGCGGATTGCCGACATAGACGCCGGCAATGACGCCTTCGAGCTGGAAGAAGCCGTCCTCGGTCCACGACCAGCCATGATGGGCGAGCGCCGGATAGCCGGCAGCCAGGGCGAAAGCGCCAGCAGCGCCAGCCGCGATGATCAGCCTGCGGGAGATGGAACGCATGTGCTTGTCTCCTTTCAGGTTCCGCCCGCGTGGAACCTAGGCCGCCACCGCCTACCGTCAAATGAATTGAGGGTGATCGCCGCCGCACGTGCGATTGACTCTGCGGGCAGAACGGGTAGAAGCGATGCGTTTTGCGGAGCACGTCATGAGCAGCCCTGTTTCGGCAGCCCGACAGATGTCTGAGGCCGGTGTCGCCACCGGCGTCATCTCCTTGCGCGCTCTGTGCTTCACCTCGAAAACCCGGGCCAAAACGACCGCGACGACGGTCTGACCTTTCTCGGCCTTTCCGCCCTCCCCGGGTCTGGCCGGGGAAGCGCCCGCGGTGGCCGGCGGGTTCCTGAAAAGGACGGGGAGGCACAGGAGACAATCGAAATGGGTTTCAAGATTGCAGTCGCCGGCGCTACCGGGAATGTCGGCCGCGAAATGCTCAACATTCTCGAGGAGCGCGGCTTTCCGGCCGACGAGATCGTGCCGCTGGCGTCGCGGCGCTCGGTGGGTACCGAGGTTTCCTATGGCGACCGGACGCTGAAGGTGAAGGCGCTCGACAATTACGACTTCTCCGATACCGACATCTGCCTGATGTCGGCTGGCGGCAACGTGTCGAAGGAGTTTTCGCCGCGCATCGGCAGGCAGGGCTGCGTCGTCATCGACAATTCCTCGGCATGGCGCTACGACGCCGAGGTGCCGCTGATCGTGCCGGAAGTGAATCCCAATGCGGTCGACGGCTTTACGAAGAAGAACATCATCGCCAACCCCAATTGCTCGACCGCCCAGCTCGTGGTGGCGCTGAAGCCGCTACATGATGCGGCCGGGATCAAGCGCGTCGTCGTCGCCACCTACCAGTCGGTGTCCGGCGCCGGCAAGGAAGGCATGGACGAACTTTTCGAGCAGACGCGCGCGGTCTTTGTGGCCGACCCGGTCGAGGCGAAGAAGTTTACCAAGCGCATCGCCTTCAACGTCATCCCGCACTGCGACGTCTTCATGGAGGACGGCTCCACCAAGGAAGAGTGGAAGATGGTGGCCGAGATCAAGAAGATGGTCGATCCCAAGATCAAGCTGACCGCAACCTGCGTGCGCGTGCCGGTCTTCATCGGCCATTCCGAGGCGGTGAATGTCGAGTTCGAAAGGCCGATCACGGCCGAAGAGGCGCGCGAGATCCTGCGCGAGGCGCCGGGCTGCCTGGTCGTCGACAAGCACGAGGATGGCGGCTACGTCACCCCGCTGGAATCGGCGGGCGAGGACGCGACCTACATTTCACGCATCCGCGAGGATGTGACGATCGAAAACGGCCTCAGCATGTGGGTCGTTGCCGACAATCTGCGCAAGGGCGCGGCTCTCAACGCGGTGCAGATCGCGGAACTCCTGATCGCGCGCGGACTGATCACGCCCAAGAAGCAGGCGGCCTGATCAGGCCTCCGGATGGCGGGTCCTTTCCCAGAAGGTCAGTCCCGGCCGCGGTTCCAGCCGCGGCCGCGATCGCCGATCAGTTCGAAACCGTCTTCGGTCACGGCCACCGTGTCCTCCAGCTTGATGAAGCCGCGCGACGGGTGCAGCATGGTCGTCTCGACCGAGATCACCATGTTGGCTTCAAGCGGCCTGTCGGCGTCCACGCCTTCATAGGCCACCGGATGGTTGGTCATCAGGAACGGCGCCTCGTGGCTGATAAGCCCCATGCCATGAGCGAAGAAGTCGTTGCAGGCGGCGTTGGGCAGGGATTTCAGAACGCCGTCGGCGTGCGCGATCATGTCGGCGCCAGTGGCGCCGGCGCGAATCTTCGAGAACGCCGCCTGCTGCACCGTCTCGACCTCTTCGAGCAGGTCGCGAAGTTCGGAATCGGGCTCGCCGAGCACGCCCATGCGACACAGGTCACCGATATAGCCGTGATAGTTGCCGCCGGAATCGAGGGAGAGCACTTCACCCTTTCGCCAGGTTTGCGGTGAGACGGCGCGATTGTGGCTCGCGCCGACGGTGATCAGGCAATATTCGAACTGCAGGCCACGTTCGGTCTCCTCGCGGCGCAGCGCGTCGACCAGTTCGGCCTTGCTGGCCCCCTCGCCGTGGCCGGCAAAAACCGCCTGCATGGAATCGGTGATGAGCTCCGACGCCTTGCGCAGCCTGTCGAGCTCGGCCGGGGTCTTGATCGCACGAAGGCGCTCCAGAACCGAGGTGGCGTCGACGAAACGCGCGCCCTCGAGGCCAGAACGCAATGCATCGGCGGCATCGGACGGCAGGAAGGGCGGCTCGATGCCGATGCGGGCGCCGGCCTGGCCCAGCGCCTTAACGTGATCGATCGCTTCCGCCGCCGCGTCGACCGTTCCCCAGCAGGTCGTGCGCACCTTCGGCGTCCAGAACGGGTTGACCTGCTGCTCCATGCCCTCCATGCGGTTGCCGACATAGGCGGCGTTGCCGGGGCGGCCCTTTTGGTAGACGACAACCGGCAGGTAGCGGCTGTGGCCAATCGCCTCCATGGCGTGGAAGAAGATGTAGCGATAGCCGCCGAGCAGGTACTGGACGTTGTGCTTCGATGTCGCGAGCAAGACGTCGATGCCCGCTTCCTCCATCAGAGCATCAAGGCGCGCCTGATCGAATGGCGTGACGGCGCCCGTCGCGGCGGCCGGCTGGACGTTCATGAATTCCTCCCTCGGGAAGGCCGGCGCATGTGCCGGCAATCTGGTCCTACCAGATTGCCTCAACGATGCGGCGCGGGTCCAGAGGATTCTTCAGCCGGACGGCGCAAAATGCGAACGGCGGGCCCATGCCCGCCGTTCGAGATGCCCGGAAACGTCCGAAACGATCAGGACGTCGTCTCTTCCTTGTTTTCCGCTGCCGGCTCTTCGGCAGGCGCTTCCTCGGCCGGCGCAGCGGCAGCCTCCTCGACCGCGGCCTTTTCCTCGGCCAGCTTGGCGGCCAGTTCTTCCTCGGCCTGCTTGATCAGGGCCAGGCGCTCCTGCGCCTTCTTGCCCGGCTCGGCCTTTTGCGGGTTGTTGCGGGCGGGACGCTTGGCGAGGCCGGCGGCGTCGAGGAAACGCAGCACGCGGTCGGTCGGCTGGGCGCCGTTGTCGAGCCAGTGCTTGATGCGCTCCTCGTTGAGCTTCACGCGGTCGCCGTCCCTGGGCAGGGTCGGGTTCCACGAACCGACCTGTTCGATGAAGCGGCCGTCGCGCGGGCTGCGCACGTCGGCGATCACGACATGATAATAGGGGCGCTTCTTGGAGCCCGCGCGGGCCAGTCTGATCTTCAGTGCCATTTCATTTCTCCTGATGTCTCACTGATGGGTGCGGCCGGCATCAGCCGGCATTCTCGATGCCGGGGGCGGCGTTTGTGCCGCCTTCCCGGGCAATCATTTCATGGTGGCGGATCACTTCGCGCACGATGAAGTTCAGAAACTTCTCCGCGAAATCGGGGTCGAGCTGGGCGTCGCGGGCAAGCTGGCGCAGGCGGGCGATCTGCTCGGCCTCGCGCGTCGCGTCGGCGGGCGGCAGGCCGTGCTCGGCCTTGAGCACGCCGACCGCCTTGGTGCAGCGGAACCGCTCGGCCAGCATGTGGATCAGAGCGGCGTCGATGTTGTCTATCGAGGCGCGATAGCCGGCGAGGATCGCGCGCGCCTTCTCGGCATCGGACATCGTGGTCACTGGCGCTCCCCCGCTCATTTCTTCTTCGGCAAGCCCGGAAGGCCGCCGCCACCTATGCCGGGCAATCGCGGGCCGCCCGGCATGCCCGGCAATCCACCGCCACCGGGCAGGCCGGGAAGACCGCCGCCCTGGCCAAGACCTGCAGCTTCTGCCTGCTTCTTCAGCTGCTCGATCTGCTTGGGGTCCATCTTGGACAGGTCGGGCATGCCGCCCATGCCTCCGAGGCCACCAAGCCCCATCTTCGAGGCCATGCCGCCCATCATCTTCTGCATCATGCCGGCGCCTTTGCCCTTGCCGCCCATGGCCTTCATCATGTCGGCCATCTGGCGGTGCATCTTCAGAAGCTTGTTGATGTCGGCCGCGCTGGTGCCGGAGCCGGCGGCGATGCGTTTCTTGCGGCTGTGCTTCAGGATATCGGGATTGGCCCGCTCCTTCTTCGTCATCGACGAGATGATGGCGAGCTGGCGTCCGAACATCTTGTCGTCGAGCCCGGCGGCAGCGAGCTGGTCCTTCATCTTGCCCATGCCGGGCATCAAACCCATGATGCCGCCCATTCCGCCCATCTTCTGCATCTGGCGCAGCTGGTCGGCGAGATCGTTCAGGTCGAACTTGCCCGACTGCATCTTCTTCGCCATCGCCGCGGCCTTTTCCGCGTCGATGGTCTCGGCAGCCTTCTCGACGAGGCTGACGATGTCGCCCATGCCGAGGATGCGGTCGGCGATGCGCTTGGGATGAAACTCCTCCAGCGCGTCCATCTTCTCGCCGGTGCCGATCAGCTTGACCGGCTTGCCGGTGACGGCGCGCATGGAAAGCGCCGCGCCGCCACGGCCGTCGCCATCCATGCGGGTGAGCACCAGCCCGGTGAGCCCGACGCGCTCGTCGAAGGAGCGGGCGAGGTTGACGGCGTCCTGGCCGGTGAGAGAATCGGCGACCAGCAGGATCTCGTGCGGGTCCGACACCTTGCGGATGTCGGCCATCTCGATCATCAGCGGCTCGTCGATATGGGTGCGGCCGGCGGTATCGAGGATGACGACGTCGTGGCCACCGAGCTTGCCGGCCTGGACGGCGCGCCTGGCGATGTCGACCGGCGACTGGCCGGCGATGACCGGCAGGGTGGCGACGCTCACCTGCTCGCCGATCTGGCGCAACTGCTCCTGCGCGGCCGGGCGGCGCGTATCGAGCGACGCCATCAGCACCTTCTTGCCCTGGCGCTCGGTGAGCCGTTTGGCGATCTTGCCGGTGGTGGTGGTCTTGCCCGAGCCCTGCAGGCCGACCATCATGACGACCACGGGAGCCGGCGCGTTGAGGTCGATGGTTTCGCCTTCGGAGCCGAGCGTGGCGACGAGCTCGTCATGGACGATCTTGACCACCATCTGTCCGGGCTTGATCGACTTCAGGACCTCGGCGCCGACGGCTTTCTCGCGCACGCGGTCGGTGAAGGAGCGCACGACCTCGAGCGCCACGTCGGCCTCGATCAGCGCGCGGCGCACCTCGCGCAGCGCAGCCGAGACGTCGGCCTCCGACAGCGCGCCGCGGCCGGTGAGGCCGTTCAGGATCGAGCCAAGGCGTTCCTGCAGCGATTCAAACATCGTCCGTCCTTCTTTCTCCGGTCGTTACCGCCCAGAGAGGTAATGCGTCCGCGGCTGTTGTGAAACCGGAGCCCAAAGCCAAAAGCACCCGGGGGCGCATCGCGCTGCCGGGTGTTGACCTCCGGGATCGCTGTTCGCCCTTTGTGGGCGTTCGTCCCGGTCGGCTGCTCGGAGTTGTCACTCGTCGCGGAATTTGCGCCGGATAGACAGGAAAGCGGCAGAAGAGTCAAGCAAAAGCGCTGGAGGACGCGATGGGAGGGCCGGCCGCCGTGTGGCACGGCTGCCGGCCCTGGCGTCAGAGTTCCCCGGCCGCCTTGCCGCGAATGTCGGTCCAGTTGCGGTCGGCCTTTTCGATAGCGCCGGCGACGTCCTTGTTGAAGGTGTCGCTGATCTCCTCGTTGAGGTTCAGGTAGAGCCTGCCGTCGGCGACCTTCCAGAAGTTGGGATCGCCGTCGAATTTCTTGCCGACCGAGACGCCATAGGCGCAGAAACCGCCATATTGCGGCAGGTATTTCGCCGGGTCGGCCTCAAACATTGCCAGATGCTCGGCATTGGCGAAGCGGTAGGCCGCGCCGTCATGGACATGCACGAGACTGTCGGACCCGCGCATGGGCTTGCCTTCGGTGAAATAGGCGACGGGATCGTAGCCATGGACGGCAAGCGGCGCACCGGCGATCGAAAGGCCGGGCACGACATTGAGTTCGTCGGCGGCAAAAGCCGGCGCGGCGCCGAGGAGGGCCGACAGCGCCAGCGCTCCGGCGAGAATCTTGAGGGACATGCGAATACTCCTTGGTTGTTGGGACGCGGCGAGGCCGCGACCGCAACTTCCAGCAAAGAACGGACGACAAGCAATCTCTATGCCCGATATCCGGCATCCGCGCACGATCTTTCAGACGATCTGCATAGCGGCGCCGTCGCGCCTGACCTGGCTCGGCGTCAGCCCGTAACGCTCGGCAAAGGCGCGCGCGAAGGCAGCCGGCGAACGGTAACCGACGATCGCAGCCACGCGCTGTACCGGCTCGGGCGAGCGCTTCAGCAGCGACATTGCTTTCTGCAGGCGCAGTTCGGCGAGATAGGACATCGGCGCGCAGCCCATCATGGCGTTGAAGAGCTCGGCGAAGCGGCTGCGCGACATGCCGATTTCGCCGGCGATCTTTTCGATGGTCCATTCGGCCTCCGGTGCACGGTGCATCAGCGCCAGCGAACGCGAGATGCGCGGATCGGTCAGCGCTCCGACGACACCCTCGAGCGCGACGGCCTGGCCCGCGCATGCTTTCAGCGCCTCGACGAACATCGCTTCGGACAGGCGCTTGACCGAGGCGGCGCTGCCGGGCGCGCCAGAGAACATGCGCCGCGCAATCAGCCGCATGATGTCGTCGAGCCAGCTGTTCTGAGCCCGCATCTCGGCCGTGACGACCAGCATGTCCGGCAGGGCTTCGAACAGCGGATGACGGGTTTCCTCGGCGAAAGTGAAATGGCCGCAGACGAGTTGTGTCGGCCGGGCCACCGGATCGTCGCCACCGAACACCAGCACGCCGTCGCCAGAAAAGCCGGACTTCTTCACGACGCTGTCCAGTGCGACTGGTTCAGCGCCCTCGCGGTCGCTCAGGACATGGCCGGCGCCGTTGGGAATGATGACGAGATCGCCGGGGTCAAGCTGTGCCGTCGCCTTGTCGCCGACGGCGACCCAGCACCGGCCCTGGACGGCGAGGTGAAATCGGGCCGCCCGGCGCAGGGGCGGGACAGCCACCGACCAGGGGGGCGTGAACGAGGTGCGGAAATAAAGCGCACCGCGCAGTTCGATCAGGTCGAGGAGGTCACTCAACGGGTCCATATCATCGATGCCAATCGTCCGGTTTCATCGGACAAGTAGCATAGAGATTGCAGATGACGCCGCCTCCAGCCGATCACGTTCGCTTGAGCGCCGCCACCACGTCTTGCGCCACGGCTTCACCGGAGAGCCGCGCGCCGCCGCAGGTCTGGATCAGTGGCCCGGCCAGATGCTCGCCGGCGAAATAGAGCCGTTCTGCGATCGGCTGCCCCAGGGTCGCACGGGCTTTCGCCTTGCCGGGTCGGGCCGCGGCGTAGGCGCCGCGCACGAAACGTTCGGCGCCCCAATCGGTCATCATGGCGCGGCCGATGCGCTTGCGGACGTCATTGCCGAAAATGTCGCACAACCGGTCGGCGACGAAGTCGATGCCGGCCGCCTCGCCGGCAACCGACATTTCCCAGGCGAAGTCGCCGCCGATGAAGCCGACGAGCAGGTCGCTATCGAACGGGAAACACAGGAAGTAAAGGTCATGGCGGGCATGGCGCTCGATCAGCAGATCATCGAATGGCGACAGGCCAAAGCGCTCTCCTTTGATCTCGACCGGAATCTTGGTGAGCATGCCCATCGGAAGGTCGAAGACGGCTTCCTCGTACTCGGCCGGGAGGTCGGGCGTGAACGCGATCTCGCCATAGGCCAGCACCGCCGGCGAGCAGGTCAGGATGGCCGCGGCGGCGCGGATTGTGCCGCGATCGGTCTCCACCGCCACGCCCGGACCGTGCCAGCCGATGCGCCGCACGGGGGTCGAAAGTTCGACCGGGACGGCGGTGCCGAAACGGGCCACGAGTGCGCCAAAGCCCTCCCTGGTGAAATAGTTCGGATCGAGGTCGGCGGCGGCGCGGAAATCGGCAATCGAGATCTCGTCATCATCCTTGCCGAAATCCATCGGCCCCGAAAAGGTGGCGGCCGCGCGCACGGCATGGCCCTTGGCCAGCAGCGATGAAAGCCGGTCATCGTCCGAGCTGTGGCTTTCGAGCAGCGCCGACAGCGACGCCTCGGCCGCCTTCATCTGGGCTTCCTCTTCCTCGCTCGCCTTGCGCTTGCCGTAGTAGAGGTGGTCAATGTTCATGTCGTGGTGGAACAGCGTCCAGCCGGCAGCGCGCGCATCGTCGTAGTAGGGATTGCGGTCGGCAGCATGCAGCCAGGCGCAACCTATGTCGAAAGGGATGCCGAAATCTTCGTTCGAGGTCCAGGCGCGGCCGCCGATGCGGTCCATCGCCTCGAGGACGCGGAATGACACCCCCCGCGCCTGGAGTGCCCTGGCAGCCGCAAGACCAGCCGATCCGGCGCCGACGATCACCACATCGACGTCCGGCATTCGTGCAACCCCCCGTTAACCGGCCCAAGAATAGACTTGTTTTGAAACTAGCTCCATACTTTCATTTGACTTGCACGTCGCCTCGCACCTGAAATCCGAACGATGCGGGGCGGCCAAACGCTGGTCGAAACAGGCAACGGGAGAATCTCATGGCGTTGAGGTCGAAAGGCTTGCTGCTGGCGGCGGTCGTGGCCGCGAGCACCTTCGGAAGCGGGGCGGCCTGGGCCGCGCAATGCGGCAACAATGCCGGCGGGTTCGAAGCCTGGAAGCAGCAGATGACGGCGGAAGCGCGCTCCCGCGGAATCGGCCAGCGCGGCCTGTCGGCGCTGCAGGGCACGCGCTACGCGACGGCGACGATCCGCGCCGACCGCGGTCAGAAAAGCTTCAAATATTCGCTGAAGAAGTTCATGCAGGTGCGCGGCGCGTCGACGATCGCGAGCCAGGGCAAGCGCCTCAAGAAGCAGCATGCCAAGCTGTTCGCGAATCTCGAGCAGCGCTACGGCGTGCCGGCCGGGCCGCTGATCGCGATCTGGGGCATGGAGACCGCCTTCGGCAAGTTCCTCGGCAACTCCAACCTGCTCTCGGCAACCGCGACGCTTGCCTATGATTGCCGACGTTCGGACTTCTTCACCGGCCACCTGATGGCGGCGTTGACGCTTGTGGATCGCGGGGTGATCTCGGCGAGCACGACCGGCGCCAAGCACGGCGAACTCGGCCAGACGCAGTTCCTGCCCGGCAGCGTGCTTCGCTACGGCGCCGACGGGGACGGCAATGGCCGCCTCGATCTGGTGCGTTCGCGCGCCGACGCTCTGGCGTCGACAGCAAACTTCCTGCGCGCGCATGGCTGGCGCCGTGGTGCCGGCTACCAGCCGGGGCAGGCCAATTTTGGAGCCATCAAGGGCTGGAACGCGGCGAGCGTCTACCAGCAGGCGATCGCCATTATCGCCAAGCAGATCGACGACGGCTGAGCGCCGTCGTCATCCGGCTTCGGCATAGGTGACGAGCAGGTCCTTGGCGTCGATCTGATCGCCGGCGGCGACCAGCACCTCGGCGATCGTGCCGTCACGCTCGGCGTGGAGCGCGGTCTCCATCTTCATCGCCTCGATCGACAGCAGCACGTCGCCGGCCTTGACCACCTGCCCGGCGGCAACCGCCAGCGTCGAGACCACGCCCGGCATGGGAGCGGCGACATGCGCCTCGTTGCCTGCTTCGGCCTTGCGCCGGGCCTTGCCGTTCGAGGCACCATGGGCACGGTCGGGAACCTTGACGCGCCGGGGCTGGCCGTTGAGTTCGAAGAAGACCGTGACCATGCCCTTTTCATCGGTTTCGCCGATCGCCAGGCAGCGAACCACCAGCGTCTTGCCGCGCTCGATGTCGACGAAAATTTCGTCCTCGGGCTTCATGCCGTAGAAATAGGTCGGGGTCGGCAGCACGCTGACCGGGCCGTAACTCTCCTGCGCGGCGGCGAAGTCTGAAAAGACCTTCGGATACATCAGCCACGAAGCGAATTCGAACTCGCTGATGTCGCGGCCGATCTTTTCCTGGGCCTCACCCCGCGCGACGTCGAGATCGGCGTCGGCCAGCAACGAACCGGGCCTCGCCGTGATCGGCTTGTCGCCCTTCAGCGCCTTTTTCTGCAATGGCGCCGGCCAGCCGCCGGGGGGCTGGCCAAGGTCGCCGCGCAGCATCGCCACGACCGAGTCCGGGAAGGCGATGTCGCGCGCCGGGTTTTCGACGTCGGCCACCGTGAGATCCTGGCTGACCATCATCAGCGCCATGTCGCCGACCACCTTGGATGACGGCGTCACCTTGACGATGTCGCCGAACATCAGATTGACGTCGTGATAGGCCTGTGCAACCTCGTGCCAGCGCGCCTCGAGCCCGAGCGATCGCGCCTGCTCCTTCAGGTTGGTGAACTGGCCGCCGGGCATTTCGTGCAGATAGACCTCCGATGCAGGACCCTTGAGGTCGCTTTCGAAGGCGGCGTACTGGTTGCGCACCGCTTCCCAATAGAAGGAGATGCGGCGAATCCATTCGGGATCGAGGCCGGGATCGCGCTCCGAGCCCTTCAGCGCCTCGACGATCGAACCGAGGCATGGCTGCGAGGTGTTGCCGGAGAACGCATCCATCGCGGCGTCGATGGCGTCGACACCGCTTTCCACCGCGGCCAGCACCGTCGCGGCGGCAATGCCCGACGTGTCGTGGGTGTGGAAATGGATCGGCAGGTCGGTCGCCTCGCGCAGCGCCTTGAACAGGACCCGCGCCGCCGACGGCTTCAGCAGGCCCGCCATGTCCTTGACGGCTATGATATGCGCGCCTGCGGCCTCCAGCTCTTCGGTGAGCGAGACATAGTATTTGAGGTCGTATTTCGCGCGCGCCGGGTCGGCGATGTCGCCGGTATAGCAGATCGCCGCCTCGCAGAGCTTGCCCTCTTCGCAGACGGCGTCCATGGCGACGCGCATGTTCTCGACCCAGTTGAGACAGTCGAAAACGCGGAAGAGGTCGATGCCACCAGCCGCGGCCTGGCGGACGAAATGCCTGACGACGTTGTCGGGGTAGTTGGTATAGCCGACACCGTTGGCACCGCGGAGCAGCATCTGCAGAAGCAGGTTCGGCGCGCCCTTGCGGACGAGGTCGAGCCGCTCCCAGGGATCCTCGGTGAGGAAGCGCATGGCGACGTCAAAGGTGGCGCCACCCCAGCACTCGAGCGACAGCAGTTGCGGCAGCGCCCGCGCATAGGCGCCGGCGACGCGAGCAATGTCGTGGGTGCGCATACGGGTTGCGAGCAGCGACTGGTGGCCATCGCGCATGGTCGTGTCGGTGACGAGCACCTGCGTCTGGTCGCGCATCCAGCGTCCGAATTTTTGTGGTCCGAGCTCGTCGAGAAGCTGCCTGGTGCCGTCCGGCACGTCGCCGCCGACAAAGGGCAGTACCGGCGCGGCGGCGTCGGCCGCCGGCAGCGGGCGTCCGCGGGCCTCGGGATGGCCGTTCACCGAGACGTCGGCGATGTAGTTCAAAAGCTTGGTGGCCCGGTCCTGCCGCTTCACCTGTGTAAAAAGTTCCGGCGTCTCGTCGATGAAGCGGGTCGTGTAGGAATTGTCGCGGAAGGCCGGGTGGCCGACGATCGCCTCGAGGAAGGTGAGGTTGGTGGCGACGCCCCGGATACGGAACTCGCGCAGGGCGCGGTCCATGCGCGCGATGGCTTCTCCGGGCGTCGGTGCCCACGCCGTCACCTTCTCGAGCAGCGGATCGTAGAAGCGGGTGATGACCGCGCCGGAATAGGCGGTGCCGCCGTCGAGTCTTATGCCGAAGCCGGTCGCGCCACGATAGGCGGTGATGCGGCCATAGTCGGGGATGAAGTTCTGCTCCGGATCCTCGGTAGTGATCCGGCACTGGAGCGCATGGCCGTTGAGCCTGATGTCGGCCCGAGCCGGCACGCCGGATTCGGGCGTTCCGATCGCCGCGCCATCCAGGATGTGGATTTGCGCCTTGACGATGTCGATGCCGGTCACCTCCTCGGTCACCGTATGCTCGACCTGGATGCGCGGATTGACCTCGATGAAGTAGAAGGCGCCGGTGTCGGCATCCATCAGGAACTCGACCGTGCCGGCCCCGACATAGCTAGTGGCGTCGGCGATCTTGAGCGCGTAGCCGCAGAGTTCGCCACGCTTGGCGGCGTCGAGATACGGCGCCGGCGCCCGTTCGACGACCTTCTGGTTGCGGCGCTGGATCGAGCAGTCGCGCTCGAAAAGATGGACGGTATTGCCGTGGGTGTCGCCCAGCACCTGGACTTCGACGTGGCGGGCGCGCTCGACCAGCTTCTCCAGATAGACCTCGTCCTTGCCGAACGCCGCCTTGGCTTCACGCTTGGCCTCCGTCACCTCGCGGGCAAGGTCATCCGCCGAGCGGATCGCGCGCATGCCGCGCCCGCCACCACCCCAGGAGGCCTTGAGCATGACCGGATAGCCGATGGCGGCGGCCATCTCGGCCACCGCCTTCATATCGTCCGGCAACGGCTCGGTGGCGGGAACCACGGGCACGCCCACTTCGATCGCCAGATTGCGCGCGGCGACCTTGTTGCCGAGCCGGCGCATGGTGTCCGGTCGGGGGCCGATGAAGATGATGCCGTTCTCGGCACAGGCCTCGGCAAACTCCGGGCTTTCCGACAGAAGGCCGTAGCCCGGATGGATCGCATCGGCGCCGGAGAGTTTCGCGACGCGGATCACCTCGTCGATCGACAGATAGCTCTCGATCGGTCCCATGTCCTTGCCGAGATGCGGGCCGCGCCCGACCTGGTAGGATTCGTCGGCCTTGAAGCGGTGCAGCGAGTATTTGTCTTCCTCGGCCCAGATGGCCACGGTGCGGATGTCGAGCTCGTTGGCGGCGCGGAACACCCGGATGGCGATTTCGGATCGGTTTGCGACGAGGATTTTCGAAATCGGCACTAGGCGGGCTCCGCTCGGGTTTCACGGTCGGACGTCATCAATAGACGGAAAATGCTGCACCGCAAACTATCCGTGCCGGCGCAACAAGAAAAGGCCCGGCGCATCGCTGCGCCGGGCCTCCTGTCGTGATCGGATCAGTCGCGAGATGCGACGATCACAGATAGTCGTACTTGCCGCTCTTCCACTCGTAGAAGACGTAGCCGGGCAGCGTGACGTCGCCGGTTTCGTTGAACTCGAGCTCGCCAAGCACGGTCTTGAACTTGCCGTCGTTAAGCGCGCTCACCACCGGGTCGAAATCGGTCGAGCCGGCCGCCTTGGCGGCATCGGCCCAGGCCTGGATCGCGGCGTAGGTGTAGAGCACGTAACCTTCCGGCTCGATGTTCTTGGCGCGGAACTTCTCGACCAGCGGCGCTGCGTCGGGATTCTTGCGCGGATCGGGCGAGAAGGTCATCAGCGTGCCTTCGCCGGCATCGCCGGTGATGGCCCAATACTCGTCGGTAACCAGCGCGTCACCCGAGACGAGGATCGTGTCCATGCCCTGTTCGCGCATCTGGCGGACCATGAGGCCGGCTTCGGTGTGATAGCCGCCGACATAAAGCACGCCGATACCTTCGGCCTTCAGCTTCGAGACCAGTGCGGTGTAGTCCTTCTCGCCGGCGGTGTAGGCTTCGTAGAGAGCCGGCTTGCCGCCCGCAGCCTCGAAGGCCGCCATGGTGGCGTCGGCAAGACCCTTGCCGTAGGCGGTCTTGTCGTGGACGAAGGCGATCTTCTTGTCGGCGAAGTTTTTGGCGAGATAGTTGCCCGCCACGTCACCCTGCTGGTCGTCGCGGCCGCAGACGCGGAACACGCCGTCGCCGGGGCGTTCGTCGGTGAACTTGGGGTTCGTCGAAGCCGGCGAAATCTGGACGATGCCCTCATCGGCGTAAACCGAAGAAGCGGGGATCGAGGAGCCAGAGCAGAAATGCCCGGCCACGAACACGACGCCCGAGCCGGCAAACTGGTTGGCAACGGCCACAGCCTGCTTGGGATCGCATGCGTCGTCGCCGATCTCGAGCTTGAGCATTTCGCCATTGACGCCGCCGGCGGCGTTGATGTCCTCCACCGCCTGCTCCGCGCCGGCCTTCATCTGGGCGCCGAAGGAGGCGTACTGCCCCGTCATCGGACCGGCCGTGGCGATAACAATGTCCGCATACGCGGCGGTCGACATTGCAAAGGTCAGCGCAACGCCTGCCAAAAGTGCCTTTTTCATGGTGACTCCCTTAAAACACCTGACAGATGGATGAAACCGGCGGCGATGGTGTCAGTCTCCGGTCCGGTCGCATGCGGGGTTCCCTTCCCGCTTGTCGACATAGAAGCCCAATTCCGCAGGGAAATAAAGGGCTTCAAGTCGATCTTCGTAAACGGCCGACAGGCCGCCTACGACCCGGTTTCGCGCGGTTTCCAGCCCAGCGGGCCGGTCCGCTCGAAAGCGAAGCCATATTGCGTCGCCATCTGGTAGGCGCGGGTGATGCGCTTGCCGGTGAAGGCGATCACGAGGAGGACGATCAGGTCCACGACGAAATAATAGAGCGTAAGCAGCGTGCCCTCGAACAGCGCGAAATGGATGAAGCGTGTCGCCGCGGTGAGCAGCAGCACATAAAGCACCAGCTGCCAGTTCGGCAGCCAGGTGCGCGCGGCGGCGCGTCCGGTCATGTAGGCGGCCGCGCCGGCCAGGATCACGGTGACGAACAGGAACTCCCAGACCGTCACTTCCCACACGAGCGTGTTCTGATTCTCCATTGCCGCGACTCCTAGTGCCTGCCGCCCTCGAGATAGGCCGCACGGACCTCCTCGCGCTTGAGCAGCTCGGCGCCGGTGCCGCTCATGGTGATCTTGCCGTTGACCATGACATAGCCCCGGTGGGCGAGCTTGAGGGCATGGAAGGCGTTTTGCTCGACAAGAAAGACCGTCAACCCGTCGCGCCTGTTCAACTCGCCGATCACCTCGAAGATCTGCTTGACGATCAGCGGCGCGAGACCGAGCGAGGGCTCGTCGAGAAGCAGCAGCTTCGGGCGCCCCATCAGCGCGCGGGCAATCGCCAGCATCTGCTGCTCGCCGCCCGAAAGCGTGCCGCCGCGCTGGGAGGCGCGCTCCTTGAGCCGCGGGAACAGGTCGAAGATACGCGCCAGATCGCCGTCGAAATGCTCCTCGTCGACCAGCGAGGCGCCCATCTGCAGGTTTTCCAGCACCGTCATGCGCGGAAAGATGCGCCGCCCTTCCGGCGATTGGGCGATGCCGAGACGGATGATCTCGTGCGTTGGCGCAGTGGTGATGTCGTGTCCGTCATAGACGATTTCGCCGGTGCGCGCCTGCGGGCTGCCACAGATCGTCATCATCAGCGTCGACTTGCCGGCGCCATTTGCGCCGATCAGGGTGACGATCTCGCCGCGGAACACGTCGACGTCGACGCCGCGCAAGGCGATGATCTTGCCGTAATAGGTCTCGACATTGCGGACCCTCAACAAAGGCTGGCCGGCCTCGCTCATGCCTTGCCTCCCTTGCCGCGGTTCCGTTTAGGCGTCGCCTTGCTGGTCGGAACCTCGCCCTTGTCGACGCGCTTGGAGAACGCCGTCGCACCGCCCTTGGCGAGCGTCTTTGCCTGTTTCACCCATTCCTCGCGCTCGATACGTCCGGGGAAGGACAGCCACGCGCCGACCCAGTCGACCTCACGCGCCTTCCAGGTGGCGATCTGTGAGAAATGCCAGATGCCGAGCGCGTTGAGCTTTTTCTCGTTGGCGGGCCCGATGCCCTTGATGCGGGTCAGATTGTCGGGAGCGCCGGCCGCCGGCTTCCTGGTGCCATGTGGCTGGCGGCCGGGATAATCGGCGGCGTTCTTGACGACGACCTCGCTCTTGACGGGTTCCGCCGCCTTTTTCGCGGTGCGGGTCGTGGCAGGCTTCTCCAAGGTCTTGGCGCCACCGGCCTTGGCGCCACCGGTTCTGCCGGCGGCCTTGGCGCGCGCGGACTTGCTGGCCGGTTTCGCCCTTGCGGCCTTCCGCTGCGCCGCCGCCTTGTCGGCCTCGGCCAGTTCCTCGGCTTCCTCGATGACTTCCTCGACGTCGTGCTTGATCTCGGGCACGTCGATCTCGGCTTCATCGTCGACGCCGAGATAGGCGGCGATGACGCGCGGGTCGCTCTTCACATGCTTGGCGTCGCCGTCCGAGATCTTCACGCCGTAGTCGAGCACGATGACATGGTCGGAGATTTCCATCACCACTCCCATGTCGTGCTCGATGAGCAGGATCGACGTGCCGTGTTCGTCGCGGATGAACTTCAGGAGTTCATTGAGTTCGTGCGACTCGCGCGGATTGAGTCCGGCCGCAGGCTCGTCGAGGCACAGAAGCAGCGGATCCGTGCACATGGCACGCGCAATCTCCAGGCGCCGCTGAGCGCCGTAGGGCAGGTCGGCGGCCGGATCGTCGGCACGCTCGGTCAGGCGAACCTGTTCGAGCCAGTATGTCGCCCGTTCGATGGCCTTCTTCTCGGCCTGCTTGTACCCGGGCACGGCGAGGATGCCGCCGATCGTGAACAGCGATGCGGACATCAGTGGATTGTGTTGCGCGACCAGCAGGTTCTCGAGCGCGGTCATGCCACCGAACAGGCGGATGTTCTGGAACGTGCGGGCCACCCTGGCACGGTGCGCGATCTCGAAATCCGGCATGCGCTCGAGCAGGAAGACCCCGCCGCTGCCGGATTCCGAAAACCGCAGGCCGGAACGCGTGACGTCCTCGATGGCGGCGGCCTGCAGGCCATCGCCATGGCGCATGACCGTGCGGCCCTCGGTGGGCTTGTAGAAGCCGGTGACGCAGTTGAAGACCGTCGTCTTGCCGGCCCCGTTCGGCCCGATGAGCGCCGTGATGTCGCCGCGACCCACATTGAACGACAGGTCGCTGACGGCGACCAGACCGCCGAAGCGCATCGTCAGATGCTCGACGGTCAGAATCGGGCTTTCGTCCCAACGTGCCGGCCCGTGGCCTGCGATCCGCGGATTTTCCTGCAACGCCGTAGCCATCAGTGACCTTCACCCTGTGCGACCATGTCGGCCCCGATACGCTTCTTCTGCTTGAGAACCGCGGTGGGCTCGCGCGTCGTGATCAGGCCGCGCGGGCGCCAGACCATGATGAGGACCATAGCGAGGCCGAAAATCAGCATGCGGTACTGGGTCGGATCGAAGGTCGGCCCGAAAATCTCCTGCAGGAAGCCCAGATTGCGCAGCATCTCGATGCCGCCGATCATCACGATGGAGGCGATGACGACACCGATCTGGGAGCCGAGACCGCCCAGAACGACGATTGCGAGGATGATCGCCGATTCCAGGAATGTGAAGCTCTCCGGCGAGATGAAACCCTGGCGGGTCGCAAAGAAGGAGCCGGCGAAACCGCCGAACATGGCGCCGATCGAAAAGGCGGTGAGCTTCGTGTTGGTCGTGTTGATGCCGAGGGAGCGGCAGGCGATTTCGTCTTCGCGCAGCGCCTCCCAGGCGCGACCCACCGGCAGCCTGCGCAAGCGCATCGTCACGATGTTGGTGATGATCGCGAGAATGAAGATGATGTAGTAGAGGTAGATGAAGCGGTGGATGCTGTCGTAGGGGATGCCGAAGAAGTCGGCGAATCCACCCTCGCCGCGCGAGAACTCTAGACCGAAGAAGGTCGGGCGCGGAATACCCGAGATGCCGTCCGGGCCGTTGGTGAACTCGTACCAGTTGAGCAGCACCACGCGTATGATCTCGCCGAAGGCGAGCGTGACGATGGCGAGATAGTCGCCGCGCAGGCGCAGCACCGGAAAGCCGAGGATAACGCCCCAGAAAGCGGCAAGGATGCCGGCCAGCGGCAGCGCCATCCAGAAACCGAAGCCGAAGTTCTGGGCCAGCAGGGCGAAGGAATAGGCGCCGACGGCATAGAAGGCGACGTAGCCGAGATCGAGCAGGCCGGCGAGCCCGACGACGATGTTCAGGCCCCAGCCGAGCATGATGTAGGTCATGATCAGGATCGCCAGGTCGATATACTGGCGGTCCTTGCCGGGGAAGAAATAGGTGAAGAAGAACGGCAGCACGATTGCGAAGGCGAAAAGCGCCCGCGTCAGCCACTTGCCGACGCCAGCCATGCTGTCGCCGGCATTGGCCGCCAAGTCCCCCAGCTTGCCGGTGACGGGCGTCGCGGTCTTGAAGACGAACAGGTTGAGCAGCAGCCGGCCGCCAAAGACGATCGCCACGGCGGTGAAAAGCAAGCCCCAGCGATAGGTGAGCGCGAGGCCGCCCGGTGCGATATCGCTGCGCACACCGAGGAAGAAGAAGCCGAGCGTGAAGACGAGCAATGCGGCGATGAAGGCGTCGCGCAAGGAATCGTTGAGGCGGTTGGCGTCCCTAGACGCCGTCGTCGTGGTTCCGGTTGCCATCAGACCTTCTCCACTTCCGGTTTGCCGAGCAGGCCCGAGGGCAGGAAGATCAGCACGATGGCGAGGATCGAGAAGGCGGCAACGTCCTTGTACTCGACCGTGAAGTAGCCGGACCAGAACACCTCGATGAGGCCGATCAGCAGGCCGCCGAGCATGGCGCCCGGCAGCGATCCGATGCCGCCGAGGACGGCGGCCGTGAACGCCTTAACGCCGGCCAGAAAGCCGATATAGAAGTCGATCACGCCGTAGAGCAGCAGGAACATCAGGCCTGCGACGGCAGCCAGTGCGGCGCCCATGACGAAGGTCAGCGAGATGGTGCGGTCGACATTGACGCCCAGGAGGGCGGCCATCTTGCGGTCCTGCTCGCAGGCTCGCTGGGCGCGGCCGAGCGGGGTCTTGGCGATCAGCAGGGTGAAGCCGACCATCAGCACCAGCGTGGTGAGGATGATGATGATCTGCATGTAGGAAAGCTGGACCAGGATCGCGCCGGTCTCTGTGTTGCCTTCCATGAGCGTGATCCCGCCCTGGATCTGCGGCGGCAGAGGCTTGACGCGGGCGCCCTGGGTCACCTGGACGAAGTTCTGCAGGACGATCGACATGCCGATCGCGGTGATCAGCGGCGCCAGCCGGAACGATCCGCGCAGGGGACGGTAGGCAAAGCGCTCGACGGTCCAGCCCCAGGCCGACGTGAAGAGCATGGCGATGATCAGCACGATCAACAGCACCACCGGCAGGAAGGCAAAACCGAATACCGTGGTCAGGATCAGGAAGGTCGCCAGCGCGATGAACGAGCCGACCATGAAGATGTCGCCATGGGCGAAGTTGATCATGCCGATGATCCCGTAGACCATCGTGTAACCGATCGCGATGAGGCCGTAGATCGACCCCAGTGTCAGCCCGTTGATAAGCTGCTGGACGAAATATTCGAACATGTATGCGGCTCCCCGCCGAATGTCGCCCGGACGGGCGCATTCCTTATTGTATTTCCCCTAGTCGTAGACCTTCGAAGCGGGATTGCAACGGGAAAGTTCCCGGTCGCAGCCGCACCGCCGACCTCGCTCTCAGCGCCGCATTCGAGGCCGGCGAGCGTTTGGACCAGCGCGGAAGCTAGCATTGGCATAACGCAATGTCCTTGCCAAATCTGCGCGACGCTTGCCTCTTCGCCGTGTTTCGTTGCGCAAATGGTCCGCAAGGCGCACGAAACGTGCATGGTGTCGAGCCACTTCGTTGCCAGCGCAGGGCTGTTTCGGCGATCGCTCATCGAACCACAAAACCATGCGCGAACGGGTCGCGGTCGTCGATGAAGATGGTGTTGTAGCCGGTGACGCGTGCCCAGCCGCCGATCGACGGAATGATGGCTGGGCGACCTTCAACGGCCGCCTCTTCTTCGACGCGGCCATGAAACAGCGAGCCTATGATCGATTCATGCACGAAGCTGTCGCCGGCGCGCAAGGCGCCCCTGGCGTGAAGCTGGGCCATGCGCGCCGAAGTTCCGGTGCCACAGGGCGAGCGGTCGATCGCCTTGTCGCCGTAAAAGACGGCATTGCGGGCGCTGGCGCCGTCGACGGTCGGCGCGCCGGTCCACAGAATGTGGGAGAGGCCGCGGATCGAGGCGTTTTCCGGGTGGACGAAAGTATGAGCCGCGTTGAGGCGCTCGCGCAGGATCGGGCTCCATGCCACGAGCTCGCCGGCCGAATAATCCGCCATGTCGCGATAGTTCGCCTGCGGTTCGACGATGGCGTAAAAATTGCCGCCATAAGCGACGTCGACGGTGAGCGTGCCGAGGTCGGGGCATTCCACGGCAAGAGCTTCGGCATGGAGAAAGGACGGCACGTTGGTGATGCGGACCTCCTCGACATGGTCCCCTTCCTGCCGGTAGCGCGCGACGACGAGGCCGGCCGGCGTGTCGAGGCGGAGTTCGCCCGGCGTTTTCGGCCGCACCAGGCCGTGTTCGAGGGCGAAGGTGACCGTCCCGATCGTCCCATGGCCGCACATCGGCAGGCAGCCGGAGGTCTCGATGAACAGGATGCCGATGTCGCAATCCTCGCGGGTCGGCGGATAAAGGATCGAGCCGGACATCATGTCGTGGCCGCGCGGCTCGAACATGAGCCCGGTACGGATCCAGTCGAACTCGGCCAGGAAATGCGCCCGCCGCTCCATCATCGTGCGGCCTTGCAGCAACGGCCCGCCACCAGCGACGAGACGCACCGGATTGCCGCAGGTGTGGCCGTCGATGCAGTGGAAGGAGTGACGCGCCATAGGGAAACCGGATCAGAAACGCTGCGGGCTGAACGGGGAAAGCTCGATCGGCGGAGATTCGCCCGAAACGAGATCGCAAATCAAGCGGCCGGTAGCGGCGGCCTGGGTCAGGCCGAGATGGCCATGGCCAAAGGCATAGACGATATTGCCGGCCTTGCGCGCGCGGCCGATCACGGGCAGGGAGTCAGGCAGGGACGGCCTGAAGCCCATCCATTCGCGGCCGCCTTGCGTCTCCAGTCCCGGCATGAAGCGCGCGGCCTTGGCCAGCATCGCCTTCGCGCGCCGGAAATCAGGCGGCCGGCGCAGCCCGGCAAACTCGACCGCGCCGCCGACCCGTATGCCGGTTGCGAGCGGTGTGACGACGAAGCCGTGCGCGGAAAAGATGAGCTGGCGCCTGAGGTCGAAGGCGCCGGCCGACAAGGTCGTGTTGTATCCGCGCTCCGTCTCGAGCGGGATCTTGTCGCCCGTCGACCGCGCCAGGAGATGCGACCATGCGCCGGCGGCGATGACAAGGTTCCTGGCCAGCAGCGTCCGGCCTTCACGCAACTGAATGGCGATACGGTCGCCGGTCGGAACGATGAGCGCGACGTCGCCCTTCCGGAACCCGGCACCGCGAGCTTCCGTGGCGGTCCAGATCGCCTCGCCGAGGCGTTTCGGGTCGGCCACCGTCTTCCAGCCCGGCACGAAGGTCCCGCGCACGAACTGGCGCGACAGGCCGGGCTGCAGCTCGGCAATGCCTTCGCTGTCGAGATGGCGAAAGTCGATGCCGAAACGCTCGCGGGCCGACCAGCCGGGCAAGGAGGATTGGAACTCCGCATCGCTCTCGTAAAGCTCCAGCGAACCGTCCGCGCGCAGCATCGTTCCGGTGCCGGTCCGATCCATAAGGCTTGACCACTCCGCTTCCGCCAGCTTCATCAGCGAGGCCTGTGCGGCGAGGGCCGCGTCGTAGCGCGACGGGCGCGACGCTGAGGCAAAGCGGAGAAGCCATGGGAGCAGTGTCGGGAAATAGGAAGGCGGAATCGAGAGCGGGCCGAGCGGATCGCGCAGCCATCGGGGCAGGTTGCGGATCATGCCCTTCTGGGCAAGCGGCAGCACGTCGGAAAAGGCCAGTGCGGCGGCGTTGCCCGAACTGGTTTCCTCGCAGATACCGCTGCGGTCGATGACCAGCACATCCCGACCCGCGTGGCAAAGATAGTTAGCCGCGCAAATACCTACAATGCCGCCTCCGATGATGGCGACATCGATCTCCGGGGAGCTGGTGACATCGGCCACGCGCCCGGCCCCGTCCGCTCAGAAGCCGGGCAGTTGCGGACGGCTGGCGATGGCCGCCCGGACGATCTGCTCGACCGCGGCTCGCCTTTCGCCCGAGAGCGGCTGGCGCGGCATGCGCACCCGGTCGTTGGTGCCGATTTCGAGCACCTCCGCCAGCTTGATGTTCTGAACGAGGTAGGTCGAGACATCGAGGTCGAGCAGCGGCCGGAACCAGCGATAGATCGCGAGCGCCTCGTCGCGGCGACCGGCCTTCATCAGGCGATAGATTGCGACCGTCTCGTGCGGGAAAGCGGTGACAAGCCCGGCCACCCAGCCGACCGCGCCGACCGAAAGCGCTTCGAAAGCGAGGTTGTCGACACCCGTGAAGAGGTCGAAGCGGTCGCCGAAAGCGTTGATGATGTCGATGGAGCGGCGGATGTCGTCGGAGGATTCCTTGATCGCCACGAAACGCGAGTCGCCGGCCAGCCGCTCCATGACCGGGATGGTCACGTCGACCCGGTAGGCGATGCGGTTGGAATAGATCATCACCGGCAGGTCGCCGGCCGCGGCGACGGCCGAAAGCGTAGCGACGGTTTCGTCGGGGTCGGTGTGATAGATCGGGCTCGGCACGACCATCAGCCCGTCGGCACCGGCCGCGGCCGCCTTCTTCGCCATCGCGCAGGCTTCGCGCGTCCCGGCCTCGTTGACCGTCAACAGGACCGGCCTGCCGCCCGCCGCCTTTCTTGCCGTGGCGAGGACATCGAGCTTTTCGTCTTGGGACAGCATCGGCCCTTCGCCGAGCGAGCCGGCGACGATGAGCCCGTCACAGCCGGCGTCGATCTGCAGGCCGAAGCAGCGCTCCATCTCGTGGTGGTCGAGGCCGTCGTCCTTGGTGAATTTGGTCGTGACGGCAGGGAAAACACCTGTCCACATTGTTCCGCTCCATCTGATATATCAAAGATATATCTGTGACCGTCAAGCGTTGTCAAGCGCCGCCGGTCAGTGATATATCAAAAATATATCAAGGAGCAGCCGTGCCTTCAGAGCAAATACCGAGCGAACCCGCGGCGGCGCGCGCCTACCGAGCGCTGGAAAGGCTGATCGTGACACTCGATCTGGCGCCCGGCAGCGTGACCACGGAGACGGCGCTGGTCGAGCGGATCGGGCTCGGCCGGACGCCGGTACGGGAGGCGATACAACGCCTGTCGTGGGAAGGCCTGATGGAAATCCGCCCACGGGCCGGCATTGCGGTCGCGGCACTTCATGTCGGCGACTGGCGCAAGGTCATCGACGCGCGTCGTGGCGTGGAGATCCTGCTGGCCCGCCAGGCGGCACGCAATGTCGCCAACGAGGCGGCAGAGCAATTCCGCGAGGCGGCACTCGCGATGCAGCGCGCGGTGATCAACGGCAACGTCATCTTTTTCCTCGAGGCCGACAAGGCGCTCGATGAGGCCATGGCGCTCGCGGCGGAAAACCCCTACGCATCACGCCTCGCCGCACCCCTGCAGACCCATAGCCGCCGCTTCTGGTTCCGCTACAAAAGCGATACGGGGCTCACGGAAGCGGCCGAGCATCATGTCGGCATCATCAAGGCGATCCTCGATCGCGACGAGGAAGCCGCCGGCAAGGAAGCGAAACGGCTCATGGCGCTGTTGCGCTCACACGCGGAAGCCGCCGTCCGCCGGTAGAGCCGTTCATCGTTCACAGGATCGTCGAACGGCCCCAACTGCTTGTTTCTGCGCAATTCCGGTCGGAATACCGATTTCCACTTCTCTTGGAATTGCGCTAGCGCCTAGCTGTCGGCGGCCTGCTGAACCGGCTTGCCGGTGTCGAAACCGTCGCCCGCGGCGACGACGCAACTGGCGCCGTCGGTGCCGGTGGCGAGGATAGTCCAGGTGCCGGAGTGCGAGACAAAAATCTCCATGATGGCGCTTCGGTCGACGAGGCCGGTCGCCACCTGCAACTCGCCGAACTGGCGCTCGAGTTCCGCGGCCAGCATGGCCCGTTCGCCACACATCCGGCCGGGCGCCAGCCTCGCCGTCGTCTCGGCTCCGGGTTGTTCCGCTCGATCGCGGCTTGAGGGCATGAGTTGCGATGCAAAGGCGGGAACCACGATCGCGGCCGCAACTGCCGATACCAGAATACGTTTCATGTCTGCCTCCAGAGCGGCACCCGCCCGGCCATCAAGGCGCGGCGGCCTCGCTGGGAGCAGAAAGCGCGGGACGGCCACGCGGTTCCATCACGGAATAAAAGGTGTCGAAAGAAACGCGGCGCGCCGTTGCTGAATCTAACGATCACCCGCAGGCTGGGCCGTGTCCTCAATCGGAGGCTCGACGTCCGTCCAGGAGGTACCAGCGGCCATCAGGCAGGAGCGTCCGGTCGTCCCTGACAAGAGGATCGTCCAGGTTCCCTCTACAGAGGTGAAAAGTTCCAGCAGCGCCCTGTCGCCGGCAAGTCCGAAGCCGCTCTGGCTTTCGCCGTGACGTTCATCGAGCCATTCGACGATGCTGTCGCGGTCGCCACAGGGCCCGCGCGGCAATATCTGCGTCCAGCCCTGGGCCGGCATGAGAGCGACGGATGAGATCAGGAGCGCCGCGGCCCCGCGTATCGCCTTCGTCAACATCACACATCTCCTTGCCTGGTTCCGGCGAAGGAGATGAAAGGCGTCTCGCTACGCCGGAACGGTTGTTGCCGGAATTGACGTCTCCATTGCGTCACCCCTTGTTCTGTTCCGGTTTGCCCTTGGCGGGAACACATTTGTTCCCGCTCTGTTCAGGAATATGGTGACGGGCGTTGCCGGGGGCAAGATACAGTGCTGCTAAGCACGCAGATGTGTCCGCCCGATGAAGCAGCGAAGGCGCGGCCGAAAAGCCGCGCCCTTGAACTGTCTTTCGGGAGCTTCGTGGCTGCCCGCGCGCCCACAGCCGAAAGGCGAGAGCGCGCTCGAGGAAAACGGCCCGGTCAGTTCATGGTCGGAATGACGAACTTGGCCCCGTCCTTGATGCCTGCCCCCGCGACCGCAGCCGAAAGGCGAGGACGCGCAGGCGGAAAGACCGTCCGGTCAGTTCATCGTCGGTATCACGAATTCCGCTCCGTCCTTGATGCCGGACGGCCAGCGCGACGTCACCGTCTTGGTCTTGGTGTAGAAGCGGAAGGCGTCGGGGCCGTGCTGGTTCAGATCGCCGAAGGCCGAGCCCTTCCAGCCGCCAAAGGTGTAATAGGCGATCGGCACCGGAATCGGCACATTGACGCCGACCATGCCGACATTGACGCGGGCGGCAAAATCGCGCGCGGCGTCACCGTCGCGGGTGAAGATGGCGACGCCGTTACCATATTCGTGTTCATCCGGGAGCTTCAGCGCGTCTTCATAGTTGGCGGCGCGCACGACCGACAGCACGGGGCCGAAGATCTCTTCCTTGTAGATGCGCATGTCCGGCTTCACCTCGTCGAAAAGGCAGCCGCCCATGTAATAGCCGCCTTCGTAGCCCTGCATGGAGAAGTCGCGGCCGTCGACCACCAGCTTGGCACCTTCCTTGACGCCGAGATCGACATAGCCCTTGACGCGCTCCAGCGCCTGCTTCGTGACCAGCGGCCCGAAATCGGCGGACGAATCGGTCGAGGGACCGACCTTGAGGCTTTCGACGCGGGGGATCAGGCGCTCGACCAGCCGGTCAGCGGTCTCCTTGCCGACCGGTACGGCGACCGAAATCGCCATGCAGCGCTCGCCGGCCGAGCCGTAGCCGGCGCCGATCAGCGCGTCGACGGTCTGGTCCATGTCGGCATCGGGCATGACGATCATGTGGTTCTTGGCGCCGCCGAAGCACTGGGCGCGCTTGCCGTTGGCCGTGGCGCGCGAATAGATGTACTGCGCGATGGGGGTCGAGCCGACGAAGCCGACCGCCTTGATGTCCGGATCGTCGAGAATGGCGTCGACCACCTCCTTGTCGCCGTTGACGACATTGAGGATGCCGGCCGGCAGCCCCGCCTCGATGAAGAGTTCGGCAATGCGCATCGGCACGCCGGGATCGCGCTCGGACGGCTTCAGGATGAAGGCGTTGCCGGAAGCGATCGCCGGGCCGATTTTCCAGAGCGGGATCATCGCCGGGAAATTGAACGGCGTGATACCGGCCACGACGCCGAGCGGCTGCCGCATGGAATAGATGTCGATGCCCGGGCCGGCGCCTTCGGTGTATTCGCCCTTCATCAGATGCGGGGCGCCGATGCAGACCTCGATTACCTCGAGGCCGCGCTGGATGTCGCCCTTGGCGTCGGCGATCGTCTTGCCGTGCTCGCGGGCGAGCAGTTCGGCGAGGCTGTCATACTCCTGCTGGACCAGATCGAGGAACTTCATCAGGACGCGCACGCGGCGCTGCGGGTTGGTCGCGCCCCAGGCCGGCTGTGCCGCCTTGGCGTCTTCGACCGCCTTGCGCAAATCCGCTGCCGATCCGAGCGCGACCTTGCCGCGCACGGTGCCGTCCATGGGCTGCATCACGTCCTGGCTGCGCCCGCCGGTGGCTGCAACATGCTTGCCGCCGATGAAATGACCGAGTTCCTGCATCGTCTCGCTCCCTGAATTGCTTTGACTGCATTGTCACGCTTAGCCTGGGCGAATGCAACGCGACGCGTCTCGCAACCGTTGTGCAAGAATTGACTAACGAGACTGGCTTGTTCATTATTATTCGCAAAAGGCAATCTCGCGGCATCGGGAGGAGGCGGGATGAATTGGGACGATGTCCGCATTTTCCTCGCGGTGGCGCGCGCGGGCCAGATTCTGGGCGCGGCGCGCCGGCTCGGGATCAATCATGCGACGGTCTCGCGCCGCATCGCCGCGCTCGAGACCAGTCTGAAGACGCGCCTTTTTCGCCGCACGACCTCCGGCAGCGAACTGACCGAGGCCGGCGAACGCTTCCTGGGTGTTGCCGAGCGCATCGAAGCCGACATGATCGCGGCGCGGGCCGAGATCGCCGGCGACGGCGACGAGATTTCCGGAACGGTCAGGATTGGAGCGCCGGACGGCTTCGGCGTTGCTTTCCTCGCGCCCCGTCTGGGCGCGCTCACGGCACGGCATCCCGATCTCGCCGTGCAACTCGTCCCCGTGCCGCGCTCCTTCTCGCTGTCGCGCCGCGAGGCCGATATCGCGATCACCGTCGAACGGCCGACCGAGGGGCGGCTGGTGGCGGCGAAGCTGGTCGACTACACGCTGGGCCTCTACGCCTCGCGTGAATATGCCGAACAGAACGGCCTGCCGGCAACGCCGCGCGACCTGACGGCGCACCGCCTCGTCGGCTATGTCGCGGACCTCGCCATCAGCGCCAGCCTTGACTATGCGGCCGAATTCGCGCCGGCCTGGAACGCGCGTTTCCAGATATCTTCAGCGCTCGGCCAGACCGAGGCCGTACGCGCCGGCGCCGGAATCGGCATCCTGCACACTTTCATCGCGCGCAGCCATCCGGACCTGATCCCGGTCAAGGCCGTACCGCCGATCCGCCGTGCCTACTGGATCGTCTACCACGAAACCGTGCGGCCGCTGCAGCGCGTGCAGGCGGTGACGTCGTTCATCGGGGCCGAAGTCGAAAAGGCAAAGGCGCTGTTCGTGTGAGCGGCCGTGCACTGCGTCAGGCGGTGGCCTTCTGCTTCTCGAAGCGCTTGCGCTCGTGCGGGTCGAGATAAAGCTTGCGCAGCCGGATCGACTTCGGCGTCACCTCGACCAGTTCGTCGTTCTCGATCCAGGCCAGCGCGCGCTCCAGCGTCATGCGCACCGGTGGCGTCAGCTTGACGGCGTCATCCTTGCCGGCGGCGCGCACGTTGGTGAGCTTCTTGCCCTTGAGCACGTTGACCTCAAGGTCGTTGTCGCGGCTGTGGATGCCGACGATCATGCCCTGATAAACCTTGACGCCGGGATCGATGACCATCGGACCGCGATCCTCCAGATTCCACAGCGCATAGGCGACGGCCTCGCCGGGTTCATTGGCGATCAGCACGCCGTTGACGCGGCCGGGCAGTTCGCCCTTGTAGGGCTGGTATTCATGGAAAAGCCGGTTCATCACCGCGGTGCCGCGAGTGTCGGTCAACAGTTCCGACTGGTAGCCGATCAGGCCGCGCGTCGGCGCATGGAAGACCAGCCGCTGGCGGTCGCCGCCGGACGGCTTCAGTTCGACCATCTCCGCCTTGCGCTCGCTCATCTTCTGGACGACGATGCCGGAATGCTCCTCGTCGACGTCGATGACGACCTCCTCGACCGGCTCCAGAAGCTGGCCCGAGTCGTCCTTCTGCATCACGACGCGCGGGCGCGAGACCGCGAGTTCGAAACCTTCGCGGCGCATGGTCTCGATCAGCACGGCAAGCTGCAACTCGCCGCGGCCGGACACGTAGAAGGAGTCCTTGTCGGCCGATTCCTCGATTTTCAGGGCGACGTTGCCTTCGGCTTCGCGCAGCAGACGGTCACGGATGACGCGGCTCGTCACCTTGTCGCCCTCGGTGCCGGCAAGCGGCGAATCGTTGACGATGAAGGACATGGTCACGGTTGGTGGGTCGATCGGCTGGGCCGGCATCGCCGCGCTCACGGCGGGATCGCAGAAGGTGTCGGCGACGGTTCCCTTGGAAAGTCCGGCAATGGCGACGATGTCGCCGGCCTGGGCAGACTCGATCGGCTGCCGCTCCAGCCCGCGGAAAGCAAGGATCTTCGACACACGGCCGCTCTCCAACAACGTGCCGTCGTGATGAAGAACCTTCACGGCCTGGTTGGGCTTCAGCGAGCCGGCCTCGATGCGGCCGGTGATGATGCGGCCGAGGAAGGGGTTGGCCTCCAGGATGGTGCCGATCATGCGGAACGGGCCGTCGGCGACATTCGGCGCCGGTACATGCTTCAGGACAAGGTCGAACAGCGGCGCCAGGCCTTCATCCCTGGGCCCCTCCGGGTTTTCGGCCATCCAGCCGTCGCGGCCCGATCCATAAAGGATCGGGAAATCAAGCTGTTCGTCGGTCGCGTCGAGCGCAGCAAAAAGGTCGAACACCTCGTTGATGACCTCGTCGGCGCGTGCGTCGGGCCGGTCGATCTTGTTGACGGCGACGATCGGCCTCAGGCCGACCTTGAGCGCCTTGCCGACGACGAACTTGGTCTGCGGCATCGGGCCTTCGGCGGCGTCGACCAGAACAATGGCGCCGTCGACCATCGACAGGATGCGCTCGACCTCGCCGCCGAAATCGGCGTGGCCGGGGGTATCGACGATGTTGATGCGGGTGTCCTTCCATTCGACCGAAGTCGCCTTGGCGAGGATGGTGATGCCGCGTTCCTTCTCCAAGTCATTGGAATCCATGGCGCGTTCGGCCACGCGCTGGTTGTCGCGCACGGCGCCGGACTGTTTCAGGAGCGCGTCGACGAGCGTGGTCTTGCCATGGTCGACATGCGCGATGATCGCGATATTGCGGAGGTTCATCTGTCTCTCGGGGGCTGAAAGGCGCGGCAATCGCGGCGGCGCCCGTTTCGTTGCCGCGCTCATACAGCGTTTTTCGCATCTGCGAAAGAGGCTTGGCGCTAAGCCGGCGCGCGGCCGCGTGTCGCCGGAACCTCGGGATTTTCCGCTGAAAAATCACCGAAATTTACGGAACGTTCACCAATTTCCCGCGTTCTAGGCGAATGATGATGCGCCTTCTCGCCCTCAGTCTGATCGTTTCGACCGCTGTCGCCGCCGGCATGTCCGGGTCCGCGCATGGCGAGGCGCCGCCGAAGCAGTCGCCGGTCGCCATGACCGACGATCTCGCCGCCAGCGCCGGCAAGGGTGACGCAACACTCGCCTGGGTCGATCCCGTGGTGACGGGGCCGGTCTCGCCGGAGTTCAAGCGCCGGCAGAAGGAACTCGGCTGCGCGGAGGCCGACTGGCCTCATATCCCCCGCGGTTGCTTCCCGGACTGAGCCATCCAGCTGATTACGTGCCCATTTGCGCGGCACGCAGCATCACCAGTTCGCCAAGATTCTCGATCGTGACATAGCCGACCAGTTTTTGGTCGGCGCCGACAATGCCGACGGCGGGCGCGCGGTCTTGTTGTAGCGCTTCCAGAGTATCGGGGAGCGAGCCTGTCTCTGCAATCAGTGGAATGTCCGTCGTCATGACGTGCAGGACCGGGGTATCGGGTCCGCTCTCGCGCATGCCTTCCACCAGCCCGGCGCGGGTAAGAAATCCGCGCAGCCTGCCGGCTTCGTCGACGACCGGAAATTCGTGCTGCGTGGTGGCGAGAAGCAGATCGGCAGCGTTTGCCAGCGTGGCGTTGGCGGCTAGGCTTTCGAAGGATGTGATCATGGCGTCACGAAGCGCTACGGAACGGACCGCGTCCTGCAGCCCGATTACCTGGGTTTCGGCGGTGGCCGCGAGATAGACGAAGATGGCCACGAAGATCAGCAGCGGGTTGCCGCCGACCAGCCCGAGAAATCCGAAGACGAAGGCGGCGATCTGGCCGACAGTGCCTGCGATCCGGGTTGCCTGGATCCGCGGGTAGCGTATCGACAGGAGCGCGCGCAAGACACGGCCGCCGTCCATCGGAAAGGCAGGGATCAGGTTAAACAGCACCAGCACGATGTTGACGGCGGCGAGCCGCGCCAGGAAGCCGCCGGCTGGATCTTCCAGCGCCGCGAGAGTGTCGGCGTCGAAACGCGCGCCGAGCACGAGCATCAGCGCCCCCGCAATAACGACGTTGACGAGCGGCCCAGCCAAGGCGACGATGATCTCCTCGGACGGCTTTTCCGGCATCTTTTCAAGTTCGGCTACGCCTCCGATCGGCAAGAGCGTGATGCGCGGCGTTGCAATGCCGTAGCGTTTGGCGGCGAGAGCGTGGCCGAGCTCGTGCAAAACCACGCAGGCAAAGATGGCGATGACGAAGGCGATGCCTTCCATTGCCTGGGCCGAACCGCCGCCGCGGAAATGGACAATGCCGATCCAGGCCAGAAGCAGGAAGAAGGTCAGGTGAATCCTGATCTCACTGCCGGCGACGCGGGCAATCGGAAAGGACCATTGCATGGCGATTTCTCCAGCATATCCGATCGAGTCACGCATAATATAGGCGCGCGAGAGGCCCGATCGACAGGCGCCGTGTCGCTGGCGCCTCCGAACCGCCGCCGTTACCGCGCGGCCAGGAGGCGTTCCACCTTCGGCCAGTCCGCGACCGACCAGAGCCTCGGCAGCAGAACGTCGAGTTCTTGCGGCGAGGCAGCACTGCCGTAAAGCGCCAGCGCGCGGGCCTTGGCCTCGATCTCGTGGCGCGAGAGCGTATTTCCGGGATCACCCTTCGGTTCGTCGACGCGCCCCTCGAGGACGTGGCCGTCGCGCGTTTCGACGCTGATCTTTCCGATCCATTGCCGCGGGTAGGCCGCATCCACTTCCGGATCGAGCCGCATCGTCACCCGGTCATTGAACGAACGTGTGGCCGCATCCGACGGGAAGGCGTCGAACTCGGCCATGCCCGCCCGGCCGTGCACGGCGATCAGGCCGAGCGTCGCCGGCATGGAGAATTTCGCCTGGTGTACGCTTCGCGGGTCGGTGACCGGACCCAGCACGTCGATGGCGCCCTGATGGACGTGAGCCGTGATCCTGGCGATGTCTTCGCTCGACAGGCCATGCGCGTGCATGACGGAAAGCAGGGCGTCGGCCGCCGGATGGGTATGGCGGCAGGAGGCGTGGTACTTGAAGGAGGTCTCGGCCAGCGCCCAGCGGGTACCGAGCCGGTCGACGAGCCTTGACGGGTCGGCGTCCTGCGACATGCCGGCGGCCATGCCTTGCGGGCCTTCGAGGATGCGGCGGGCACCGGTGAAGCCGTCGCGGGCGAGCCAGGCGGAGATAAGCCCGTCGCCGGCAGCCTTGGCGGTATGCAACTGCTTGGAATCGGCCGCGTCGCGCAGAAATTCCCACAGGCCCGCGGCCTGGGTGCCGGCCGAGCCGAAGGCGTTCAGCATCCGCTCCGGGTCGAGGCTCAAGAGCCGCCCGACGGCCGCGGCGGCAGCGACCGTTCCCGCCGTCCCGGTTGTGTGGAAGACCTTGTAATGGCTGCGCCCGAGAAACTCGCCGACGCGGATCCCGACTTCGTAGCCGGCCA
The DNA here is from genome assembly GCF_007922615.2 of Nitratireductor mangrovi. Taxonomy (NCBI): domain Bacteria; kingdom Pseudomonadati; phylum Pseudomonadota; class Alphaproteobacteria; order Hyphomicrobiales; family Phyllobacteriaceae; genus Nitratireductor; species Nitratireductor mangrovi. The sequence continues at coordinate 3,786,991 of NZ_CP042301.2, read as the reverse complement.
CCGCCGCCGTCAGAACCTCGCGACCGCTGGCGCCGGTCGCCTGCGCCACCGCGAGGACTGCCGGGAAGACAACGGCGCCGGGGTGGAAGACCGAACCATTATGCACGTCGTCCTGTTCGGAAATGTGCGAGGCCGCCGCATTGACCATGGCGGCGAAAAGCGGCGAGGTCGACCTGCGCGAGACCAGAATCTCGGCCGGCCCGTCCGAGGGGCCCATGGTTTCGGCAAGGCGCTCGATCGCGACGATGGCCGGTTTTCCCTTGCCCGAAAGCGCCGAACCGCCCCAGTCGACAAAAAGCTCGACGGCGCGGGCAATCACGCTGGCGGGAATGTCCTCGAAGCGCATCCCGGCCGCGAAGCAGGCCAGGGTCGCGCTTTCCTCGCCTGCCGTCTCGGCGGCGCGGAGCGTGCTCGCGTGTTGCGGATCGGCATGCAGGGTCATGCCACCGTTCTAGCACGGCACGGTTCGATCGCCACCGGCGCGAATCGGCAAAAAGCGGCCCGCCCTGAGGGCGGGCCTCCATGTTTCGTCGCCGGGCGGCCCGGGCCGACCGACTCAGGCCGGGCGGACCGGGTCGAGCGTCGTCTTCCATAGCTCGTTGTCGTCGCGGTCCATCAACCGAACGGTCAACTGTTCGGTCTGCCCGTCGATGTCGACGAGGCCGAAGAACTGCAGCCCGGCGGATGGCGGCAGGTTGACGCCCTGGTCCGGCGCCGGCGCCTTCACGAAACGCACTTCGGGCCCGAAGGTCATGTCGAGGTCGTTGGGGCCGAAGGTGCCGGCATGGATGGGGCCGGAGACGAATTCCCAGAAGGGCGTGAAGTCCTGAAACTGTGCCCGCGAGGGGTCGTAATGGTGCGCGGCCGTGTAGTGGACATCGGCCGTGAGCCAGACCGTGTTCTCGATGCCGGCATTCCTGATGAAGCGCAGCAGGTCGGCGACCTCGAGCTCGCGCCCCTTGGCCGGGCCGTGGTCGCCATTGGCGATCGCCTCGGTGCCTGCCCGCTCGGAGAAATTGTCCCAGATGATGAGGCCGATCGGCATGTCGGAGGCAATCACCTTCCAGGTCGCCTTGGAGGCGGCAAGCTCGCGCTTGAGCCATTTGATCTGCTCGGCCCCGAAGACACGCGACGCGTCCGTCATCTCGTCTTCCATCGACGGGCCGTTCGGGCCGCGATAGGAGCGCAGGTCGACGAAGAAGATGTCGAGCAGCGGCCCGTAGGCGATCTTGCGATAGACGCGGCCAGGCTCGGCCGGCTGGTATCGGATCGGCGTCATCTCGTGGAAGGCGCGTGCGGCACGGGCCGCGAGCAGCGCGACCGACTTCTCGGTGTAGCGATCGTCGCCGGCAAGATCCTTGGATGCCGACCAGTTGTTCACGACCTCGTGGTCGTCCCACTGGAAGAAGGTCGGGCAGGCCGCGTTGAGCGCGCGGCAATGCTCGTCGAGAAGATTGTATTTCCACTGGCCGCGATATTCGTCGAGCGTCTCGGCGACCTTGCGCTTTTCGTCCGGGAGGACCTTGTTGAGCCATTTGGAGCCGTCCTTCAGCTCCACCTCGTCCTTCATCGGCCCGTCGGCATAGATCGTGTCGCCGGAATGCAGGAAGAAGTTCGGCTGGTGCCTGGCCATCGTCGCGTAGGTGTACATGCCCTTGTCGTCGATGCCCCAGCCCTGACCGGCGGTGTCGCCCGACCATGCAAAGCGGATATTGCGCCGCGAGGCGGGCGCGGTCCTGAACCGGCCGACGATCGGCTCGGATGCCGCGTTGGCGTCGGACAGGTCGGTGGCGACCATGCGGTAAAAGACCTCCTGATCGGCGGGCAAGTTTTCCAGCAGCCGCTTGACGGCGAAATCGCTCTCGGGAAGCGCGTCGAGCGGCGCGAGCCGCGCGGCATCGGCAAAACTCTCGGTCGACGCCACTTCGAAGGCAACCTTCGCCGGGCGGTCGACCCGGGCCCAGATGACGCCGGAGCTCATGTCGACGTCGCCTGACTGGACGCCGTGGGTGAAGACCGGGCGCGCATTGGCACGGGAATAGTGTGGGAGGGCGAGCCCCGAGCCGGCGACGATGCCGGCGGCACCGGCACCCGCGAGCAGGCTGCGACGGGACATTCTTGTCAGTTGGGTCATGGCTGTCTTCCTCGATGGCTGGACAGCGCGCACGATCGGAGCCTTACGTTGCAGGTCTTTGTCGGCTGCATGAAATATTTCTGACGTTGCACGAAAAATCCGTGGCGTCGCCGGTGGCCTTCGCGCCATGATGTCGTTGCCGCCGAGGAACATCGCCGCTGCGCACAGCAGCCGAAACCGGACAAGTGCCGAAACGCAGGAAGGAGGCCCGCATGCAGAAACTCCAGTCACAGGGCGTGCACCACATCACGCTGGTCGGCGCGGATCGCCAGACCTCGATCGATTTCTGGGAAGGCGTCCTCGGCATGCCGTTCATCTTCGAGCAGCCCAATCTCGACAAGGCGAGCGAAAGTCACCTCTACTTCGATCCGGGCGACGGGCGGCTGATCACGATCTTCACCGACGAGGAGCGCCGACCCGATCCGGAGCGAACTTCCACGGGGATCGGCTGCGTCCACCACATCGCCTTCAACGTGGCGCGTGTCACCTTCCTGCAGGCGGTAGAGCGGCTCGATGAAAGGAAGATCAATCACAGCGGGGTGAAGGATCGCGGCTTCATGGACTCGATCTACTTCCAGGACCCGCTCGGGCTGCTGATCGAGCTCGCTTCCTACCGGTTCGAGCCGCCGCACGGCTTCACGCATGCCGACGTCCTGATGGAGGCGCATGGTGTCCGCGTCGCGCGTGGCGACTACAATATCGCCGAAATTCACCTGGCCGACGCGATCGAGGCAATGATCAAACGTTCGCGCGCGTCGCTCTCGGACGACCGGTCGGCGAAAGACCCGTACTGAGCCAAACCAGAGGGAGGACGGAAATGGCCGATATCAAGCTCAACGTCATCAAGCCAAGCGTGAACAACATGGCGGCGCGTGTCTTTGTCCGCGCCGCCGGCCTGACTTTCGATGAGAACGACGTCTACGGGCAGACGCGCTCCGACGACTTCCTTGCCCGCAACCCGGCGCATCTGACGCCGATGATCGAGGCGAAGGCCCTTCCGAAGGGCGCCTTGTGGGAAAGCTGCGCGATCATGCAGTATCTGTGCAACAAGCACGGGCTAGAGCAATTCTACCCGACAGATCCGGAGCGGCGCGCGATGATCGACAGCGCCATGTTCTATCTGATCGGCACGCTCTATCCGCACCTGGCGCGGGCTACCTACCCGGCGCTGGGGTTTCCGCAATATGCCGGCGAAGTTGGTGCCAGCGAGGCCGGTGCGGCTGAAAAGGAGACGGCGCGCAAGGCGGCCGCCGATGCGCTGGCGGAGCCGCTCTCGGTCTTCGAGCGGTTCTATCTCGACGGGAAACCGTTCATCGGTGGCGACGCTCCTTCGATCGCCGACATCCGGCTTGCCTCCACGCTCGAATTTCTGGCGGCGATCGACTACGCGCTGCCGGGCTGGGCGTCGGACTATGTCAAGCGCATGGAAGCGACACTGGGCGACGCCTATGCCGAGCCGGCAGCCGACGTTCGCGGCTACATCGCCTATGTGAAGTCGCAGAAGGCCTGAGGCAGCAAGGGCATTCAACAGCCACCGCTTTGTCGGCCGGTGGCTAGGCCAGGCTCAGGCCAGCCCGCGCTTCTCCATCATCGCCTCGGGCGATGGCATGCGGCCGCGAAAAGCGAGGTAGAGCTCCTCGGGGTCGCGGCTGCCGCCTGCGGCGTAGATGTGCTCACGCAGCTTGGCGGCGCGTTCGGGGTCGAACGGGTCTCCCGTTTCCTCGAAGGCGCGGAAGGCGTCAGCGTCGAGGACTTCCGACCACATGTAAGAGTAGTAGCCGGCGGAATAGCCGTCGCCTGAGAAGACATGCAGGAAGTGCGGCGTGCGATGGCGCATGGCGATCGCTTCCGGCATGCCGAGCCGCTGAAGTGTTTCGGCTTCGAAACGAAGCGGGTCGGCCGGTGCATCCTCGCGGGCATGATAGGTCATGTCGACCAGGGCGGAGGCGGTGAACTCGATCGTGGCGAAGGCAGCGTCGTAGTTGCGCGCCGCCTGCATGCGCTCGGCGAGTTCTGCCGGCATCGGCTCGCCGGTGCGGTAATGACGCGCATGCCGGTCGAGCACGTGCGGCACCGTCAGCCAGTGCTCGTATAGCTGCGAGGGCAGTTCGACGAAATCGCGCGACACCGACGTGCCGGAGACCGACGGCCAGGTGACATCGCTCAGCATGCCGTGAAGGGCGTGGCCGAACTCGTGGAACAGTGTGCGCGCCTCGTCGAGCGACAGCAGGGCTGGCTGCCCCTCGGGCGGTTTCGCGAAATTCATGACATTGAAGATGATCGGCTTCGAGCCCTCGCCGAGCGTCCAGGCGGAAGCGAGCCGGCTCATCCAGGCCCCGGACCGCTTCGAGGGGCGATTGAAATAGTCGGCGAGAAAGACGGCGCGGTGCGAACCGTCGGCGTTGAACACCTCGAAGACGCGGACATCCTCATGCCAGGCCGTGACGCCGTGGCGTTCCTCGAAGGCGATGCCGAACAGGCGCGTGGCGACGTCGAAACAGGCTGCGATGACGTTTTCGAGCTGGAAATAGGGTTTGAGGGCGCTGTCATCGAAGGCGAAGCGCTCGATGCGCAGCTTCTCCTGGTAATAACGCCAGTCCCAGGCCGCGATCCGCTCGTTGAGCCCGTCCTCCGCGGCAAGGCGCTGCAGTTCGGCCTGATCGGCGGCGGCCTTCAACCGGGCCTTCTCCCAGACCGGGTCGAGCAGACCGAAGACGGCGTCCGGCGATTTGGCCATGGTGTCGTCGAGCTTCAACGCGGCGTAGCTGTCATAGCCGAGCAGCCTCGCTTTTTCGGCCCGCAATTCGAGCGTCCTGCGCACGACCTCGCCATTATCGCTTTCGCCGCCCATGGCGCCACGCGACACGAAGCCCGTGAACGCCTTCTCGCGCAGGTCGCGTCGTTGCGAAAGCTTGAGAAACGGCTCCATGATCGACCGCGAAAGCGTCACGGCGAAGCATCCGGACTGGTCTCGGGCTTGCGCCGCCGCGGCCATGGCATCGCGCAGGAACTCCGGCAGGTCCTCGACGTCGCCGGCGTCGAGGAACAGCGCCCAGTCGCGTTCGTCGGCGAGCACGTTCTGGCCAAAGCGGGCGCCGAGACCGGCGAGCTCCTCGTTGATGGCCGCCAGGCGCTTCTTGTCGGCATCACCAAGTTGAGCACCCGAGCGGACGAAACCTTTCCAGGTCAGTTCGAGAACGCGCGCGGTCTCGGGGTCGAGCCCGAGTTCGGCGCGGCGGGCATAAAGCCCGTCGATGCGCGCAAACAGGCGCTCGTTCATCGCGATGGCTGAGAAATGCCGCGCCATCTTCGGCGATATGTCGCGCTCCAGTTCCTGGATGGCCTCGTTGGTGTGGGCGCCGGCCTTGCACCAGAAGATCGCCGATATGCGCGACAGCGGCAGGCCGGCGAGTTCGAGGGCGGCGAGCGTGTTTTCGATCGTGGGCGGCGCCGCGTTCGACGCAATCTGCTCGATCTCGCGGTCGTGGGCGGCGAAGGCGGCTGCGAAGGCGGGCGCGAAATCAGCGTCGGTGAAGGCGGAAAAGTCCGGAAGGCCGAGCGGGCCGGTCCACGCGGAGAGCGGATGGGTATCGAGATCGATCGCGTGCGTCATCGGCCTGGCTGTTCCTGTGGTATGTCGTCCGGCGGCACCGATGTAGGCCCCGGCGATGTCGGGCGCAATGGCTTGACGACGGCCGGGCGGGATAATAAGTAAACCTTATTATCAGGAAGGCTTAGTATCGTGCCGCACAACATCGACCCCGACACCTTCGGTTTCGTCGTCGGGGACATTTCCCGCCTGATCCGCTCGGAGATGGAACGCCGGATCGCCGATGCGGGCCTCGCGGTCACGCCCGGCGAGGGACGGACCCTTGCCAATATTGCCCGCATGGGCACCGTGCGCCAGAACGTGCTGGCCGAGCGGATGGGCGTCGAGGCGATGACGCTGTCATCCTATCTCGACCGGCTGGAGGCGCGCGGCCTCGTCGGGCGCGAGCCCGATCCCGCCGACCGGCGTGCGAAGCTCGTCAGCCTGACGGCCTCGGCCGACGACGTGCTGCTGCAGATCCGCGAGATCGGCGAGGACATCCGCGCCGATCTTTCGCGGGGTGCGACGCCGGACGAGTGGAACGCGCTGGTGGAGACGCTGAAGCGCATCCGCAACGGCCTCGTCGAGTTACGCAGCGGCGCCAGCGACGAGGGGCGGGCGGCATGAACGTCATGGCCGGGGAGCCGGCCCGACCACTGATGTCGGAACGGCGTGTCGGACTGATCGGTGCGCTGCTTGTCGCCATCGGTCCGGTATCGATGGCGCTGTTCACGCCGGCAATGCCCGAGATCGTACGCGCCTTCGGGACCACCGAGGCGGCAGTGAAGATGACGTTGTCGCTTTATTTTGCCGGCTTTGCTTTTGCGCAACTGGCCTGCGGCCCGCTGTCGGATGGCTACGGCCGCAAGCCGGTGACGGTTGCGTTCATGGGCATCTACCTCGCCGCCAGCCTGCTGGCACTCGCAGCGCCGACGATCGAGGTGCTGATCGCGGCGCGCTTCCTGCAAGGCATCGGCGCGGCCGTGGGGGTCGCGATTGCACGCGCCGTGGTGCGCGACCTGTTCGTCGACGAGCGCGCGGCCCGGATCATGAACCTGATCGGCATCATCCTCGCCATCGGACCGGCGCTGGCGCCGACGATCGGCGGCGTGACGCTGCAGCTGGCCGGCTGGCACGCCATCTTCGTGCTGATGGTGCTGATGGGGCTAACGGTGGTCATCGTGACCCAGGTGAGCCTGCGCGAAACGGTCGTTCGAGACCCTTCCCGTATACGGCCGGCGGCGCTGCTGCGCTCCTACGCCTCGCTGCTCGGCAATGCCTATTTCATGCTGTCGACGCTGGTGATCGCCGGCACCATCGGCGCGCTCTACACACAGGCAACCGTACTGCCGTTCATTCTCATGGACCGGGTCGGGCTGACGCCGACGGAGTTCGGCATGGGCATGCTGATGCAGTCCGGGATGTTCTTCGCCGGCTCGCTGGCGGTGCGCCAACTGATGCGATTGATGCCGGCAGCGCGGCTGGTGCCGATCGGGCTTGCCTGCGTCGGTTCAAGCAGCGTGGCGATCGCCATCCTGCTCAGAACCTTCGAGCCCACCTTCCTGACGGTGATGGGGCCGGTCGGCGTCTATGCCTTCGGCATCGCCTTCGTCATGCCGGCCATGTCCGTTGCCGCCATGGCGCCGTTTCCGCGCATAGCCGGGTCGGCCTCCTCCGTGACGGGCTTTTTCCAGATGGGAGCCGGGCTCTTGGGGGGCACGCTCACGGCGCTGATCGGCGAGCCGGTGCTGGCGATGGCGATCGTGATCCCGGCCATGGGCGCCACCGCGATCCTGTGCTGGATCGTCTGGCGGCTGCTGCCGGAGCCGGCGCCGATGACGGTGACACCGCCGCGGCACAGCGGGCCGGTCGCCTGACGAGCTGCGGGTCAGTCCAGCTCGGGACGCTGGAAGTCGCCGGTCTCGCGGTTCATCACCCAGAGTTCGCCGGACGAGATGTCGAACCAGGCGCCGTGCAAGGTGAGCCTTCCCTTGTCCTCGAGGATCTTGACGCAGGGAAAGCTGCGCAGATTGGCGATCGAGTAGCGGATCGAGATGCGTTCGAGCGCCGTCTGGCGTTCGCCCGAGGTCATCAGGCTGTTGCCGGCGACGGCCTCTGCGGCGGGTGCCACGAGGCCCATCCAGCGGCCGATGAAATCGCCCGGCGACAGCGGCTCGGCGGTCGGGTCGAGTGCTGCCCGGATGCCGCCGCAGCGGCCATGGCCAAGGATGACGATATGCTTGACCTTCAGGCTCTGGACCGCGAATTCGAGCGCGGCCGATGTCGAATGGTGGCGGTCGTCCGGCTCGTAGGGCGGCACCAGGTTGGCGACGTTGCGCACGACGAAGAGCTCACCGGGGCCGGTGTCGAAGATGGTCTCCGGCGCGGCGCGTGAATCACAGCAGGCGATCACCATGGTTTCCGGCGACTGGCCCTTGGCGGCCAGTTCGCGGTAGCGCGCCGTCTCGGCCGCGTAGCGGCCGGACATGAATTGCCGGTATCCGGAAAGAAGTCTCTTGGGCAGATGGTCCATGGCGTCCGTTATCGGGAGATTTCGCTTCGGGTCAATCGGAAAGGCAAGGCTCAGGCGTGAATGGCGATGGGCAGGCCGTGGGCATCGCGGCCCGGCGGGTCGGGAAACGAAATCGCCTCACCCCGTGCGAACCGATGCGCCGTGAATAGCACGGCGGCCGCGTCGAGGAGGTCGTCCTCTGCCGCGCCGCGCGGCGGCGGGCTGTCGAGAAAGGCGCGCGGCAGCCCGCTGGCGGCGAGCAGCGCCTTGCGTTCCTGCATGCCGGCCGGGTTCACGCGGCCCTTGATCTTCTTGGGCAAAGCCATCGGCTGGCTGCCGGCCAGCCGCCAGAAGGCGATCTCGGGATGGGCCTCGATGACGCGGTCGGCGAGCCCGGGTCGCTCGCGCAACAGGCCATCGAGCTCGCGGATTTTCGGGAAGATGCCGAAGGCCTGGATGGAGACCGCGCGCGGCGGGTCCGACGTCTCTCGCGCGACGGCGTTCGCCCGGCGGTGGGCGGCATACCATGCCTCGATGGTCGTGAAGCCGGCAGGTTCGGCGTAGACCGCGGCGCGCGAGGGGATCGAAAAGACGCTCGACTGGCGCTGGCCGAGCCGGGCGCGGACCAGCCGTTCCGGACCGCGGCCGCCGTCGCCGCAACGCTCCGGCAGCCCGATCGGCATGTCGACGGCGACGACGGCATCAGCCGGCAGCGCATCGATCAGGCCGGCGAAGTCGGCAAATATTGCTGCGTGCGGCCCGGAACCGGGAGCGAGCACGACCGCAACCCAGCCTGCCTTGCAGCCGTCGACCCCGGCGATCGTGCGATCCGCCGCGGCGAGGCTCATGCCGGCCGGTCCCGCTCCGGCTCGCGAAGGTGGCGGAGCTGCACCATCGCCATCGGATGCGAGAGGCTCGCAGCGTCGGTTTCGATCTGCAGCTCGTCACCGCCACGGCCGACGGTGCGCGCCAGGATCTCGAACACCGAGGCCGTCGTCGACTTCAGCGCCTTGTCTTCCTTGTCGCCGGCCAGAAGCCGGGCCAAGAGCAGCGCCGCGGTGAGGTCGCCAAGTCCGTTGGGCGGCCGCTCGATCACCCGGTGTTCGGCGAGCCAGGCATTGTCAGCCGTCACCAGCAGATTGGCGGTGCCGCCGGCCATCATCGCCGGCGCCGAGGTCACCAGCATGGTGTTCGGTGCGGCATCGCGCGCCGCGTCGATCACGGCGTCGCGGCTGTCGAGGCTGCGGCCGAGCAGCCATTCGAGCTCATACCGGTTGGGGGTCGCGATGTCGGCGACCGGCAGCAACTGATCGCGGATCGCCTCGGCAAGACTTTCGGCGACATAAAGGCCGCCGGTATCGCCGATCACCGGGTCGCAGACGAAGCGCGCCGCCGGGCGACGCGCCTTCACCGCCGCGACCAGGGAGCGCACCGCCGCGGCCTGCGCGGGGCTGCCGAGATATCCGGAAAGCACCGCCCCGACCTCGCCGATCCATGGTGCGTTTTCGAGGTCCTTCAGGAGAGAGGCAAAGGCATCGTCCTCGGGGACGATGCGGGTCGCAGGGCCGTGGCCCGGGTGCCAGGGCAAGGTCACGGTCGGCACGGCCCAGACCGGGTGGCCGAGCGTTTCGAGCGCGAAGACGGCGGCGCGGTTGCCGACCGAGCCGCGCGCGACATGGCTCGAGATCACGATGACTGCGTCGCGGCCGCCGTTCTGCGCCATGGCTCAGCCGCCGAAAAACATCGAGGACAGCCAGCCGACGAGCACAACAAGCAGGATCAGCCCGAGGATGCGGCCGATGCGCGTTCCCCAGAGCTCGATCCAGTCCTCCTGATCGGCATCGCTTGCCTCGACATGATCGCGCACCTTGCGCGTCGCGCGCGTCATCAGCGAGCCGGACGGATCCGACTCCTGGCCGATACGGTTCAGGATGCGCCGGGCTTCCTCGTCGTCGCGATTGTCTTTGCTGGCCATCGCTCGTCACCGGGGTTTCGATCGCTTCTAGCGAATTCGTGCCGACAGGCACAGAGGTTTTGCCCATGGCCGCCTCGTCGTCGTGCCGGCGCCGAAGCCGCTTGCAACCGTCCGGCGCCGCGATACTCTGCCGACGTGCCACCGGAGGAACCACCGCATGTCCACCGCATTCGCCGTGCCGTCACGACAGGCCCGCAACCTGCTGGCGATCCTGTTGCTGGCGCCGCTGTTGGCAGCCTGCGGTTTCAACACCATCCCGACGGCGGAGGAGCGGGCCAAGGCGGCGTGGAGCGAGGTGCTCAACCAGTATCAGCGGCGCGCCGACCTCATTCCCAACCTGGTGGAGACGGTCAAGGCCTATGCCGCGCATGAGCGCGAGGTCCTGGAGGCGGTGGTGGAAGCGCGCGCCAAGGCGACCGACGTGACCATTTCGCCCGAGATGCTGGCCGATCCTGAAGCCTTCAAGGCGTTTCAGGAAAGCCAGTCGGCGCTGACCGGCGCGCTGTCGCGGCTTCTGGCGGTGGTCGAGAACTATCCCGATCTCAAGGCCAACCAGAACTTCCTGGCGCTGCAGGCGCAGATCGAGGGTACCGAAAACCGCATCGCGGTGGCGCGGCGCGACTACATCGAGGCTGTGCGCGTCTACAACACCTCGCTGAAGACGTTCCCGTCGATGATCTGGGCCTGGCTCTGGTTCACCGACAACGCGCCCTATCAGAATTTCACGGTGGCCGACGACAAGATCGAGGCGCCGAAGGTCGATTTCGGCACCAAGCAGGGCGGCTAGGAACGGCCTGGCGGGGGCGGATCGTGAGACCCTGGCTTCCCCACGGCGGCGCATGGCCGGTCCTGCTCCTGGCCATGGCGTTGCTCTGCCCGCTCATGACGGGCGTGAAAGCGGGCGAACTTCCAGCCCTCACCGGCCGTGTCGTCGACAATGCCGGACTGATCGACGCCGCGACCGAAACCGACCTTATCGCGACGCTGGCCGCCTTCGAGCAAAAATCCTCCGACCAGATCGTGGTCGCCACCATCGAGAGCCTCGACGGCGAGGCGATCGAGCCGTTTGCGAACCGGCTTTTCCGTGCCTGGGGGCTCGGGCAGGCGGGCGAGGACAATGGCGTGCTGCTGCTGGTGGCCAAGAACGATCGCCGTATGCGCATCGAGGTTGGCTACGGGCTGGAAGGCACGCTGACCGACCTGCATGCCAAGCTGATCATCGAAAACACGATGGTGCCCGCCTTCCGCGCCGGCGACTTTGCCGGCGGCATCTCGCGTGCCGTCGACGACATCATCACCGTTTTGGAAGGCAATGCCGCCGAGCTTGAGGAACGCGCCGAACGCAACCAGCCCTCGGGCTGGAATTTCGAGCCGGAAATCATCTTCATCATTCTCTGGTTCGGGCTGTTTTTCGGCGCCTTCGGCTTCGCGCTGTTCGCGCGCATCTTCGGAAAGAAGATCGGCCCGGGCCGCTATCGATGGCTGGGCATCGAGGTGACCTACGGCTCCTCGGGCGGCTCGTCCTCCGGCAGCTACTCCTCGGGCGGGTCGAGCTGGTCGTCGGGAAGCAGCGGCGGCTTTTCGGGCGGGGGCGGCTCGTCCGGCGGCGGCGGCGCATCGGGGAGCTGGTAGCCATGGGCAGCGACGTTCTTTCCCCGGAAGACCGGGAACAGATCACACGGGCGATCCGCGACGCGGAAACACGGACCTCCGGCGAGATTTACTGCGTGCTCGCAAGGCAGAGCGACGATTATTTTCTCGCGGCGGCCTTCATGCTGGCAGTCGGCACGCTGGTCGCCAGCCTTGTCGCAGCGTTGGCGGTGGAAATGCTCTGGCTCGGCGTCAGGCTGCCGCACTTCGTCCTGGCGCAATGCGCTGCGCTGGGGCTCGGGCTCGTCGTGATCTGGTGCCTGCCGGCCGTGCGCATCCATCTTGTCCCGCGCCGCATGCGCTACCGCCGCGCGCACGAAAACGCCGCGCGCCAGTTTCTGGCCCACAACGTCCATGTCACGCGCGAGCGGACCGGGGTGCTGGTGTTCCTGTCGCTGGCCGAACGATATGCAGAGATCGTCGCGGATGAGGGAATCAACGCGGTCGTTCCGCAGGAGACCTGGAACGAGATGGTCGCCGGGCTGACCGCCCAAGCGCGCGGCGACCGGATCGCGCAGGGCTTCAGCGAAGCCGTCGGCAAGGCCGGCGCGCTGCTCGCCGCGCATTTTCCGGCGCGCGAGCCCGAGCCGAACGAACTCCCCGACCACCTCGTCGTGATCTGAGGCTTTCCTCCAAAGATTGCCGGACAGGCTGCAAGGCGGCTTGCCGGAGGACGCGTCGCGGCGTTATGGTTAACAAATCATGAAGACCGCGCTGACCATAGACATCCGCCGCGCCGAGGAAAGTGACGCCTCGGCGATCGCGGACGTGCATATGGAAGCCTGGCGCGGTGCCTATGCGGGCATCATTCCCTACCGGGCGCTGGCGAAGATGATCAACCGGCGCGGCGCCGCCTGGTGGGCGAGCGCCATACGGCGTGCCGCCTCGGTGCTGGTGGTCGAATGCGGCGGCGAGATCGCCGGCTATGCCACGCTCGGCCGCAACCGGGCCCGCGAACTGCCGCAGCAGGGCGAGATCTACGAGCTCTATCTGCGCCCGCAATATCAGGGCGTCGGTCTCGGGACGCGGCTTTTCGCCGAGGCGCGCGACAAGCTCGCCGCGCATGGGCTGAAGGGCCTCGTCGTGTGGGCGCTGGAGGAAAACGGCAACGCCGTTTCCTTCTATCAGGGCGCCGGCGGCCGCGATGTCGCCGAAGGCGTCGAGGTCTTCGACCAGAAAGCAATCCGCAAGATCGCCTTCGTCTGGGACTGAACGGCCGGCGTTGCCGCCGGTCGGGGAAAGCGACCGCGCCGCTTGTGTTGCAGTGCACAAATCGCTATGCGCAGGGCTGACCTGAAGGAGCCGCGCCCATGCGTATCGATGCCATTGCCATCGGCAGCAATCCGCCCGAGGACGTCAACGTCATCGTGGAGGTGCCGGTCGGCGGCCAGCCGATCAAATACGAGATGGACAAGGAAGCCGGCACGCTGGTGGTCGACCGCTTCCTCTATACGCCGATGACCTATCCCGGAAACTACGGCTTCGTGCCGCACACGCTTTCCGGAGACGGCGACCCGATCGACGTGCTGGTCTGCAACACGCGCCAGCTCATCCCGGGCTGCGTGATCAATGTTCGCCCGATCGGCGTGCTGATCATGGAAGACAATGCCGGCCAGGACGAGAAGGTCATCGCGGTGCCGTCGCCACACCTGACGCGGCGCTACGAGGACGTCGACAACTTCACCGACCTGCCCGAGATCACGCTCAAGCAGGTCGAGCATTTCTTCGAGCACTACAAGGATCTGGAAGCCGGCAAGTGGGTCAAGATCGGCGGCTGGCACGATGCCAGCGTCGCCCGCACGATGATCGTCGAGGCGATCGAGCGGGCCCGCCGCTGATCAGTTCTCGGCTCGGTTGAAGGGCGGCAGCGGCAGGCTGCCCTGGTCGATCACCGGCTGGTCGGCGCCGCAGGCAAATTCGCGCGCCTGAAGGTCGGCGATCCTGCGCGCCTTTTCATTGGCATCCGGATTTCCCGTCGCCACGACATATCCGACCGCGCAGCCGTCGCGCTCGTGAGGCTGGCCGACCTTTTCCACGACCAGCACCTCGATGTTTTCGCTGGCATCGTCCGGATCGCTGACGAACCAGCGATGGATGGTGGCGAAGGGGACGGCGCCATTGCCGTCGGTCTCCAGGCGCCACTCGATCTTCGGGCCGGTGGAGTTGAAGGCGTCGAAGCTTTCCCACACCGGGGCGAGGTTGCCGGCCGGCGGAAAGCCGTAAAACAGCGATTCGCGCGCGTCGCCGTAATAGATGAAGACCGGATAACCGCGATAACCGTTGCAGACCAGATTGGCCCAGTCGCCGCCCTCGTCCCGGTCGGCGGCGGCGAAGGTGGTGCAGTCACGGTCGGCGACAAGGTCGGTATAGGCACTGGAGACCTCGCCGGCGGCCGCGGCGGTCCAAAGCATCGCGCCGACGGCTGCAAGCAGCAAGATGTTCGGTTTCGGCAGCATCTCCGGCCCTCCATCAGCTCAATCCGACAGTAGCGCCGAACGGGGACAAGGTCACCGCGAATTGCGTCATTGTCCTGGTGGTTCGCCTGTCGAGGCGCGGGATCGCGCGATGGTTGCAGCCTTACCGGGCCAGTTCGGCAAGCGCTTGCGAAAGGTCCCGCGCGTCGCCGCTGATGCGGACGGTCTTCAGCCTCGCCGTCGCTCCGGAAATGATCTCGACCCGGCTGATGCCGATGCCGAGCCGACTGGCCAGCAATCGCGCCAACGCCGCGTTGGCCGCGCCCTTTTCGGGAACGGCGCGCACACGTGCCTTGAGATATTGCCTCCCGGAGGAATCCTCGGCCACGCCTTCAATGGCGTCGGTGCCACCGCGCGGCGTCAGGCGGACGGCTATTTCCACGCAGTCCTCGCGCTGGCGCAGGAAGCCGTCGGCCAAGGCGGATCAGAGCAGCGCCGGGGCGATCGTGGTGCGGATGAACTCGCGCAGGAAAAACAGGATCAGGAGCAGGATGATCGGCGAAATGTCGATGCCGCCGAGATCGGGCGTGAAGCGGCGGATCGGCCGCAATGCCGGCTCGGTCACCCGGTAGAGGAAATCGCCGATCGTGGCGACGAACTGGTTGCGGCCATTGATGACGTTGAAGGCGAACAGCCACGAAAAGATCGCCGAGGCGATGATCAGCCACCAGTAGATGTCGATCGCCAGAAGGATGGTCTGGATCAGGGCGAGCATCAGCGTCTCCGTTCGGTTTCGCGAGATGTAGCCATTGAGGGCCGACGCGGCAAGTCGCGCGCGCAAATCGCCGGCCAGCGGGCGTTCGGCGGCATCGCGAGATGCCGTCAACCGGCGCTTGACAGAAAAGGGCGCGCAAACGTAAATGCCGCCACCGTCGGACGGGGCTGTAGCTCAGCTGGGAGAGCGCGTCGTTCGCAATGACGAGGTCAGGGGTTCGATCCCCCTCAGCTCCACCAACGGCGGTCTTTTCCCATGTTCCTGGCGCCCGGTTGAACCCTCGCGGTCGCGTGCGATCTCACGATCGGCGCCGTGCTAGCGGCCCGCCTTGCCGAGCTTCGCCAGCCAGTCGCGACCGATCCCGCGGTCGCGGATGACGGCGAGCGGATCCTCCGCGTCCAGGCGTGAGCAGATGCGGTAGACTTCCAGAACCTCGGCGCTCATCTCGCTGCGCTGATAGAAAAACATCGCCGCCGCGTAGCGCGCGCGGCCGGACCACTCTTCGCCGGGGGGCGTTGCGATCAGCGTCCAGTTGCGTGCGGTCTCGTCGTTTTCGTCCATGAGCGCAGGTTCCTTGGCACCGTTGCGAGTGAGCGTCCGAAAAGAACTATCCAATCCGTGCCGAAGATTCTCGTCCGCCACTTGGCTCGGACTTTCTGCCACGATGCAAGGATATCGTCCACATCCTGAATGAATGTTCAGCAAGCGATATTGTATTTTCGGTAACAGATGCTAGGCTTTGAGCAGTACTGGACGGTCCGAAGCGCGCGGGAAATGACCGAACTTGACCCGGAATATGATGGCGATGCCATCCGGTTCCTCGAGACCCTGTGGGGGGACGGATTTTTGTCACCCGGCGGTCCGGAGGAAGTCGACCGCGTTCTGGCCGGACTGACGCTTGACGGTCTCTCGGTGCTCGATGTCGGCTGCGGGTCCGGCGGCATCACCATCCATCTGGCCGAACAGCACAGGGCGGGGCAGATCACCGGGTTCGATGTCGAGCTGCCGGTGATCGAGGCGGCGAGGCGGCGCGCGTCGGAGAGGGGGCACTCCGACCGCGTCCGCTTCGTCCAGGCGCCGGCGGGCCGTCTTCCTTTCGCAGATGCCGAGTTCGACGTCGTCTTTTCCAAGGACGCGCTGGTGCACGTGCCGGACAAGGAGGCGATCTTCGCCGAGATATTCCGGGTGCTTAAATCGGGCGGCACCTTTGCCGCGAGCGACTGGCTGACCTCGCATGACGGTGAGCCCTCGCCCGACATGAAGGGCTACCTCGCCGCCGAGGGCCTGAGCTTTGGCATGGCCTCGCCCGACCGTTATCGCCGGGCTATGGAGCATGCGGGCTTCACCGATATCGTCACCGTCGACCGCAATATCTGGTATCGCGAGGTGGCCCGCGAAGAACTGGCGCGGCTGCAGGGCCCGCTTTACGAGGCGGCAAGCCGGGCCGCCGGGGCCGATTATGTCGACAAGAACATCCGCACCTGGACGGCGATGCTCAAGGTGCTTGACAGCGGGGAACACCGGCCTACGCATCTGCGGGCGACAAAGCCGGCGTGACACAACGCGACGGCGACGCCCGGGATCGGTGACAGCGGAGTGCCCATGAAAAACCCATCGCCAGACGCAGCCGCAGAGGGCGAACGCAAGGGGCGCAAGGCGTCCAAGGAAACGCGCCGGCTGCAGCTCATCGAAGCGACGATCGATTCGCTGGCAAGGCGCGGCTACTCCGAAACCACCATGGCCGACGTCGCGGATGGCGCCGGCCTGTCGCGCGGCATCGTTAACTTTCATTTCGAGAGCAAGGAGAAGCTGCTCGTCGCCACGCTGCAGCACATGTCGGAAGAATATGCCGGCCACTGGCGCAGCGCCCTCAGTAAGGCCGGTACCGACCCGGCCGAACGCCTCCTGGCGCTGGTGTCGGCGGATTTCGACCGTTCGATCTGCAACAAGCGCAAGCTGGCGGCGTGGTGCGCCTTCTGGGGCGAGGCGAAGTCGCGCCCGACCTACCAGGCGCTGTGCGGGTCGCGAGACGAGGCCTATCAGGACGTGCTCGCCTCACTGTGCGGCGCGCTGATCGAGGAGGGCGGCTATCGGCTGGACGCCCGCAACGCGGCCATCGCCCTCGACGCGCTGCTCGAGGGGTTGTGGCTCAGGCTGATGATGGCCAGCAGCGGCATGGCCCGCCAGACGGCACTGGACGCGGCGAAGACGGTGCTGGCGACGATGTTTCCGAAACATTACGGATCCCATACGGCAGCTGCCTAGACGCTGCCGCAAGGACGGCGGAGCGACAGGGAAAGAGGCTTCCCCGGTTCGCCCGGTGACACGTCAGGCCAGCGTTGAAATCACGGCCCTTCTCTGCGATATTGATTGAACGGACATTCAATATAGACCGTGGCAGCGTTCGATTCCGGGGACTTGGCGATCGACGGCAACGAGGTCACGGGCGGGCAGAGCAAGTGCATGGCAGTCTCCAAGAGGGCATCGTCGTCCCCGGCAAGCAGTGGTGAGGCGGCGTTTGAACCGACCAGGGCGGCCCGGCGCCATCTGGTGCAGCCGTGGCCGGTGGCGGGCGAGATCGGCGACGAGGCGCGGGGGCTGATCGGCGAAGGCGACGGCGTCCACGTCAGCGACGGCGAAGGCAACTGGCTGATCGACGGCCCGGCCGGCATGTGGTGCGTCAATGTCGGGCACCGCCGGCGCGAACTCGCCGAAGTGCTCCACGACCAGGCGATGGCGCTTTCCTACAACTCGCCCTGGTACACGATGAACGAGCCCTCGGCCCGGCTGGCGGAAAGGATCGCGGCGCATGCGCCGGGCGATCTCGACCATGTCTTCTTCACCACGGGCGGGTCGACGGCGGTCGAAAGCGCACTGCGCTTCATGCAGTTCTACAACAATGTTCGCGGCCGGCCGGAAAAGAAGGTGATCCTGAGCCGTGGCGGTGCCTATCACGGCTCCACCTTCCTTTCGGCTTCCCTCAACGGCAGGCCGCGCGACCGCGACTGGATGGACGGCGTCGACGATCTTGTCGTGAAGCTCTCCTGTCCCGACCCGTTCCGGCGCCCGGCCGGCATGAGCGTCGAGAGTTTCTCGGACAAGCTCGTCGCGGAGTTTGCCGAAACGGTCGAGCGCATCGCCGCGGAGCGGATCGGCGCCTTCGTCGGCGAACCGATCATGGCCTCGGGCGGCGTCATCGTGCCGCCGCCGGACTATCTGAAACGCATTGCCGCGATCTGCCGCGACAACGACATCCTGTTCGTGTCCGACGAGGTGGTCACGGCTTTCGGGCGGCTGGGCGAGGTCTTTGCCTCGCAATCGGTGTTCGGCATCGAGCCCGACATAATCACATTCGCCAAGGGCGTGACCTCCGGCTATTTCCCGCTTGGCGGCATGGTGGTGTCGGCACGGCTGTTCGACGAGATAAGACGCTCGAACCGCTCCGAGGCGATGTATGCGCATGGCCTCACCTATTCGAGCCATCCGGTCGGCTGCGCCGTCGCGCTCAAGAATCTCGATCTGCTCGAAGGCGGCATCCTGGAGCATGCGCGCGAGATCGCGCCCTATTTCCAGGACCGGCTGAAGAGCCTGGAGGAGTTGCCGCTGGTCGGCGAGGTGCGCGGCGCCGGCCTGATGGCCTGTGTGGAATGCGTGGCCGACCGCGAAAGCCGCAACCCCCTCACCCTCGACAAGGAAGTGGGCAAGCGCATCGACGCCCACTGCCATGAGCTCGGGCTCCTGGTGCGGCCGCTGATCCATATGTGCGTGATGTCGCCGCCGCTGATCATCACGCGCGAGCAGATCGACCGCATGGTCGCCATCCTGCACGAGGGTATTTCGCGCACGATGGACGACCTGCGGCAGGAAGGTCTCTGGAACGGCTGAGCCCCTGTCGCGCCTTCAGACCGGGACAGGTCCCGTGTAGGAGGAGGCCGGCCGCAACAGCCGGCCGGTGCGCTGCTGTTCGATGGCATGCCCGACCCAGCCGGCAACCCGAGCCGTGGCAAAGACAGGCGTGAAGGCGTCGCGGGGGATCGCGAGCGCATCGAGCATGATCGCGGTGTAAAACTCGACATTGGTGTCGAGCGGACGGTCGGGCTTGGCCCTTGCCAGGGCGGCACGCGCATACGCCTCGACTTCGGCGGCAAAGCCCAGATCGACCGCGCCGGCCTTCAGCGTGGCGACGGCGCGGCGCAGCACATCGGCACGCGGATCGCGCACCCGATAGATGCGGTGGCCGAAACCCATCAGCCGGTCGCCGCGGGCAAGCGCCGCGTCGATCCAGGGCGCGATGCGGTCCGGCGTGCGAATCTCGTCCAGCATAGCCAGCACCGGCCCCGGCGCGCCGCCGTGGAGCGGACCGGTCAGGGCGCAATAGGAGGCGGTAACGGCCATGAAGAGATCGGCCCCGGTGGAGGCGACGACACGGCCGGCAAAGGTCGACGCGTTCATGCCGTGGTCGGAGGCGGTAACCAGATAGGCATCCAGGGCGGCCGCTTCCGCGGTTGTCGCCGGTTCGCCGCGCAGCATGTGCAGGAGGTCGGCAGCGTGTCCGGCCTGGGGATCGGGCGCGACGGGCGCCTTGCCGGCCGCCTGGCGGACGAGCGCGGCGGTGATGACCGGCATGGCGCCCGCGAGCATTGCGGCGTCTGACGAATCCTGCTGTGACCGCATCGCCGCCAGCGCTGCGCGGAAGCCGCTGGCGACCTCAGCGCCGCGCGTGACCGCGAGAATGGAGGGAAGCCGCTCGTGGGCGGCCAGGCGAGCTGCACCAAGCTTTGCGCGGACGGTTTCGCCGGAAATCGCCTCGCCGCTCGCAAGCGACCAGAGCCGGGCCGTGATGGTCTCGAAGCTCGTGCAAGGAACGAGGTCGCCGACAGATGTTCCCGCGATCAGCAACTCGCCGCGCTCGCCATCCACATGCGACAGCGCAGTGGCGGCGGCAACGACGCCATCAAGTCCCTCGGGATGTTTGGGATGAACCGTCATGGCCGTGCTCCTTCGTTTCGCTCGTCGCGCGAAGATGAGGAGACTTTTCATATTGATCAATCTTGATTAAGCTAATCAATATGAAAAACTTGCCGGAACCTCTTTACCTCTCGGCGCGCGAGGCGGCGGCCGAACTGGCGATCTCGCCGGCGTCGCTTTATGCCTATGTCAGCCGCGGCATGATCCGGTCCGAACCGGAGCCGCAGTCGCGCGGCAAGCGCTACCGCGCGGAAGACGTGCGGGCCCTCAAGAACCGGCGCGCGCCGCCCGCCGGCGTCGCGCGGGCGGGCGAGGCGGATATGCCGGTGCTCGATACCGCCATCTCGACCATCACCGAGGCCGGCCCGCTTTATCGCGGCGTGCACGCGGTGGCGCTGGCGGATCACGCGACGCTCGAACAGGCGGCCACGCTGCTCTGGGACACAAGCGGTCCCGATGCGTTCGCCGCCGGCAACCTTCCGGTGATGAACGCGGCCATGTGCGCGATCGTCTCCGCGACAGCGGAGGCGGCGGCGATCGAGCGGGCGATCGCCGTCCTGGCACTGGCCGGCGACGCCGATCCGACCGCTTTCAACCGTTCCGCCGACGGGCGCGCGCGGACTGGAGCGCGGCTGATGCGTCTGGTCGCTGCAACGATCCTCAAGACGCAACCTTCATCCTTGCCGCTGCATCGCCAGATCGCGCAGGGATGGGCGCCCGGCAATGCGGCTGCGACCGACCTTATCCGGCGCGCACTGGTGCTTCTCGCGGACCACGAACTCAATGCCTCGACCTATACGCTACGGTGCGCGATCTCGACCGGGCTCAACATCTACGACGCGGCAATCGCCGGGCTGGCCGCGCTGAAAGGCCCGAAGCACGGCGGCGCCGGCCCGCGCGCCGCCCATCTGGTCAAGGATCTGGCTGACGGGAGCCTGGCGTCGAAGGTACGGGAGCGCGTGTCGACGGGAGAGCGCATTCCCGGCTTCGGGCATTCAGTCTACAAGAATGGCGATCCCCGCGCAGCGTATCTTCTTGCGGCATTGTCGAAGGCGGGCGCCGAGGAAAGGCTGGCCGCCGAGGCGCCGTCCCTGATCACCGAGGCAACGGGGCTTTATCCCAATATCGACTACGCGCTCGCGGTCATGATGCGACTGCTGGGCCTGCCGATCGGCCACGAGACGGCGCTGTTCGCGATGGCGAGGACCGCCGGCTGGGTCGCGCATGGCATCGAGCAGCTGCGCGCCGACACGCTGATCAGGCCCCGGGCGCGCTACGTCGGCCCGGCGCCGCGCGGATCCACGGATTAGCGCTTGCGCGCCAGCATCGCGCTGTTGAGGGTCGCCATTTCGTTCTCGGCCGGCGCGTGCTCCTGTTCAAGCACAGGCAGCACCGCCCGCATATGGTCGTGGTGCGTGCGGACCCCGTATTCGAGGTCGGAAAGGAAGAAGCCGGAAAAGGCCTTCGAGCGCATGGATTCGTTCGACCAGATGGTCAGCTGGACGTCCTCCTCCATCGTGTCGCGGTCGATCCGGTAGGCAAGGTAGCGCGCCGCGGCCTGGCGCCTGTCCTCGTCGCGGTAGCGGTAGACGGCACCGCGCAGCAGGGTTTCGCCGGTCGACAGCGGAAACTCCTGGTAGAACTGGCAGCTTTCTGGAGTCAGCCCGATCACAGCGTTGGGGAAGAGCCCGTAATAGACCCAGGCCTTGCGAAGGTTGTCGGGCAGGTTTTCGGCCTGCGGGGCGATGTTGATGTAGTTGCGCACGCTCCAGCGCCGGCCGGCATGAGGATTGTAGGTCGCAAAAGCGCGGCAGACGCCGTCGACGAACGGCTCGTCATAATAGCTTGCGCCATAAAGGTCCTGCAGCGCGGGGTGCGCCATCGCCACATGGTAGCCCTCATTGTCGACATCACGCACCGACTTCCAGTTGACCGGGGAGGTCTGGGTCCAGATGCCCGCCGTGGGCACCATGTCTGCGGTGTCGTAGTGTGTGATCTCGGGTTCGAACGGCTTCATGAGCCGCGCCACCGGCGGCTGCGGCCCCTCGCGAAACCGGATGAAGACAAAGCCCATCCAGATTTCCAGTTCGAGCGGCATGAGGCCGAAGGCGGCCTTGTCGAGTTCCGGAAAGGAGCGCGGACGCGCGGCGCCGCGCAGCGTGCCGTCGAGGTTGTAGACCCAGCCGTGGAAGGGACAGACAAGCGCGTTGCGGCAGTGCCCCTTGTCGTCGGCCACGACGCGGCTGCCGCGATGACGGCAGATATTGTGGAAGGCGCGCACGATGCCGTCCTGACCGCGCAGCACGATCGCCCGCTCGCCGACGGCGTCGAGCGTCATGTAGTTGCCCGGCTCGGGAATGTCGGAGACATGACCGACGATCTGCCAATGCGTGCGGAAGAGATGCTCCCGCTCCAGCTCGAGCAGTGCCTCGCTGTGATAGGCCCAGCCGGGGAGCCCGGCGCGGTCCCAGTCATTGGGCGTGGAGATGTCCCGCGCAGGCGCAGTCACGGCGAACCTCGTCTATAATGATTGAACGTTCATTCAATATAGCAGGCTTTGCCGTTCCCAGGCAATGCCTTGGGAAAAACCCGAGTTGATCCATACGAATCAGAAAAGGCGCCTGGCGGGCGGAGGCCCGCCCGCCGGCGCATTGGAGCAGCGATCAGGACTTCAGCTTGGTCCAGACGCGTTCGCGCAGGTCACGCGACTTCTCCGAGCAGGCTTCGTAAGGCCGCAGCCGCTCGCCATACTCCTCCGGCGTATTGACCGCGGGATCGCCGCGCAGGTCTTCCTTGAGGAACTCGCCGGAACCCTTGATGGCATTGGAGTAGCCCGTGTAGTTCGACGCCTCGGCGGCGATCTCCGGCTTCATCATCCAGTTGATGAAGGCCTTGGCGTTTTCCAGGTTGGGCGCGCCCTTCGGTACCGCCATGGCATCGGTCCAGAAGGTGGTTCCTTCCTTCGGGTAGACATAGACGACGTCGGGCTTCTTGGCCTTGACGCGGTGGGCGGCGCCGTTCCACTGCATGTGGACCGCGACCTCGCCGGCGACCATGCGGTCGATGGTGCCGTCGTTGGAGTAGAGCTTGACGTGCGGCTTCTGGGCCATCAGCAGATCGAGAATCTGCTGGGCCTCGGCCGCGTCCTCGGTGCATTTGCTGATGCCGAGATAGTAGGCGCCCGCGTTCCACACGTCAGACATCTCGTTGAGCATGGCGATGTTGCCCTTGAGCTCGTCGGCGGGTTCGAACACCGCCTTCCAGCTCTCGGCCAGTTCGCCGCCCGGCACCATCGCCGGATCGTAGGTGAAGCCGGTGGTGCCCCACATGTAGGGCGCGGAGAAGACCCGTTCCTCGTCGCCGGCGATGGTCTGGTGGGCGTCGAGGACGTTGGCGAAATTCTCCATCTGGTTGACGTCGATCTTTTCGAGCAGGTCCTGCTTGACCATCACGCCGAGCGTCGTGGTGCCCGGAAAAATGACGTCGTAGCCGGCACCGCCGGCCTGCAACTTGGCGAGCAGGTCTTCTTCGGAGGCGTAGTTGTCGATCGAAACCTTGGTGCCCGTCTCCTTCTCGAACCGCTCGAGCAGCGATGGCGGGAAGTAGTTGGACCAGTTGTAGAGGCGCAGTTCGCCGTCGGCCGATGCCGTCGTCGCGGAAGCTCCGACAATGGCAAGTGCCGCAACGCCGGCGCAAAGCGCCAGCGGCAGTCTCTTCTTTCGGGTGGTCATGCTTTCTCTCCTTCTCCTGGCGTGTCGACGAGCCTTGATTGCTGCCACCGGGCTCATCCCGAACGGTGATCCGACCGGCCCAGGAACAGCGACAGCGAAACCAGGGCGATCGAGACAAGCAGCATGAGAGCGGAAATGGCGTTGACCTCCGGCGTGACGCCCGTCCTGACGAGGCCGAAGATGTAGATCGGCAGAGTTGTGGAGCCAGCGCCGCCAACGAAGAAGGTCGTCACGAAATCGTCGAGCGAGATGATGAAGGCCAGCACCAGGCCGGACAGGATGCCCGGCGTCAAAAGCGGCAAGGTTACCTTGATGAAGGTCTGCCCCGGGCCGGCATAAAGATCGGCCGCGGCCTCGCCGAGCTTGGGATCGAGCCCTTCGAGCCGGGCCCGGATCGGCAAATAGGCGAAGGGGATGCAAAAGACGGTGTGGGCGATCATGACCGTGCCCAGACCGAGCGTGACGCCGAGGCTGGCGAAGAACATAAGCGTTGCGACCGCCGGCACGATTTCGGGCACGGTGATCGGCAGGGCGATCAGCGCGTTGACGCCGGTCTGCCCGGCAAAACGGGTGGTCGCCATGCGCACGGCGGCAAGCGTGGCAAGCGCGGTCGCGGCCAGCGAGGCAACGGTGGCAATCAGCAGCGAGTTGCCGGCGGCGCGCAGCATGGCGTCGTTTTCGAACGCCATGGCGTACCATTCGAGCGAGAAGCCGGTCCAGACGGTGACGACGCGGTTTTCGTTGAAGGACAGCGCGACCAGTATGAGGATCGGCAGGTAGACATAGGCAAAGAAAAGGGCGGCGGCGAAAGCCAGCCCCGGCCATCGCCGCGCGTCGCCAGCGGCCTGCCGGGCGCTCATGTGACCCCTCCGGCGCGGCGGCCGCGCAGCGCATAGATGGTCATTGCGATCAGGACCAGTGCCAGCAGGAAGAGGCCGAGCGCGGCCCCGAAGGGCCAGTTTCGCGCCGAGCCGAACTGGTGGCCGATGAGATTGCCGATCATCAGCGTCTTGCCGCCGCCGAGAAGCTCAGGGGTCACGTAGGAGCCGAGCGCCGGCACGAAGACAAGAATGCAGCCGGCGATGATGCCCGGCATCGCCAGCGGCAGGATCACGCGCCGCAGCGCCTGCCAGCGATTGGCGTAGAGGTCGAAGGCGGCCTCCACCAGCCGCAGGTCGATCTTCTCGAGGCTGGCATAGATCGGCAGCACCATGAAGGGCAGAAACGAGTAGGTGAGCCCGACGGCGACGGCGAACTGGTTGTGGAGCAACGGCAACGGCTCGGAGATGATGCCAAGCGACAGGAGGAGCCCGTTGATGGTGCCGTGATCGCGCAGGATCAGGATCCAGGCGTAGTTGCGTACCAGAAGGTTGGTCCAGAACGGCAGCGTGACCATGAAGACCAAAAGGGTCCGCCAGCGCTCAGGCCGCGTTGCCATGAAGAACGCGGTCGGAAAGCCGACAAGAAGGGCGATGACCGTGGTCACCGCCGACAGCCAGACGGAGCGCAGGATGATCGACAGGTAATTGAAGCTCCAGACCAGGCTGTCGTCGAGCTGGCGCTCGAAGATGAAGCGCAGCCAGGCGTCCGCGGTCAGTTCGCCCCAATGGACGCCGCCGCCATAGCTGCGCGCCTGGATCGATATCCACGCCATCATCGCAAGCGGAATGACCATGAAGATGACGATGGCGAGGGCAGCCGGGCCGACGAGGGCCAGGGTCGCCAGCCGGCGTTTGCGCGCCAGCTTCATGCGCTGTCCTCGGCGATCACCGCGACGGCGTCCGGGCGTGCGCTCCAGCCGATCCGGTCACCGGGGCGCCAGGCCGGCTCGTGGCCGTCGCTGTTCTGGGCCCGGGCCCGCATGCGCGAGCCGTCGCCGAGCGTGAAATGGTAGATCGTGTCGGTGCCGTGATAGACGACATTTTCCAGCCGGCCGGTCAGATCGCCCGTCGGCGGCCCGAGCGTTATGCGCTCCGGTCTGATGGCAAGGGTGAGGGGTTGACCCTCGCTCGTGCCCGGTGCCCGGTCGAAGCGGATCGGCCCGACGCCGGCGATGTCGGCGACGCATTCCGTTTCGCCGCAGCGGCTGACCGACCCTTTCAGGAAATTGATGTCGCCGATGAAGTCGGCGACGAAACGATGCGTCGGGTGGTTGTAGATCTCGCGCGGCGAACCGATCTGCAGGATGTCGCCCTGGCTCATCACCGCGACGCGATCCGACATCGTCAGCGCTTCCTCCTGGTCGTGAGTGACGAAGACGAAGGTGATGCCGGTTTCGGTCTGCAGGCGCTTCAATTCGACCTGCATTTCCTTGCGCAGCTTGAGGTCGAGCGCCGAGAGCGGCTCGTCGAGAAGCAGGACCTTCGGCTTTGGAGCCAGCGCGCGAGCAAGCGCGACGCGCTGCTGCTGGCCGCCGGAAATCTCGCTGGTCTTGCGGTCCTTCATCGCCTCCATGCGCACCAGCCGCAGCATTTCCTCGACAGTGGCGGCGACCTCGTCGCGCGGACGCTTGAGCATCTGCAGGCCGAAGGCGACGTTTTCGCTGACCGTCATGTGCGGGAACAGCGCATAGCTCTGGAAGACGGTGTTCACCGGCCGGCGGTAAGGAGCGAGATTGGCGATGTCCCTGCCTTCGAGCAGGATCTCGCCGCTCGAAGGCGCCTCGAAGCCGGCAATGAGGCGCAACAGCGTGGTCTTGCCGCAGCCCGAAGGCCCGAGCAGGGTGAAGAATTCGTTGGTCCGGATGTCGGCGGTGACGCCCTTCAGGGCGACGAAGGCGTTGACGCCGCTGCCGAAGGCCTTGCCGACATTGCGCAATTCGATCGAGCTTGCCACGTCTGCTTGTGCAGCCGGTACGGCATCCGGCATCCGCGTTCCACCTCCGCTTGCGGCCGCGTTCCCTCGCGGCGTCTTTTGGCACGACCATGAAGCCAGTGCCAATCTGAACGTTCTAACTTATTCTTATGTCAGAGAAATCATCATACATACTGAATATACGTTCAGCAACTACCTTGATGCGAATGACTGTCTGCGGTGCGTCGACAGCGCCCTGTTTGCCGTTCGACGAGCGCTGCAACATCACGATTTTTCAACGGGATTGCCGGCACGCGCGGTCAGCCGGCGCGTTCCCCGGGATGCAGGCGCGGGCTGTGGAAGATGAGGTCGAGAAACTCGACCAGCCAGCGCTTCAGATGCATGTCCCAGATCATGCGGCCGCCGAGATGGTCGCGCCCGGGCTGCGCGCCCGGCAGCGTGAAGCGGTGCGCGCCGCGCACCACCCAGCGCTGCATCATCATGCGGGTCAGTTCGGCGTGGAACTGGATGCCCCAGGCGTTCTCGCCATAGCGGAAGGCCTGGTTCGGATAGGCTTCGGCCGTGGCCAGCAGGGTGGCGTCCCTGGGCAGCGAAAAGCCCTCGCGATGGAACTGGTAGACCATGTCCGGCCAGTGCATCAGGTCCTTGCCGGCCTCCGTCGGTTGCAACGGATACCAGCCGATCTCGACGAGACCCGCCTCGTGGCCCTCGACCTTGCCGCCGAGATGGTTGACCAGCATCTGAGCCCCGAGGCAGATGCCGAGAAACGGCTTGTTCTCGGCCAGCGGCACCTTCAGCCACTCGGTTTCGCGCCGCACGAATTCGTCGGTGTCGTTGGCGCTCATCGGGCCGCCGAAAATGACGACGCCGGCATGGTCGGTCAGGGTTTCGGGCAGCGGGTCGCCGAGCGGCGGGCGGCGCATGTCGAGTTCGAAGCCGCCTTCGATCAGGAGATGACCGACGCGGCCGGGGCTGGACAGTTCCTGATGCATGACGATCAGGATCTTCGGCTTGTCGGAGTTTGCGGCAGGCATGAGGGTGCTTAGTGTTCCGTGCCGGTGCTGTCGTCGGGGTTGGCGCGCTGCCGCATGGCAATGCGGTCGCGGCGGTCGACGCCGATCAGTTCGGCGACGCGCCAGACGACATTGTCTTCCAGTTCGCTCAGGTCGCCGTCGGCAAACACCATCTCCCACATGATTCCGATGAACTCGATGCGGGCCTGCTCGTCGAGATGACGCTTGAGCACGCTGGTGAACGCGTAGAGATCGACCGATTCGCGTTCGGCGGTCTCCGCCCGTGCGATGAATTTCTGCAGGTCGCGGCCTTCAAGCCCATAACCGCGCGTCAGGGCCTCCGCGAGCTTCTCGCGCTCGACGTCGAGACGCACGCCGTCGGCGTCCATGAGGTGGACAAGCAGCGCGGCAGCGGCAAGTCGCGGATCGTCCTCGTGATGCTCGGACCTGGCGGCCGGCGGACCGGGCATGCGCTGCAGGAAGGAAATCAGGCGATCTAGCATTCAAGGCTCCGGTTGGCGGGGCACGGCGGGGCCGGACGCGGGGTCAAAACAGCCGGAACCGCCTGGCCCGCGCGTCCTCCTCGGCCTCCTCGGGATCAACCCCGGGATCGTCTGGACGGGGCACGGCGACCGGATCCGCTTCCCGCGCCTCGGCGTCGTCGTTGGCGGCGCTCTGTACAGCCGCGGAAGGCTTTTTCTCCGGTTCGGCCGACGCCGGCGCATCGTTCGCCGCCGGCTTCTCGTCGCTGCCGTTTGCCGGCGCTATGGTCGGTTCATCGTCCAGCGTTTCGGCGTCCTCGATATCGTCGACGGGCTCAGGCTCCGCTGCCGGCGGCGCTGGCGCCGGTTCCGGGGTCGCCACGGCTACTGCCGCGGGCAGGAGGACAGGTTGGCGCAGTTCCTCCTCGTCCTGCTCGATCATGGCGGCCGAGCGTTCGACCGGAGCGCGCCATGCGAACGCGTCGAGCTTGCCGGTCACCGGCGAAAGCGGTGCCCATTTGTCGTAGACGACGCCATCGGCGATCCAGACCGGGTCGCGCGGCGCCCTCACCGCCCGGGCCAGCCACTGGCGGATGCGGCCCTCGTCGCCGGTCTCGGTTTCCTCGATGTCGGCGAGCAGCAGAAAGGCGCTCTCGCGCGGCGCGATGCGCAGCGCCTCCTCGGCGGCCGCGCGGGCCTCCTTCAGTTCCTCGGCCTCGAGCGCGGCGCGTGCCACCACGAGGGCGGATTCGGCGTTGTTCTGCCGTTGCGACTTCAGCTTTCTGGCGCGTATCAGCCTGTCGTGGGTGGAATCGCCGTGACGCGCATGCACATAGGCGTTGGCGATTTCCGGGTGCGCCTGCTTGCGCCAGGCTGCTTCGAGGATCTTCGAGCCCTTGCGCAGATCATCCTGCCTGAACAGGGCCCTGGCGGCCGTCACCGCGGCGGGAACGAGATCCGGCGCCAGCCGGTTGGCCTCGATGGCGGCGTTCCTTGCAGCCAGCGGATCGCGGTCGATCAGTTCCTGGGCCTTGGCCGTGAGCAGCACGGCACGCTTGCGGTTTGCCTCGTCCTTGTCGATTTGCCTGGTCGACCGACGCGCCTCCAGCAGCGCCAGCGCACCATCCCAGTCGCCGGCGGCGGTCTTTGCCTCCAGCGTGGCATTCGAAGCCCAGCCGAGCTGCGGCGCGATGTCGGCGGCACGCCCGGCATAGTGGCGGGCGGCGTCACGGTCGCCGAGCCTCTGCGCCTCGAGATAGAGCCCGCGCAGGCCGAGCATGCGCATCTCGGGATCGTCGAGCATGGCCTCGAACTTCTTGCGGGCGCCGTCATGGTCGCCTTCCAGCAGCGATGCCTGGGCATCGAGAAGATGGATCAGCGGTTCCTGATCGGCGCTGATCAGCTTCATGGCTTCGCGCTTCTTGGCGCGCGCCAGGCCGGCATCACCTGCGCCGGCGGCGATCATGCCGGTCGACAGCGCCTGATAACCGCGATCGCGCCGGCGCACGCGGAAATAGCGCGCCACGGTACGCGGGCTGTTCCAGATCGACTTCAGCAGCCACCAGACGATCATGACCGCCGCGACGATCGCGGTGACGAGGATCGCGGCCACCATGAGGGTGACCTCGTACTGATAGCCGCCGAAGGTGACGACCATCTCGCCCGGCCGCTCGGCAAGCCAGGAAAAGCCGAGGCCGAGAGCGAAAACGACGAGGAGGAACAGGAAAATGCGTATCATCGAACTCCTCCGCTCACGCCCTGAGCGCGCCCGTCAGCGCCTTCTCGACCAGCGCGTCGGCGGTGCTGCGCGCGCGGACCTTGGCCATGAACGGCTCGCCTGCGGCCCGTACCGGCTCCGGCAGGGTTTCGAATTCGGCGATGGCCTTGTCGTAGTTGCCGGACCGGACGGCGGTTTCGAGACGCGCGACAGTCGCTCCGACGCCTTCGCCTTCCACCTCGCCGATCGGTCGAACCTTGACCAGTGATTCCAGGCTGGCGAGCAGGCGCTCGAACAGTCCGGCGTTCTCGTCGACCGGGCTTGCGGCTGCGACCATCAGGTTGGCGGCGTCCGCCACCTCCTGCTCGATCTGCGTGCGGGTCGGCACGCCAGCGGCCGCCAACTCGCGCAGCTGGGCGATCTCCGGTGCTTCCGGCGCAATGGCCGCATAGGTTTCCAACTCGGCCATGAAGGGCACGCCGCGGTCGATCGCCGCCTTGAGGCCGGCCGCCGCGATGGCCAGCGCGATCTTGGGGTTCGAGGCCTGGGCGTCGACGCGCTCGGAAAGCGCCTGGAGTTCGGCCTCCAAGGCGGCCAGCTTCTCGGCATTCGCCGACGCGGCCGACTGGGCCGCGGTCGCTGCATCCCGCGCCGCGCCAAGCGTCGTTTCCATGCCGACAAGGCGCTCGGTCAGCGCTGCCAGCGCCTCATTCGTCGTGTCGCCGCCTCCTTCGCCGAGGGAAGCGATCCGCTCCTCGAGGCTCTTCAGGCGCGCGTCGAGCGCTTGCAACGCCGCATCCTCGCCGGCGCCGCCGCCGGCGATCGATGACTGGATGTCGGCGACCTGCGTCCTGAGCGTCTCGATGTCGCTCGAAAGTGTGTCGATGCGGCCGTTGGCCGCCGCGATCGCCTCGGCGCCGCCACCGTTTTCGCCGCCGGCCGCGATTCGCTCCTCGAGTGCGGCGATCTCGGCCCGGATCGCCACGAGTTCGGCTTCGTCAGAGGGCCCGGCCGGCGCCGGCAGCAGGCCGGCATATTGCGCCGCGCCGCCGCCGAGCAGCGCGATGACGCCGCCGAGCAGGCCCGCCGCGACAAGGGAGATACCGCCGCGCCTCGGCTGCGCCGGCCTGGCGGCTGTCTCGCCACGTCCCGACGCATTGGCGCCCCCGTCCTTGCCGGTTGTAGCACCGGCGGACGAGCCAGTAGCGCCGCGACCGAAACCGGCGCTGCTCGCCTCCGGTTGCGCTGTCTTTTGCGCCGCTTTCGTCTCCGGCTTGTCAGAGGCTTCGGGCTTTCCCGCAGGCTTCGAGGCGGCGGTCTCCGTCGTCGCCTTGGCGGCGGCCTCCCCCGCCTTGGCGTTGGCGCTGTTCTCCTGCGGCTTCGGGGCCGCGCCGGTGGTCTTTTCGGAGGTGGCGGCGGTGGTGCCGGTCTTTTGCGAATCCTCGGAAGGCCGCGAAGCGGTCTCCTTCTTCGCATCCGTCGGCTCGTGGTCGATCGTCACGGGCTCGCGCTGCGACTTCGAGTGCCGGATCTTGGGCGGTTTCACCATGCCTTGCTCCGAAATCCTTCCTGGTTTGACCTTAGCGCCCACCTGACCTGGCTACATTCGCACGTGCAACATGCGCTTGTGTAGCCCCTTTGCGTCAGCAGCGAGGAAGCTGCGACAACAGGGCCTCCTCGGAAGGCTCGGGGCTGACGAGCACCGGGCGATGCCCGGAAGCCAGTCGGTCGGCGACCGCCTTGGACAGGCAAAGGAACGCCGTTCCACGAAAAAGAGCCGTGTTTTCACGATGTTCGACGATGGCGCGCAAAGCTTCGGCCCCGCGAGCCGAATAGACGAGCGCAAAGTCGGGCGGTCCGGCCCCGGCGACGCGTGCAAGCTCGGATGCGGAAGGGCTTCGATAGGTGATGGCGTAGGTCTCGACGGGGAGAACAGGGATGCCCTGACCGGCAAGTCCGTCTTCGAAGGCGCCGTGCCGCACGCTTCCGCAAAGATAAAGCAGCTTGCCTGCGGCCACCGGAGTATCGGCGACCAGCCGCGCCAGCGCCGCGCCGTCGCCCTGGCCAACGATGACCTCGCGAAAGCCCGCTTCGCGCGCAGCCTGGGCCGTCTTTTCGCCGACCGCGAAGAAGGTCTTGGCCAAGAAAGGCGACAAATCCCTCTCGGACGCGTGCCGGAGCGCATTGACGCTCGTGGCCGCCACCGCGCCGATCCCGTCGGGGTCGGGAAATGCGCCTTCGAGCGGCCGCGTTTCGCTCAGCGGCAGGAGGAGCGGCTCGTGACCCTCTTCGCGCAGCCGGCGGGCGGTCGCGGTCGCACCCGGTTCAGGTCGCGTGACGAGGACGCGCGCCACGCCGGCTAGACCCAGCTGTCGAAGAACCGCGCGCCGGCCCTGGCGCGGATCTCCTCTCCGGCCCGGCGGCCTATGGATGCCGCTTCCGTGACCTCGCCTTCGACCGTAATGTCGTGCGCCTCGACGCCGTCGGGCGTCAAGATCAGTCCGTGGAAGCGAAGGGCCTGGCCTTCGAGCGTCGCATGACCCGCGATGGGCGTGCGGCAGGAACCGTCGAGGGCGCCAAGAAAGGCGCGTTCGCAGGCAAGTGCGGCTCCGGTCCCGCCGTGGTGGATCGACTCAAGCATCTGTTCGATGCGGCGGTCGCCGTCGCGATGCTCGATGCAGATCGCGCCCTGCCCTGGTGCAGGCGGAAAGGTATCGAGCGGCAGCAATTCGGTGATGACCTCGGCCATCCCGAGGCGGCGCAGGCCGGCGTGAGCGAGCAGCGTGCCATGAACCTGGCCTTCGGAGAGCTTGCGCAGGCGCGTCTGCACATTGCCGCGGAACATGACGACGGAGATGTCGGGCCGGCGGCGGCGGATGAGGGCCTGCCGCCTGAGCGACGAGGAGCCGACCGTGGCGCCTTGCGGCAAGGCGTCGATGGTTTCGGCGGCACCACCGATGAAGGCGTCGCGCACGTCTTCGCGCTCGAGGAAAGCGCCCAGCACCAGCCCGTCGGGCAGTCTTGTCGGCATGTCCTTGGAGGAATGGACGGCGATGTCGATGCGGCCGTCGAGAAGCGCTTCCTCAATCTCCTTGGTGAACAGGCCCTTGCCGCCCGCTTCCGACAGAGGCCGGTCCTGGATGCGGTCGCCGCTGGTCGATATCACCTCGATCGCGAAGGCGTCCTCGGCGAGCCCGTGCGCCGCCATCAGCCGGTCGCGGGTCTCGTGAGCTTGCGCCAGCGCCAGCGCGCTGCCGCGGGTTCCGATCCTGAGCTGTCCAGTTTGCATGCGGATTTGTCCGTGCTAACCCGTCGCGGCGGAGGGCCTTTTGGCCTTCCTATCGGGGAAAGGACCATCCGGCAATCATGCGGCCCGACCATGCCGAAATCCGTGTTCTCGGTATCGAGACGAGCTGCGACGAAACTGCCGCCGCGGTCGTTTCCTGGGTGCCGGGCTGCGGCCCGCTCATTCGCTCCAACATCGTTCTGAGCCAGATCGGCGAGCATGCGGCTTTCGGCGGCGTCGTGCCGGAGATCGCGGCGCGCGCCCATGTCGAAGCGCTCGACGGCGTCATCGGCGCCGCACTTGCGGAGGCCGAGACGACGCTTGGTGAGGTCGACGCGATCGCGGCGACCGCCGGCCCCGGCCTGATCGGGGGCCTGCTGGTCGGGCTGATGACCGCGAAGGCGCTGGCGGCGGCCGGCGGCAAGCCGCTGGTGGCGGTCAACCATCTCGAAGGGCATGCGCTTTCGGCACGGCTCCTGGAGCGGCTAGGCTTTCCCTATCTGATGCTTCTCGTTTCGGGCGGGCACACCCAGATCGTGCTGGTCAAGGGTCCGGGCGATTACGAACGCTGGGCGTCGACCATCGACGATGCGCTCGGCGAGGCGTTCGACAAGACCGCGAAGCTGCTCGGCCTGCCCTATCC
Source organism: Nitratireductor mangrovi (assembly GCF_007922615.2). Lineage (NCBI taxonomy): Bacteria > Pseudomonadati > Pseudomonadota > Alphaproteobacteria > Hyphomicrobiales > Phyllobacteriaceae > Nitratireductor > Nitratireductor mangrovi. The sequence continues at coordinate 3,753,288 of NZ_CP042301.2, read as the reverse complement.
GGGCGGTCCGAATGTCGAGCGTGTCGCGGCCGGCGGCGACGCGTCCCGCTTCGACCTGCCGCGCCCGCTGAAGGGCGAGGCGCGGCTCGATTTTTCGTTTTCGGGGCTGAAGACGGCGGTGCGCCAGGCGGCGACGGCAATCGCGCCGCTGGGTGAAGGCGACGTCGCGGACATAGCCGCTTCCTTCCAGCGTGCGATCGTCGAGACGCTGGACGATCGCGTCGGGCGCAGCCTGCAGAGGTTCCGGGAGCGGTTTCCCGATGCTGCCCAACCCGCGCTGGTGGTCGCCGGCGGTGTGGCCGCCAATGCGGCGATCCGGGAAGCGCTCGAGAACCTTTGCCGGCGCAACGGCTTCACCTTCCTGGCGCCGCCGCCCGAACTGTGCACCGACAACGCGGCGATGATCGCCTGGGCGGCGATCGAGCGGCTGCGGGCCGGTATCGATCCCGCAGAAGATCCCATGCTGACAGCGCCGCGCTCGCGCTGGCCGCTCGACGAAACGGCGGCGCCGCTGATCGGGGCTGGCAAACGCGGAGCCAAGGCATGAGCGAAACCAGGCCGGTCGCCGTCCTCGGCGGCGGCGCATGGGGGACAGCGCTGGCCCAGGCGCAGGCGATGGCAGGGCGCGAGGTGCGGCTTTGGGCCCGCGATGCCGACACGGTGGAAGCGATCAACCAGCGGCATGAGAACCCACGCTATTTGCCCGGCGCAAGGCTCAATCCCGCGGTTCGCGCCACCGGCGATATCAGCGCGGCTGTTGCCGGTGCCGGCGTCGTGCTCGCGGTCACGCCGGCGCAGACGGTGAGCGGTTTGTGCGAGGTGCTGGCGCCTCAGGTGGCCGCGGACACGCCGGTCGTGCTGTGCGCCAAGGGCATCGATGCCGAAAGCGGCCGGCTGCTTTCCGACATTGCCGCCGAAAGGCTGCCGCGCAACCCGATTGCGGCCCTTTCAGGGCCGAGCTTCGCCGTTGACGTCGTTGCCGGTCTGCCGACGGCCGTCACAGTGGCCGCCGCCGACGTGGAAGCCGCCGCGGCGCTGGCGGCGCTGATCTCGACGCCGACGCTGCGCTGCTATTCGAGCGACGACCTGGCCGGCGTCGAGGCCGGCGGCGCGCTCAAGAACGTCCTGGCGATCGCCGCCGGCGCGGTGATCGGGGCTGGACTCGGCGCCAGCGCGCAGGCGGCGCTAGTCACGCGCGGCTTCGTCGAGCTCAGGCGGATCGCGGCCTCGTTCGGTGCGCGCCAGGAAACGCTGATGGGTCTTTCCGGCTTTGGCGATCTGTTCCTGACCTGCGGGTCCGGCAAGTCGCGCAATTTCGCCTATGGCGAGGCGCTCGGACGGGGCGCGGCGCTGGAGGGAATGAGACTGGCAGAGGGCGTCGCCACCGCCGCCATCGCCGATCGCATCGCCCGCGAGCGCGGCATCGATGCCCCGATCACGCAAAACGTCGCGCTCATCCTTGACCGCGCGATCACGGTGCGCGAAGCCATGATGGCGCTGCTTTCGCGCCCGCTCAAAAGCGAGACCTGATACGATCGCCGCGTCCTGCGCGCCGAATCTCCGGAGGAACCATGCTTTTTGCCTTTGTCTGCACCGACAAGCCCGGCCACCTCGAAGTGCGCCAGTCGACACGACCCGACCACGTCGCTTATCTGGAGGGCCTCAACGCCAAGGGCACGCTGAAATTCGCCGGACCCTTCCTCGATGACGACGGCAAGCCGTCGGCCAGCCTCGTGGTCGTGGAGGCCGCCGACCGCGCCGCTGCCGCGCTGATCGCCGAGGCCGATCCCTATGCACGCGCCGGGCTGTTCGCGTCGGTGGACATCCGGCCGTGGAACTGGGTCTTCAACAAGCCGGAGGCAGCGTGATGGCGTATTGGCTGTTCAAGTCGGAACCCTCGACCTGGTCGTGGGAGATGCAGAAGGCGAAAGGCGAGGCCGGGCAGGAATGGGACGGGGTGCGCAACTACCAGGCGCGCAACAACATGCGCGCGATGAAAATCGGCGATCGCGGCTTCTTCTACCATTCGCAAGAGGGGCTAGAGGTCGTGGGCATTGTCGAAGTGTGCAAGCTGGCGCATCCCGATTCGACCTCCGACGACCCGCGCTGGGAATGCGTCGACGTCCGGGCGGTGCGTGACGTGCCGCAGCCGGTGACGCTGAACGACATCAAGGCCAATCCCAAGCTTTCCGAAATGGTGCTGGTGCGGAATTCGCGCCTGTCGGTGCAGCCGGTCAGCGACGACGAATGGGCCGAGGTCAACCGCATGGGCGGGCTGAAGCCGGGAGAGGCCTGACGGCACAGCAATGAGCGGCAAGGTGTTGACGCTGGACGAGGCCGAAGCCTTCATCCTCGCCAATACCGCCCTAGTGGCGCCGCCGCATGTGCCCGAAATCCGCCTCCACCTCGCCGACGAGGCGCATGAATTGTGGCTGAAGACGGAGGAGGAGCTTGAGGCCATCGGCCTGCCACCGCCGTTCTGGGCCTTCGCGTGGGCGGGCGGCCAGGGCCTGGCGCGGTTTCTTCTCGACCATCCGGAGACCGTTGCCGGCAAACGCGTCCTCGACTTCGCCTCCGGTTCCGGCCTGGTCGCCATCGCCGCACTGAAGGCGGGCGCCCGCAGCGTGTTGGCGGCCGACATCGATCCGTTCTGCCGCGCCGCGCTGGCGCTCAACACGCGTGCCAACGGCGTCGAGGCGGAGTTTCGCGGTGAGGACCTGATCGGAGAGGACGAGGGCTGGGATGTCGTGCTCGCCGGCGACGTCTTTTACGATCGCGCGCTCGCGGAACGATGCGCGGCGTGGTTCGAGGCGCTCGCCGGGCGCGGCGCGACGATCCTCGTCGGCGATCCGGGCCGGCACTATTTGCCGCGTGAGCGGCTCCGCGAACTGGCATGCTACGAAGTGCCGGTCACGCGTGTGCTGGAAGACGCCGAGGTGAAGCGCACCATCGTCTGGCGCTTCGATTGACGAAGCCCTGTGCACGGCGTTCTATTCGGCCCGGAAGCGCCCTGACGGCGCGATGACGGGAGCGACAGCGATGGATTTCGGCGGAATGAGCTATCTCGCGGTGCTTTTGGCCGCGGTCGCGGCGTTTGCCTTCGGCGCCGTCTATTACGGCGCCCTCGGCACACCGTGGATGAAGGCGGCGCGCATCAAGCCGGAAGAGGCGAAGATGGAGCCGGTGCTTTTCGTGACCAGCTTCGTTTGCGAGCTTGTCATGGCCTGGGTTCTCGCCGGCATCATCGGCCATCTCGGCTCGGGCCAGGTCACGGCATGGAACGGCATCGTGTCCGGCTTCTTCATCTGGCTAGGCTTCATGGCGACGACGGTTGCCGTCAACCAGCGCTATGAGGGCTTCGGCTGGGACCTGACGCTCATCGATGCCGGCCACTGGCTCGGCGTGGCCCTGATCATGGGCGCCATCATCGGCTGGTGGGGCGTCTGAACTCAGGGCGCGACGCGGATCGGCGTGCCGCGCCGCAGGCAGGGCAGCAGACGCATCATCGTCGCGCGCGAGACCGCGATGCAGCCTTCGGTCGGCAGGTAACCGGGCCGCGCCAGATGCAGGAAGATGGCGCTGCCGCGGTTGCGCGCGGCGGGACGCATGTTCCAGTCGAGCACGATGACGATGTCGTAGAGATGGTCCTCGCGCCGCATCTTCTCGTGGCTGGCCGGGTAGGGAAGCGCCACCGGCCGGTTGTAGTTGCGGTCGCCGGAGGCGTCGCACCAGCCCTGTTCAGGCGAGGTGCGCCGCCACTGCAAGGCGTTGGCCGGAACCGGCCCCCGGTCCGGACGGAAGTAGCCCCAGAGGACGCGCAAGGGGCCGCGCGGCGTGGCGCCGTCGCCCTCGCGCTTGAGGCTGGTGATGCCCGCGCGGCCGAGGGCGCAGGCGAATGTCCGCTGCCCAAGCGCGAGGATGCCTTGCGTCGGCCTTCCCGGGCGTGCCCGCACGATGATCGGCCGCCTGCCTTTCCCGCGCCGCGTGCCTGCCGCATTGCGCTCACGTTTTTTGGAGTATGATGGCGAAAATGTACAAATCACGGTGAGCGGCTTTCACGATTCGTGCACGACCCATAGATGACGTTGCGACGGGCCTTCAACAATTGCTTATGGATTGAGACATGACCTCACGCACTATCCTGATCGTCGACGACGATGACGACCTGAGGGCGACCCTTGTCGAACAGCTTTCGCTCTACGAAGAGTTCAGGGTGATCCAGGAGGCCACCGCAGGCAAGGGCATCCAGACCGCGCGCGGCGGCTTGATCGACCTGCTGATCATGGATGTCGGACTGCCGGACATGGATGGCCGCGAAGCCGTCAAGCTCTTGCGCAAGGGGGGCTTCAAGGCGCCGATCATCATGCTGACCGGACAGGACACCGATTCCGACACCATCCTCGGATTGGAGGCCGGCGCCAACGACTATGTCACCAAGCCGTTCCGATTCGCCGTGCTGCTTGCCCGCCTGCGCGCCCAGCTGCGCCAGCACGAGCAGAGCGAGGACGCCACCTTCGCCGTGGGGCCTTACACGTTCAAGCCGAGCCAGAAGCTGCTGATCGACCAGCGCGGCGGAAAAGTCAGGTTGACCGAGAAGGAAGCCTCGATCATCAAATACCTCTACCGGGCCGGCCAGAAGGTCATCACCCGCGACGTCCTGCTCGAGGAGGTATGGGGCTACAATTCGGGCGTGACCACCCATACGCTGGAGACGCATGTCTACCGGCTGCGCCAGAAGATCGAGCGCGATCCTTCCAATGCTGAAATTCTTGTGACAGAAAGCGGGGGTTACAAGCTCGTCCCCTGAGTCGAAAGGCGCCGGTAGGGCCGGGCGTTTTCGCTCTCGAAGGCCCGGGACACCTTCATGGCGCTTGATGACGACATCAGCATTCTGGCCGGCGCAGGCATTTTCAGGGAATTCACCCAGGATCAGCTCCGCCTCCTCGCTTTCGGGACGGAGCGGCTGCGGCGTGCCGCCGGCAAGGAGATCTACCGCGAGGGCGCGGCGGCCGACTGCGCTTTCGTGGTCGTCGCGGGGACGGTCGCGCTTTTCCGCGAGCGGGATGGCGAACGTGTGGTCGTGTCGCGCCTCGGCGCCGGCGCGGTTCTTGGCGAACTGGCGCTGATCGCCGATACGCGCCGCCTTACTGGCGCCATTGCCGAGACCGAGGTCGAGCTCATGCGTCTCAACCGCGCTTTGTTCCAGCGCATCCTGGTGGAATATCCCGACGCCGCCGCCAAACTGCACCGCCGCCTGTCGGCAGACCTTGCCTCCATGGTCTCGCGCATCGAGCGGCTGGCGCCGAAATTTTCCTGAGCAGGCGACGATGAGCCGGACGGCTATTCGTAGCCGAACCGCGCGATCACCGGCACGTGGTCCGATGGCCGTTCCCAGCCGCGGGCCGCACGAACCACTTCGACCTCGCGCATGTCGGCAGCCACATTGGGCGAGGTCCAGACATGGTCGAGGCGCCGGCCGCGGTCGGAAGCCTCCCAGTCGCGGGCGCGATAGCTCCACCAGGTATAGAGCCGTTCCTCGGGCGGAATGTGCGCACGCATGAGGTCGGTCCAGCCGCCCCCCGTACGCATCGATTCCAGCCCCTCGGTCTCCACCGGCGTGTGGCTGACCACCTTCAGCAATTGCTTGTGGGACCAGACGTCGGTCTCCAGGGGCGCGATGTTGAGGTCGCCGACCAGGATCGAGCCCGATTCGCCGTCATGCCCGGCGCGCACGTCGCGCATCTCGGCGATGAAGTCGAGCTTGTGCCGGAATTTCGGATTGATTGCCGGATCGGGCTCGTCGCCGCCTGCGGGAACGTAGAAATTGTGCAGGAGCACCGTCCTGCCGCCGGCCGAAAAGCGCGTCGACAGGTGGCGGCGGTCGCCCATCTTGCAGAAATCGCGTTTCTCGACGATGTCGATCGGCCGGCGAGAGAGCGTGGCGACGCCGTGATAACCCTTCTGACCGCTGATCGCGATGTGCGAATAGCCGAGGGCCTCGAAGGCCTCAGCCGGGAAGAATTCGTCCGGGCACTTGGTTTCCTGCAGGCACAGGATGTCAGGCTGGTAGCGTTTCAGGAACTGTTCGACCAGCGGCAAGCGAAGGCGAACGGAATTGATGTTCCACGTGGCGATCGAAAAACTCATGGGAAGTTCCGGCTGGAATGCGCGCCGGAAACTGCCAGCCAGGGTTTCCCCTGACAAGCAAAAGCAGCCGGACCCGTGCCGGTCCGGCCGTCATCCACAGGCGTGTGCGGGTCGCTGCTACCGGCCGCTGGTGTGGCCGCGGGCGCCGTGGCGCGAAATGTGCTGGTAGTCGATGGCGAACACGCTCGGATCGAAGGTAACGCCCTGCTCGACGTTGAAGATCATCACCGTGGTGTCCTTGCCCTGGGCGTCGGTGATCGTCCACTGCCGCAATTCGTAGGATTTTGGGTCGAACATCATGGTGATGGTAGAGTCGCCGAAGACCGACTTGTCCTGCAACTGGATGGTGGTCAGGTCCTCGTTCTGCTGCACCTTGCGGACTTTCTCGCCGGACAGATCGATATTGTCGTCGAGCAGCAGTTTCAGCGGCGTCTTGGAGAGCGGGTAGAGGTCCCAGGTCTTCAACTTCTTGTTGTTGATGACGACCGACTCGCCATCGGCGATCACCTGGACGGCGGCCGGCGCCTCATAGTTGAAGCGGATCTTGCCGGGGCGCTCGATATAGAACTTGCCGCCGGTCTGTTCGCCGCGCGGTCCGAACTGGACGAACTCGCCCATCATTGTGCGAATCCGGGTGAAGTGGGTGGCGATCTTCTGGGCTTCGCCGGTCGCTGCCTGGGCGCGGCCGGTTGTCGAGGGTACGACGAGTGCCGCGGCGCAGACGGCAAGCGCGAGGCTGCCGCTTAGGGCGAGGCGCCTGAGAAGATCGGGGCGGTCGGGGAACATCGGAATCAGTCTCCAAACGTGCATTGGGCTCACCTAGGCGTGGAGTGCGGCGTTAGTTTGTCTGCACGGCCCGGTCAGAACTTGTCGTCTTCGGTCGGAACCAGGATCTCGCGCTTGCCGGCGTGGTTCGCGGCCCCGACGATGCCCTCCTGCTCCATGCGCTCGATGATCGAGGCGGCGCGGTTGTAGCCGATGCCGAGCCGTCTCTGGATATAGCTGGTGGACGCCTTGCCGTCGCGCAAGACCACGGCGACGGCCTGGTCGTAGGGATCTTCGGAATTGTCGATGTTGCCGCCGCCGGAACCCGTCGCGCCGCCGTCTTCGCCGTCCTCGTCTTCCTCGGTGATGGCGTCGAGATACTCGGGAACGCCCTGCAGCTTCAGATGGGCGACCACCTTCTCGACCTCGTCGTCGGAAACGAACGGACCGTGCACGCGCTGGATGCGGCCGCCGCCGGCCATGTAGAGCATGTCGCCCATGCCGAGCAGCTGTTCGGCGCCCTGCTCGCCGAGGATGGTGCGGCTGTCGATCTTCGAGGTCACCTGGAAGGAGATACGGGTCGGGAAGTTCGCCTTGATGGTGCCGGTGATGACGTCGACCGACGGACGCTGCGTGGCCATGATGACGTGGATGCCGGCGGCGCGCGCCATCTGCGCCAGACGCTGGACGGCGCCCTCGATGTCCTTGCCGGCCACCATCATCAAATCGGCCATCTCGTCGATGATGACGACGATGTAAGGAAGCGGTGCCAGGTCGAGGCTCTCGGTCTCGTAGATGGCCTCGCCGGTGTCGCGGTCGAAGCCGGTCTGGACCGTGCGCGAAATCGATTCGCCCTTCCTGGCGGCCTGCGCGACGCGCTGGTTAAAGCCGTCGATGTTGCGCACGCCGACCTTCGACATCTTGCGGTAGCGGTCCTCCATCTCCCGCACGGTCCACTTCAGCGCCACCACCGCCTTCTTCGGATCGGTGACGACCGGGGTGAGCAGATGGGGGACGCCGTCATAGACGGAGAGCTCGAGCATCTTGGGATCGATCATGATCAGCCGGCACTGTTCCGGCTTCATGCGATAGAGGATCGACAGGATCATGGTGTTGATCGCCACCGACTTGCCCGAGCCGGTGGTGCCGGCCACCAGCAGATGCGGCATCTTGGCGAGGTCGGCAATCACCACCTCGCCATTGATGGTCTTGCCGAGCGCGAGGCCGAGCCTGGCCTTGGTCTGCTCATAGTCGCGCGAGGCCAGGAGTTCGCGCAGGAAGACGGTCTCGCGGCGTGCGTTCGGCAGTTCGATGCCGATGGCGTTGCGGCCCGGCACGACGGCAACACGACAGGCGATCGCGCTCATCGAGCGGGCGATGTCGTCGGCAAGGCCGATGACGCGCGAGGATTTGATGCCCGGGGCCGGCTCCAGCTCGTAAAGCGTCACGACGGGGCCGGGGCGAACATGAATAATCTCGCCCTTGACCCCGAAATCCTCAAGGACGCCTTCCAGCAGGCGGGCATTCTGCTCCAGCGCATCCTTCGACAGGCTCGGGTCGCGGGCCATGTTCTTGGGCTCGGCGAGGAAATGCAGCGACGGCATCTCGAACTCGGCCATGCCGATGAAGGAGGTCTGCGCCTCACGCTGTACCCGCACACCTGGCTTCGGCCGTGGCGCCGGGTTTTCGACCCGTGCGGCGGCGGCCACCGGCTCATCCGGGAAATCGTCCGGAGCCATTTCGGTTGCGAAATCGAAATCGCCGGGTTCGGGCATGAAGGGTTCGGCCGCCCGCGACATATCGAACTCCGGTTCGACGCGCCGGCCGGGCCGAACGTCGGAAAGATCCATCAGGCCGTCAACATCGTCCTCGTCGTCATGGGGCATGCGGTGGCGTGCGGAAAGCCGGCGGACGAAGGCGCGCGCAGACAGCCACCAGTGCACGACCGCGCCGAGCGCCAGGGCGCCGTCGCTTTCATCGTCGTCGTCGGCCTCGATGTCGTCTTCCAGGTCATCCGCCGCATCGGCTATTTCGTCCTGCGGTTGTGGGCGCCGGGCGAGGATGCCGGCGGCAAAAAGGGCAAGCCAGAGCGCCGGGAACCCGAACAGGGCGCCGGTCAGGACGGCGAAGATGCCCTGCGGGTATCCGCCGGCGAAGAGCCCCGGCAGTTTCAGCACCATGTCGCCGAAGACCCCGCCGAGTCCGGTCGGCAGCGGCCAGGTCGGCGGCGCCGAGAAGCAACCCGCGACCGCCGACGCCAGGATAGCCGCGACCAGCCATGCGACGCCCCGCCTTGGCAGCCGGTCGGGCAACCGCGCGGCAATCATGAAAAGGCCCCAGGCGAAGGCCGGAACCAGGGCGGCGACCGAGGCAAGGCCGAAGAACTGCATGCCGATGTCGGAGAAGATCGCGCCGGGATAGCCCATGGCGTTGGTGACGACATTGTCGGTGGCGTGACTGAAGCTCGGGTCGGCGACGTTCCAGGTGGCGAGTGCCGCGACCGCGAAACCGCAAAGGCAAAGCAGCGCGACGCCCGCCGCCCGCAGGATCAGGCGTTGCAGGAAACTCTGGATGCCGTGGCCGATGCCGGAGAGGGCGAACGTCGCCGAATTGCCTGGTCGCATGCGTGGTTCCTTCAGACGCGGACCGCCGTCCGCGCCACAGGTGCGGGGCGGGTCCACGCACACACTAGGAAGCCAGGGTTAAAGCGGCATTAACCATGCCGGCGCCGGCGCCGGGCGGCGCACAAAAAAGAGGCCCAGCGCGGGCCGGGCCTCTTGCGAAAGATTGCGAGGGGAGGCCAGAGGCCCCTCCCCGCGGTCTCATGGCCTATGAGTGGTAGGCGGCCTCGCCGTGCGAGGTGAGGTCGAGCCCCTGACGCTCGGCTTCCTCGGTCGGCCGCAGGCCGACGACCAGGTCGACGATCTTGAACAGGATGGCCGAAATGACGCCGCACCAGACGACGGTCACGAGGACGGCGACGATCTGGATCCAGACCTGAGAGGCGATCGAGAAATCCTCGCCCCCCGTGCCGCCAAGTGCCGGCGCGGTAAAGATGCCGGTGCCGATGGCGCCGACGATGCCGCCGATGCCGTGGATGCCGAACACGTCGAGCGAGTCGTCGTAGCCCATCTTGATCTTCACGACGGCGACGAAGTAGTAGCACACCGCACTGGCTAGGGCTCCGAGCACGATCGCGCCGATCGGACCCACCGAGCCGCAGGCCGGCGTGACGGCGACGAGGCCGGCGATGATGCCGGAAGCCGCGCCCAGCATCGAGGCCTTGCCACGCACGAGGCTTTCGATCACCACCCAGGCGATGGTCGCGCCGGCGGTGGCCACGAAGGTGTTGATCATGGCAAGCGCCGCGCCGCTCGTTGCCTCAAGGTTGGAGCCGGCATTGAAGCCGAACCAGCCCACCCACAGCATCGACGCGCCGACCATGGTCAGGGTCATGGAATGCGGCGCCATGTTGTCCTTGCCGTAGCCGACACGCTTGCCGACCATGATGGAGCCGACGAGGGCGGCAATGCCTGCATTGATGTGCACCACCGTGCCGCCGGCGAAGTCGAGCGCGCCGAGGTTGAAGAGGTAGCCGGCGCCATCCCAGACCATGTGCGCGATCGGGAAATAGACGAACGTCACCCAGAGGATGGTGAAGACCACCACCGCGGAGAACTTGATGCGCTCGGCGAAGGCGCCGACGATCAGGGCGGGCGTGATCACGGCGAAGGTCATCTGGAAGCAGATGAAGATGTACTCAGGCAGCACCACGCCGTCGGTGAAGGTCGCCGCGGTGGAATTCGAATCAACGCCGGCGAGGAACAGCTTGCCGAAGCCGCCCCAGAACGGGCTGGTGCCGCCGCCGAAGGCGAAGGAATAGCCCCAGAGCACCCAGATCACCATGACGATGGCGGCGATCATCGTGCACTGCATGAGCACCGACAGCATGTTCTTGGCGCGCACGAGCCCGCCGTAGAAAAGCGCCAGCCCGGGCATGGTCATGAAGAGAACCAGAAGGCTGGCCGTCATCATCCAGGCGGCGTCGCCCTTGTCCATGACGGGAGCGGCTTGTTCGGCGGTCTCCTGCGCGAAAGCCGTCAGCGTACCAAAGGCGGCCAGGCCGGCACCGCCAAGCATGGCGGGCCCGATCCCGCGCTTGATGAGGGTTGGAATGGTCATGACTGTCTCCTTGAAATCGAAATGGCGTCTAGAGCGCATCGACGTCGGTCTCGCCGGTGCGGATGCGCACGGCCTGGTCGATCCCGTAGACGAAGATCTTGCCGTCGCCGATCTGGCCGGTCTTGGCGGCGCTGCCGATCGCCTCCACGGCCTTGTCGACCATGTCGGAGCCGACCGCGACCTCGATCTTGACCTTCGGCAGGAAGCTGACGGCGTATTCGGCGCCGCGATAGATTTCCGTATGACCTTTCTGTCGCCCGTAGCCCTTCACCTCGGTGACGGTCAGGCCCTGGATGCCGACATTGGTCAGCGCTTCGCGGACCTCGTCGAGTTTGAACGGCTTGATGATAGCCATCACGATTTTCATCAGGTTTCACCCTTCGTTTGTTGCGGGTCCCCCGCGTTCGTTCGCACTGCGACCGCCGCTGACGGCCGAAGAGTGAGAAGGGTGATTCAAGCTCCGTGCCAGATTCGGCAACGAAGTGTTAACTTTCTGGATTTGTTGGCCAATTCAACAGCCCGGCAGGCTGTTGCTGCGCCTGCGTAAAAGCGAACTGCACAAAATATGTGCAGATTCGGATTTTTGCCTAGTTCGCGGGCTTGGTGCGCGGCCGGATCAGCCCTTCCTGCGCCACGGAAGCGATCAGGACGCCGTCGCGGCCGTAGATGGCGCCGCGGGTGAAGCCGCGTGCGCCGGACGCCGAGGGACTGTCCTGAGTGTAGAGCAGCCAGTCGTCGAGCGTGTGTTCGCGATGGAACCACATGGCGTGGTCGAGGCTCGCGACCTGCAGGTCGGGATCGAAGATGGCGCGGCCATGGGCGAAGGTCGACGTGTCGAGCAGCGTCATGTCCGACAGATAGGCAAGGACGGCCGCCTTCAGCGGCCAGCTGTCGGGTACGGGGCCGGTAGTGCGTAGCCAGATGTTCTGCTTCGGTGGCAGTTTTTCACGGGTGACATAATGCTCGAGATTGACCGGCTTGATCTCCAGCGGCCGTTCGCGCGCCCAGAAGCGGCGGATGATGTCCGGCACATTCTCCATGTGGTCGAGCAATTCGCGCTGCGTCTTGAGTTCTTCCGGCGGCGGCACGTCGAGCGGCATAGGGAACTGGTGGTCGAGACCGGGCTCGCTGAGCTGAAACGACGCCTCCAGCGAAAAGATCGCCTTGCCGTGCTGGGTCGCGACCACCCGGCGTGTCGTGAAGGAGCCGCCGTCGCGGATGCGGTCGACCTCGTAGACGATCGGCACCTGGGTGTCGCCGGGCCGCATGAAATAGCCGTGCAGGGAATGCACCTGGCGATCCGCCTCGACGGTTCGCTGCGCCGCCACCAGCGCCTGGCCGATGGTCTGGCCGCCAAAGACGCGTTGCCACGCGGTCTGGGGGCTGCGACCACGAAACAGATTGTGTTCCAGCCGCTCGAGGTCGAGAATGGCCAGAAGTTCCTGCATGGCTGGCGACATCGCCACGTCCCCGCTCGTCGATACGCCTGATTGTTCAGACTTGGCGGTTTCGACCAGTTGAACAGGCGGAAGTCAAGCGGGAGGCTGATAGCGGAGATGACGAACTGATGGCGAAGACTGGCAAGGACGAGCGGATCGACATCCTGATCGCGGGCGCCGGCTATGTCGGCCTGGCATCCGCCGTCGCGATTGCCGCCGCCCGGCCCGAGCAGCGCATTACCGTGGCCGATGCCGCGCCCGCCGGCGTGTGGCAGCGCGACACCCGCGCCTCGGCGATCGCGGCGGCCGCCTGCCGGATGCTGTCGCAGCTCGGCTGCTGGGACGAGATCGCCCCCGAGGCGCAGGCGATGACGGAAATGATCGTCACGGATTCACGCACCTCGGACCCGGTGCGGCCGGTTTTCCTGACCTTCGATGGCGAGGTTGCCGACGGCGAGCCGTTCGCGCACATGGTGCCGAACAAGGTGCTGAATGGCGCCCTGCGCCGCCGCGCCGCTGAACTCGGCATCGACATCGTCGAGGGGGTCGCCGTCGCGGGTTTCGACACCGGGCCGGCCGGTGTCACCGTGGCACTGGCTGACGGCGCGAACGTGGAGGCTCGGCTTCTGGTCGCCGCCGACGGCGTGAAATCGCGCCTGCGCGACATGGCCGGCATCAAGACGGTGCACTGGGACTACGGCCAGTCCGGCATCGTGTGCACCGTCGCGCACGAAAGGCCGCACAACGGCCGCGCGGAGGAGCATTTCCTGCCCTCGGGGCCGTTCGCGATCCTGCCCCTGACCGGCAATCGCTCGTCGATCGTATGGACCGAGCGCACCGAGGAAGCCGAGCGGCTGGTCGCGGAGGACGAGATCGTCTTTGAAGCGGAGCTGGAGCTGCGCTTCGGGCTCAAGCTGGGCGAGATCCGCGTCGAGGGCAAGCCGCGTGCATGGCCGCTCGGCCTGACGCTGGCGCGCGAGTTCGTGGCGCCGCGACTGGCGCTGGTGGGTGATGCCGCCCACGGCATCCATCCGATCGCCGGCCAGGGGCTCAATCTCGGCTTCAAGGACGCCGCGGCGCTTGCGGAAGTGGTGGTCGAGGCCGGACGGCTCGGCGAGGATATCGGCGCGCTCGACGTGCTGGAACGCTATGCACGCTGGCGGCGCTTCGACACCGTGCAGATGGGGATCACCACCGACGTGCTGAACCGAATGTTTTCCAACGATTTCGGCCCGTTGCGCGCGGTCCGCGACATCGGCCTCGGAATGGTCGACCGCATGCCCGGACTGAAGCGCTTCTTCATCAGGCAAGCGGCGGGGCTGGCCGGCGAAGCGCCGCGGCTGCTTCGCGGCGAGGCGATCTGAGCAATTCGCCCGGCCCGAGCACTTGCCAGGACCGCCGGCTCGGGCGGTAGGTCGCGGACCCTTACATCTCGTCACGGGAATTTCATGGCCGTGCCATCACGCCGACGCGCGCGATCGGCTATCATGGGCGGCGGCGCGTGTCGGCGCGCCTGCCAACCCACGGAGACAGTCATGCATCGTACGTCCAAAGCCGTCTGGAAGGGAACGCTCACCGAGGGAGCGGGCACGCTCGACAGCCAGAGCGGCGCCCTTGCAGGCCTGCCCTATTCGTTCAAGGGACGTTTCCAGGACGAAAGCGGCCAGTCGGGGACCAACCCCGAGGAACTGATCGCCGCCGCGCATGCCGGCTGTTTCGCGATGCAGCTTTCTCATTTCCTGGCCGAGAACGGCACCCCGGCCACCGCGCTCGAGGCCTCGGCGCGTGTCGAGTTCGGCCCTGCCTCCGGCGGCGGCTTCGAGGTCACCGCGAGCAGGCTTTCGCTCACCGGCACGGTGCCGGGCATCGATCCCGCGAAATTCAGCGAGCTGGCGGAAAAGGCCAAGCAGAGCTGCCCGATCTCCAAGGCGCTCGGCGCCATCGAGGTGAGCCTGGAGGCCAAACTCACCTGAGCCGCGCCGTTCCGGGCGAACGAGGCCAGCGCGCACGATTGCGAATGTCTTCGCCGCCCTTTGCGCAAGGTCAGGTCGTCACGTATCGCGAGTTCGAAACCAAAAATCGCCGATTTCGGCCTATGTTCGCATATGGTCGGAGGATTCCCATATTCAGATGGTGGACGCCTCGAAGCGGAGGAAAATCCATGCTGCATGCCGTTGAGCCGCGCACCGTGAAGGTGCCGGGGCGCAAATCGACACTCACCCTTTCGGATATCACCGAGGACGCGCGCGCGCTGCCGGATTTCGCCGGCCATGAGCAGATATGGCTCGGCCGCGACCGGGAGCGCGGCCTTACCGCGATCGTGGCCGTCCATGACACCACGCTCGGTCCGGCGCTCGGCGGAACGCGGGTGTGGCCGCATGGCAGTTTCGAGGCCGCGCTGACTGATGCGCTGCGGCTTTCGCACGGCATGACGCTGAAGGCGGCGGTGGCGGGACTGGCGCTGGGTGGCGGCAAGGCGGTGATCGTTGCCGATCCGAAAACCGACAAGACACCGGAACTGCTGGAAGCCTATGCCGAGATGTTGGCGGCGCTGGACGGTCAGTACATCACCGCCGAGGATGTCGGCCTGACGCTCGAGGATGCGGATTTCCTGCGTTCGCGCACGCCCAACGTCACCGGCACGACGCGCGGCGGCAGCGGCAATCCTTCGCCCGTGACCGCGCAAGGCGTCTTCCTGGGCATCAAGGCAGCCCTGCGCCATGCCAGGGGGTCGGAAAAGCTCGACGGCGTCCGCGTGGCCGTCCAGGGCCTTGGCGCGGTCGGCTGGTCGCTCGCCAAGCGGCTCAGGGGCGAGGGCGCCATCCTGACCGTCACCGATATCGACCCGGCGCGCGCCAACAAGGCGGTCGAGCATCTCGGCGCGACGGCGGTCGAGGGAGATGCCATCATCACCGCCGATGTCGACGTCTTCGCACCCTGCGCCCTCGGCGCAGTGCTGTCGGAAGAGACAATCCCGCAGCTGAAGGCCGGGATCGTGGCGGGTTCGGCCAACAACCAGCTGGCCACTGCCGACGATGCCGAACGGCTGCGCCAGCGCGGCGTGCTTTATGCGCCGGACTACGTGATCAACTCAGGCGGGCTGATCAATGTCGCGGAGGAGTTAACGCCGCCTGGCTACGACGCCGACGCGGCGATGAAGCGGGTGGCCGTCATCCCGAAGACGCTCGGCGCCATCTTCCGCCGCGCGGCGGCCGAAGGCCGCACGACCGATGCCGTCGCCGAGGCGATCGCGATGGAACGCATCGAGGCTGCTCGCAAAAGGAAATCGCACGCGGCCAAAACCGGCCGCTGATCAGGCCCGTTTCGTCACAGGGCCGACGCCGGGCTCTGCCATCTAGTGCGCCATGATGCCCTGGTGGGCGGACGCGCCCCACAGCTCCGCGATGCGATCGTCGCGGCCGCAGGCGTAGCGGTAATATTTGTAGCGCAGCGGATTCTTCTCGTAATAGTCTTGGTGGTAACCTTCAGCGTCCCAGAAGGCGCTGGCAGGTTCGACCGGGGTGACGATCGGCTTGCCGAGTTCGGCCTCGGCTTCAACCCTGGCCTTCTCGGCCACCGCCTGCTGTTCGTCGTCGAGCGCGTAGATCGCGGTCGTGTAGGAATGGCCGCGATCGCAGAACTGGCCACCGGCGTCGGTCGGGTCGACGGAACGAAAGAAGATATCGACCAGCGTCTTGTAGTCGACCTTCGAGGGGTCGAACTCGATCTTCACCACCTCCCGATGGCCGTTGTGGTTCTGGTAGGTCGGGTTCTCGATCTCGCCGCCGGAATAGCCCGACACGGTCGAGGTGACGCCCGGTACGTGGTCGAAGTTCGATTCCACGCACCAGAAGCAGCCGCCGGCGAAGATGGCGGTCCCGGTTTCCTGCGCGGCCAGCGGCAGGGGCGCGGCAAGGGCGATCAGTGTGGCTGCTGCAAGCTGGCGGATCATGCGGAAAACTCCATGACGATGAATGGTCACGCTAATCGTGGCCGCTGGCAAGGCAATTCACGGCCTAACACGAGCGTGTGACCCGGCTGGCGTGCCGGTAGTGCTCCGGAATCGGGTGGTCGTTGGCGGGCGAACCATGCAGAACCGCGCCGCCCCACAAACGGAGAACCATCATGGCGCATTACCTGCTTATCCACGGCAGCTGGCACGGAGCCTGGTGCTGGTACAAGATCGTGCCGCGGCTTGCCGCGCACGGAAACGTGTCTAGCGTGAACCTGCCCGGCCGTGGCCGCAATCCCGCGGTGCCTGCCGAGGTCGGACTCGAGCGCATGGCGGACGCGGCGGCGGCCCACCTCGCCGACGACGGAAAGACGACGATCGTCGTTCACAGCCGCTACGGCATCGTCGCCTCGGCGCTTGCCGAACGTCATCCCGAACGCGTGCGCAGGATCGTCTACCTGGCGTCCTTCATGCTGCCGGCCGGCGATCGTGTGGCGCAGTGGTCGATAAGCGACCGGGAGTCGCTCATTCCTGCCAATCTGGAGCTCAATTCCAGCGAATATTGGGACTGGCTCAAGCCGGAGGCCCATGTCGAGGCGCTCTATGCCGATTGCGGCGCCGACGACGTCTCGCTGGCGCGCACGCTCTTGTGCCGCGAGCCGTCGCGGCCTGCCGGCGAACCGCTGCGGTTGAGCGACGAACGTTATGGCCGGGTGCCGCGGGCCTATATCCGGCTGACCGAGGACAGGGCCGTTTCGCCCGCTCTGCAGGACAGGCTGATCGAGGCGAGCCCGCCGGAGCGAGTCGAGAGCATCGCGGCCAGCCATTCGGCCTATTTTTCGCAGCCGGACCGGCTGACGGAGACCATCGTGAGGATCGACCGCGACTGAGGCAAGGCGCTAACCGGTGCCGGCCAGCGCCGCCAATTGCCGTCGCAGTTCGGCGACCTGCTCTTCCAGCGCGGCGACACGATCTTCGAGGTTGCCCGCCGCGTCGCCGTCGGCGGAGATCGGGACCGCTGCGGAGCGCACCGGCGCCGCGACCGCACCGGAGAGCAGGTGCATGTAGCGGTCCTCACGCTGGCCGGGCCCGCGCTCGACCAGTTGCACCAGCGGCGGCCTGCGCCCCATCAGAAGGTCGAGGTCGCCGCTCAGTTCTTCGAGCGAGCGGTAGCGGGCCATCCTTTCGCTGCGTGCCAGGAGTTCGTGCGCGGTCTGCGGGCCGCGCAGCATCATCAGCGCGAGAAGCGCGCTCTGGCCCTGCGTCAGAGAAAAGCGCACCGCCAGCAGGTGTTCGTAGCGCTCGACGCGCGAGCCGGACACCTGGCGCACCAGGCCCTTCTGCTGGAGCTGCGACAGGGCCCTGTGCAGCAGCGCCGGCTCGATCGCCATCACCGGTTCGCGCGCCGTCTTCTGGTTGGCGGCGGCAACCAGCCCGTTGAGGCTCATCGGATAGACGTCGGGCGTCAGTTCCTTCTTCTCGGCCAGCGAGCCGAGCACGCGCGCCTCGACCGGGTTGAGGATCGGCAGCGAAACGGTGTCGTTCATGTCAGGATCGCCTGCACTAGTAGCGTCTTGCGTCGCCTTTCTTTACAGCGCCCGATTTAGGGTGTCATCCGCGCGGCAGCTGCGTGGTGAGCCCCGGCTCCGGGTGCTCAGCCTCCAACATCCCCGGCACGCTGCGCGATGCGGCGCGCGTAGATGCGTTCCAGCTGGTCGGCGACCGCCTCGACCGAAAAGCGCGTCCGCATCCGTCGCCGCGCCTCGGCGCCCATGGCGGCCAGCCGTTCCGGATCGCGCATCAGTTCGCGGATGGCGGCGGTCCAGGCCTGCGCGCGTGGAGGAAGCGCCAAACCGGAAAAGCCGTCCTCGATCAGGTCGGCGGTACCGCCGAAGGCCATCGTCAAAACCGCAAGGCCGGCCGCCATCGCCTCCGCCGGCGCCATGCCGAAGGATTCGCCGGGCATGCGCGTCGGGGTCGCATAGAGGTCGAAGACGGGCATGATCCCGGCGGCGTCGGGAATCGGGCCAAGCTCCCTCAGGCTGTCGCCTCCCGCCTCGCTCAGCGCCGCCTGCAAGGTGTCGTCGCCGGGCCGGCCGACAACGGCCAGCAGGCAGCCATCGCCGACCGCGCGCACTGCACGGGCCAGGAAGACCAGGTTCTTGATCGGCCGGACGTTGCAGACCGTGCCGACGATGAAGGCATCGGCCGGCAGTCCGAGCCGCTCGCGCAAGGCGACGCGGTCTTCGGCCGAGGGGTTAGCCGGCATCGGGACGGGATGATGCAGCACCTCGCAACGCGCCGGCGGAAGGACGCGCCGTAGCAGGGGACGTCCGACCCAGTTGTTGAGCATGGCGTAGGAGGGGATCACCACGGCGTCGACCCGGGCGCTGAAATGGGTCAGCCAGTCGATCGGGTTGGTCAGGCCGAGCCCGCCGATGGCGCCACGCTCGAAGAGCATCGCCGGCCGCGGATTGCCGCGCAACGCCAGGCGCACGGCAAGGGCAGTCGCCCGGCTGGCGGTCACCTGGATGATGTCGGGTTGGAATGCGCCGATTTCGCGCCGCAGCAGGTCGAGGAGCGCCTTGCCCGGCAGGTAGCGGGCGATCTTGCGCAGGCGCTTCGCGCGCGGCCGGTGCTCCGCGAGCGTCAGCCGGCGCACAACATGGCCGCGCGCCTCCAGTTCGCGGAAGGCGTCGTCGTAGAGCAGCCAGTTGTCTTCGGAAACGATCAGGATGTGCATCGGCGTCGCGCTCGGCTGGCTATCCTGCCGTCGTCGGCGGGCACCATGACGCTCTTGTTGCAGAAGCGGGACGGTGCGGCAAGCAACGCGCCTTGGGCCGGTGGCGCTGCGCCGTCAACTGCCGGGATTGGCGGCTGCCTGATCGTCGAACCAGGCCCTTAGGCGACCGTAGTCGCCGTTGAACGCCTCCTGTTTCAGTACTTCGTAGATGACCGAACAACGCATGGCTTCCCCGCCGGAGGTGATCTTCACCTCTGCGCGCTGCTCGCATTGCAGATAGCTGCTCTTGAGTTGCTCCAGCGACAATTCCGGTGCGGATTGGGAGAAGGCAGAAGGGACAGTGACGAGAAAGATGGCCGCGACTGCCAGCTGGCATGATGGGCTTGGAAAGATGGCCACGATAGCCTCCCGGGTTCCAAATGGTCGAAAAGTGGAACTGGAAGGTTAGGCGCTCGCGGTCCTGCCGGAATGAGGCCGGTGTCCCGTGCGGTTCGACGCCGGGTGTATTTCAGCCCAGGTCAGGCGGGACATTCGTCCCGGTTGGGCGATTTGCGGGATCAGGTTCCGTAGCCGGCATCGCGCGCGGCAACGACCGCCTGGGCCCGGCTCGTTACTCCCAGTTTGGCGAATATGCTGGAGACGTGATTGCGCACCGTCTTCTCGCTTATGTCGAGACGCGCGCCGATTTGGCGATTGTCGAGGCCCTGCGCCAGAAGGCCGATGACCTCCCTTTCGCGTGCCGTGAGTCCGGCGAATGGTCCGGCCGCAGGTGAGGACGGCAGGAATTCGTACAGCGCTTCCACAAGTTCGCGCCAGGCCGGTTCGCGGGCAAGCATGAAATGGTTGGGGCTGTCGAGCTGGAGAAAGCGGGCGTCTGGAATGAGCTGCGCCAGCAGTTGCCCTTCCCGCAACGGCGAGACGGCATCCCTGTCGACGTGAGCGACAAGGGTGGGGCAGCGGATGCGGGCCGCCGCCTCGGTGACGTCTATGTCGAACATCACGCGAGTGAGTTCGACGGCGTTGGCCGGCGAGGTCGCCTTTCGCTGCAACTGGCACCATGAGCGCAGGTGCTCGAGATCGCCTTCGGGCTGAAACTGGGTGGCGAATGTCCGCATGAAGGCGTGATCCTCGTCGCCCCAGCCGAGCTTCAGCATTTCGAGCATCAGCTTCGCCTTTTCGGGTTCGAGCGCGATATCTCCGCGCCGGTTCCGTCCGCGGGCATAGGTACCGTAGAGGACGAGCCTGTCGATACGCTCGCTTTCGCGCCCGGCATAGGCGATGGCAACGGCGCCACCCTGGCAGGTCCCGACCAGCGAGAACCTGTCGAGATCGAGCGTGCGGACCAGACTGTCGAAATCGCGGATCCAGGTCTCGAACGACAGGTTGTCGGTGTTGCGGGCGGACAGGCCGCATCCCCGTGGGTCATAGCGAACCAGCGTGTAGCGTGAGGAGAGCGCGTCAAGCCAGGGTTGCCAGGCCACGCTATGCTTCTGATACTCAAGGTGGGTGAGCCAGCTTGGCATCAGCACCACAACCGGGCCGCGGCCGCTTACCGAATAGGCGATCTCGGCACCGTCAAAACTCTTGCAGAACCGCACGTGTTGCCGTGACATGATCACATCCTCGCGCGCCGTGACGGGGCAGCGAGCTTAACGCGATCGCGGAAACGGCGAAACCGCCTGCGTCTTCGGGCGTCAGACCCGCCTTTCCACCATCATCTTCTTGATCTCGGCGATCGCCTTGGCGGGGTTGAGTCCCTTCGGACAGGCTTGCGCGCAATTCATGATGGTGTGGCAGCGATAGAGCCGGAACGGGTCTTCGAGGTTGTCGAGCCGCTCGCCTGTTGCCTCGTCCCTTGAATCGATCAGCCAGCGATAGGCCTGCAAGAGCACCGCAGGGCCGAGATAACGCTCGCCGTTCCACCAGTATGACGGGCACGAGGTCTGGCAGCAGAAACACAGGATGCACTCGTAAAGGCCGTCGAGCTTGGCGCGGTCCTCATGGCTCTGGCGCCATTCCTTGGCCGGCTCCGGTGACACCGTCTGCAGCCAGGGCTGGATCGAGGAAAGCTGTGCGTAAGGCACGGTGAGGTCGGGCACCAGATCCTTGACCACCGGCATGTGCGGCAGCGGATAGACCTTCACCGAACCGTCGATCTCGTCCATGCCGCGGGTGCAGGCGAGCGTGTTGGTGCCGTCGATGTTCATGGCGCAGGAGCCGCAGATGCCCTCGCGGCAGGAGCGGCGCAAGGTCAGCGTCGGATCGACCTTGTTCTTGATCCACAACAGCGCGTCCAGAACCATCGGCCCGCAATCGTCCATGTCGACATAATAGGTGTCGACGCGCGGGTTCTCGTCATCGTCCGGCGACCAGCGATAGATGCGGAATTCGCGCACATTCGCCGCGCCTTCCGGCTTCGGCCAGGTCTTGCCTTCGCCGACCTTGGAGTTCTTGGGAAGCGCGAGTTCAACCATTTTCCGGCTTCTCCACTACTGGTTCTGGCACTGTTGCGGCGTCATCGTCATGAAGTTCGCCATTTCCATCATTTCTTCGCCGCTCAGCGCCATCTGGGCCTTTTGCTGGGTGGCGGTATCCTTCTTGATCGCAGCGACGAAGAAGGCGAGCTGCTTGTCGTTCAAGGTCGAATGAACCTTGTCCAGCACACAGGCGCAGCCGGAATCCGAAAGCTGTAGGTCGGTCTTGCAGGAGGCGAGAATTGCCGCGTCATCCGCCATCGCGACTTCGGCCGCGAACAGCGTCATCGCGGTAGCGGACAGGATCATCGGAATTCGCGGTGACATCGGCGTCTCCTCAATCAATAGACCCGCTTCTTGGGCGCTATCTTCTTCAGCTCGATGCCCCCGTCGGCTTCCTGCAGCAGTGGTTCGGTGTGTACGGGCCGGTAGCTCAAGGCCACCTCGCCCTTGTCGTCGACCCTGGCCAGGGTGTGGTGGCGCCAGTTCTTGTCGTCGCGCTCGGCAAAATCCTCGCGCGCATGCGCGCCGCGGCTCTCCTTGCGCGCCTCGGCGCCGTAGACGGTGGTGATGGCGCAGGCCATCAGGTTCTCCAGCTCCAGCGTCTCGACAAGGTCGGAGTTCCAGATCATCGAGCGGTCGTAGACCTTGAGGTCGGAAAGCTCTCCCCAGATCCCGGAAATGCGCTTGCAGCCCTGCGCCAGCGATTCCTGGGTGCGGAAGACGGCGGCGTCCTCCTGCATGGCCTTCTGCATCTTGTCGCGCAGCTGCGCGGTCGGCGTGCCGCCGTCGGCATGACGGATGCGGTCGAAGCGCTCCATGATCCTGTCGACCGACTTTTCGTTGATCGCCGGAATGGCAGCCGCCCGGTCGATCACCTCGCCGGCGCGGATCGCGGCAGCGCGGCCGAACACGACGAGGTCGATCAGCGAATTGGAGCCGAGCCGGTTGGCGCCGTGGACGGAGGCGCAACCGGCCTCGCCGACCGCCATCAGCCCTGGGGCGATGCGGTCGGGATCGTCCTTGGTCGGGTTCAGCACCTCGCCCCAATAATTGGTCGGGATGCCGCCCATATTGTAATGCACCGTCGGCAGCACCGGGATCGGCTCTTTGGTGACGTCGACGCCGGCGAAGATCTTGGCCGACTCGGAGATGCCGGGCAGGCGCTCGGCCAGCACCGCCGGGTCGAGATGGTCGAGGTGGAGGAAGATGTGGTCCTTCTCCTTGCCGACCCCACGGCCTTCGCGGATCTCCATGGTCATGCAGCGCGAGACGACGTCGCGCGAGGCGAGGTCCTTGGCCGACGGCGCGTAGCGCTCCATGAAGCGCTCGCCCTCGGAATTGACCAGATAGCCGCCCTCGCCGCGGGCGCCCTCGGTGATCAGGCAGCCGGCGCCGTAGATGCCGGTCGGGTGGAACTGGACGAATTCCATGTCCTGCAGCGGCAGGCCGGCACGGGCGATCATGCCGTTGCCGTCGCCGGTGCAGGTGTGCGCCGAGGTCGCCGAAAGATAGGCGCGCCCGTAGCCGCCGGTCGCCAGCACCACCATCTTGGCGGCGAAGCGGTGGATGGTGCCGTCGTCGAGGTTCCAGGCGACGACGCCGGTGCAGGTGCCGTCATCGTCCATGATCAGGTCGAGGGCGAAATATTCGATGAAGAACTGCGCGTTGTTCCTGACCGACTGGCCATAAAGCGTGTGCAGGATGGCGTGGCCGGTACGGTCGGCGGCGGCGCAGGTGCGCTGCACGGGCGGGCCCTCGCCGAAATTCTGCATGTGGCCGCCGAAGGGGCGCTGATAGATCTTGCCTTCCTCGGTGCGCGAGAACGGCACGCCGTAATGTTCCAGCTCGTAGACAGCGGCCGGGGCCTCACGGGCAAGGTATTCCATGGCGTCGACGTCGCCGAGCCAGTCGGAACCCTTGACGGTGTCGTAGAGGTGCCACTGCCAGTGGTCGGGGCCCATGTTCTGCAGCGAAGCGGCGATGCCGCCCTGCGCGGCGACGGTGTGCGAGCGGGTCGGAAAGACCTTGGTGATGCAGGCCGTCTTCAGCCCCTGCTCGGCCATGCCGAGCGTGGCGCGCAGGCCTGCGCCGCCGGCGCCCACGACCACCACGTCGAACTTGTGGTCGACGAACTCGTAGGCCCTGCCGCCCGCCTTTGCCTGATCCGCCATCCGCGCCTTCAACCTCCGAACGCGATCTTCAGAAGTGCGAACACGCAGGCGACGCCCACCGCGAACGCAAAGAACGTATTGAGCACGACAAGCGCGATCTTCAGGCCCTCGTCGTGGATATAGTCCTCGATGATCTCTTTCATGCCGATGCGCATGTGGATCAGGGCCGAGACCAGCACCAGGATCATGACCAGCGTCACGAAAGGATTGGCGAGCGTGGCGCGGACCTCGTCGTAACTGGCGCCGTTGAGCGCGATCAACAGCCCGACGAAGAAGAGGATCAGCGGGACGTTGGCGATCGCGGTCAGGCGCTGGCGCCAGAAGGTGTCGGTGCCGTCCCTGGCCGAGCCGAGGCCGCGGACCTTGCCGAGCGGGGTGCGCATGTCGTTCATGGTCATCCTCCGCGTGCCATATAGCCGACGATCCAGACCAGCACGGTCAACGTCACCGAGGCCGCGCCGGTCGCCCAGGCGAGCCTTGTCGAGGTGTTTTTGTCCATCAGCGCGCCGGTGTCCCAGACCAGGTGGCGCAGGCCGCCAAGCATGTGGTGGAGCAGGGCCCATGTGTAGCCGAACAGCACCAGCCGGCCGATCCAGGAGCCGTAAACCCAGCTGACGAAGTCGAAATAGCTTTCCGAGGTGGCGGCCGCCACCAGCCACCAGGCGACCAGAAGGGTACCGAAATAAAGCGCGCCGCCGGTGATGCGGTGGACGATCGACATCAACATGGTCGGGATCAGGCGATAGACCTGCAAATGGGGAGAGAGCGGGCGTTCTCTCATGCCGGGTCGGGTGGCTGTGGACTGGCTCATGGCTCCCCCAGATCGGAAGGCGCTGGATGCGACAGGAAGATTGCCGATAGCGGCTTCGCGCCCGTTTCTAATGATCTTTTTGCAGCGCGTCAAAGCCGGAAAATCCGGCCCGCCAAGGACTTTGGTCGAACGCTGTCTGAGGCCAGACGCTTCAATCGATTGAAGCACTTAGCAGCCGTCGGTGCAGCCTGAACGAAGGTCCGTCGCGGCTTTTTCGAACGCAGTGTTGCCGTGGTTCTGGGTCTAGCGGCGGCAGGTGTTGGGTTCGGCGCCGGACTTCATCAGCAGAGCCTCCTCGCGGTCGAGAAGGAGTGCATAGGGAGCGGCGCCGTAGCGGATGCGCGAATCGGCGGGCGAGGCCGGCAGTTCGATCGGCTCGCTGTCGTCGAGGGTCAGGACAACCGAGCTGCCGCGATTGTCGACGGTCATTCGCGCGCCGTCTGAACAGCGGTAGACCGTGCGTCCATGGGCGGCGCTGGAGGAGCCGAAGGTCGCGGCGGTGTCGACGCCGACGCATGCGGAAAGCAGCAGGACGGGCAACAGGATCAGTGTTTTTCTCAGGATTTTTCCCCGGTTTTCCGGCCGAAACGCCGGAAACTATGCGCAAGGGCGGCAAAAGATCAACCTGCGCTGCGATGACTCGACGGAAACCGGTCGCGGCGGCTGCCGGCCCGTTGTCGCGCCACAGTGTGCCCGTATTCGGCCGCTTCAATCGCCGCGCGAATTGCGGCAGGGTGGGCTTGCCATGCGAATGTCGAAATCAGCGATCGGGCTGCTCGGCGCCGTTTGTTGCGCCGTTCTCTTCATTGCCTCGCCGGCCGGCGCCGCGGGCCGGGTCGCGCTGGTGATCGGCAACCAGGCCTATGAAAACCTGACCCCGCTTGCCAATCCCGGCCGCGACGCCGGAAGGCTGGCCGAACTTCTTGCCGCGAACGGCTTCGAGGTGATGAGCTGCGACGGCGAGCGCGCCGGATGTTTCGACCTCGACCGCAGCGCCATGACCGACGCCATCGAGGATTTCGGCTTCGCCGCCCGCGATGCCGAGGTGGCGCTGTTCTTTTATGCCGGCCACGGCATGCAGACCGGCGACGGCAATGTCATCGCTCCGGTCAACATGGAACTTGCCTGCGACATGCTGGCGGCCCGGCGCGGCACCATGCTCGACGACGTGCTTAACGAGATGGCCGGGGCGCGGGAAAAGATCGTCATCCTGGATGCCTGCCGCAACGACCCGCTGAAGGCGCAGCGCTGCGCCACCCGGGGCGCCCGGCCGCTTTCCTTCGGCAGCTTCGCGGTTCCCGACAGCGTGTCGCGCTTCCTGCTGTTGAGCTCGACGCAGAACGGCCAGGTGGCGCAGGACGGCCTGCCCGGCGGCCATTCGCCCTTCGCCGAAAGCCTGATCCAGTGGATGGAGCAGGCGCCGCAGGCCCGCTTCGGCGAGCTTTTCGACCGGGTCAGCAAGCAGGTGATCAAAGAGACCGCGGCGGCGAACTTCACCCAGGTGCCGGAAATGCTTATTCGCGGCGGCGCGCCGGAGGCCTGTCTCGGCGGCGGCGACTGCGCGGCCAGTGCCGAGGCGATCGCGCTGCGCGCCGAGGTCGAGGCGCTGGAGGCCGAAAACGCCCGCAACCAGGACTATGAGGAGATCGTCGTCGCGCTCTTGCGCAATGCCGGCTACGACGACCCGCAGACGCTGTCGGACGGCGAACGACGGCGCGTCTTTGCCGAGATCATGGCGGCGAGCCGGGCGCTGGCCGAACGCGGCGCCGAGGGCGAGGCGGCGCTGGCCGCCCTGCGCGAGGGCGACGACAGCGGCGCGGAGGCGATCTTCAGGCGCGATCTTGCCGACGGGCCGGTGGCCGATCCGGAGGCCGGATCGCCGCAGCCGGCGGCCTCGCTCCTGCATCTGGCGGCGATCGCCCGGCTGACCGATACCGGCCGCGCCGTCGAACTCTACCAGCAGGCGGTCGCCATCGACCCGGACAATCTCGAAACGCTGATCGCGCTCGCCGAGACCTCGCTCGCAGCCGGCAAACGCGAGCAGGCGCGTCAGGCCTATGAACGCGCGGCGGTGCTGGTCGAGCAGGACAGGGGCACCGCCGAGCAGCAGGTCTGGGCCACGGAAGGGCTGGCCGACATGGAATGGGCCGACGGGCGCAGCCTGACGGCGCTTGAGCTTTACCTGAAGGCGAACGCGGCGGCGCGCCGGGGATCGGCGCAGGAGCCTGACAACACCGGGCTGAAGCGGGGCATCCTGGTGACGCGCTACAATATCGGCCATCTGAAGATGGATTCGGGCGACATCGACGGCGCGCTGGAGGCCTTTCGCGACGGCCTCGCGGTCGCCGAGGCGCTGGCTGCCGAACATCCCTTCGACCCGCGCTGGGCCTTCGATATCGGGCGCGGCCACGAGCGCATCGGCCGCGCGCTGCAGCGGCGCGGCGACCTCGACGCCGCGCTGGCCGAATACGAGAAGAAGCACGCGGTGATGACGAGGGTCGCCGCGGCCTTCCCGGACCACCCGGTCTGGCAACGCGACCTGGCGCTGGCCGACGAGTTTCTGGGCGACATCGCCACCGCAAAGGGCGACCATGCCGGCGCGGCGCGGCACTATCGCGCCAGCCTGCAACGCATGATCCCGGTGCGCGACGCCAATCCCGGCCATACCGGCCATCAGCGTTTCACTGCTGTGACGCACCTGGCGCTCGGCGATGCGCTTTACAAGACCGGCGCGGTGGCGGAGGCGGTCGAGAACTACCGCGCCGGCATGGCGGTCAGCCGGAAGCTGGCCGCGACCGACCCCGGCAATGCGCAGTGGCGCTGGGACCTCTTCCGCGCCCATCAGCGGCTGGCGTCGTCACAGCCGCCGGGTGCGGAATGGCATGCCAAGGCGCTGCAGACGATCGAGCGGCTGGAGGCCGACGGGCTGCTCGCCGAACACAACCGCAAGTGGATCGGGATCACGCGGCAGCGGCTGGAAGAGACGCGGGAGGCTGAAAGCGGTTCGCGGTGAGCGGATGCCGCCGAACCGGCGATTTGTCGAGCCAACGTTGAGGGCCGGCTTTGAGGGCGCCCCCCTCACCCGATTTGCCGAACCGCTCAGCTGCGCTATCGCGGGGCAAATCGACCTCTCCCCGAGGGGAGAGGAGGGCGGATGCGGCGCGCCCGGCAAAGCCCAACGTTTCCCGGGGGCGAGGCGCGTGTTCGGGAACCGCGGCGATGCGCCCGCCCGCTACTTGCTGTCGAAGCGGATGATGTAGCTGGTCCAGTCGGCGGGGGCGGCGATCTGCTCGTAGAGTTTCCTGCCGTCCTCGGGCTGGCGCGGGGCGTTGAGCATCAGCTTGGTCCAGCCGCGTTCCTCGGCGCGGTCGGCGAGCACGTCGATCATCGCCTTGGCGATGCCCTTGGAGCGGTGCTCGTGATGCACGTAGATGTGATCGCAGGCGCCGCAGCGCATGCCCGAGACCGGCTCCGGCAGGTCGGTGAAGATGGCGAAGCCGACCAGCTTGCCGTCGATGCGGGCGCCGAGCACCTCGGCCGTGCGGTCCTGCAGCAGCGCCTCGGCGTAGTAACGGTCGGGCCGGCGCGGGGCGCCGCGCTTCAGCGCCTGGGCGTAGGCGGCCAGCAGCGGCGCGAGGTCGAGGGCGTCCCTGAGGCGCAGGAGGGCGATGTCGATGGCGGGCTGGTCGGTCATCACTCCCCTTTGGGGATATTAACCATGTCTGTCAATTGCCCGGTCCCGACACCCCCCGGACCCCGTGACAAAGGTTAAGAAAGCGTTAATGTTTGCGGCGAGGAGGCTTGGACCCCCAAGCGGAAGGACGCGGACATGCGCCTGATCAAGCAGTTTTCATTCGTGGCGGCCGGCCTGGCGATGGCGCTGGCCGGTCTTGCCGGCGGCGCAAGCGCCGGCAGCTACGACAAGGTCTATGCCGACAGCTTCGGCAATCTGATCATCCACAGCCCGGCCGGCTACAAGCGCATCGTCGTCGGCCAGGGCCATCTGGCCGAGGAGCTTGCCGCCTATTCGCGCGCCGGCGCGGTGCCGGACGTGGTCTATCTGGAAGGCGAGGGCCGGCGCGACTGCGCCCGCTACGGCGCCTTCGAGCGCGGGCGCGGCTACATGTACGGCCTGCCCGACAATGCGGTGCCGGTGCTGGTCGGCCCCTGCCGCTGACGTTTCGCCCGCGATGGCGCGGGCGGCCCTGATTTGGTCAAGTTCATGCCCCTTGCTCGGCGCCGGGTGCCGCTGCGGGGCTGGACCGTGACGGGACGGGAGTCGAGATGAGTGAAGCCGCGACAGCCCGCAGGCTGAAGGACCATGCCGCGTCGCTGACGACGATGACGCGCTTCGTGCTGGCGACGCTGGCGCTGGCGTCGGGCGTCTACACCTATCTCGGCGTCAGGAGCCTGCTCGACGGCTCGGCGACGATCGTGTTTTTTGCCGCCGTCGTCTATTCGGCCGCGGTCTCGGTCGGCATCTACGGCTTCTGGACCTATCTGATGCGGTTCCTGCCGGAGATGCGCGACGGCGCCTCGCGGCTGGCGCTGATCGGCGTGATGGCGGTCGGCTCGGCGATGATCGTCGCGATGTCGTCCTGGCTCAACGCCGCCGCCCTCGCCGGCTCGGCGGCGGTGGAACAGCATCTGGCGGAAACGCTGGAGGACTACACCTCCGACCTCGACCAGGCCAACACCAACGCGCTCGGCGCGCTGTCGCTCCTGCCCGACATCCAGCGCGCCGGCGAGCGTTTCGCGCGGCTGGCCGATGACGAGCGCGAATCGGGCGCGCTGACGGGCACCTCCGGCTCCGGCAGCGTGGTGCAGCTTCTGACCCAGATGGCAGCGCAGATGCGTGAGCTCGAGGCCAACATCCTCGCCTCGCGCGAGAAGGTGGCGCTGCTCTTCCAGGAAGGCCAGGAGCACCTGGCGGCGATGCGCGGGCTGGTCTCCGAATCGGGCGCCATCGCGCCGCGCTCCGACCGCTTCGCCGAGCAGGCGGTGGCGCTCGCCGGCGTCATCGCGGCGCTGGAGCAGACCTCGGTGGCGCCGTCGGTGATGCGCGCGGCGGCCGACCTCTCGGTCGGCTTCATCGCGCCGGTGGCCGACGGCTCGACCGCCGACCTTGCCGGCCGCCAGGACCGGGTGATGGCGACGATCCGCGCCTCGGTCGATGCGCAGTCGAAGGCGCTTTCCGGCGCGGCGGCCGAGATCCTGGCGCAGCCCAAGGTGCCGGAGCGGCGCTACGTGCCGCTGTCCTCGGCCGAGGCGGTGCTGCGTTATGGCGGCGATTTCGTGCCGAGCTGGGCCGGCGCGATCTCGATCGACCTCCTGCCCGGCGTGCTGGTCGGGATCATGGCCGTGGTGCAGGCGGCGGTGCGCCGCGGCGAGGAGCAGATGGCCGATACCGACCGCATCACCGCCGCCGACATGCTGCGCTCGCTGGAGATCCACGACGCGCTGCTGGCGCGGCGGGTGGCGGCGAAGGCGGCTGAGGAGGCGGACGCCGCGCAAGAGGAGCAAGCGTCGTCAGAGGAGGAGGCAGCGGACGTGGCGGACGCGCCCGAAACCAGGGTCGAAAGGCCTGCGTCGCCGGCTGCCGAGAACGTGACGCCGCTCGCCCTTTCCGAACGCAAGCGGAGCGAGACATGAGCACGGCCGGCGATGCGCCCGCCCTTGCCGGCCAAGGCGGCGACCGCCATCGCGTGCGCGCCGCGCTGGCGCGCTATTTCGCCCGCTTCGACGAAGGCGAAGTCATCCGCTGGGCGTTCCGGGGATTGCTGATCGGCGCCATCGGCGTGCTGGCGCTCGACCTCAACGACATGACCAGGGCCAACCGGACCGGCAGCGCCCGGGTGCCGACCGAGGTGACGGCGCCGATGCTGCCGCCGGCGGTCATCACCCGCGACGGCGAGGCGCCGGTGACCGTCGACCCGCGCGACCACGTGACCGGCGACGAGGAGCGGCTGCGGTTGCCGATCACCTTCACGCTGGAACCGGGCGGGGTGCTGTCGGCGACCGGTTTCGTCGATGTCGGCGCACGCAAGCGCTTTGCCGAGGAGCTACAGCAGCGCGGCGAATATGTACGCTCGGTGGCGCTCAACTCGCCGGGCGGCTCGCTCGACGACGCCATCGCGATCTCGCGGCTCATCCGCGAGCGCGGGCTTGCCACCAGGGTCGAGGACGGCGCCTTTTGCGCCTCGTCGTGCCCGCTGATGCTGGCCGGCGGGGTGGCGCGGCGCGTCGGCGAGAAGGCGGCCGTCGGCGTGCACCAGTTCTACGCCATCAGCGGCGCGCCGGTGGAGCCGGAGCAGGCGATGGCCGACGCGCAGGTGACGACGGCGCGCATCTCGCGCCATCTGTCGGAGATGGGCGTCGACCCGGCCCTGTGGCTGCATGCGCTGGATACACCGCCGCGCGCGCTCTATTACCTGACCATGGATGAAATGCGCGGCTTCGGGTTGACGACCGATCAGTCGCTCGCCGCCAGCCAGTAGCGACTCAGCTCGCCGTACGGCGGAGGCGGCGCTCGCCGGCATTCGATGCCGCCATTACCGGTGCGACGCGCACGCAGTTGCGGCCGCTGTTCTTGGCCTCGTAGAGCGCCAGGTCGGCGCGGCGCAGCATGTCCGACAGCGTGTCGGCCTGGCGAAGCTCGGCGACGCCGAAGCTGGCGGTGAAGCGCTCATCCTCGGGCAGACCTTCGATCTCGGCCTCGGCGAAGGCGCTGCGGATGCCCTCGGCGAAGAGGCGGGCCGACATGGCGTCGGAGCCGGGCAGCAGGATGGCGAATTCCTCGCCGCCGATGCGGCCGGCGATGTGGTTTTCCATCGCCGCGGCTCTCAGGTGTTCGGCGAAGGCGAGGATCACCAGATCGCCGCCGGCATGGCCGTAGCCGTCATTGACGGCCTTGAAGTGGTCGAGGTCGCAGATGACGAGCGCCGCCGGCATGCCGGTCTCCGCCAGTCCTCGGGTGATCTGCGGCACGCGGTCTTCGAAACCGCGCCGGTTGAAGAGGCCGGTCAGCGGATCGGTTTCGGAGCGCGCCGTCGCCTCGGCGAGAAGGTCGCGCACGAGGATCAAGGCGACGAGCAGGCCGGTGGCGACGATGAGCACCGAACCCATCGACTGCGATATCAGCGCATAGATGCTGTCGACATAGCTTTGCGGCCGGTCGCCGGGTCCGAACATGACCGCCAGGAAGGGCTTGCTGAGAAAGTGCAGCGCACCGGCGGCGAGGAGCCATGTCAGCACATGGTCGAGGGCGCGCTTGCCGGGCGCGCGGATGAGCTGCCAGACGGCGACCGTCTGGATCGCGAAATAGGGCAACTGGTAGAGCAGCACCCGGACGAAAGACGTCCGCGGCATGTCGTAAATGGCGAGGTTGAGCGGCAGCGAGACGGCGACCAGGAAGGCCAAGACGCGCCATGGCACCGCGACGGCGTATTTGCGCAGGATGCCGATGTTGAACACGGTCATGCCGACGATCGAGACGGCAAAGGCCGCAAAGACGACGAAGCGCGGATCTTCCACTGCGGAAACCAGCCATTCGACGCCGAAATTCGCCATTCCGAGCAGGAAACTGGCGCAAATCCAGCGTGCGGGGACGCGAACCTTGGCGAAAAGGCTGATCCATCCGAAGACGCCGGCAAACAGGCCGGCGACAAGGAGGTTGATTGCCAGAATATATCCGGCAGCGCTCATGCCCGGCTCCCTTTCACCCGTCGGGCATGCATAAACCACAGGTGTCGAAAAAGTCGTTAATGGGCGCGGGCTTTTTCCCCTACGCGACGGGAACGCCGTCCTGCCGCCGGCCGTTGTGGTCGGGCCGGCGGCAAGGCAACGGTCACTGGCGGGCGAGTTTGCCTGCCGATCCGATCTTCGGCAGCCTGCTGGTGGCGACGCGCTCGACGGTGCCCCCGACGCAGTCGCCATTCTCCTTGCAGTCGATGAAGCCGTTGTCGGTCACGCAGCCGTAGCCGCCTTTCTTGGCGTGGGTGCCGTAGCCGATGTTGTCGGGATTCTTTTCGCAGGCTTCGCGGACCTGCTCACGGCTTGCCTTGAGTTTCTTGGTCTTCATCTCGGCGAAGGCGGAGCCGGCCGACATGGCGACAAGCGCGGTGGCGAGCGATGCGGCGATGAGTCTGGCGTACATGGCGGTTTCTCCCTCTGGCCTCCGGCCTTGCTCCAACCGGAATGTCGCCATGTTGCCGCCGGGAGCTTGAACCGCCGCTGAGCGCCGCGTTCATTCGCGGTTCACGGCGGCGGGGCCGCCAGCGGGTGCGTCTTCGTCGCGATATTCGAGAATGTCGCCGGGCTGGCAGTCGAGCACATGGCAGATCTTCTCCAGCGTCTCGAAACGCACGCCGCGGACCTTGCCCGACTTGAGCAGCGACACGTTCTGCTCGGTGATGCCGATCTGCTCGGCAAGCTCCTTGGAGCGCATCTTGCGCCGGGCCAGCATGACGTCGAGATTGACGATGATCGGCATCTTCAGACGATCGCGCGGTGGTCTTCGCGGATTTCGGCGGCGCCGGCGATGATGCGGCCGGTGATGAGCAGGACGCCGGCCATGAGGAAGGCCAGAAGGTCGGGAGAACCAAGCGAGACCGAAAGGGCGCGCTCGCCGGGCGGATTGGCGAAGGTCAGGGCCGAAACGACCGCCGTGCGCATCAGAACCGACGTTGCGGCGGTGGCCAGGAAGGCGACGCCCGCCCGGTGCATCCAGTTGGCGGCATCGGCCGTCAGCGGCTCATCCGACGCGAAGGCGCCGAACATGCGCCAGAGGCAATAAAACGCCGACATCAGGATCGCCAGCTGGATCGCCAAGAGCACGAGCGTGACCGTCGTCGAGGCCGGCGTCAGCGCGATCCGGTGCCCCTCGGCGAAGGAGTCCTCCAGGATATTGCGGAACGTTGGTGCGTCCACCGAGGCGACGATAAGCAGGCCTCCGGCAGCCAGCAGCACGGCGGTGGCGAAAAGCGCCGTCACATGGCGCATGCGGCTGCTGAGGCGGCGCGCGCGGTCGAACTCGGTTGTCATGTCGGACTCCTGTTTGACAAGATGAAATTAATGTAAGACAATAATTTAATCCTGTCCAGCATAATCTGGAAACGCGCCATGACGATTTCTCGCTTCGCCATTCTTGCCCTTGCCGCCGGCCTTGCCGGCTGTGCGAGCCTGTCGCCCATCGCGGCCGTGAGGCTTGCCGCGTTCGATCCGCTCGCGGCCGATCCCGCGGGCATCGCGGTCGCCGTAAAGACCTCGGAGCGGCTGCATGTCGGCGACGGCAACGTCATCCTGCGGCTGGCGCTCGCGGCCGACGATCCCGCTCTCGCTTTCGACGAGACGTTCCGCCTTGCGGTTTCCGGGGTGAGCGCAGGGTCCGCTTTCCCTGACCGGATCGAGCAAGGCGAGCATGTCCGCATCGCGACCGTGCGGGAAGCGGACCGGGCCCGTCTTGCCGCCGCGCAAGCCAAGGCGCGCGCCGCCCGCGAGACCGGCAACAAGGGCAAGGGCACGCTGTCGGTGTCGGTCACCGGCGGATGCCGGACCGGGCCGATCGACGGGCAGCAAACCAGGCTCGGCACCTATATGCGCACGGAGCGCGAGGGGGCGTTCTTCGCACTGACGCGCGGGACGCGCCTCGCCGAGGCGATCGGCGCAGATAAGGTGGCGGCCATCCCCGAATGCGAGAGCGCCGGCTGACGCCGGCGCTCATGTTTCGATCTCGACGGGTGGCCCCGCCCGGTTACTTCCAGTCGCGGATGTCGACGAAATGGCCAGCGATCGCCGCCGCCGCGGCCATGGCCGGGGAGACCAGGTGGGTGCGGCCCTTGAAGCCCTGACGACCCTCGAAATTGCGGTTCGACGTCGAGGCGCAGCGCTCCTGCGGCTTCAGACGATCCTCGTTCATGGCGAGGCACATGGAGCAGCCGGGCTCGCGCCAGTCGAAGCCGGCCGCCTGGAAGATGACGTCGAGGCCCTCGGCCTCGGCCTGTGCCTTCACCAGGCCGGAGCCCGGCACGATCATGGCGTCGACGCGCTCATTGACCTTGCGGTCCTTGACGATCTTCGCCACGGCGCGAAGGTCCTCGATGCGGCCATTGGTGCAGGAGCCAATGAAGACGCGGTCAAGCGCGATGTCGGTGATCTTCGTACCCGGGGTCAGGCCCATATAGTCGAGCGCGCGCTTCTTGGAATTGCGCTTGTTCTCCTCGGGGATGTCGGCGGGATCGGGCACGACGCCGGTGACCGAGGCGACATCCTCGGGCGAGGAACCCCATGTGACGATCGGCGGCAGGTTGGCGGCATCCAGCACCACGGTCTTGTCGAAATGCGCGCCCTCGTCGGTGTGCAGCGTCTTCCAGTATTCGAGCGCCATGTCCCAGGCCTTGCCCTTCGGCGCGCGCGGCTTGTCCTTGACATAGGCAAAGGTGGTCTCGTCGGGGGCGATCAGGCCGGCACGGGCGCCGCCCTCGATCGACATGTTGCAGACCGTCATGCGGCCTTCCATCGACAGCGCCCGGATCGCCTCGCCGGCATATTCGATGACGTGGCCGGTGCCGCCGGCGGTGCCGATCTCGCCGATGATGGCGAGGATGATGTCCTTGGCGGTGACGCCCTCGGGCAGTTGCCCGTCGACGCGCACCAGCATGTTCCTGGCCTTGTTCTGGATCAGCGTCTGGGTGGCGAGCACGTGCTCGACCTCGGAGGTGCCGATGCCGTGGGCCAGCGCGCCGAAGGCGCCATGAGTGGAGGTGTGGCTGTCGCCGCACACGATCGTCATGCCGGGCAGGGTGAAACCCTGCTCGGGGCCGACGATGTGGACGATGCCCTGCCGCATGTCGACCTCGTTGTAATAATCGATGCCGAAATCGGCGGCGTTCTTGGCCAGCGCCTCGACCTGGATGCGGCTTTCCTCGTTGGCGATGCCGTGCGAGCGGTCCGTGGTCGGCACGTTGTGGTCGACGACGGCGAGCGTGCGCTCGGGATGGCGCACCGGGCGGCCGGCCAAACGCAGGCCCTCGAAGGCCTGCGGGCTCGTCACCTCGTGGACGAGATGGCGGTCGATATAGAGGAGGCAGGTGCCGTCGTCCTGACGGTCGACCAGATGGTCTTCGAAAATCTTGTCGTAAAGGGTTCTGGGGGCGGTCATTGTCTTGCGTCCGTCGATAAGGGAGCTGGATCAGGCCGGCGCTGGCCGGAATGACGGGGCTAGGAAAGCCGGGTCAAAAGCGCGCCGGAGATGCGCGCGAAAAAACGCGCCGGCAGGCGCTTCCTGTCCTGCAGGGCGAAGCGCTTGTAGGCCGGGTTCCCGAACAGCTCTTCCATGGCGTGGCTCATACCAGCAAACTTGGGGACCGGCAATCTTGGGCGGCGCGCAGCCGTCGGCGCCATGTCTTTATGGGTTCTTCACGGAACCGACAAAGAGCTGCCGCATTTGCCTCCCGAGGAACAAGGAGGAGAGCAGATGAAACCTCTGCTGGCGTTCATCGGCGGCTTTGTTGCCGCGCTCGGGATTTTCGGAAGCGGCGTGTTTGCGGCGATCGTCTTTCTCAACGCAGAACCTGTGCCCGCGCAATCGAAGGGGCAGAACATGGCCGAGCTCTGGAGTTCCGTACCACGGCCGGTCCAGAAGGCCGCCCAGAGCTTCGAGCGCGTCGCCGGGAAAGCGATGGCCAATGAAGTTACCGACACCGAAGAACGGCATGCAAGCGTCCGGGACGAGAGACACGCCCCCCCGGTCCAAGAGACCGTCGATCCCATGACGACAGCGGCCGTTCGCCGGGACGCGACGGAACAGCGCGAAGCCTCGCCACGCCGCGTGAAAGCCGCTGCGGCCCATGTGGCCTGGTGTTCGCACCGATACCGCTCATACCGGCCGGAAGACGACAGCTACACCCCCTACAGTGGCGGCCGCCAGCGCTGTGTGTCGCCCTACTCCGACGTCCTGTTTGCGGATGACGGCGCAGGCGAAGAGGCGCCGAAACTGCAATATGTGGTTCGGGTCGATCAGGCGCGCCACGGAAAACTGGTGCCTGCGACGGGGCCGATAGAACTCTCGGCGGAGCACATAAGAAGCTGCTTCAGCCGCTATCGTTCCTATCGCCCCGAGGACAACAGCTACCAGCCCTTTGGCGGGGGTCCCCGCCAGCAATGCCTCTAGCGCGCCTGCGGCAGGCCGTGGGGAAGAGCGGCGTCCGGTACTCGCTGCTCGCGGATGACAGGAGAAAGCCGCAGGCCCCTTGCGCATCCCGGCATGAGCCTTGAAAAAGTCAAGGTTTTCGAGGAACGGCGCCGATGGCATTCGTGATCAAGGCCGCCGTCGACGACCCGCAGGCAGCCACCTTCGTCTTTGTCGCGCAAAAGACGATGTATGGCGGCAAGCGCATCGCGGAGGGTGATATCATCTATCTGTTCGCGAGCGAGAACGAAGGCGGGCAGGGCCTCATCGCGCGCGGCGTGGTTACTTTGGCCGAAGAGGTTGCGAAAGAGCCCGGCATTGCCCGGCAGACGCCGCGGGTGAACATTTCCGTTCGTCGTACGGGGTCGGCAAGGCGCCCGTTGGGACGGCGCGAACTGAAGCCATTTGCCAACTGGGGTGACGGCCGGCCCGCAACCGAACTCAATTTCAAGTTCTACCGGCAGGCGACCAACAAAATCGGCGGCATCTCGGATGAAGCCGCCGCGTTCCTGGACGGCTTTTTCTAGGCTGGGGCGTTGCCGCGCGTCACCAAGCGCCGGTCGCCGTGCGTCGGGTTCCACGCTGGATCGTCGCCTTGCGCGTGTTTGCGCCCGGCCGCTAGCGGAACAAAAACACCGGGATCTTGCAGGCCCGGATCATCTCGCTGGTCGTGGAGCCGATGATCATGCTGCGGATGCGCGAGTGGCCGTAGGCGCCCATCACCAGAAGATCGATCCCGTCGCGTTCGACGCGCTCGGCGATCACCTTGTCCGGCTGGCCGGGCGCAAGTTCGGCCGCGGCCGTGTGGCCGGCCGCTTCCAGCGCTGCGCGCGCGGCTTCGATGCCACGACGGTTTTCCGCCGTGTCGGCGCCGACCCGCAGCAGATGGATGTCGAGGCCGGCCAGCAGGGGCGAGGCAGCGATGTGGTCGATTGCGCGACCGATGCTCGGCCCGCCATCGTGGGCGATCAGCACCTTTGCGACCGGCCGCCAGGCGCGGGCCGCGACGTAGACCGGGCGCGTCGCAGAACGGGCGATACGCTCGAGGTTGGAGCCGAGATGCAGTCTGGCGAAGTCGGCACCTTCGCCGCGCTTTCCGATCACGATCAGCCCGGCCTGCTTCTCGGCCTCCGCAACCGCCTCCAGAAGGTCGCCGTTGCGCAGCCGCATCGTTGCCGTCACGCCGGCCTCGGCAAGCGTCGCCTGGGCATCTTCCAGGATGGCGCGACCGCGCTTTTGCGCCAGTCGCGCCCGGGTCTCGTCGAGCGCGCTGAGTTCGGCCAGCAGGGCCGAGCGCGCGCCGAGCGAGATGGTGCCGGAAAGGTCGGCGGAGGCGGTCTCGCGCCGTCCGAGGACATGGACGAGCTCCACCGCGGCATCGGTGCGCCGTGCGATCCAGGCCGCATTGTCGCACACACTTTGCGAATAGGTGGAACCGTCGATGAGCGCGATGATCTTGGATGTCATGGTGTTCTCCTGACCGGGAAGATATCCGCATGAGGCCAGCGGCCGCGAAGATCTGGCTGGCCGTCAATGCGCCATCAGCTTGTCGAGCGCGTTCGGCTTGTCGTGGATGGCGAGGCGATCGACGATCGTCTCGCTCGCGGCGTTCATGCCGACGATCTCGACCTCGGCGCCGTCGCGACGGAATTTCAGCACCGCCATGTCGAGCGCGGCGACGCTGGAGATGTCCCAGATATGGGCGCGCGACACGTCGATCGTGACCTTCTCGAGTGTCTCCTTGAAATCGAAAGCGGCCATGAAATCCTCGGCCGAGGCGAAGAAGAGCTGGCCTTCGACGATGTAGGTGCGGCTGCGGCCATCGTCGCTCAGGGTAGACGACACGCGGAACAGCTGGGCGATCTTCCAGGCGAAGAAGATGCCCGACAGCAGGACCCCGACGAGGACACCGATGGCCAGATTGTGGGTGAAGATGACGCAGATCACGGTCGCCAGCATGACGATGGAGGACGAGCGCGGATGATCCCTCAGATTCTTCACCGACGACCATGAGAAGGTGCCGATCGAGACCATGATCATGATGGCGACCAGCGCCGGCATCGGGATGCTGCTGACGAGGTCGCCCAGCACGAGGATCATGAAAAGCAGCAGAACGCCGGCCGCGAAGGTGGACAGCCTGCCCCGTCCGCCCGACTTCACATTGATGATCGACTGGCCGATCATGGCGCAGCCGGCCATGCCGCCGATGAAGCCGGTTGCAGTGTTGGCGAGCCCCTGGCCGATGCATTCCTGGTCGCGGTCAGAAGACGTGTCGGTCAGATCGTCGACGATCTGGGCGGTCATCAGCGACTCCAGCAGGCCGACGACGGCGACGGCGGCCGAATAGGGCAGGATGATCAGCAGCGTTTCGAGGGTGAGCGGGATGTCGGGGATAAGGAAGACCGGCAAGGTAGAGGGCAGTTCGCCCATGTCGCCGACCGTGCGCACGTCAAGGTCGAGCGCGATCGCCGCCGCCGTCAGCACGACGATGCAGACCAGTGGCGAGGGTACGACCCTTGTGAGGTAGGGAAACAGGTAGATGATCGCCAGTCCGGCCGCGACCATCACATAGGTCAGCCCGGTCACGCCGACGAGTTCGGGAAGCTGTGCCATGAAGATCAGGATGGCGAGCGCGTTGACGAAGCCGGTCATCACCGAGCGCGACACGAAGCGCATCACCTGACCGAGCTTCAGCAGCCCGGCGCCGATCTGCAACAGCCCGGCCAGAACCGTCGCGGCCAGCAGATATTGCAGGCCGTGATCGCGCACCAGCGTCACCATCAGCACCGCAGTTGCCGCCGTCGCGGCCGAGATCATGCCGGGACGGCCGCCGACGAAGGCGATCAGGACGGCGATCGAGAAGGAAGCGTAGAGGCCGACCTTCGGATCGACGCCGGCGATGATCGAAAAGGCGATCGCTTCGGGGATGAGGGCGAGGGCGACGACAAGCCCGGCGAGGAGGTCGGCGCGCACATTGGAAAACCACTGTGCACGATAGGCATAAAGTGATGGCATCGGTATCCGGGACGTCAAAGGATGGGCGCGACCCGGCAGAAGGGCCGCAGGCGGGGAGGCGTCAGTAGTGATTGTCCGGCGGGTCGGCGGCCGGAAGAGCCACCCGGGTTCTCACCGGGTCCGAACGGATGTCACTTTCCTAGCCCGTTTGATGCTGCGGCGCAACATGCGGAGCGGCGGCGAAGGTGTTCACGCGGCGCGGAGGCCGTTCAGTCGCCGGCGTTCTTGCCCTGGTTCCGGTCTTCCCCGTCCTTGCGGATCATGCCGGAATCGTCCTCGAAAGGCCTTTCGACCAGCCGCAGCAAGGCCAGGACGATGACCGCGAGCACGGTCGCCATCACGGCGATCTGCCAGAAACCGAGCCCGCAGGCGAGGCCGATGGCGCCGGCAAGCCACATGCCGGCACCGGTGGTCAGGCCATGGACCTCTCCGCGCGCGAAGACGATGAGGCCGGCGGCAAGGAAGGCAACGCCGGCGGTGACGGCCTCGACGAGGCGGATCGGGTCGATGCGGACCGCCTCGTCGGAGAAGGCGGGCAGATGGGTGATCTCGATGGTGAGGATCGCGACGGTGGCGGCGGCCAGGCAGACAAGGATATGGGTGCGCAACCCGGCAGGGCGCGCTCGCCACTCGCGCTCGAGGCCGACGACGGCGCCAAGCGCAGTCGCCAAGAGCAGCCGCGTCGCGATCACCGTGACCGGCAGCCAGCTCGCGCGGCCGAAATCGGAGAGGAACTGGTCCATACAGGTGCCTTAACGCCGGCGTGGCGCCAGGGTTCCGGGCTCAACCGACCTGAAACACGAACGACTTGACCAGAACGTCCGGTTCGCCGACGGCGAAGGCGCGGAAAGGCTGGCTTTCCTCGACCGGTCGCCATTTGCCGGCGGCCGTCAGCGCGTCGAAGCGTTCGCGGAAGCCGGCGCTGTCGATCAGCAGGTCGCGGACGGTGAAGATGGCGTGGCCGCCGGGCGCGGTGATGCGCGCCAGTTCGTCGAGGCCGGAGGCCGGTGCATGGCCGGCGGTGAAGACGCCGGCGGCGATAAAGGCGCGGAAATGCCCGTCGGGCCAGGGCAGCGGTTCGCCGAGCGCGGCCTTTTTCAGCTCGCCATAGGCGTTGCGGGAGCGGGCAATGGTCAGCATCTCCTCCGAGAGGTCGAGGCCTGCGAGGCGATCGTAGCCGAGCGCCTTGAGGAACGGGCCGGACAGCCCGGTGCCGCAGCCGGCATCGAGGATCGGGCCGGCGCCGGCCGGTACATGCCGAGCAAGCCAGCCGGTAATCAGGAAGGGCAGGCAATAGCCAAGCTCGGCGGTCTCGCGGTCGTAGCTTGCCGCCCATGCGGCATAGGCGTCGGCAAGTTCGGCCTCGCTGCTCGCGGCATAGACGAGGTCGAGCGGGCGGGGTGAAGGGCTGTCGTCGGTCATGCCGACAGGCTAACGCTTCGGGGCGGGCTCCGCCAGAGGCGCCGGTCCGGCCATCCTCAGCCGGCCTGCTTGCGGCGCAGGCGCCTTTCGAACGCACGCAGGCCGAGCGACAGGCCGACGGTGAGGATGAGGTAGATATAGGCGACGATCGAATAGGTCTCGAAGAAGCGGAACGAGCCCGAGGCGTAGACCTTGCCCATCTGGGTGATGTCGGCGACGCCGAGCACGGAGACCAGCGAGGAGTCCTTGACCATGGCGACGAAGTCGTTGCCGAGCGGCGGCAGGATGATGCGGATCGCCTGCGGCAGCACGATCAGCCGGAAGCGCTGGAAACGCGACAGGCCGAGCGCCTGCGCCGCCTCGATCTGGCCGGGATCCACCGACTGGATGCCCGCCCGGAAGACCTCGGAAATGAAGGCGGAATAGCCGATGGTGAGCGCGATGACGGCGCGCCAGAGCAGCGAGACGTCGCGCACCAGCAATTCGCCGATCAGCCCCGCCTGCTGAAGCGGCTGGGCGAGAAAGTTCCACAGCGCGACGAAGGCGGGCACGCCGGCAAAGGCGATCCAGAACAGGAGCACCAGGATCGGCACGCCGCGGATGATCTCGACGTAGAAGCGGGCGATCTGCCGCAGCAGCAGCGAGTTCGACAGCGCCATCAGCGCCACGCCGAGCCCGATCAGCGAGGCGAGCGAGAAGCCGACGACGGTGACGAAGACCGTGATGGCGATGCCGCGCGAGACGGTGGCGAAGACCTGTGCGTAGAGATCGCTTGCGGCGATGAACACGGCGATCGCCACGGCCATCGCGACCGCGACGAGCAGCCACCAGGGAAACTCCCTGGTGGCGGAGGCAGGGGACGGATGCATCAGGAAGCGACGCTATCGAGCCAATGCCTGCGCGGGGTTCCACGCCGCACGCCGGCGCAGGCCGGGATCACTGGCCGAGCTTGTAGTCGAGGAACCACTTCTTGTTGAGCGCGTCGAGCGTGCCGTCTTCCTTCATCGCGGCGATGGCGGCGTTGATCGGCGCGACAAGGTCGGAACCCTTCGGGAAGATGAAGCCGAAATCCTCCGAGCCGAGCGGGCCGCCGATCACCTTGAGCTTGCCGCCCGAGGATTCGACGTAACCGTTGGCGGCAACGCCGTCGGTCAGGACAAGGTCGACGTCGCCGGCCAGCAACGCCTGCACCGTCGCGCCGAAGGTCTCGAAAAGCTTGATGCGCGGATTGGCCTCGTCGCCGTCGAGGATGTTGTAGACCGAGACGTAGAAGGGCGTGGTGCCCGGCTGGGCGGCGATCAGAAGGTTCTCCTCGGCCGCGAATTGCTTTTCGTCGGCAAACCGCTCCTCGTCGTCGCGCACCAGCATGCGCATTTCCGAATGCATGTAGGCGTCGGAGAAGTCGACCTTCTCCTTGCGGTCGTCGCGGATGGTGATGCCGGTCATGCCCATATCGTACTGGCCGTCTGATACCGACTGGATCATAGCATCCCAGCTCGTGTTCTGGATCTCGACCTTGAAATTGAGGCGCTTGGCCATGTCGGCGATGGCGTCATATTCCCAGCCGATCGCATCACCGGTCTTCGGATCGATGAACTGGAGCGGCGGATAGGCGTTCTCGGTCACCACGACCACGGTGCGGCCGCCGAGATCGGGCAGTGCCTGGGCATGGGCGGCGAGCGGAAGGAAAAGGGCGGCGCCAAGCGCGGCCAGCGACAACGGAAATCTCTTCATGTGAAGCTCCTGGGGGCAGCCTCCGGCTCTGGCGGCCGGACCGGGGCGGCAGTTTAACGCGCGGTCCATCACGCGCAAGGCGCTCGGCTGGCATCTGCTGCCGCGCCTGTCGCGCCGGGGGCTTGGCGGAGGCCGCCGTCATCGGCATGCTCGGCCGGGCAACGCGGGGGCAGGTGAGGAAGACGATGTCGCGGGCGGAACGTCTCCTGGAACTGATCGAGGTGCTGCGCCGGCATCGCCGGCCCGCCAGCGGCAGCACGCTTGCGCGCGAAACCGGGGTCAGCCTGCGCACGCTCTATCGCGACATCGCCTCGCTCAGGGCACAAGGCGCGCCGATCGAGGGCGAGCCGGGTCTCGGTTATGTGCTTCAGCCCGGCTTCATGCTGCCGCCGCTGATGCTGCGCGACGAGGAGATCGAGGCCCTGCTGCTCGGCTCGCAATGGGTCGCGGAGCGCGGCGACGAGCGGCTGGGAACGGCGGCACGCAACGCCATGGCGAAGGTGGCGAGCGTGCTGCCTGATGACCTCAGGAACCGCCTCGACACCTCGACCCTGATGATCGGGCCTGTCGACGCGGCGGAGACCGATACCGTCGACCTGGCGGTGATCAGGGAGGCGATCCGCAAGGAGCACAGGCTTGAGATCGTCTACCGCAAGGAAGGTGGCAAGGGGGAAACGCGGCGGACGATCTGGCCGTTTGCGCTGGGCTTCTTCGAAAGAGTGCGAGTGGTGGTGGCGTGGTGCGAACTGCGTCAGGCCATCCGGCACTTTCGCGGCGACCGGATCCTGGCGATGAGCCTGACCGGCGAGCGTTATCCGCGCCGCCGCCACGCGCTGATGCGTGAGTGGCAGCAGGCCGAGCAAGAAAAGCCGTTGCGCTGAAACGATGCTGCCACTTTCTGGCAGTTGCTGCTGCTACGCCGTCAGCGTTGCATCAGAAAGGAAACTCCCATGCCTGAACCCAGTCTTCTGCCAGCTCTTGCCGGGATGCTCACACTCGCAGTGCTGCCGGTCGCATCGCCTGCCCTGGCGGCCGGCGCCGAAACCGACGTCGTGAAGGTGATCGAAAGGATGACGTCGGCCTTTGCCGCCAAGGACGTCGACACGGTCCTTTCGACCTACGAGGCGAATGCCGTTGTGGTCGGCGAACCCGGCCAGCCCGCCTCCGGAACGCCGGCGCTCAGGGCGCTGTTCGAGAGCTTCATTGCCGTTGACCCGCATTTCACCTATCACGGCCATGAAGTGATCGAGGCAGGCGACATAGCTCTGCACCTGATGCCGTGGTCGATGACCGGAAAGGCCCCGGACGGAACGGTGATCGAAGACGGCGGACTTTCGGTGGCGGTCTTGCGCCGCCAGCCTGACGGCCGCTGGCTGATGGTGATCGATGATCCCTATGGCGATCACCTGATGAAGCGGTAGGCCTGCCGCTTCACCGCCCCGGCGAAAGCGGGTAGCCTGCCGGCCATGACCTATCCGCTTTCGCCCGTCTTTGCCCGCACCGTGCCCGACGGCGATACGCATGAACGCGCCGTATGCGAGAATTGCGGCTTCGTCGCCTACGAGAACCCCA
Source organism: Nitratireductor mangrovi (assembly GCF_007922615.2). Taxonomy (NCBI): domain Bacteria; kingdom Pseudomonadati; phylum Pseudomonadota; class Alphaproteobacteria; order Hyphomicrobiales; family Phyllobacteriaceae; genus Nitratireductor; species Nitratireductor mangrovi. The sequence goes on along the minus strand of NZ_CP042301.2, from coordinate 3,708,671 downwards.
AGATTGTGGTCGGCTCGGTGGTGCGCCACGACGGCAAGCTGCTTCTGTGCCGGCGCGCCATCGAGCCGCGCCGCGGCTACTGGACCGTGCCGGCCGGCTTTCTTGAGTTGCACGAGACCCCGGAGGACGGCGCGCGTCGCGAGGCGCTGGAGGAAGCCAACGCACGACTTGCCATCGAAAGCCTGCTTGCCGTCTATTCGGTGCCGCGACTGTCGCAGGTGCAGCTGATCTATCGCGCGGTGCTGCACGAGCCGGGCTTTTCGGCCGGCGAGGAAAGCCTTGAAGTCGGACTGTTCGGCTGGGACGACATTCCCTGGGACGATCTCGCCTTTCCGACGGTGCACTGGATGCTCGGCCATGAGCGACAGGTGCAGGAAGGATCGATTGCAGCGCCGTTTGCCAATCCTGAAGGCCGCAGCGCCGATCTGAGGCCGCGATGAGCGCGGCCGCAATCCGCGATCATTTCGAAAAGCAGGCGATCGCCTGCGACGATCTCGGTTCGCCCTTCACGGCCCGGCTGTGCCGGGCGCTGGCGTCGGTCCTCGACCGCTCGACGGTCACCGGCCTGCAGGTGCTCGAATGGGAAGGAAATCCGCGCGCCGACGCACTGGCGCTCAGGCTCTGCGGCGGCCTGCATGCGCTGGTACTGTCCGGCGAGGACGACGCCCTGGCCGCGCTTTTTCCGGCGGCAAAAGTGGCGCAGGCGACGTTCGAGACGGAACTGGCGGCAGCGATCCGGCGCAACGACGAGGCGCTGGTGCGAGCGCTCGACAATCCGCCGCAGACCAACGAGATCGCGCGGGCAGGCATGATCCTGCCCGGCTTCCTTGCGGCGGCACGCGCGCTGAAACGTCCGTTTTCGGGCGCCGAGATCGGGTCCAGCGCCGGGCTCAACCTGATCTTCGACCGTTTCCGCTACGATTACGGCGATGCCGGCTGGGGCAACGCCGCGTCACCGGTGCGGCTTTCGCCGGAGATGCGCGGCACGCCGCCGCCGCTCGATGGCGAATTGGCGATCGTCGCGCGCGCCGGTAGCGACATCCGCCCGGTCGACTTTCGCGATCCCGACCAGCGGCTGCGGTTACGCTCCTATCTGTGGGCGGACCAGCCTCACAGGCTGGAGCGTCTCGACGCCGCGATCGGTCTCGCCGAGGCTGAACCGTTCGTGGTCGAGCGCGCAGATGCGGCCGATTTCGTTCGCCGCCGGCTGGCTGGGCCGCGGGACGGGACGGCGCTGGTCTTCTTCCACACCATCATGTGGCAATATCTGCCGCGCGCGACCAAGGACGCGATCGTGGCGGTACTCGACGAGGCAGGGAAGGCGGCGACGCCCGACAGCCCGATCGCCCGGCTGCGCATGGAGCCACGCGACCCGAACGACCCTTTCGCCACGCTCAGCGTGACAACATGGCCGGGCGGCGAGACGACGAGGCTCGCCAAATGCGACTATCACGGCCGCTGGATCGAATGGACCGGCTGAGGCGAGTGGCCTCACCACATCGTCTTGCGATACGCTTCCTCGAGCCGCCGGTCGGCCTCGGCGGCCTGTTCGGCAAGGGCGAGTTGATCCTTCATGATCTCGCCCAGCGTCGGCATCGCTGCACGTGGCGGCCAGGCCTCCGGGTTCCACAGGGCCGAACGCAGGAACGCCTTGGCGCAATGCATGTAGCAGGCGTTGACCGTGACGATCATCACTGACGCCGGGCTCTTGCCGTCGACGGCGAGTTCCAGCCGCAGCGCCTCGTCGGCGGTGATGCGGGCAGTGCCGTTGACCCGCAAGGTCTCGTTCATGCCGGGGATGAGAAACAGCAGGCCGACGGCGGGATTGGCGATGACGTTTTCGAGCGTGTCGAGCCGGTTGTTGCCGGGCCGGTCGGGAATCGCGAGGGTGTTGTCGTCGAGCACGGCGACGAAGCCGGGCCTGTCGCCCTTGGGCGTGACGTCGCCATTGCCGTTGCCGTCGGACGAGCCGATGAGCACGAACGGACTTTTGGCGATGAAGTTGCGGCAATGAGGGTCGAGCGCCTTCAACTCCTTGCGCAGAGGAAGGTCGCCGGGCGCCTTGTAGTGCTGGCGCAGTTGCTCGCGGGTCTCGATGAATTGCATGGCGGCTCCCTCTAGTGGTTCATTTCCGACATTCGCATCCCGTTCGTATCGGCCGCGAGGGCAAATGTCGGAAACCGAAGAACCACTGGCAAGTTCAAGTTCCTAGTGGAATGAATCTGACATTCGATGTTGAGGCCGACAGCGAGCGGCTATCGAATGTCAGATTCATTCCACTAGCCTTTCTGCTCGTCGAGCGAATGACGCATGACCAGCGGCATCTGGCTGAAGGTGAAGATCAAGGTGATCGGCATGATGCCCCAGACCTTGAACGCCACCCAAGCGTCGGTGGAGAAGGAGCGCCAGACGATCTCGTTGACAAGAGCCAGGAAGAAGAAAAACAGGCCCCAGCGGAAGGTGAGCTTGCGCCAGCCCTCGGCGTCGAGCCGGAACGCCTGGTCGAAGACATAGCCGAGCAGCGAACGGCCGAAGATGAGCCCGCCAAGGAGCACGGTCCCGAACAGCGAATTGACGATGGTCGGCTTCATCTTGATGAAGGTCTCGTCCTGCAGCCACAAGGTCAGCGCGCCGAAGACGAAGACGATGACGCCGGAGACCAGCGGCATGATCGGCAGCGAGCGCACCATGATCCAGGAGATGCCGAGCGACAGCGCGGTGGCGATCATGAACATCCCGGTGGCGATGAAGATCGGTCCACCGAAGGCGGCAAGCGACGGAAAGGTCGCTGCCAGCCATTCGCCGCGCGCGTTGGCGAAAAAGAAGACGACCAGCGGCCCGAGCTCCAGCACCAGCTTCAGGAGCGGGTTCATCGCGTCACGTTTCGGGTCTGCGGGTTCGCGTTCGAAGAGGGGTTTGTCGGTCATTTTTCGCTATGCCACGCCGGCGATCGCCCTGGCGAACTCGCCGGCCGAAAAGGGTTCCAGATCGTCGACCTGTTCGCCGACGCCGATGAAATAGACCGGCAGCTTGTGCCTGGCCGCGATGCCGACAAGGATGCCGCCACGCGCCGTGCCGTCAAGCTTGGTCATCACCAGGCCGTTCACACCCGCGACATTGCGGAAGATCTCGACCTGGTTGAGTGCATTCTGGCCGGTGGTTGCGTCGACAGTTTGAAGGACCGTGTGCGGCGCCTCGGGATCGAGCTTGCCGAGCACGCGCACGATCTTTTCCAGTTCCGCCATCAGCTCGGCCTTGTTCTGCAGGCGGCCGGCGGTGTCGATGATCAGCACGTCCGATCCCGCCTCCTTCGCCTTTTCGAAGGCGTCGTAGGCGAGGCCGGCGGCGTCGGCACCGAGCTTTGAGGCGACCACCGGCGAGCCGGTACGCTCGCCCCAGATCTTGAGCTGCTCGATGGCGGCGGCGCGGAAGGTGTCGCCGGCCGCCAGCATGACGTCGAGACCGCCGCCGACGAGCTTGGCGGCGAGCTTGCCGATGGTGGTGGTCTTGCCTGTGCCGTTGACGCCGACGACCAGAATGACGTGCGGCTTGTGCGACAGGTCGAGCTCGAGCGGCAGCGCCACCGGCGCCAGCACCTTCTCGATCTCGCCGGCCATGACGGTCCGCACCTCGTCGTCGGAGACGTCGCGGCCGTAGCGACCGGAGGCCAGCGTGTCGGTGATGCGGATCGCGGTCTCCATGCCGAGATCGGCCTGGATCAGAACGTCCTCCAGATCCTGGAGCGCGTCCTCGTCGAGCTTGCGCCTGGTGAAGACGCCGGCGATGTTGCCGCCGAGTTCGCGCGAGGAACGCGACAGGCCGTCGCGCAGGCGCTGGAACCAGCTGCGCTTTGCTTCCGGTTCGGGCGCAGCGGGCGCTTGCTCGACACGCGCCTCGACGGTTTTCGACACCGTGACGCGGCCGGCGGGAGGCGAGGATCTTGGCGTCGGCGCGGTTGGCGGAGGCTCGACCGCCGGCGGCGGTTGAGGTGGGGTTTCCTTCGCCGGCTCGGCTGATATGTCGCCAATCTCCCGCGGCGGAGGAGCCGCCTTGTCGCTGGCATCGGCGGTTTCGGCAGCGGCGGGCTCGGCACCGACGGATTCTGCCGGCAGCGGTTGGGGCCCGGTTTCCTTTGGCTCCTTCTCAGGAGCAGGCTCGGCCGGCTTTTCGGCTTCCAGTTTTCTCGGTAGCGGCCGCGTTTTCGAACGTTCCTCTACAACCGGCTCGGCCGGAGTCTCGCCGACCTTCGCCGGAGGAGGAGCGGAGGGAGCCGGCTCCGGGGTTGGTTCGGCTTCCGGTGCGGCCGGCTCGGGCTTGAGCTTCGCGGCGGGTTGGCCCTCGCGCTCCTCGGTCGGCGTCTCGCCTGCCTCTTCCCGCGGTGGAGATGGGGACGCCTCCTCCACCGGTGGCTCACCCTTGAGAGATGGCGGGGTTTGCGGTGCATCAGGTTGCCTGGACGCCGGCTTAGCTGGAGCTTCGCCCGCGGTCTCCTTCGCCGCTTTCCCGGGAACGGGCTCCGCCGGCTTTTCGGCTTCCGGTTCCAGGAGGGGTAGCCAGGTCTTCGGGCGTTCCCCTTCACCTGGCTCGGAAGGACCCGGCTCCGGCTTTGCCTTTTCCGGCGCGGGCGGCGGCGGCGCGGTTTCAGTGGGCGCGGGGGCGGTCGCCGCCTCTGCTGCCTCGTCTTCGGCGGGAACCTCCTCGACCTGCTTCTTGCCGAAGGAGAAGATCTTCTTGATGAAACCGAATGCCATGCGTGCGTCCGTCAGGCCGCCTCGGCCAGCGCGACGGCGTTCAGCCGTTCGCCGTCATGGCCGGCAATGCGGGCGGCGACGATGTCGCCCGGTGCGCCGCGATCAATTGCGGTGACAGCAAAACCTTCCGTGCGGCCGAGACCTTCGCGTTCGACAAGAATTTTCTGGGCGCTGCCGACAACGCCGTCGAGATGGCGGCGATAGGCGATCTCTCCAACCTCGCGCAGGCGCGCGGCGCGCTCCTTGACCAGCCGGCGCGGCAGTTGCGGCATGCGGGCGGCCGGCGTGCCCTCGCGTGGCGAGAACGGGAAGACGTGGAGGTGGGTCAGCCCGCACTCATCGACGATTGCCAGCGAATTCTCGAACATCGCCTCGGTCTCGGTCGGGAAGCCGGCGATGATGTCGGCGCCGAAGACGGCGTCGGGACGCAGACGGCGAACGTCCTCGCAGAAGCGGATCGAATGGTCGCGCAGGTGGCGCCGCTTCATGCGCTTCAGGATCATGTCGTCGCCCGACTGCAGGGACAGGTGCAGATGCGGCATCAGGCGCGGCTCGTCGGCGAGCGCCGCCATCAGATCCTCGTCGGCCTCGATGGAATCGATCGATGACAGCCGCAGGCGCTGGAGCTCCGGCACCTGGCGCAGAATGGTGCGCACCAGGCGCCCGAGGCGCGGCGCGCCCGGCAGGTCGGTGCCATAGGAGGTGATGTCGACGCCGGTGATCACCACCTCGCGATAGCCGTTGCCGGCCAGTCGCTTGATCTGCTCGACGACGGCGCCCATCGGCACCGAGCGGGAATTGCCGCGGCCATAGGGGATGATGCAGAAGGTGCAGCGGTGGTCGCAGCCGTTCTGGACCTGCACGAAGGCGCGGGCGCGGCCCTCGATCGCATCGACCATATGGGGCGCGGTCTCCGTCACCGACATGATGTCGTTGACGCGGGTCTTTTCGGTGTCGTTGACGCCGAAATCGGGCAAGGCGCGGTAACTCTGGCTCTTCAGCTTCTCCTCATTGCCGAGCACGAGATCGACCTCGTCCATGGCGGCGAAGCTGCCGGGATGGGTCTGGGCGGCACAGCCGGTGACGATGATGCGCGCGGCCGGGTTCTCGCGGCGCGCCTTGCGGATCGCCTGGCGCGCCTGGCGCACCGCCTCGCCGGTGACGGCGCAGGTGTTGAAGACCACGGCACCGCCGTCGAGCTCGCCGAGGCCGGCGGCCTCGGATTCGCGGCGCATGATTTCCGACTCATAGGTGTTGAGCCGGCAGCCGAAGGTAACGATGTCGACAGCCATCAGACCGCGCCCTCGACTTCGCGTTCCCAGGCGCCGGTGGCGGGATCGAAGCGTCCCGAGAATTCCCATTCGGCGGGGCCGGTCATGATGACGTGGTCGTCATCGCGCCATTCAATGAGCAATGGTCCGCCCGGCACGGTGACGGTCACGCCGCGGCCGGTGCGGCGGGTGCGCGCCGCGCAGACGGCGGCAGCACAGGCGGCGGAACCGCAGGCGCGGGTGAGCCCGGCGCCGCGCTCCCAGGTGCGGATGGTTATGGCGTCGGGAGCGGTCACCCTGGCAATGGTGATGTTGGCCTTTTCGGGAAAGATCGGATGGTTTTCGAGCAGCGGCCCGAAACGCTCGAGATCGTGCGACCAAACGTCGTCGTCGACCCAGAACACGGCATGCGGGTTGCCCATCGAGACCACCGAAGGCGAATGCAGCACCGGGGCGTCGATCGGGCCGATCTGCAACTCGATCATGCGGGTGTCGCGAAATTCCTCGGCGAGCGGGATGTCCTGCCAGTCGAAGCGCGGCTTGCCCATGTCGACCGAGATCGAGCCGTCGGCATGTTCCTCGGCGTTGAGGATGCCGGCCACCGTCTCGAAGGTGAAGCGGGCTGTACCGGTCTCGGCGGCCAGCGCCTGCACGACGCAGCGCATGCCGTTGCCGCAGGCCTGGGCGGAGGAGCCGTCGGAATTCAGAATCTCGATGAAATTGGCCGTGCCGGGCGTCTTCGGATCATGGATCGCCATGATCTGGTCGAAACGCGTCGCCGGGTCCGCGGCCAGCGCGCGCGCGGCAGCTGGCGATACGCGCCCGGCGCGACCGCGCATGTCGGCAACGATGATCTCGTTGCCGAGCCCGTTCATCTTGGCAAAATGCGGCCGCTCTTCCATTGCCGGTCCAGGTGATCGATCCGGCCCCTATATGGCGGAAGCGAGCCCCGATTACCAGACGCTGGCGATGGCGGCCGCAGAGCGAGGATCAGGCGATCGCCACCAGGCCGAACAGCACCAGCAGGAACAGGATCAGCGCGACGGCAATCAGCAGCTTGGCGCCGGTCATGGCGGCACCGGCCAGCGAATTGAGGCCGAGAAGGCTCGCCACCGCAGCGACGACGAGCAGAATGAGTATCCATTTGATCATGAGCGCGCTCTCCGGATTGACCCTTTGCTGGGCGGACAATCAAAAGAACGCGTTTCGGCGCGTACCGTTCCCTCAGCAGGGTCAGCCGGCGATCTCGAACGGCACGTCGAACTCGGCGGTCTTGTCGGAGTGCCTGTCCTTCAAGAGGAACCGCCCGACATACTTGCCGGTCGGGGCGCCGCTGAGGTTCAGGTTCACGGTCAGATGAAACTCGCGATTGCGGTAGCGGACCGGCGTTTCGACCGAGACGAAGTTTTCGCGCTGCAGCACCTGTGTGCCGGCTTCATCCTCAATCGCCAGGTCGATGTCGAAAGCGATCTGGCCTGCCCCGAGCGAGTCCTTGCCGTAGGCAAAACCGATCGGCTCGACATAGATGACGATCGCCTCGCCCGGCCCGAAGGCCGGCTTGTCGCGCGGCGCGTAGATGCCATAGCCGGACACGCTCTCGACAAGCACCGCCCGTCGCACCGTCAGCGGCATGGTATCCCAGATTTTCGCGACCGCAGAATCGAGCGTCTCGATCGCCGCGATCGGCTGGCCGGCGGCGAACTGTTTCTCGGCCTCGGCCCCCTTGTCCGCTATCGATCCGGCAGCGGCCGCGCCTGAAATTCCACCGGCGACCATCAAAGCCATCACCCCCCGCAACATACGCATCCTTCGCCTCTCCCGTGTCGCCCCGGTACTATCCTAGCGCAAGGAAGGGCGATGTCACGCCTCGGATGTTTGCGGCACGTCCCAGACCTCGCCCGGCAGCAACGGCCGGAAGCGTTGCCGCGGCATGCCGGCGGTGTCGAGCGCGGCGAACAGGCGGTCGCGCGGCTCCTCGATCGCCTCGTTGGTGAGATGGAAGGTGCCCCAGTGGCAGCCGGCGGCATGTTCGGCCCCAAGCAGTCGCATCGCCTCGACGGCTTCTTCCGGGTTCTGGTGCTGGGGCTCCATGAACCAGCGCGGCTCGTAGGCGCCGATCGGCAGGACGGCGAGGCGGAAGCGGCCGTGGCGCTCGGCCGCGGCGCGGAAATTGATGCCGCGATGGAAGCCGGTGTCCCCGGCGATGTAGACTTTGCCGGCCGGGCCGGACAGCACGAAGGCGGCCCAGAGCGCCATGCGGCGGTCGCCGGTGCCGCGCGCCGACCAGTGGTGCGCGGGCTCGATATGGACGTCGAGGCTTCCAGCCGCGTTGGAGAGCGTGACCCGGTCCCCCCAGTCGCCGGCGTGAATGCGCATGTCGGGCACCGCGTCGCGGATGATGGCATCATTGCCGAGCGGGGTGACCACCAGCGGATCGTGCTTTTCCTTCAGCCGCCGCAAGGTGCCGAGGTCGAGATGGTCGTAATGATTGTGAGACAGAAGCACGGCGTCGACCGGCGGAAGATCGTCGAAGTCGATGCCCGGCGGGTTCACGCGCTTCGGGCCGACCAGCGAAAAGGGTGAGGCGCGGAGCGACCAGACCGGATCGGTCAGGATCGACAGGCCGCCGGTCTGGATGAGCAGCGTCGCGTGGCCGACCATGGTGGCGCGCAGCCCCTGGCCGTCAACCGACGCCTCCGGCCGCGCGGGCGGATGCGGGCTTGGCCATTCGCCCGGCCACCTAGCGCGACCGCCGCCGAACTGCCAGCGCAGGAAATCGGCGAACTGGCGTGGCGGCACGCCATCGGGATTGAAGAAGACACGACCGTCGAAATGGTCGCTGGGCGGACCCTGGTAGTAGGGATTGTCGCCATTGCGGCTGACGGCATAGGCGGTTCCGCCGGCAAGCGAGGCCGCGCCACCCAAGCCAAGCCATTTCAGCAGCGCTCGACGTTTCATCGCTTTGGAGATAAGGGCTTTAACGGACCGATCAAGGATTTTTTCAACACGGGTGAAGCGATGAAAAAGCGGACGGGCGAGCCCTGGATGGCGGCCGACGAGTTCGGTCGTTCGCTGCCGCGCGGCGTCGGGCTGAACCTGCTGGTTCCGGAGATCGCCGAGACCGAAACCTTCCTGCGCGAGGTGCTCGGCGCCAACACGATCTACGCCGACGCCGATTTCGCCGCGATCGAGATCGCCGGCTCGGTGCTGATGCTGCATGCCGACCATTCCTACGCGGACCATGACATGGCAGGCGTCGTCGCCGGCGTGGAGGCGCGCGGGACCGGGGTCGAAATCCGCATCTACGGTCTCGATCCGGATCGGGTCGAGGCGCGTGCGGCGGCAGTGGGTCATTTCGTGCTCGCGGGCTCCGCCGACAAGCCACACGGCCTGCGCGAGTGCCATATCGTCGGACCCTCGGGCTATATCTTCGTGCCGAGCCGCGCTATACCGCGCCAAGATTCGCCGCGCGCAACCTAATTTTAACCATGCGATCGTGCAATTGACCCAAAGATCGCCATGATTTTCGCCATTCAAGGCATCGATGCGGGGCGTATTTTCCCTGCCGTGATGTCCCACGGAGGAAAAGGATGAAGATTTCGATTTCCGGCACGGTTGCCCTGACGCTTTGCGCCCTGGCGGTTGCCGGATGCCAGAGCTCCCGCTTCAGTTCGGTCGGCGGGCCCGCACCACTCAATCCGGCCCCCGCGGGCACCGTCGTGGCGAGCCAGCTGCCGCCGCCGTCGCCGACCGGACCGACCGACCCGTCGAGCTTCCCGCCGCCGCCCGGCGGCACCGTCACGCCGGAAGAGAGCGAAGACGTCGCCGCGCTCGATCCGAACACGCCCGTCGTCGAGACGGCCGTGCCGACCGGCGCAGCGGACCTCACGGTCGGCAGCGTGGCGGGGGTGTGGAGCGCCTCCGTTTCCGGCCAGAACTGCCGCATCGCCACGCCACAGACGAAGTTCGGCCAGGGCTTCCGCGCCGGCCCGTTGCGCTGCCCGGCGCCGCTCGATGGCGTGAAATCGTGGAATGTCGCCGGCAAGCAGCTGTCGCTCTACGACGAGAGCGGCAACGTGCTTGCCCGCCTCTATTCGTCGGGCGGCGAGCGCTTCGACGGCCAGATGTCGACCGGGCAGCCGATCTCGCTTTCGCGCTGAGGAGCCAGGACAAGCTGATCGCGCGAACCGAGGCCGGCCCATGTCCCTGCGCGACGGATTGCAGCCGTTTCCCTCGGTTCGCCAGGCCTATGAACGCCTGATCGAGCGCGGCGAGGTCACGCGCGACCTCGCCCAGGAAAAGATCGCCAAACGCCTCGACCGGCTGGTCGAGGAACTCGCCAACAAGCGGCTGGCCGCCAAGTCGAGCGCGCTCGGCTGGCTGTTCGCGCGCCGGCGCGAACCGAAGGCGCCCGTCAAAGGCCTCTACATCCACGGCGCCGTCGGCCGCGGCAAGACCATGCTGATGGATCTGTTCTTCGAACTGGTGCCGGTCAACCGCAAGCGCCGGGTGCATTTCAATGACTTCATGGCCGAGGTTCATGATCGCATTGGCCGGCATCGCACGGCGCTGAAGGCGGGCGAGGTCAAGGGCGACGACCCTATACCGCCGGTAGCGCGGGCGCTGGCCGGCGAGGCCTGGGTCTTGTGCTTCGACGAGTTCTCGGTCACCGATATTGCCGACGCCATGATACTGTCGCGGCTGTTTTCGGCCCTGTTCGAGGAGGGCGTGGTTCTGGTCGCCACGTCCAACGTCGCGCCGCAGAAGCTCTATCACAACGGCCTCAACCGACCGCTGTTCGAACCTTTCATCGCCATCCTGGCGCGCCACGCCGATGTGATGAGCCTTGACAGCGATACGGATTACCGGCTGGAAAAACTGAACCGGCTGCCGGTCTACCTGACGCCGCTGGACGAGGAGACCGGCGAGGCCTTCGAGGCGGCCTGGCGCGACTATGCCAACGGCGCGGCCGAGCAGGCCGAGGAGGTCGCGGTCAAGGGACGCTCGATCAAGGTGCCGCGCGCGACGCGCGACGCGGCGAGGTTCACCTTCGAGGAGTTGTGCGGGCGGCCCTTGGGTGCGCGCGACTATCTGGCGATCGCCGCGCGGTTCCAGACCCTGTTCGTGGAAAGCGTCCCGGTCTTCGACGACGCCATGCGCAACGAGGCCAAACGTTTCATCCTGCTCATCGACACGCTCTACGACAAACGCATGCGACTGATCGCCAGCGCCGCCGCGCAGCCGCAGGCCCTTTATCGCGGCCGCACCGGCACGACGGAATCGTTCGAGTTCGAACGCACGGCATCGCGGCTGATCGAGATGCAAAGCCGCGACTGGCCGGATGGCAAGGCGGAGGAGGCGGGTGTGCGAGAAGCGGGACACGACGCCTGAGCCGAGGGGTATTCTCGTACAGATGTCGGCGGGGAAGGCTGAACGTTGACGCTTTTTTCGGCAATGTTTTGACGTTTACGTAACTCCCGATATTTATAAACGATTGAATTCATTCATATCGAAAGAATCGGTTGAGTTTTTTTGCCGCCGAGTCTAAGGCCACGCGCGAATTTTGTCGCAACGAACGGCACCCGATTCAGGCCAACGTCTTTCAATCGCAAAACAGCTGGGCCATGGTAGCCCACAACGTCGCGGGGTATCTCACGAATGGCACGCAGCAAGATCGCGCTCATCGGCTCGGGAATGATCGGCGGCACGCTCGCCCACCTGATCGGGCTGAAGGAGCTGGGCGACGTCGTCCTTTTCGACATCGCCGAAGGCATCCCGCAGGGCAAGGGGCTCGACATCGCCCAGTCCTCGCCGGTCGAGGGCTTCGACGCCAACTTCGCCGGCACCAATGAATATGCCGCGATCAAGGACGCCGACGTGTGCATCGTGACCGCCGGCGTGCCGCGCAAGCCGGGCATGAGCCGCGACGACCTGCTCGGCATCAACCTGAAGGTGATGGAGCAGGTCGGCGCCGGCATCAAGAAGTACGCGCCCAAGGCCTTCGTCATCTGCATCACCAACCCTCTCGACGCCATGGTGTGGGCGCTGCAGAAGTTCTCGGGCCTGCCCAAGACGCATGTCGTCGGCATGGCCGGCGTGCTCGATTCCTCGCGCTTCCGCTATTTTCTGGCCGAGGAGTTCAAGGTTTCGGTCGAGGACGTGACCGCCTTCGTGCTCGGCGGCCATGGCGACACCATGGTGCCGCTGACCCGCTATTCGACAGTGGCAGGCATTCCGCTGCCCGACCTCGTCAAGATGGGCTGGACCTCGAAGGAGAAGCTCGACAAGATCGTGCAACGCACCCGCGACGGCGGTGCCGAGATCGTCGGGCTGCTGAAGTCCGGCTCGGCCTACTACGCGCCGGCCGCCTCGGCGGTGGCGATGGCGGAGAGCTATCTCAGGGACAAGAAGCGGGTGCTGCCCTGCGCGGCGCATCTTTCGGGCCAGTACGGGGTCAAGGACCTCTATGTCGGCGTGCCGACGGTGATCGGCGACGGCGGCGTGGAGCGCATCATCGAGATCAGCCTCAACAAGGCCGAGCAGAAGATGTTCGACAAGTCGGTGGCCGCCGTCACCGGGCTGTGCGAGGCCTGCATGAACATCGCCCCGAACCTGAAGAAGTAAGGGAAGCCAGTCTCTCATGAACATCCATGAATATCAGGCCAAGCAGGTCCTGAAGGGTTTTGGCGCACCGGTCGCGGCCGGCGTGGCGATCATGAAGGCCAACGAGGCGGAGAAGGCGGCGAAGTCGCTGCCCGGCCCGCTCTACGTGGTGAAGAGCCAGATCCATGCCGGCGGCCGCGGCAAGGGCCGCTTCAAGGAACTGGGCGCCGACGCCAAGGGCGGGGTCAGGCTGGCGAAGTCGGTCGACGACGTCGTCGCCAACGTCAAGGAGATGCTCGGCAACACGCTTGTCACCAAGCAGACCGGGCCGGACGGCAAGCAGGTCAACCGGCTCTATATCGAGGACGGCGCCGACATCGACCGCGAGCTTTACCTGTCGATCCTGGTCGACCGCACCGTCGGGCGGATCGCTTTCGTGGTCTCGACCGAAGGCGGCATGGACATCGAGGCGGTGGCCGAGGAGACGCCGGAAAAGATCGTGACCGTGGCGATCGATCCGGAAGCCGGTGTGACCGCGGCGGATGTCGCCAAGCTCAACGATGCGCTGAAGCTTTCCGGCGATGCCGCCAAGGACGGGGCCGGTCTCTTCCCGATCCTCTACAAGGCCTTCACCGAGAAGGACATGAGCCTGCTCGAGGTCAACCCGCTGATCGTGATGGAGAACGGCCGCCTGCGCGTGCTCGACGCCAAGGTGTCGTTCGACAACAACGCGCTCTTCCGCCACCCCGACATCATGGAGCTGCGCGACACGACCGAGGAGGACGAGAAGGAGATCGAGGCCTCCAAATACGACCTCGCCTACGTGGCGCTCGACGGCAATATCGGCTGCATGGTCAACGGCGCCGGGCTGGCGATGGCCACGATGGACATCATCAAGCTCTACGGCGCCGAGCCCGCCAACTTCCTCGACGTCGGCGGCGGCGCCTCGAAGGAGAAGGTGACGGCGGCGTTCAAGATCATCACCGCCGATCCGAACGTGAAGGGCATTCTGGTCAACATCTTCGGCGGCATCATGCGCTGCGACGTCATCGCCGAGGGCGTGGTCGCCGCGGTCAAGGAGGTCGGGCTGAAGGTGCCGCTGGTGGTGCGGCTCGAAGGCACCAATGTCGAACTCGGCAAGAAGATCATCAACGAGAGCGGCCTCAACGTGATCGCGGCCGACGACCTCGACGATGCGGCCAAGAAGATCGTGGCGGCGGTGAAGGACTAGCACGATGCCGCCCCGCAGGATCAGCCTCGTTGCGGAAGCCGACCGGCGCATCGGGAAGGTCTTCGATCCCCATATCGCGGGCGACGTCAACGATTCGCAGGTCAAGGTCGCCAAGTTCGGCGAGGTCTTCGACTGGCATGCGCACGAGGCGGAGGACGAGGGTTTCCTGGTCCTGCGAGGCAGGATCGCGATCGACTTTCGCGACGGCCCGGTGGAGCTCGACGAGGGCGATTTCATCGTCGTGCCGAGAGGCGTCGAGCACCGGCCGCGCTCACTGACGAACGAGCCGATCGTCCTGATGTTCGAACCGGCGACGACGCTCAACACCGGCAACGCGGCGAGTGACCTGACGGTCACGGCGCTGAAGCGGCTGTAGGGGCGGCGGGCCGGTGCCTTTGTTCGCCTTCATCCTGACCGCGACGGTCCTGACGGCCTCGCCTGCCGCCGGCGGCGACTGGTCGGCGACCTTCGTCGAGGCGTTCCGTGCCGCCTGCGTGCCGCAGCGGCTGAGCTACGAGGGCACGCTCGCGCAGGCCAGCGCCGAAGGCTGGAGCGAATTCGCGCCGGCCGACCATGCCGAGTTCGGCGCGGTGATGGCCAAGGCCGACGCCGCGCTCAAGGCCGAGGCGGCCGAGATGGAGATCGACTATCGCGGGGCGAGCTATGCGCGCGAGGTCGGCGGCCGCCCGCTCCACCTCTTCGTCAGCCTGGTGGAAACCGAATATCTGAACGCGGTCGGCTGCTACCTCTACGATTTCGAGGCCGGCGAGCCGGTGCGTGCGGCGGCTGTGAGCAATGTACTCGGCATCAAGCCGGCGCAGTCGCACAGCGACGATGCACTCGTCGCCACGGTCTGGGGCCCGCCGCCCTCGATGCCACGCACGCTCGACACGCATCTCATCTTCATTCCGGCCGGCAGCCCGCACGCCGAGACGACCAGCTTCGACGGCGTGGTGCTGAAATTCGAGACGTCGGTCCCCGGCAAGGAGGGGGAGCGATGACGCCTGCCATGATCACGACTGGAAACGAACTGTCATTCAGGCGAGGTCCGAAAGTTGCTGATCTTCTGTTTTTGCTCAGTCGCACAGTTACACATATACTGTGCGATGAAGGAGTGAAGCCATGACGAAGAACATCACATTGTCAGTCGATGAATCGGTGCTGCGGAAAGTCAAGGTTCTGGCGGCAGAGCGCCGCACGAGCGTGAATGCGCTTGTTCGGGATTACCTGTCTTCGCTTGTCGCGAAGGAGACGGCGGAGGACGAGGCGCGCGAGGCGCTGTTGAAGCTCATCCGCGAAACCGATGCCGATATGGGCCAGCAGAAATGGAACCGTGAGGCACTTTATGATCGCTGAGTGCTTCCTGGACACCAACGTCCTTGTTTATGCCGCGCTAGGCCGCTTCTCCGCCCCGGAGAAATATTCACGCGCGAAGCAGATCGTGGCCGACGAGGACTACTCCACCTCGGCGCAGGTACTGCAGGAGTTTTACGTCAACGCGATTCGCAAATCCGACAAGCCTCTGTCACCGGCCAAGGCGGCGGAGTGGATCGAGGCAGTGTGTCGCAAGCCGTGCCAGGAAATCGACAGTGCAGTCGTCATGCGTGGCATCGAGAACGCGTGGACCTACAACATCTCCTATCGGGACGGCGCCATCATTGCCGCCGCCGAACGGCTGGGCGTTTCCAGACTCTATTCCGAGGACCTGAATCACGGACAGGCCTATGGGTCCGTGCAGGTCATAAACCCGTTTCGCACTCAGTGAAGAAATCTCAGGAAGCCGCATGTCCATTCTCGTCAACAAAGACACCAAGGTCCTGGTCCAGGGACTGACCGGCAAGACCGGCACCTTCCATACCGAGCAGGCGCTTGCCTATCACGGCACCAGGATGGTCGGCGGCATCCACCCTAAGAAGGGCGGTGAGACCTGGGGCTCGGTGGAAAGCGGCGCGCAGCTGCCGATCTTCGCCACCGTCGCCGAGGGCAAGGAAAAGACCGGCGCCAACGCCTCGGTTGTCTACGTGCCGCCGGCAGGCGCGGCGGCCGCGATCATCGAGGCGATCGAGGCCGAGATCCCGCTGATCGTGTGCATCACCGAGGGCATTCCGGTGATGGACATGGTCAAGGTCAAGGCACGGCTCGACCGCTCGAATTCGCGGCTGCTCGGCCCGAACTGCCCGGGCGTGCTGACGCCGGAGGAATGCAAGATCGGCATCATGCCGGGCAACATCTTCAAGAAGGGTTCGGTCGGCGTCGTGTCGCGCTCGGGAACGCTGACCTACGAGGCGGTGTTCCAGACGACCAATGCCGGGCTCGGCCAGTCGACCGCGGTCGGTATCGGCGGCGACCCGGTGAAAGGCACAGAGTTCATCGACGTGCTGGAGATGTTCCTGGCCGACGACGCGACGGAATCGATCATCATGATCGGCGAGATCGGCGGCTCGGCCGAAGAGGACGCGGCGCAGTTCCTCAAGGACGAGGCCAGGAAGGGTCGCAAGAAGCCGATGGCCGGCTTCATCGCCGGACGCACGGCGCCGCCCGGACGCACCATGGGGCATGCCGGCGCGGTAATCTCCGGCGGCAAGGGCGGCGCGGAAGACAAGATCGCCGCCATGGAAGCGGCCGGCATCAAGGTGTCGCCGTCACCGGCCCGGCTCGGCACGACGCTGCTCGAAGCGATCAAAGGCTGAGCGCAGCAAATAGTGAGTAGCGAATAGCGAGCAGGGGAACCGCAAATGGCGATGTGAAGAAGCGAACCAGCAAAAGCCTTTTCACCATTCGCTATTCACTATTCGCCAAGAACAAGGAGACGGCGCGAGGGCGCCGGACAGGACCATGGCACGGCAGGATCAGGCCAACGATCAGTTCTCGATCACATCGTTCCTCTATGGCGGCAATGCCCACTATATCGAGGAGCTCTACGCCGCCTATCAGGACGATCCGGCGTCGGTCGACGAGGGCTGGCGCGACTTCTTCGGGCAGCTGAAGGACGACGCCGACGACGTGCGCAAGAATGCGCGCGGGGCGTCGTGGGAGCGCCCGAACTGGCCGGTCACCGCCAATGGCGAACTGGTCTCGGCGCTCGACGGCGACTGGGGCCAGGTCGAGACGCATCTGACCGGCAAGATCAAGGAAAAGGCCGCCAAGGGCGGCGTGGCGCTGAGCGACGAGGAAATCCTGCGCACCACGCGCAATTCGGTGCGCGCCATCATGATGATCCGCGCCTACCGCATGCGCGGCCATCTGCACGCCAATCTCGATCCGCTGGGGCTCGCCAATCCGCTCGAGGATTACAACGAGCTGTCGCCGGAGGCCTACGGCTTCACCGAGGCCGACTACGACAAGCCGATCTTCATCGACCATGTGCTCGGCCTTGAATTCGCGACCATCCGCGAGATGCTCGACATCCTGAAGCGCACCTATTGCTCGACGCTCGGCGTGGAGTTCATGCACATCTCCAATCCCGAAGAGAAGTCGTGGATCCAAGAGCGCATCGAGGGGCCGGACAAGGGCATCACGTTCACCAAGAACGGCAAGCTGGCGATCCTGCAGAAGCTGATCGAATCGGAAGGCTTCGAGCAATTCATCGACGTCAAATACAAGGGCACCAAGCGCTTCGGGCTCGACGGCGCCGAGGCGCTGATCCCGGCGCTGGAGCAGATCCTGAAGCGCGGCGGCGCGCTGGGCCTGAAGGAAGTGGTGCTCGGAATGGCGCATCGCGGCCGGCTCAACGTGCTTTCCCAGGTGATGGCGAAGCCGCATCGCGCCATCTTCCACGAGTTCAAGGGCGGTTCGTTCGCGCCGGACGACGTCGAGGGCTCGGGCGACGTCAAATACCATCTCGGCGCCTCGTCCGACCGCGAGTTCGACGGCAACACAGTGCATCTGTCGCTGACCGCCAACCCGTCGCATCTCGAGATCGTCAATCCCGTCGTGATGGGCAAGGCGCGCGCCAAGCAGGACCAGATCTTCGGGCGCAAGCGCGAGGAGATCGTGCCGCTCGACCAGCGCGTGAAGGTGATGCCGCTGCTCCTGCACGGCGATGCCGCCTTCGCTGGCCAGGGCGTGGTGGCCGAATGCCTCGGCCTGTCCGGCCTGCGCGGTCATCGCGTCGCCGGCACGCTGCATTTCATCATCAACAACCAGATCGGCTTCACCACCAATCCGCGCTTCTCGCGTTCATCGCCCTACCCGTCGGACGTCGCCAAGATGATCGAGGCGCCGATCTTCCACGTGAACGGCGACGACCCGGAAGCCGTCGTCTACGCGGCCAAGGTGGCGACCGAGTTCCGGATGAAGTTCCACAAGCCGGTGGTCATCGACATGTTCTGCTACCGGCGGTTCGGCCACAATGAAGGCGACGAGCCGGCCTTCACGCAGCCGATGATGTACAAGAAGATCCGCTCGCATCCGACGACGGTGCAGCTCTACGGCAAGAAGCTGATCGAGGAAGGACTGCTGACCGAAGGCGAGTTCGAGAAGATGAAGGCCGACTGGCGCGCCAATCTCGAAGCCGAGTTCGAGGCCGGCCAGGCCTACAAGCCCAACAAGGCGGACTGGCTCGACGGCGCCTGGTCGGGGCTCCGGACCGCCGACAATCAGGACGAGCAGCGCCGCGGCAAGACCGCCGTGCCGCTGAAGACGCTGAAGGAGATCGGCAAGAAGCTGACCGAGGTGCCCAAGGACTTCGAGGCGCACCGCACCATCAACCGTTTTCTCGAAAACCGCCGCAAGGCGATCGAGGGCGGCGAGGGCATCGACTGGGCGACGGCTGAATCGCTCGCCTTCGGCTCGATCCTGCTCGAAGGTACGCCGGTGAGGCTCTCCGGCCAGGATTCCGAACGCGGCACCTTCTCGCAGCGCCATACCGTGCTCTACGACCAGAAGGACGAGCACCGCTTCATTCCGCTCAACAATCTGGGACCGGCGCAGGCTCACTACGAGGTCATCAACTCGATGCTTTCCGAGGAGGCGGTGCTCGGCTTCGAGTATGGCTACTCGCTCGCCGACCCGCGCGCGCTGGTGCTGTGGGAGGCACAGTTCGGCGACTTCGCCAATGGCGCGCAGGTGGTGTTCGACCAGTTCATCTCGTCCGGCGAGCGGAAGTGGCTCAGAATGTCGGGGCTCGTCTGCCTGCTGCCGCATGGCTACGAGGGCCAGGGGCCGGAGCACTCCTCGGCGCGGCTGGAGCGCTTCCTGCAATTGTGCGCCGAAGACAACATGCAGGTCGCCAACGTCACCACGCCGGCGAACTATTTCCACATCCTGCGCCGGCAGCTGAAGCGCGACTTCCGCAAGCCGCTGATCCTGATGACGCCGAAATCGCTGCTCAGGCACAAGCGGGCCGTCTCGACCATGGCCGAGATGGCGGGCGAAAGCACCTTCCACCGGCTGTTGTGGGACGATGCCCAGCTTCTGGCCGACCAGCCGATCAAGCTGGTGAAGGACTCCAAGATCCGTCGCGTCGTGATGTGCTCGGGCAAGGTCTATTACGACCTCTACGAGGACCGCGAGAAGCGCGGCATCGACGATGTCTACCTGCTGCGTGTCGAGCAGCTTTACCCGTTCCCGGCCAAGGCGCTGATCAACGAATTGTCGCGCTTCCGCAATGCGGAGATGGTCTGGTGCCAGGAAGAACCCAAGAACATGGGTGCATGGTCCTTCATCGATCCCTATCTGGAATGGGTGCTCGCCCATATCGACGCCAAGCACCAGCGCGTCCGCTATACCGGCCGGCCGGCCGCCGCCTCGCCGGCGACGGGCCTGATGTCGAAACATCTCGCACAGCTGGAGGCGTTCCTCGAGGACGCACTCGGCGACTAGAAACCGCACCGACGATTTGTAGGCAACGGAAGCAAACATCATGGCAACCGAAATCCGCGTTCCCACCCTCGGCGAATCCGTCACCGAGGCCACGGTCGGCAAGTGGTTCAAGCAGCCGGGCGAGGCGGTCACCGCCGACGAGCCGGTGGTCGAGCTCGAAACCGACAAGGTGACGCTCGAAGTGCCGGCGCCGGCAGCGGGCACGCTGGCCGAGATCACCGTCAAGGAAGGCGACACCGTCGAGGTCGGCGCCCTGCTCGGCTCGATCGGCGAAGGCGAGGGCAAGGCCGCCGCGCCGAAGAAGGCCGAAGAGGAAAAGCCGGCCAAGGACGACAAGGCCGCGGGCAAGGAAGCCGCCGCCGAGCCGGCAAAGAAGGCCGAAAAGTCGACGTCGGACATGCCGGCCTCGCCGGCGGCCTCGAAGATGATGGCCGAGAAGGGGCTTTCGGAAGATCAGGTCGAAGGCAGCGGCAAGCGCGGGCAAATCCTCAAGGAGGACGTGATGACCGCGCTGACCAAGGGCGCAGCCTCACAGCCCGCCGAGGCGCCGAAGGTGGCGCGGGCGCCCTCCTCCGGCGACGATGCGGCGCGCGAGGAGCGGGTGAAGATGACGCGCCTGCGCCAGACGATCGCTCGTCGCCTCAAGGACGCGCAGAACACCGCCGCGATGCTGACGACCTTCAACGAGGTCGACATGAAGGCGGTGATGGAGCTGCGGTCGCGCTACAAGGACCTGTTCGAGAAGAAGCACGGCGTGAAGCTCGGCTTCATGGGCTTCTTCACCAAGGCGGTCTGCCACGCGCTCAAGGAGATCCCGGCGGTCAATGCCGAGATCGACGGCACCGACATCATCTACAAGAACTTCTGCCACATCGGCGTCGCCGTCGGTACCGACAAGGGCCTTGTCGTGCCGGTGGTGCGCGATGCCGACCAGATGGGGATCGCCGAGATCGAGAAGGAGATCGGCCGGCTGGGTGTGGCGGCGCGCGACGGCAAACTCGCCATGGCCGACATGCAGGGCGGCACCTTCACCATTTCCAATGGCGGCGTCTACGGTTCGCTGATGTCGACGCCGATCCTGAACGCGCCGCAGTCGGGCATTCTCGGCATGCACAAGATTCAGGAGCGGCCGATGGTGGTCGGCGGCGAGATCAAGGTGCGGCCGATGATGTATCTGGCGCTCAGCTACGATCACCGCATCGTCGACGGCAAGGAGGCGGTGACCTTCCTGGTTCGCGTCAAGGAGAGCCTGGAAGACCCGGAGCGGCTGGTGCTGGACCTCTGATCGTCCGGGAGGCGCTGTCATGAGCTGGGAATACCTGCTCACCTCGCTGGTCGTGATCCTGATCCCGGGCACCGGCGTCGTCTACACGGTGATGACCGGGCTATCGGCGGGACGGCGGGCAAGTGTTGCCGCCGCCTTCGGCTGCACGCTCGGCATCGTGCCGGCGATCCTCGCCTCGGTGCTTGGACTGGCGGCGATCCTGCACACCAGCGCGCTCCTGTTCCAGGCGCTCAAATATGCCGGCGCGGCCTACCTGCTCTACCTCGCCTGGAAGACGCTGAAGGACAGCGGTCCGATGCGCATGGACGCCGGGTTGCACGGACCGGCGCGGCTGGCGCCGACTATCAGGACCGGTTTCCTGATCAACATCCTCAATCCGAAACTCTCGGTGTTCTTCCTCGCCTTCCTGCCGCAATTCATCGATCCGGCCTCTTCGGCGGCCGTGGCCCAAATGCTGTGGCTGGGTGGCGTCTTCATGGCGATGACCTTCGCGGTTTTCATCGTCTACGGCGCGTTCGCCGCCTTTGTCGGCGAGCGGGTGCTGAAGAGCGAGACGGTATTGCGCTGGATGCGCCGCACGGTCGCGGCCGCGTTCGCCGGGTTCGGGCTGCGGCTGGCGCTGAGCGAACGCTGACCGGCAGGAACAGGAACCGGCCCCGGTTCAACGGGCCGGATCGGGGAAGCACGACATGGGATTCGAACCGGACATTCCGCCGATCCAGGTGCATCTGTGCGTCAAGGACGGCAAGCGGGCGATCGCCTTCTACGAAGAGGCGTTCGGTGCGGTCGAGACCTTCGAGCAACTGGCCGACGACGGCGAGCGCATCATGCACGCGAACCTTTCGATGTTCGGCTCCGAGGTGATGCTGCATGACGAGTTTCCGGAGTTCTCCTCCGATGTCATGAGCCCGCTTTCGCGCGGCGGTGCCTCGATGACGATCAACGTCAACCTGGCCCTGCCGGCCGAAGTCGACGGCGCGGTCGAGCGCGCCGTCAGCGCCGGGGCCGAGCCGGTCCTGCCGGTCGCCGACCAGTTCTGGGGCGCGCGCTACGGCAAGGTCCGCGACCCGTTCGGCCATGTCTGGGCCTTCAACGCGCCGCTCGGGAAGGATGGCCAATGAGGGTGTCCGGCGGCTTCCGAAACGCTGCGGCGTGCGTGGCGGCGGCCAAGCTTGCCCTTGCGGCGGCGCCGGCCGTAGCTGCCTGCCCGCAGGAACTTGCCGTCTATGCGGAAAGGGAGCGCTCGGCCTCGCTCGATTTCCGGCCCGCGCCGCCAACCGCCGCCATGCATTCGGTGGAGTTCAAAGTTGTGTTCGCCCAGAACGGCGTGATGCTCGACGGCCTGGTGCTTCAGTCGGAAGAAGGCGACCGGCCGGTCGGGCTGATCATGCACCAGTGCCCCGAGGGTGACGTCACCGGCGCCGAACTGGCCGCCTGTACTGTCTGGCAGGGCCCGGTCTATGCGATCGATGCCGAGGGCAAGGTCGGGCTGATGCCGAAACGCGGCGAGGCCGCGGCGCAGCAACTGCTCCTGCCCGATTTCGGCCCGGCGGTGCGCCATTCGACGGCCTATGGTCCTGACGGCGTCAGCATCGTGCCGTGGGACGTGTTCGAGATCAGCGGGTGCCAGGAATGAGCAAGGCAGGCCCCGTTGTCCTGGTGACCGGCGGTTCGCGCGGTATCGGCGCGGCCATCGCCGCAGCGGCGGCCAGACGCGGTTACCGTGTCGCGGTGAACTACGCCGCCAACGAGACGGCCGCGAAGGCCGTGGTCGACGCCATCGAGGCCGATGGCGGCGAGGCGATGGCTGTCGCTGGCGACGTTGCGCGCGAGGCCGACGTCGTGGCGATGTTTGCAGCCATCGACGAGCGCTTCGGCCGCCTCGACGCGCTGGTCAACAATGCCGGCGTGGTCGACAGAAAGGCGCGGCTCGACCAGATGAGCGCCGAACGGCTGGAGCGCATGATGGCCGTCAACGTCGTCGGCACCATGCTGTGTGCCCGCGAAGCGGTGCGGCGCATGTCGACGAAGCACGGCGGGAAGGGCGGCGCGATCGTCAATCTCGGCTCGGTCGCGGCAAGGCTTGGCAGCCCGGGCGAATATGTCGACTATGCCGCAGCCAAGGCGGCGGTCGAAACCTTCACGACGGGTCTCGCGCGCGAAGTCGCCGAGGAGGGCATTCGCGTCAACGCCGTCAGCCCCGGACTCGTCGCCACCGAGATCCACGCATCGGGCGGTCAGCCGGACCGTATCGAGCGGCTGCGCGGCATGATCCCGATGAAGCGGGAGGGACGACCGGAGGAGATTGCCAACGCCGTGCTCTGGCTATTGTCGGAGGAGGCGTCCTATACCACGGGCGCCATCCTGACCGTCAGCGGAGGACGCTAGATGAGCGGCGATCATCTCGACCTTCTGGCCAGCGCCGTGGCCGGGCTGCCTTTCGTGAAGAACCACGGCATCGAACTTGTCGAGGTCGCGAAAGGGCGTGCCGTTGCCCGTCTGCCCTTCAATGCCGCATTCGCCACGCCTCCTGATCTGTTTCCGGCAGCCATGGTCGGCATGCTTGGCGACATCGCGGCGATCACTGCCTGTTCCGCCGCCGTACCGCCGGGGGCGGCCTGCTCGACGCTGGACTTCACGGTGAAAATGACGGCGCCGGCGCGCGGCAGCCATCTGGAGGCCGAAGGGACCGCGCTGCAGGCGGGCGCCACCACCGCGGTCGGCAAGGCGGATATCTTCGCTGTTTCGCCGGCCGGCGAACGGACACATTGCGCCGTCGTCCTTGCCACCGGCAGGATGGTCGGCGCCAACACCAAGCCATCACCGAAAGGATGATCCCATGTCCAGTGCATATGACGTCGTCGTTATCGGAGGCGGACCGGGCGGCTATGTCTGCGCGATCAAGGCGGCCCAGCTCGGCCTGAAGGCCGCGGTGGTCGAGAAAAGGACCACCTATGGCGGCACCTGCGTCAATGTCGGCTGCATCCCGTCGAAAGCGCTGCTGCATGCCTCGGAAGCCTTCATGGAGGCCGGGCACAGTTTCGATGCGCTTGGCGTCGAGGTCGGCAAGCCCAAGCTCAACCTGAAGAAGATGATGGCGCACAAGACGCAGACGGTCGAGCAGAACACCAAGGGGCTCGATTTCCTGTTCAAGAAGAACAAGATCGATGGCCTGCGCGGCACCGGCCGCATCCTCGGCGAAGGCAAGATCGAGGTGACCGACGGCGACGGCAAGACGCAGGAGATCGAGGCGAAAAACATCGTGATCGCGACCGGCTCGGAAGTCGCGGGCATTCCCGGTGTCGAGCTCGAATTCGACGAGAAGGTGGTGGTGTCCTCGACCGGCGCGCTCGAACTGGCCAAGGTACCGGGCCACATGATCGTCGTCGGGGGCGGCGTCATCGGGCTCGAACTCGGCTCGGTCTGGGCGCGGCTTGGCGCCAAGGTGACGGTGGTCGAGTTCCTGGACTCCATCCTCGGCGGGATGGATGGCGAGGTTTCGAAGCAGTTCCAGCGCATGCTTGGCAAGCAGGGGCTGGACTTCAAGCTTGGGGCCAAGGTCACCGGCGTGGAAAAGTCGAAGAAGGGCGCCACGGTGACCTTCGAGCCGGTGAAGGGCGGCGACGCGGAAACGCTGGAGGCCGATGTCGTGCTGGTTGCGACCGGCCGCAAGCCGAACACGGAAGGCCTCGGCTGCGAAAAGGCCGGTGTCGTGCTCGACGAGCGCGGCCGGGTGCGCACGGACGGGCATTTCCTGACCTCGATCCCCGGCATCTATGCGATCGGCGACGTGACCGCCGGGCCGATGCTCGCCCACAAGGCCGAAGAGGAGGGCGTCGCGGTTGCCGAAATTATCGCCGGCCAGGCCGGCCACGTGAACTACGACGTCATCCCGAGCGTCGTCTACACAAGCCCCGAGGTGGCCTCGGTCGGCAAGACCGAGGAGGAACTGAAGAAGGCCGGCGTCGAATACAATGCCGGAAAGTTCCCGTTCTCGGCCAACGGGCGCGCGCGCGCCATGCTGCGCACCGACGGTTTCGTGAAGGTGCTGGCCGACAAGAAGACCGACCGCGTGCTGGGCGTGCATATCGTCGGCTTCGGGGCCGGCGAACTGATCCAGGAAGCGGCGGTGCTGATGGAATTCGGCGGTTCGTCGGAAGACCTCGCGCGCACCTGCCACGGGCATCCGACGATGTCGGAGGCGGTCAAGGAGGCTGCGCTCGCAACCTTCGCCAAGCCGATCCATATGTAGGATCGCGTCGACCGGCGCAAAAAAGGAGCCGACCTTTGCGGCCGGCTCCTTTTCTTCGATTGGCGCTCAGACGTTATTCCGCAGGCGCGGGTTCGGCCGGCTCCGCGGCGTTTTCCTTGATCGGCGGGATTTCCTGCTCGGCGCCTTCGGGCGCGGCGATGGAACTCGTCGCCGTATCGTCGGTCTGCTCGATCGCCGGCGCGCCGCCATCGGTCTCGGCCTGCTGGCGTTCGCCGCCGCCGACAAAACTGAAGGCAATCAGCACCAGAAGCACCAGGGCGACGGCCACGGTTGCAGCAGCCAGGCCGCGCGGGCTCGGGCTTATGTCGGTCCGCATGCGCGGGTCATAGGGCCGTGTCGGGTCGACGATATCGCGATCGATGCCGCCGGGGCCGAAACGGGGATCATGGTCGGGTCTTGGGGCGTTCATGACACACCTCCTTTGAGCGTTCGCCAAAAAGAACGCCCGAAGGCTGTCCGTGTTGCATCACAAACGGAGGCGCGTCGTTGCATCGGGTGATCGGCACGCAATAAGCGAGTAGAGTCCTGGCCCGACCAGACCGGATCAGGATGCTTCGCGAGAGCGGAAGATCAATCCTCGGCGGGTTCGACCATGACGTCCTCGGCGGGCTCGACGATCGTCGCGGTGTCGAGTGCCTTGTCGACAGTCGTCATCGGTGCCTTCTCGGCATCGATGCTGGCAACCGTCATGTGATCGGCCTCGGCGCTCTTGTGCATGGGGCAGGCATAAGCGCCGGCAACCGAAAGGGCCATTGCGGCAGTCGTGATGAGAGCGAGCTTCATCCGTAGCCTCCTGTCAGATAAGGACTCGCGGAGGCTAACAGCAGCCGGTGGGACTTCCAAATCACGCTTTGCGTGATCAGCCCGCGCCTTCCGTCGTGCCTTGCGCGGGCGGCATCGACGCATCGCGTTCGCCGACGAGATCCTCGGCGTTGAAGGCGAAAACGATCATGCCCGCGAGGACGATGACGGCGATAATTCCGTTGCGTATCGGGTGTCCGCCGGAACGCTGGACGACCTGATCCTTCGTGTTTTCCTTATGTGCAGGATCCCGATCGCCATTTTTCCCGGATGTACCCATGTGGCACCTCCTTCCTGGCTTAACCAAGGAAAACGCGGCAGAACGCGTTTGGTTCCCGTTTGTGTCGAGAAAGTCAGTCGACGCGCGAGACGCGGTAACCGCGCTCGCGTAGCAGTGCGACCAGCCCATCCTCGCCCGGCAAGTGCAGCGCTCCGACGGCGATAAAGGCGCGGCCGTCTGCCAGGTACGGGTCGGCATTGTCGGCCATCGTGCGATTGCGGGTGTTGATCATGGCCTCCTCGAAGGCCGCATAGCCGCTGCCGTCATCGTCCGGTGAAGGAAGCACGGTCTCGAAGAGCGGCCAGATCATGCCGGTTTCCTCGCGGTCGTAGAGAACGATCATGGTCTCGAACACATCGTCCATGCGCGGCCCGAGCGCCAGTGTTGCAACCAGACCCTTGACGTGGAAGTCCATCGGCAGCGACGCCATGGCATCGAGCTGGCCGACCAGCGTTTCCAGCCCGGCGAGCGTCTTGCCCTCCTTCTTGGCATCCTCGGCGAGGCGGATATCGAGGAACGGCTCGCCTGCCGCCTTGCGGGCCATTTCGCAGGCCGGCAGCGCGACCGCGGCTGCCAGCATCCACGGTTTCATCTTCTGGATGCTGGCCGGGGGGATGCCGCGGCGCTGCAGACCCTCGCGCACCACTGCTTCTTCTTCCGGCGACATCAGCGAGAAGATGGTGCTGTCGTCGGTGAACATCATCAGATCGGGGCGCTGCATCATGGCAGCCATCGCGGATGCCTGGTCGAGCACCTCCGTGGTCTCGATCACCACCGTCTCGGCATCGGCGAACGCCTTCTCGGCCGCCGGCGTCAGGTTGACCACTCGCGGGTCGGTGATGTGCATGGTGCCGAAAAGAAAGGAGGGCTCGCTGCCCTCCTTTGCGACCTTCCACAACAGACCCTGCCCGTTCGGCGTTCGCGCCGCCTCGGCGCGGATACGCTCCAGCGCGGCCGGATCGGTTTGCGCCAGTTCGTCGACGAGGCTCGTGCCCGTGCATTTGGCTTCGCCGGCGCCGGCGGCTCCAGCGGCAACAAGGGTGATGACGAGGAACGAGACCAGAAACAGGACATTGACCGCCGCAATGAGCTTAAGCGACAGGCCGGACGCCTTGTCGGCGGCTATGGCAAGTGAACGGTTCATGTCCGCAGACTAGCGCCAAAAAGCGGCGAAACCGTTAAGCCGACGCGGCAAATTCGCGTCAGGCGCGCGGGTGGGCGCTGGCGTAGACGTCGAGCAGGCGCTCGGTGTCGACGCCGGTATAGACCTGGGTGGTCGACAGGCTGGCATGGCCGAGCAGTTCCTGGATGGTACGCAGGTCGCCGCCCCGCCCCAGGAGGTGGGTGGCGAAGGAATGGCGCAAGGCATGCGGCGTGGCGTTGTCGGGCAGACCCAACGCCGAGCGCAGGCGGCGCATCTCGCGCTGCACGATGGCGGCGGCGAGCGGCCCGCCACGTGCACCGCGGAAGAGCGGCTTTTCGGTGTCGAGCACAAAAGGGCACAGGCGGCGATACTCTGCCACCGACTGCAGGGCGGCGGGGAGAACCGGCACCAGTCGTGTCTTGCCGCCCTTGCCGGTGATGCGCAGCACGCTCTCGCCGGCTCCGAGGTCGCCCCCCGTCAGCCCGAGCGCCTCGGAAATGCGCAACCCGCAGCCGTAGAGGAGGGTCAGCACGGCGGCATTGCGCGCCGCGATCCACGGTTCCTCAGCAAGCTGTTCGCCGGCGGAGACGACGCGTCGCGCCTCGCTCGCCTGCAAGGGCCGCGGCAAAGAGCGCGGCTGGCGCGGCGACCGCAGCGCGGCGGCACCCGCCGCGTTGGCGAGCCCGCGGCGTTCGAGATGGCGCAGCAGCGAGCGGATGCCGGCCAGTCCGCGACCGAGCGAGCGCGCGCCGACGCCGTCGCGCCGTCGCCAGGCGAGGAAGGCGCGCAGATCGGCCGGGCGCAACTCGCGAATGTCGGCGAGGCCGGGGGCGCCGCCGCAATGGCCGGTCAGGAAGCGCAGGAACTGCCGCGTGTCGCGCTCATAGGCCTCCAGGGTCAGCGCCGCCAGCCGGCGCTCGCCGGCAAGCGTCTTCAGCCATTCCTCACGCGCGGCGAGCAGGTCGGGGCGGGCGATGACGAGGAATTCGGACATTCGGGTGGTAAATCCGGGTTTCGATTGGCGGGGATTGTCGCGCCGCCGGGTTAGCGCCCGGTGAAGGTCAAGCGAATTGAACAAGCCGCCGGCAGCCGATAGGGAAGAAGCGCAGTTGCGGAACGATGCGATGGCGAAACCGAAAAATCCCGTACAGGTGGCCGTGATCGGCGCCGCGCAAGGCATCAAGGGCGGCGTACGGGTAAAGTCATTCACCGGTGACCCGATGGCGCTCGGCGATTACGGGCCGCTGTTCGACCGCGAGGGCCGGCGTTTCGACATCCTCGATTTGAGGCCGCACAACCAAATGGTTGTCGCGCGCTTCAAGGGCGTCGCGGACCGCAACGCCGCCGAGGCGCTCAACGGGACGGAGCTCTTCATCGAGCGTGAGCGGCTGCCGGAGGATCTGGAGGACGAGGAGTTCTACCACGCCGACCTGGTCGGTCTCGACGCCGTCGATCAGGCCGGCGCGACGGTCGGCACAGTCCGGGCAGTGCTGAATTATGGCGGCGGCGACATCCTCGATCTGGCGATGCCGGGCGGCGGCAACGCGCTTGTGCCGTTCACGCGGGCGGCAGTGCCTTCGGTCGACCTCGCCGGGCGGCGGCTGATGCTCGACCGGGTGGCGGCAGGCCTCGATGATGTCGACGATGGGGAGGTCGGGGAGGAAGGCGACAGCAGGGGCGGACGGAAAGGCCGGGGCCGTGAGCGGCGCGGCGGTTTCGATGCGTCGGATCGGCCGCGCGGGCCGAAATCGGCCGGAGGCAACCGGTGACGTTCCGCGCCAGCGTGCTGACGCTCTACCCGGAGATGTTTCCGGGCGCGCTCGGACTGTCTCTTGCCGGCAGGGCACTGGAGCGTGGCGACTGGTCGCTGGAAGCGGTGCAGATACGCGAGTTCGCCAGCGACCGCCATCGCACCGTCGACGATACGCCTGCCGGCGGCGGCGCCGGCATGGTGATGCGCGCCGACATTCTTGCCAAGGCGATCGACCATGTCTCGCCGCCGGGAGACCAGCGGCCGCGCCTGCTGATGAGCCCGCGCGGCAGGCCGCTGGCGCAGGAGCGCGTGCGCGAACTTGCCGCCGGTGCCGGCGCGCTGATCGTGTGCGGACGTTTCGAGGGCGTCGACCAGCGCGTCATCGAGGCGCGCGGGCTGGAGGAGGTTTCGATCGGCGACTACATCCTGTCGGGCGGCGAGCCGGCGGCCCTGGTGCTGCTCGACGCGGTGGTGCGGCTTTTGCCGGGTGTGATGGGCAACGAAGCCTCGGGCAGCGAGGAAAGCTTCGAGGGCGGGCTGCTGGAACATCCGCACTACACCCGTCCGCAAGAGTGGGAACGCCGCGCCATCCCCGAGGTGCTGGTCTCGGGCAACCATGGCAAGATCGCCGAGTGGCGGCGCGCAGAGGCGGAGAAGCTGACGCGCGAACGTCGGCCGGACCTGCTGGCCGCCACTCAACCTGTCAGAAAGTAGTATCCCGCGAGGAACAGGCCGACGGCGATGACGAAGGCGCGCACGCTCCACAGCGGCACGCGTCGCGCCGCCCAGACGCCGGCATAACCGCCGAGCGCCACGCCCGGCACCATGAAGGCGACCTCGAGCCAGGCGACGACGCCGCCGGATACGAAGACCACGATCGCCACGGTGGCGATGATGATCGACAGCATGTTCTTGAGCGCGTTGAGGCGGTGGTAGCCGCCGCTTTCGGTAAGGCCGAGCGTGGCCAGCATCATGATGCCCATGCCGGCGCCGAAAAAGCCGCCATAGATCGCGGTGACGAACTGGACCAGCCAGCCGGTCAGCGAGCCGACGCGGCCGCCGCCCCCGCGCGGTTGCGGCTTCAGCCACGGCCCGGCGGCGAAAAGCGCGGTGGCGGCAATCAGCAGCCAGGGCACCAGTGCGCGGAAGGAGGGATTGTCGAGCGACAGCAGGATCAGCGCCCCGGCCAGTCCGCCTGCGGCGGAGACGGCGCAGAAGGTCAGCGCGCCGCGCCACATGCGGACAATGTCGCTCCAATAGGCAAGCGTGGAGGTGACGTAACCCGGAAACTGGGCGATCGAGGATGTGGCGTTTGCCGAGATCGGCGGCACGCCGGCCAGCGTCAGGGCGCCGAAGGTCAGGAACGTGCCGCCACCGGCGACCGCATTGATGGCGCCCGACAGGAAGCCGGCGAGGAAGAGCAAGAGGGCGGAGATGGGGTCCAAGGCGGGGTCCGTCTCGAGCGGGCGGGAAGGAGAGTGCTCGGGCGGTGTTAGGCGGTTCGGCAGTGGCGCGCAAGGCGACTGGCTGGGGGCGCTGGTCGCAGAACGAGCCGGATGCGCAAAAATCGGCGGCCGACAGGTGACAAAGCCGGCCGAAGCGTGTAAGAGCCCGCCGACTGGAAGCACGGTCTTCCGGAACCGTCAACAAGAACGGTGAATCCGCCCTGCCTTGCGTCGCTGGCGCAACGGCATTGCCGCGAGGTTTCGAACCGAGGGCAACAGTCGGGCGCTCTGGCTGTCGAGAACAAAGAAAGGTTTGAGACGATGGACCTCATCCGTCAGCTCGAGGCCGAGCAGGCCGCGAAGATCGAAGAAAAGCGCAAGCTCCCCGAATTCGAACCCGGCGACACCGTGCGCGTTCAGGTGCGCGTCACCGAGGGCACCCGCACCCGCGTGCAGGCCTTCGAAGGCGTCTGCATCGCGCGCTCCGGCTCGGGCTTCCAGGAGAACTTCACCGTCCGCAAGATCTCCTATGGCGAAGGTGTGGAGCGTGTGTTCCCGGTCTTCTCGCCCATGATCGAGGGCGTCGAGATCGTGCGCCGCGGCAAGGTGCGCCGCGCCAAGCTCTATTATTTGCGTGACCGTCGCGGCAAGTCGGCCCGCATCACCGAGAACACCGGCGTGCGCGCGCGCAAGCTGAACGAGGCCGAGCGCCAGGCCGCGCAAGCCGAGAAGGCGCGGCTGGAAGCCGAGAAGGTTGCGGCAGCCGAAGCGCTGGCGGCCGAAAAGGCGGCAGCCGAAGCCGCGGAGAACAGCGGCGAATAGGCTGCTTGACTGTTACGTGCAAAAGGCGGCTTCGGCCGCCTTTTTTGTCGCCCGCGGAGAAGGCTATGGTGCCTTGAGAGCGTTCTCGATCGCCGGCAGCAACTGCCGCGCCACGCTTTGCGGCGTCAGCGGGCCGACATGCTTGAACAGGACCGTGCCGTCGCGGCCGACGAGGAAGGTCTCCGGTACGCCGTAGACGCCCCAGTTGATCGCCGTGCGGCCATTGTCGTCGGCGCCAATGGCCGAATAAGGGTTGCCGAGTTCGCCAAGGAAGCGGCGGGCGTTTTCGGGCGGGTCCTTGTAGTTCAGTCCGGTGATGCGGAAGCGGTCGTCGCCAGCAAGCTGCATCAGCAGCGGGTGTTCCTGCCGGCACGGCGCGCACCACGACGCCCAGACATTCACCACCGTGACATGGCCGGCGAAGTCCGAGCTGTCGAGGCCGGGCAGGCCAAGCCCCTCGACCGGCGGCAGGTCGGTCTCCGGCGCCGGCTGGCCGATCAGTGCGGAGGGGATGGTGGCGTTGTCGCGCCCCGACAGGAGCTGCAGCAGGAACACCGCCGCCAGCGCGAAAAACACCGCCAGCGGTATAAAGACCAGCCAGCGCCGCCTCGGATTGCCTTGCGCGGTCGCGGTCTCGCTGGTCATGCCTCCGCCTCGGTCGCCTTCTGCGAGCGGCGGCGAATGCCGCTGGCTTCCAGTTCGGCCAGTTCCGCCTTGCGGGCGCGCTGGTCGACCCACATCCAGACGACGAGGCCGCCGATCGCAAAAGCCGAGAGCCCGTAGGCGGCGGCAACGTAAAGCGCGTGGGTCATGGCGTCACGCCGCTCCCCCGTTCGGCGCGGCGGGCGCTGAGCCTGCGCATGGCGATCACCCTGCGGCGCCAGATCTCGGCCCGCATCGCCATCAGGTGCAGGGTGAAGAACAAAAGCGTGAAGCCGAGCGCCGAAATCATCAGCGGCCACAGCAGACTCGGATGGATGGTCGGCCCGTCGAGGCGGAAGACCGAGGCCGGCTGGTGCAGCGTGTTCCACCAGTCGACAGAGAACTTGATGATCGGGATGTTGATGACGCCGACCAGCGTCACGATCGCGGCGGCCCGCGCCGAGCGCGTCGGGTCGTCGAGCGCCCGGGTCAGCGCAATGAGGCCGAGATACATCAGGAAAAGCACGAAGACCGAGGTCAGCCGCGCGTCCCAGACCCACCAGGTGCCCCACATCGGCTTGCCCCAGATCGAGCCGGTCAGGAGCGCAAGGGCGGTGAAGACGGCGCCGATCGGCGCGGCCGCCTTGAGCGCGACATCGGCGAGCGGATGGCGCCAGACCAGCGTGCCGAGCGCGGAGACCGCCATCAGCGCGTAGCACATCATGGCGAGCCAGGCGAAAGGCACATGGATATACATGATGCGGACGGTGATGCCCTGCTGATAGTCCTCGGGCGCGGCAAACCCCATGGCGAGCCCGGTGGCGATCGACACTGCCGAAAGCCCGGCGAGCCAGGGGACCAGCCTGTCGGCCAGCGCCAAAAAGCGCGTCGGATTGGCCAGGTCGCTCCAGCGCGGGGAAGAAAGGGCGGTTTGGCTCATGCCTTCTCCTTAGCGCCAGTCCCGTTCCGCTGCAATTGACCGCGATCAAAGCCGCGTGACCGCGCGGTTGCGCCGCAGCGGCGGGGGACGACGTCATTTTGCGGCATTGCGGGCCATTTCCGTCAGAATTGCGACGGCATCCGCGGCCCGATCGGCGGGCACGAAGAGGTGGTCGTGAAAATAGGCTGACACCGGATTGACGCCGATGCCTGCCGCCGCCAGCCGCGGCAGGATGGCGGCAAGGAAACCGACCGCGGCCAGCGAGGAGTGGATGTCGAGCGTGATCATGCGGCAAGGGAAGGTTCCTTCGAGGCCCGCGGCTATTGCCGCCGCGTGCTCGACGATCAGCGTCGTGCCTTCGGCCTCGGCGCAACGCATCAGCGGCGTCAGCCCCGCCGGCTCAACCGTCCCGGGGGCGATGGTGACGAAGACATAGGTCTCAGGTTGCAGGCGCGGCGCCATCGCAGCCAGCAGGGTGTCGAGGTCGGTTTCGCCAGTCATCGCCGTCAGTCCGCCGCCCATCTGAGCGCGGCGGCGGCAGCAACCGGACCGAGCACGGCAAAAAACATGGTGAGCGCCAGCATGATCAGGAAGGGCGGCAGGAAAGGGTCCGGGTCGGTGACGGCGGCGTAGCTCGCCGAAACGCCGAAGATCAGCACCGGGATCGCCAGCGGCAGGACGAGGACCGAAACCAGCAGGCCGCCGCGCGGCAGGGCGACGGCGACGGCGGCGCCGGCGGCGCCGATGAAGGCGATCGCCGGGGTTCCGAACAGGAGCGTCAGCGTCGCGGCGCCGATCGCCGCCGGGCTCATGTTCATGAACAGACCAAGCAGGGGCGCGGCAACGACCAGCGGCAGGATGCTCGCCGTCCAGTGGGCGGCGCATTTGACGAAGACGGCAAGCGACAGCATGCGGCGATCGCGATTGAGGATCATCAGGTCGAGAGCGCCGTCGTCGCGGTCGGCCTGGAACAGACGGTCGAGGCCAAGCAGGCCGGCGAAAAGCGCGCCGATCCAGAGGATCGCCGGGCCGATACGGGCGAGGAGGTTCAGGTCCGGACCGACGCCGAAGGGAATGACGGCAATCACCGCAAGGAAGAACAGGATGCCGACCAGCGCTCCGCCGCCGGCGCGGATGCCGAGCCGCAGGTCGCGGAGATAGAGGGCTAGCATGTCATGCCTCGCCCATCCGCAACTCCTGCGTCTGCTCCAGCCCGAGCGGCAGGTGGGTGGCGGCGAGGATGATGCCGCCATCCTCGCAATGCGCGTCCATGAGATCGGCGAACTGTCGTTCCGAGGCGCGGTCGAGACCGGCGGTCGGCTCGTCGAGCAGCCAGACCGGGCGGTAGCTCACCAGCAGTCTGGCGATCGCAACGCGCCTTCGCTGGCCGGTCGAAAGATAGCCGAATGGCAGGTGGCCGATCGCGTCGAGGCCGACCATCTCCAGAGCCTCGGGCACAGTCAGGTGCGGGGCGCCGAGATAGTCGCGCCAGAAGCTCAGGTTCTCGGTGACGGTCAGCGCGGTCTTCATGCCGTTCTGGTGGCCGAGGTAATGGCAGGCGGAGGCGAGATCGGGCCATTCTTCCGACGTTGGCTCAAGCGCCACGCCGCCGCCGGCAACCGGCAGCAGGCCTGCCACGACGCGCAAAAGCGTGGACTTGCCGGCGCCGTTGGGGCCGGTCACGACAAGCGCGTCGCCCTCATCGAGCGAAAAGGAAATGCCGGAAAAGACGGTTTCGCCACCGCGCTCCCCGGCCAGATTGTCGGCGACGAGGCGCATCCGACTCCTGCCATTCATGTCGTCGCGAGACCGGATGTGCGGTGCGGCAAAATTCCCGGTCGCCAGACTGGAATCCTGTTTAGAAATTCTCTAAGACGACGGCAACCGTGCCAGCGGTCGGCACGGCAACCAATTTGCGCCGGACCGGCGCCCGCCGCCTTGAACGGACGGGACGCCCGGGAGCGGACAGCGGAAATGGCCGTACCCGCACCTCTGCGCAGCATGCCACAGGAGTCCGTTCCCGCTTTGGCTGAACAGACCAGGATGGGATCGCACGTGTCAAAATCACTCGACAGCTTCAATTGCCGCCGCACGCTCAAGGTGGGCGAGCAGGAGTACATCTATTTCAGCCTGACCGAGGCGGAAAAGAACGGCCTTGACGGCATCTCGCGGCTTCCGTTCTCGATGAAGGTGCTGCTCGAGAACCTTTTGCGCAACGAGGACGGCCGCTCCGTCACCAAGGCCGACATCGAGGCGATTGCCGCCTGGATCGACGACAAGGGCTCGGCCGGCTACGAGATCGCCTACCGCCCGGCGCGTGTCCTGATGCAGGACTTCACCGGCGTTCCGGCGGTGGTCGACCTTGCCGCCATGCGCGACGGTATCAAGGCGCTGGGTGGCGACCCGCAGAAGATCAACCCGCTGGTGCCTGTCGACCTCGTCATCGACCATTCGGTGATCGTCGACGAATTCGGCAATCCGAACGCCTTCGCGCGCAATGTCGAGCTCGAATATCAGCGCAACGGCGAGCGCTACAGGTTCCTGAAGTGGGGCCAGCAGGCGTTCAAGAATTTCCGCGTCGTGCCGCCCGGCACCGGCATCTGCCACCAGGTCAATCTCGAATATCTCGGCCAGACAGTGTGGACCAAGGACGAGAACGGCGAGACGGTCGCCTATCCCGACACCTGCGTCGGCACCGATTCGCACACCACCATGATCAACGGCCTCGGCGTGCTCGGCTGGGGCGTCGGCGGCATCGAGGCCGAGGCTGCCATGCTCGGGCAGCCGATCTCGATGCTGTTGCCGGAGGTGATCGGCTTCAAGCTGACCGGGAAGCTCAAGGAAGGCGTGACGGCGACCGACCTCGTGCTCACCGTTACCCAGATGCTGCGCAAGAAGGGCGTGGTCGGCAAGTTCGTCGAATTCTTCGGCGACGGGCTCGACGACCTGACCCTCGCCGACGCCGCCACCATCGGCAATATGAGCCCGGAATATGGCGCGACCTGCGGCTTCTTCCCGGTCGATTCCGAAACGCTGCGCTACCTCGACGTCTCGGGCCGCTCCAAGGACCGCGTGGCGCTTGTGGAAGCCTATTCCAAGGCGCAGGGCATGTTCCGCGAGACGGGGACCGAACATCCGGTCTTCACCGACACGCTGGAACTCGACCTCGGCGACGTCGTGCCGTCGATGGCCGGCCCGAAGCGCCCGGAAGGCCGCATCGCGCTCGACAAGATCGCGCCGGGCTTCGAGGAGGCCCTGGTCTCCGAGTACAAGAAGGACGCTTCGGCGAAGGACAAGCGCTGGGCGGTCGAGGGCGAGGATTACGATCTCGGCCATGGCGACGTCGCGATCGCGGCGATCACGTCGTGCACCAACACCTCCAACCCGTCGGTGCTGATCGGCGCCGGGCTGCTGGCGCGCAACGCCAACCGGCTCGGCCTCAAGCAGAAGCCCTGGGTCAAGACCTCGCTGGCCCCCGGCTCTCAGGTGGTGGCCGAATATCTGGACAAGTCGGGCCTGCAGAAGGAGCTCGACCAGATCGGATTCAACCTTGTCGGTTTCGGCTGCACCACTTGCATCGGCAATTCCGGGCCGCTCAACGCGCCGATCTCGAAAACGATCAACGACAAGGGCCTGATCGCGGCTGGCGTGCTTTCGGGCAACCGCAATTTCGAGGGCCGCATCTCGCCAGACGTGCAGGCGAACTACCTGGCTTCGCCGCCGCTCGTCGTCGCCTATGCATTGGCCGGTTCGGTCGCGATCGACCTGACCAGCGAGCCGATCGGCCAGGACAGGGACGGCAAGGACGTGTTCCTGAAGGACATCTGGCCCTCCAACCAGGAGATCCAGGACTTCATCCAGAAGCATGTCACGCGCGAGCTGTTCGAGACCAAATATGCCGACGTCTTCAAGGGCGACGACAATTGGCGCGCCGTCGAGGCGCCGGCCAGCGAGACCTATGCCTGGGACGACCATTCGACCTATGTGCAGAACCCGCCCTACTTCGCCGGCATGGCCAAGACGGCGGGCGACGTCAGCGACATCAAGGGCGCGCGGGTGCTCGGTCTGTTCGGCGACAAGATAACCACCGACCACATCTCGCCCGCCGGTTCGATCAAGGCGCAGTCGCCGGCCGGCAAGTACCTGATGGACAACGGCGTCGGCGTCACCGACTTCAACCAGTACGGCACGCGGCGCGGCAATCACGAAGTGATGATGCGCGGCACCTTTGCCAATATCCGCATCCGCAACTTCATGCTGGGCGAAAACGGACGCGAGGGCGGCTACACGATCCACTATCCGTCCAAGGAGGAGATGTCGATCTACGACGCGGCGATGCGCTACAGGGAAGAAGGCGTGCCGCTGGTGATCTTCGCCGGGGTCGAATACGGCAACGGTTCGTCGCGCGACTGGGCGGCGAAGGGCACGAACCTGCTCGGTGTGCGCGCGGTGATCGCCCAGTCGTTCGAGCGCATCCACCGTTCCAACCTGGTCGGCATGGGCGTCATCCCCTTCGTGCTGGAGGACGGCGTTTCCTGGGCCTCGCTCGGCCTGAAGGGCGACGAGAAGGTCAGCATCGAAGGGCTGGAAACGATCAAGCCGCGCCAGAAGCTGGTCGCCAAGGTGACCTTCGCTGACGGAAGCGAGAAGGATGTGCCGATCCTCTGCCGCATCGATACGCTCGACGAGCTCGACTACTTCAAGAATGGCGGCATCCTGCAATACGTGCTGCGCGACCTCGCGGCCTGACGGCAGCGAGGGTATCTTATCGACAGATACGGCCTTCCCGTCGCGGGGAGGCCGCTTTCGTTCCGGGAGCACTACGATATGAAGGTCAAGCGTATCGTCGCCAATGTCGCGACGCAGGAGATCAACGCCGCGAAGCGGTTCTACGGCGACGTTCTCGGCCTCGATGTGCTGATGGATCAGGGCTGGATCGCCACCTACGGCGCCGACGAGGCGGCGCGGGTGCAGATCAGCTTCATGACCGAGGGCGGTTCAGGCACGCCCGTGCCGGATCTGTCGATAGAGGTCGACGATGTCGACACGGCGCTGGATGCGATGCAGAGGGCCGGCTTCGAGGCCGAGTATGGTCCCGCCGACGAGCCCTGGGGTGTACGGCGCTTCTTCGTGCGCGATCCCTTCGGCAAGCTGGTCAATATTCTCCAGCACCTTTGACCGGGGGCGGCCGGCGGCCATGCCTGGCCGTCGCCGCTAGGAGCACGCCGAGCATCAGCCCGTTCAGCGTATGCCAGAGGAAATGCGTGCCGGTGGGGATGGCGGAGCAGACATCGCCATCGATGGTGCGGAAGGCCGCCGAGACGATGAAGATCGCGGCCGCGGCGAGATTGTACCAGCCGGCCGGGTGGCCGCGCACGACCAGCCAACTGCCGAAGAAGAACAGCGCCAGCCAGGCCGGCAGGTAGCCGATGGTGCCGTTGGTGGCGGCATCGAGCCAGGCCGGCAGCGACCAGGTGATCAGGCCGGCGGCCGCATAGAAGGCAATGAAGATCGCGATCGTGCGGCCCCAGCCCATGCCGAGGAAGCGGCGCAGGTTGAAGATCGTGTAGGCGAAGGTAAAGCCGGCGATCGGCAGGATGTCGGCCCAGATCGTCAGGCGGTTGGCGAAGGTGTGGAAAAGCCCGGAGCCGATGCCGATCGCCACCACCCACCATGCCAGCACCATGGCGAAGCCACCGGTGTCGTTCGAGCGCACCGCGCGTACGCCCCAGAGACCGGCGGCGACAAAGGCGAGATTGGTGAGCGCATTCAGCGGTTCGGACCAGAATTCCGGCCCGGTGCGCTCGCAGTAGATGTCGATGGCCTCGAGGAGTTGTGACATGTTCGTTCCGTGCGCTTGCGCCCACACCATGGGGCGGATGGTGTCACCGCAACGTGACTTCCTCTTGAACTTGCCATCTGCCTAGTCTGCAGGCAGTGGTATCCGGGCGTCGCGTGTCCGGACTGTGGATCGGAATCAAGAATGAAGCCTTATCATCTCCTGAAGCTGGCCGCTGCCGGCGCCATGCTGGCATGTGCGGCGGCGCTGGCGAATGCCGAAGAACGCTCCCGCCCGCTCGGCGTGGTCGAGCTGTTCACCAGCCAGGGGTGCAATTCCTGCCCGCGCGCCGATGCCTATTTCGGCGAACTCGCGCAATCGGGCGACGTCGTGGCGCTGGCCTATCACGTCGACTATTGGGACTATCTCGGCTGGCGCGACACGATGGGCAGCCCGGAAAACACGACGCGCCAGTATGAATATGCCCGCTCACTGGGGGAACGGGCGGTCTACACACCGCAGGCGATCGTCAATGGCCGCGTGCATATGAACGGCGCCAGCCGCGCGAAAGTCGGCTCGGCGCTGGACACGATGGCCAGGGAAGGCAAGGGCCTCATCGTCGACATCAAGCTCGAGGAAGGCGTCGACAGTGTCATCATCGAAGCAGGCAAGGCCCCGGACGGCTACGGCAAGGCGAACCTGGTGCTGGTCTATTTCGATCCGGTGACCCCTGTCGAGATCAAGCGCGGCGAGAATGCCGGCAAGACCATCACCTACTGGAACGCGGTTTCCGGGGTGCAGTCGGTGGGCATGTGGCACGGCAAGCCAATGCGGGTGGAGATCCCGGCCATGGAACTGAAGAAACGCGGCGCTGCCGGTTGCGCGGTGCTCCTGCAGGGGATCGGCAAGAACGGCAATCCCGGGCCGATCCTCGGTGCGGCGATCGTCGGCGCACCCGCAAGCTGAGCCGCAAACGTCAAGACATCTCGTTTTTCGGAAGAATTTTGCCGATGCTGGCCCCGAGGGGCCGGAGGTTGGTTCGGCCCAGCGAAGACACCGTGGGCGGGGGGCTTGGGGTTACAGCGTCAGCGCCAGACCGAACCGTCTCAGGCAACGATTGGATGTTCGCCGCGTATTGGGGCCGGAAGCGGGACAATTCGCGGCAGGAATGTGGCGACCAATCACCAATTCCGACAAGCTGTCCCTGTTCGTGACCTGACGTAACCTGGGATCCGGCATCTGCCGCGCAGATGGTGCCGACCGGCGACCGGCAGCCGCTGGGGGTTGCAATTCGATCGCGAAAGCGCGACCCTTTTCGTCGCCAAACTGTCATGAAAGGCTGCGCCCATGGTCGAACGCGCCGAAGGAGCGGAGGACACAGACGGCTCCGCGATGCTGATCCCGCTTCACGAGGCGAGGCGGGATCGACGAGAAGGCCCCGTCACTTTCGAGCGGCGTGAACTCGACCAGATTCTCAAGCTTTACGGGCGCATGGTCGCCGCCAATGAATGGCGCGACTACGCCATCGACCATCTCTCCGACCGGGCGGTGTTTTCGGTGTTCAGGCGCACCAGCGAGGTGCCGCTGTTCCAGATCGTCAAGAATCCGCGGCTGGCGCGCAAGCAGGGCGCCTATTCGGTCGTCGCCGCCACCGGTCTGATCATGAAGCGCGGCCACGAACTGGCTCGGGTGCTCAACGTCTTCGACAAGCGGCTGAAGCTGGTCGAGGCCTGAAGGCGGACCCGCGAGTCCGGCGATCGTTCAGATTCCCTCGCGAAAATTCCGTTCGGGCAGCGAGGCCGCGTCGGGCGGCGTCGCCGTACCGTCGTTCAGCATCAGTTGCATGAAGACGGTGTCGAGCCAGCGGCCGTGCTTGTAGCCCGAACCTTCGAGGCGTCCGGCATGGCGGAAGCCGAGCGCTGCGTGAAGCTGCACCGACGCCAGATTGCGGGCGCCATCGCCGATGACCGCCGTCATCTGGCGGAAGCCGAGCGCCGTCGCCTCATCAATCAACCTGGCGAGAAGCTTTTTTCCCAGTCCCCGCCCCTGGGCGACCGGCGCCAGATAGATCGAATCCTCGACGATGAAGCGGTAGGCGCGGCGCGGGCGGAACGGACCCGCATAGGCATAGCCGACGACGGCGTCATCCTCGGCGACGAAATAGGGATAGCCGCGCTCGGCCAGCGCATCGAAACGCGCGGCCATCTCGGCCTTCGACGGCGGCTCCAGCTCATAGCTCGCCGTGCCGTTGGCCACGGCGTCGGCGTAGATCGCGGTGATCGCCCCGATATCGGTTCGTTCGGCGGGCCTGATCGTCAGCGTGCTCATCGTGTATGCATTGGTTCGACCTGCCCGGATATCAAGCAGAGGCTCTGGCAAATGAAAAGGGCGGCCCGCAAGCCGCCCTTCGCATCTTGATTGTTTCAGCCGCACCTATTCGCGATTGCCCAGGAAATGGAGCAGGAACATGAACAGGTTGATGAAGTCGAGGTAGAGGCGCAGGGCGCCCATGATCGACTTGCGGCCGGCGACCGCTTCGTCATCGCCCTCGTAATACATCTCCTTGATCTGCTGCGTGTCGTAGGCGGTGAGGCCGGCGAAGATGAGCACGCCGATCACAGAGATCGCGAACTGCAGCGCGGTCGAACCAAGGAAGATGTTGACGATCATCGCGATGATCAGGCCGAACAGACCCATCACCAGGAACGAGCCCATCGCCGACAGGTCGCGCTTGGTCGTGTAACCGTAGAGCGACAGGCCGCCGAAGGCGGTCGCGGTGATGAAGAAGGTCCGCACGATCGAGGTGCCGGTGTAGACGAGGAAGA
Organism: Nitratireductor mangrovi; assembly: GCF_007922615.2. NCBI lineage: Bacteria > Pseudomonadati > Pseudomonadota > Alphaproteobacteria > Hyphomicrobiales > Phyllobacteriaceae > Nitratireductor > Nitratireductor mangrovi. Next base: position 3,667,003 of record NZ_CP042301.2, on the reverse strand, counting down.
TCGTCGACAGCGACATGCCGACGAGGCCGGCATAGACCCAGAAGGTTGTCTGCGCCGCCGGCACGCTCATGCGGTGGATCCTGAACGACAGGAAAAAGACCATCGCCAGCGGGGCGAGGATCACGACCCAGCGGAAGGCGCTGGCATAGATCAGCTGACCAAAGGCCGTCAGCTGGCCGTCGGACACGGCGAAATTGAAGGTACCCCAGGCGGCGAGCCCGGTTATTGCGAGGCCGAGCGCCATCAGGTTGTAAACCTTCAGCATATAGGCGCGCAGGCCTTCGTCTATAGCGGCGTCGGCGCGGGCGTCCGCGGTCGCGACACGCGCATTGTAGTTGCGAAGGTCAGCCATGGTTTCCTCTTAACTGCTCATGTCTCGTCGGGTGTCGGGCGCACGCCCAGGCGCCGCTGGCGAGACTCCAGCATGCCTGCGCAGAATATGATTACTCTTTGCGGCAAGGACAAGTCCGCTCTGCGGCCTAAAGGCCCGCAGATGCGGGTTTTTTGCAGCTTTCAGCCGGTCAGAACCGCGAAAGGTTCACCAATCGTTAGCGAACCGGCGGCCTCTCAGAGATTGCGCAGCACCGGGGCGGCCTTGTGCCCCAGCACGCGCCAGGTGCCGACCAGCCCGAATCCAATCGTCAGAACCAGAGCCAGAAGGATAGTGGTGACGGCGATCTCGGGCATGAAGGTGACCGGCAGCGCCATGATCTGCGCGACCACATACCAGGCCGCGACGGAGCCGGCCGCGAGCGCGAAAACCGCGGTTGCGAGACCGATCAGGCCGTATTCGAGCGAAAAGGCCGTCATCAGCGTGCCACGCGTGGCGCCGAGCGTCTTCAGCACCACGGCGTCGTGGATGCGGGCGCGATTGCCCGCCGCGAGGGCGCCGGAAAGGACGAGCACCGAGGCGATCAGTGCCACCGCGGCGGCGGCGCGGATGGCGGTCGCCAACTGCGCGACCAGGCGGTTGACGATCTCCAGCGCGTCCTTGACCCGGACGGTGGTGACGGCGGGAAAGGCGCGCGTGACGGCGTTGAGGATACGCGCCTCGTCGTCGGCCGTCGCGTCGGGCGCGGTCAGCGTCGCCAGCCAACTGTGCGGCGCGCCGGCGAAGGTGTTGGGCGAAAACACCATGACGAAGTTGATCGACAGCGATTCCCACTCGACGGCGCGGAAATTGGCGATGCGGGCGGTGATGTTGCGGCCGAGGACGTTGACGGTAATGGTGTCGCCGATGGCGAGGCCAAGTTCCCCGCCCTCCTCGGCCGCGAAGGACACCAGCGGTTCGCCGGCATAGTCCGCCGGCCACCACTCGCCCGCTGCCAGCGAGGCGTTTTCCGGCACGGTTTCGGAATAGGTAACCCCGCGATCGCCGCGCAGCACCCAGCGACCTTCTGGCGGCACCTCGACCTTCTGCACGTCGACGCCGTTCAGTTCCATGATGCGGCCCCGCAGCATCGGAACCTTCATCAGATTCCCGCCGCCGCTCTCCTTGCCGACCAGGTCGGCGAAGGCGTCGACCTCCGCGTTCTGGATATCGACGAAGAAGAAATTGGGCGCGCGTTCGGGCAGGTTGCCGGTGATCTGGTTGCGCAGATTGCCGTCGATCAGCGCAAGCGTGACGAGCAGGGTCAGGCCAAGCCCGAGCGCGAGCACGACAGATGGTGTCAGCGCACCGGGCCGGTGGATGTTGCCGACGGCGAGCCGCAGCGCTGTCGAACGCAGGCGCGGGCTGCGTCGCGCCAGCCACTGCACGAGATGACCGACAAGACGCAACACGATGAAGGAAGCGATGGTGGCGCCGACGAAGATCGTCGCGATCCTGCGATCGTCGGAAAACCAGATCGCCAGCAAGGCCAGCAGGCCGACGATCACCAGTGCCGCCGCCACATAGAGCGGCGCCGGCAGGCCACTCGATTCGAAACCGGCTTCGCGGAACAAGGCCGTTGCCGGCACCGCGCGCGCCCGTCCGAGCGGCAGCAGCGCGAAAGCGAGCGTGACCAGGAAGCCGAACAGGGCGGCGACAGCCAATGCGTCCCAGTAGATGGCCGCCTCGCTTGGAACCGGCAGCACGGAGGACAGCGCAGCACCGGCCAAGAATGGCATTGCCGCGGCAAGGACAAGGCCGACGGCGATGCCGATCATCGCGATCATCAGGATCTGAACGAGATAGAGCGCGAACACGAAGCCACCCGACGCGCCGAGGCTTTTCAGGCTGGCAATCACGCTGCGCTTGCCGTCGAGATAGGCGCGCACGGCGTTGGCGACGCCGACGCCGCCGACCACCAGCGCGGTCAGGCCGACCAGCGTCAAAAACTGCGAGAAGCGCTCGATGTTGGACGACAGCGCGGGCGCGGCGTTTGCGCGCGAGCGGATGCTCCAGCCGGCTTCGGGAAATTCCGCGCGCGCCCGCTCGGCGATGCGCGCGATATCGGCCTCGCTCGACCCCGCGGGCAGGCGCAGCTTGTAGGCAATCTCGACCAGGCTGCCGCGTTGCATGAGACCGGATGCCGCTATGCCGTCGAGCGATACCATCAGCCGTGGCGCGAAGCCGAAGCCGTCGGAGACGAGGTCCGGCTCGCTGTCGATCACCGCCCGCAACTCGAAGGTGGCGTTGCCAAGTTTCAGCCGGTCGCCGGTTTCGAGGCCGAGGCGGTCGAAAAGCAGCGGCGGCGCGGCGGCGCCGAAAACGCCATCGCTCTCGGCGAAAAGCGCGCCGTTGTCGAGCGGCGGTGTGGTTTCGAGAGCGCCAAACAGCGGATAACGGTCGCCGACCGCCTTGACCTCGACCAGGGTCTGGTCGGAACCGTCTGGCAGCCGCGCCATGGAACGCATGCCGGCGCTTTCGGCAACATCGCCGAAGCTCGCCATGAACGCGCGCTCTTCATCGCTTGCCTGCCGGTGGACCAGTTCGAAGCGGATGTCGCCGCCCAGGAGCACCTGGCCCTCGGAGGCGACCCCGGTGGTGATGGCGCGGGCGACGGAATTGACGCCGCCTATCGCCGCGACACCGAGCGCAATGCAGGCGAGGAAGATCAGGAAGCCGGAAAGGCCGCCGCGCATCTCGCGCAGCGAAAAATTGAAGGCCAGGCGGAAGGTTTGCGCGGCGTTCATCGTCAGGCGGAGACCGCCTGGGCGGCCGGCGCCGGCTCGATGCGGCCGGAGCGCATGGCGACCTGACGGGCGCAGCGTCCTGCGAGTGCAGGGTCGTGGGTGACCAGAAGCAGGGTCATGGCGCGCTCCTGGGCCTTGGCGAACAGCAGGTCCGCGATCTGGCGGCCGGTGGCCTGGTCGAGATTGCCGGTCGGCTCGTCGGCGATCAGGATCTTCGGTTCCGGCGCCAGGGCACGGGCAATCGCCACGCGCTGCTGTTCGCCGCCCGACAGTTCGCCCGGATAGTGGGTGACGCGGTCCTTGAGCCCGACCGCGGCGAGTTCGGCAGCGGCCACGCCGAACGGGTCGGCATGGCCTGCAAGCTCCAGCGGCACCGCAACGTTTTCGAGCGCCGTCATGTTGGGAATGAGATGGAAGGACTGGAAGACGATGCCGATGTTGCGGCCGCGGAAGGCGGCGATGTCGTCCTCGCTGCGGCCGTTCAATGCCTCGCCGGCGATGCGAACCGTGCCGGCGTCGACCGATTCGAGCCCGGCGATCACCATCAGCAAGGTCGACTTGCCGGACCCGGAGGGGCCGACGATGCCGGTCGCCTCGCCGGCGCTGATGTCGAGATCGATCCCTTTCAGGACATGGACGCGGGACGCGCCGTGACCGAGCGTCAGCGACACCTGCCTCAGTTCGATTACCGTTTTGGTCACTGCAAAACGTTCCTATATGGTGGCGACAAGGGGCTGAGCGTGCCGGCACGGCGGAACCGCCGCGTCCGGATCATATGGGTGTTGGTGCATGGGTTTCAAACAGACCGCTCCGGCTTTCGTCATCGGGCTGCTTGTCCTGGCCGCCTCGGCGGGTTTGTCGCGGGCCGGCACGGACATTGTCGGCTTTGGTGACAGCCTGATGGCGGGTTACCAGCTGGCGCCGGGCGAATCCTTCCCTGAACGGCTGGAGGTTGCGCTCAAGGCGAAAGGCTACGAGGTGACGGTCGTCAATGCCGGCGTTTCCGGAGACACCAGCAGCGGCGGACTGTCGCGGCTCGACTGGTCTGTCCCCGACGGCACCGATCTGGTCATCCTCGAACTCGGTGCGAACGACATGTTGCGTGGCCTTCCTCCGCAGGTCACGGAAAAGAACCTCGACGAGATGATCTCGCGGCTGAAGGAGCGCGGTATCGACGTCGTGCTCGCCGGGATGCTGGCGGCACCCAATCTGGGTGCCGACTACGCGGAAGCCTTTGATGGCATCTTCCCACGACTGGCGGAACGTCACGATCTGACCCTGATTCCGTTCTTCATGGAGGGGGTTGCCGCCGATCCGAAGCTTCTGCTTTCCGACGGAATGCATCCGACCGCGGAAGGAGTCGACCGCATGGTCGAAGAGGCGCTGCCCTATGTCGAGCGCGCGCTCGACGGCGTCGCGGGGGTTGGCGACGGCAGCGGCTGAGAAAAAGCCGGAACCTGAATGCTGCGGACTTGCCGCCGCGCCCAAACGATGATTCGCTGAACGTGAAGAGCGATTCGAGGAGGTAGCCATGCCGCGACTTTTCACCGCCCTCGAGATACCGCGCGATGCCGCACTCTCGCTCTCCCTGCTCCGCGGCGGCCTGCCCGGAGCGCGCTGGATCGATGTCGAGAACTACCACATCACCTTGCGCTTCATCGGCGATGTCGAGGGCCGCGTCGCCGACGACATCGCCAACGGACTCGACCGGGTGCGGCGCCCGGCCTTCCAGATACACCTCTCCGGGGTCGGCACCTTCGGCAGCAAGAAGCCACATGCCCTCTGGGCCGGGGTGGCGCCGTCCTCCGAACTTTTCGGTCTGCAGAGCGAGATCGATCGTATCTGCCTGCGCCACGGGGCGGCGGCCGACCCGCGCAAATTCACGCCGCACGTCACGCTGGCGCGGCTGCGCAACGCCGCATCGCATGAACTCGCCGCCTACCTGTCCGGACGCGGCAATTTCGCCACCGCACCGTTCAAGGTAGCCCGCTTCGTGCTGATGTCGTCACGCGAATCGGTGGGTGGCGGCCCCTATGTCGTGGAAGAGGCGTGGCCGCTGTCCGCAGCCGGTCATGCGTCGACGAGCCTGCCGGCCAGCGCTTCCGACGCGATGCGGATCATGCGGTAGACACGTTCGAAGCCGTCGGCGCCACCATAATAGGGGTCCGGGACGTCCATGCCCCGGCTCTCGGCAAACTCCGTTAACAGGGCGACGACCGCGGGCGAACCCTCCGGTGAACGCATTTGCAGGTCGCGAAGATTTGCGCGGTCCATGGCCAGGATCAGGTCGAAGCGGGCGAAGTCTGCCTCCGTGACCTGGCGTGCCCGCTGCCCGCTGATGTCTATGCCGTGCCGGGCGGCGACCTCGATCGAGCGCGGGTCGGGCGCCGATCCCTGGTGCCAGGCGTCGGTGCCGGCGGAGTCGATCGTGAAGTGGCTGGCGATGCCGCGCTTTTCGATCACGTTGCGAAAGACGCCCTCCGCGAGCGGCGAACGGCAGATGTTGCCGAGGCAGACAAAAAGGATGGCGATGCGGGGCTGCGTGTTCATGGCACCTGCGTTATCGTCGGGTGGGCGTCGATAGTACGGACAGATACCATGGCGAGAGAGAAACTGGGACAGGACGCGGTTGCCGAGGCGTTGAACGAAGTCGACGGCTGGATGATGGTCGACGGGCGCGAGGCGATCACCAAGACCTTCGTCTTCCGCAATTTCAGCGAGGCGTTTGCGTTCATGACGCGATCGGCGCTGGCAGCCGAAAAGCTCGACCACCACCCGGAGTGGTCGAACGTCTACAAGACGGTCGAGGGTGACCCTGTCGACCCACGACGCCGGCGGCTTGACCGAGCTTGATTTCAAGCTGGCGAAGAGAATGAACGGCTTCGCCGGGGGTAGGCGCGGCTTGCGGATGCGGCCGAACGTCCCCACATCGTTGTCATGGTGAGGACGATGGACCACGACCGGATATCCGAGGTGCTGGCGCCCGTCGACGAGGCGGAAAACCAGCGTCGCGACCGTCGCGTGCGCTCGAAATTCACCTCGACGCTGAAGCGCGCCGCGCGGCAAGTGCCGTTCATGGACGAACTCGTCGCGGCCTATTATTGCGCCCTGGACGAAAAGACACCGACGCGTGTTCGCGGCGTGCTGCTGGCGGCTTTGGCCTATTTCGTGCTGCCGCTCGATTCGATCCCGGATTTCCTGTTCGGTTTCGGCTTCACAGACGATGTCGCCGTGTTGAGTGCGGCGATCGCGGCCATCCGCAACCATATCACCCCGGCACATCGCGCTGCGGCGCAGGCGTTCTTGCGCGAGGACGCTGACAACGGCTAGCCGGCGAGGCAATCGGCCCGCGCGCCGAAACTGACAAACTCTCGCCGTTTTCCTGCGCTTTTTCCGATAAGTCGGCCGGTTCGGGCCATTCCGCCAGCGCGGAAGCGGGCCTTGGCCGCGACGAAATCGGGCACATCAATCCGGGGCGGATTCACCCTTTGGTAACTCCGATTAACTAAATTTAAGAGCATGCGGTCCGCAGAGGCCGCGTGAGCGATTCGTTGGATGAGCCACACAGGGAAATGGTAGCGACATGCGTGCACTGATCTCGTTCCTCGCAGGAGCGGCGGCCCTCTTGGCGGCAGGATCGGCCGGAGCACAAACGGCCACCAAAGTCGGCCAGCACAATGCCTGGGGGACCTATTCGTACCAATCCGGCAACGGCAAGGTCTGCTACGTGCTGTCGGTTCCGACAGAGAAGCAGCCGGCGTCGCTGGATCATGGCGACATCTTCTTTTTCGTCAGCCAGAAGCCGGGGCAGAACGTCGCCTACGAGCCGCAGTTCATCGCGGCCTACAATCTCAAGGAAGACTCCAAGGTGTCGGTGAAGGTCGGCGACCGTTCGTTCTCGCTGTTCACCAAGGGCAAGTCGGCCTGGCTGGAAAACGCCGCCGAGGAGCCTCAGCTGGTTGCGGCGATGAAGGCCGGTTCGGTGATGTCGGTCAACGCGATGTCGGGGCGCGGCAACGAGACCAGCTATTCGTTCTCCCTGAGAGGCATCACGGCGGCACTCAACTCGATCTCCGACTGCAAATAGGATTTCCGGCCGGCGCCGGCGCTTGATCGCGGACGGCTCAGTTCGGCGTCCTCCGCAGATGCGCCAGGCCGGCGAGGATCAGGCCGGCGGCTTCGGCCGCGCGCGCGGCGCTGTCGCTGTCATAGTGGCGCATGATCAGGCCCGGGTCGCGAAAACGCACCGTCATCGCTTCGACCAGAAGCGCGGCTTCGCCCGGGTCACGACCGCCAAGAAGGCCGACCTCGGCACAACGCTGCATGATTGCCTCCAGCTGTGCGTGCAGGCGGTTCAAATGCCGCTCGACGATCTTCATGTTGGCCATGCCCAGCTCGAGATAGGACCGGAACAGGACCGGGTCTTCGGCGTAGCGCGCGCGCTTGAGTTCGTACTGGCGCACGACGAAGCGGACCAGTTGCTCGGCAGGCGGCTGGTCCGAGGCGGCGATCGAGGCCAGTTCCTCCTCGATGGCCGCGAACCAGCGCTCGCCGACCGCTTCCAGCAGGGCCTGCTTGTTCCTGAAAAAGCGGTAGGCGTTCGATTGCGACATGCCGCATTCGGAAGCGATGTCCGAGACCGTCAGCCGCCGGGGGCCGTGGACCTTGATGTGGCGCTCGGTTGCTTCGAGCAACTGCTTGCGGACGGCAGTGGTGTCGGTCTTCGGTCGCGGCAAGAAATCATATCCATCTGCGGGTTCGGCGCCGATAGCGGAGGTACGCATCTCCGAAGGCCTCTTCCGCCGCCTTCTCCTCGAAGCGGATGTACCAGAGGTCGGCCACGAGCACGAACAGCACCATCAGCGCCAGATTGGCCGGCGTGTTGAGCTTCACGGCGAAGCCTGCCAGCGCCAGCGCGAAACCCAGATACATCGGATTGCGGCTGATGGAGAACATTCCGTCGGTCACCAGCACGTCGGGCCGGCGAAAGGTGTGGATATTGGTGTTGGCGCGACGGAAACGGTGCGAGCCGGCGAAGGCGAGACCGAGGCCGGCTGCGACGAGCGGAAGGCCGATCAGATAATTGAACGGCTCCGGCAGCATTCGCCATTCAGGCAGCCCGCGGAAGAGAGCGATCATGACCGCGACGACGATCACGAGCAGGACAGGAGGTATCAGCCATTTCATTTCGAAATCCCCTTCGTTTGAAGTCAATTGTGAAAAATGCCTGCTATTATTATTTATTATGAAACAAGGTTGAGGGCAATCTTGGTGCGTGACGGCAATGCGATCTTCTGATATGGCGCGCCCCTAACTGGAAATCGGCCGCCGCCGACCATATCCTTTCCGCCCATGAGCATTTCGATAGACCTCACCTCTCCGGACCAGCGCGCCGCGCTCGCCCAGCGCCATGGGGCGGGCGACAAGCTGACGCTGATCGGCCTGACCCGGACCGAGCTCGCTGCAACGCTGGTGGAGGCCGGCATCGTGCCGCAGCGCCAGGCCAGGATGCGCGCGCAGCAGCTCTGGCACTGGCTCTATGTACGCGGCGTGTCAGACTTCGCCGACATGACCAACATCTCACGCGAGTTGCGCGCCGAACTGGACCGCAATTTCACGGTGACGCGGCCGGAGATCGTCGAAGAGCAGATCTCCGGTGACGGAACCCGCAAATGGCTGTTCCGCTTTCCGCCGCGCGGCGCCGGGCGGCCGGTCGAGATCGAGACCGTCTACATCCCCGAGGAGGGCCGCGGAACGCTTTGCGTTTCCTCGCAGGTCGGCTGCACGCTCACCTGTTCGTTCTGCCACACCGGCACGCAGAAGCTGGTTCGCAACCTGACCTCTGAAGAGATCCTGTCGCAGCTGCTGACGGCGCGTGACCGGCTGGGCGACTTTCCCGACCGGGAGACCCCGATGGGGGCGATCGTGCCGGCCGAGGGCCGCAAGGTCTCAAACATCGTGATGATGGGCATGGGTGAGCCGCTCTACAATTTCGACAACGTCAAGAAGGCGCTGCTGATCGCCTCGGATGGCGACGGGCTCTCATTGTCGAAGCGCCGCATCACCCTGTCGACGTCGGGCGTGGTGCCGGAAATCTACCGCACCGGCGAGGAAATCGGCGTCATGCTGGCGATCTCGCTGCACGCGGTGCGCGACGATCTGCGCGACATGCTGGTGCCGATCAACAAGAAGTACCCGCTGAAGGACCTGCTCGATGCCTGCCGGGCCTATCCGGGCCTGTCGAATGCGCGGCGTATCACCTTCGAATATGTGATGCTGAAGGACGTCAACGACAGCCTCGCAGACGCCAGGGAACTGGTGCGGCTGCTCAGGGGCATTCCGGCCAAGATCAACCTGATCCCGTTCAACCCGTGGCCAGGCTCCAATTACCAGTGCTCGGACTGGGAGACGATCGAAATCTTCGCCGACTACGTCAACCAGGCCGGCTATGCGTCGCCGATCCGCACGCCGCGCGGCCGCGACATTCTGGCCGCCTGCGGCCAGCTGAAGTCGGAATCGGAGCGGCTGAAGAAGTCCGAGCGCCTGGCGCTCGAGGCGATGATGATCGCCGGGCACGGCGAGGCTTGAGCCAGACTTTTGCGATCCTGATCAGGTTTTCGGCGATCATCTTGGGGTTCGCCGCCGCTGCCCTGGCAGCGAGCGCCTTCCTGCATCTCATCCTCATCGGCCCGGGCGAAATGGCGGCTGGCGAGCCTGCGGGCGCCGGCGCCTATGCCTTCTCGGTGGCGTTCGTGGCGCTTCTGGTCGCCTATTTCGCCTTCATGCCGGCCATCACCGCCATCCTCATCGGCGAGTTCATGCCGCAGCGCGGCTGGCTCTATTATTCGCTGTGCGGCGCGGCGATCTCGGCGGTCGTGTCGGCACTCATCTACGGCGCGCGTATGGACGAAGCCGAAGCGCTGGCCGACAAGCCGCTGCTGTCCTTCATCGGCGCCGGTCTCATCGCCGGGATCGTCTACTGGGCCATCACCGGCCGCAACGCAGGGCGCTGGCGCGAGCCGCCGCGGGCCGACACCGGGCCACCGCCTGCCGGCTGAAACCGACCCGGGTAGGATAATATGCCATCACGGACTATGCTGGACGAGGCGCCAGGCGTAGGGCAACGTCCGCTCTGGCCGGGTGATGGGGGCAAGCGATGACCAAGCCACATGTGCGGCAGGCGTTGGCGGTCCTGCTTGCAGGCCTGTTCCTCGCCATCTCGTCGCCAACGCAAGCCCAGATGATGGGGATACCCACATCGTCGGGCGAAACCAGCGAAGAGGTCGCGCTACCCGATCCGCTGACGCCGGAAGCGATCCGTGCGCTGGTAAGCAGGCTGAGCGACGCAGAGGTCCGCGAGCTTCTGCTCCGGCAACTCGATGTCGTCGCCGAGCGGCAGGCGGCGGAAGCGGCGGCGGAGAGCAACACCGTCGCCGGGGTGCTTGGCAACGCGCTGGTCGGCGTCTGGAACGCGGCGGCCGGCTCGGTGCGCGAATTCCCAACGCTGCTCGGCGATCTGCGTCACGGCTTCGAGACCTTCATCGGAAGAGCCGGTTGGGGCGGACTGGGTGTGCTTCTCCTCACCCTCGCAGGTCTCATCCCGGTCGGCCTTGCCGCGGAAAGGCTGGTCAATCGCCAGACCGCCGCATGGCAGCGGCGCATGACCGAGCAGAGCGAACCGGCAACGCTGCGCGCAACGTTGTCCTTCCTGGGCCGACGCTTGTTCGCCGACGTCATCGGTCTTTTGACTTTTCTTGTCGTTACGCGGGTTCTGGCGCCGCTCGTCGTTTCCGCTGACGCGATACCGCTTGCGCATTCGATCATGGTCAGCTTCGTGGTCCTGCCGCGGCTTGTCGCGGCGCTGTCCCGCTTCCTGTTGGCGCCGAAAAGGGCGGATCTGAGACTGCTCAGTGTCGACGACTGGACCGCCAGCTACCTGCATCGCAGCCAGATAGGGCTCGCGGTGCTCGTCGGCGCGAGCGGCTTCCTCGTCAGCTTCATGAATGCCAACGATGCCGCCGGGGCCGCGACGCAGCTGGGCTTCTGGCTGACGGTCGCGGTATTCGGCTGGTTGCTCGTCATCACCATCCGCGCACGTGCCGGCCTTGCCTCAATGGCGCGCGGCTGGGACCCCGATGTCACGCGCCTGGAGGCGCGCCTTGCGGCAGCCTATCCATATGTCGCCATGGTGCTGATCGTGATCGGCTGGCTCGGGATGGAAATCATCTTCACCCAGGGCCGGACGGATCTGCTGGCCGGCGGCAAGCCTTACCTGACACTCGGGCTCATTCTGATGGCCCCGGCCATGGACACGGCCATTCGCGGCCTCGTGCGGCATCTGGTTCCACCCATGCAGGGCGAGGGGGCCGTCGCGGAAAAGGCCTGGCAGTCGACCAGGCGCAGCTACGTCCGTATCGGACGTGTCATCGTCTTCGGTATCGTCGTCATGACGATCGCGCGCATGTGGAGCATCGACTTCACCAACCTGGCCTCGGCCGGCGTCGGCATTCGCTTCGCCGCGAGGCTGATCACCGTGGCGATGATCGTCGCCGCCGGCTATCTGGTCTGGGAAGTGCTGACCCTGCTCGTCAACCGCAAGCTTGCCAACGAGATGTCGGCCTCCGGCGTCGATCCCAATGCCGAGGAACTCGGCGGCGAGGGCGGCGGCGCCGGCGGATCGCGGCTTTCCACCATCCTGCCTCTGGCGCGGCTGGCGTTGCAGACGCTGGTCATCGTGCTCACTGTCCTGATCGCGCTCGGCAATCTCGGCATCGACGTCACGCCGTTGCTGGCCGGCGCCGGTATCGTCGGGCTCGCCATCGGTTTCGGTGCCCAGACCCTGGTGCGTGACATCGTCTCGGGCCTGTTCTTCCTGATCGACGACGCTTTCCGCATTGGCGAGTACCTGGTCATCGACAACATCGTTGGCACGGTCGAGAAGATATCGATCCGCTCGCTGCAACTTCGTCACCACGAAGGCGCGGTTCACACCATTCCCTATGGCGAAATCCCGAGGGTCACCAACAATTCGCGCGACTGGGTGATCGTGAAGATGCGTTTCACGGTGCCGTTCGAGACCGACGTCAACAAGATCAAGAAGATCTTCAAGCAGATCGGCAAGGACATCATGGAGCAGCCCTACGCCGGCGACCTGATCCAGACCTTCAAGTCACAAGGCGTCAACAGCGTCGACGATGTCGGCATCGTGGTGCGCGGCAAGTTCATGTCCAAGCCCGGCAAGCAGTGGGTGATCCGCAAGGATATCTACGCGCGGGTGCAGAAGGCGTTCTCGGAAAACGGCATCGAGTTCGCCCGCCGCGAGGTGCGCGTCAGCATTCCCGAGCTTGGCAACGGCGCGCCGCTCGACGAGGACCAGAAGCGCGCGGTCGCGCAGCAGGCGGCGAGCGCGGCGGCCGAGTCGACGCGCGAGCAGCCCGTCAGCGAGCCTGGGCGGTGAGGATCTTGACCGCGAAGGCGGAAAAGATGCCGGCAAACAGATAATCGACGATCCGGGTGACGCGCGGGCTCTTCCGCAGAAGCCCGGCGAAACTGTCGGCGGCAATCACCATCGGAATGGTCAGCGGCAGCGACAGCGGGATGAACATCAGGCCCAGAAAGAACAGCTTGCCGGACGCATGCGGGTCGTCGACGGAGACGAACTGCGGCAGGAAGGTCATGAAGAACAGGATGATCTTGGGGTTCAGAAGGTTGATGCCGACACCCGTCGCCCAGTTGCGGTAGAGCGATCGCGCCGTGCCCTTGCGCGTCTCCGGCGTGAAGGCGGAGCCGTGGCGGATCGCCTGCCAGGCGAGCCAGACGAGATAGCCGGCCCCGAAGATCTTCAATGCCAGGAACGCTTGCGGCGAAGCAACGATCAGCGCCGACAGCCCGAGCGCCACCATGCTGGTGTGGATGATGACGCCGGTCATGGCGCCGAGCATGCAGGCGAGGCCGGCGGCGCGGCCCTGCGACAGCGCGCGGCCGACGAAAAGCGTCATGTCAGGGCCCGGCGTGATCGCGATGATGAAGGTCGCGATCGCGAACTGCAGCATGATGGAGATGTCGGGAACGAAGGCCATGTGTGGACCGGGTTTCGATGAGGGAAACGGCGCACACTAACGCGCGCCAGGCGGGCGCGCCAGCGGCCAGCGCGGCAATGCCATCTAAGCCAAAAGTCGAATATGACGGTCAGGTTGCTTCCCGGCCTATATCGCCTATTGTTTCGGCGCTGGAATATCACAAAACGAGATTCAGGGAGGAACGGATGACCAGCGACAAACTATCGCGGCGAAGCTTTCTCAAGAATACCTCGATGGCGGGCGCCGGGGCGGCCGCCGCGACAACGCTGGCAGCGCCCGCGGTGCTGGCGCAAGCGCCCATCACGCTGAAGATGCAGTCATCCTGGCCGTCTTCGGACATCTTCCAGGAAATGGCGCAGCAATATGTCGACCGCGTCCACGAAATGTCCGGTGGCCGCCTGCAGATCGACCTGCTGCCGGCCGGCGCCGTGGTCGGCGCCTTCCAGGTACAGGATGCCTGTCATGACGGCGTGCTCGACGCCGCGCACACGGTGCCGGTCTACTGGTACGGCAAGAACAAGGCGGCCTCGCTGTTCGGCACGGGGCCGGTGTTCGGCGCCAACGCCACCGAGATGATCGCGTGGATGTATCATGGCGGCGGCAACGAGTTCTATCGCGAGCTTACCCAGGATATCCTTGGCCTCAACGTCATCGGTTTCTTCGCCTTCGGCATGCCGGCGCAGCCTTTCGGCTGGTTCAAGGAAGAGATCACCAGCGCCGATCAGGTGGCGGGCCTGAAATACCGCACGGTCGGTTTGGCCGCCGATCTGTTCCAGGCGATGGGAGCCTCGGTGGCGCAACTGCCGGGCGGCGAAATCGTGCCGGCGATGGAACGCGGCGTCATCGACGCGTTCGAGTTCAACAACCCGACCTCGGACAGCCGCTTCGGCGCCCAGGACGTGGCCAAGAACTACATGCTGTCGTCCTACCACCAGGCGTCCGAGTCCTTCGAGATCATCTTCAACAAGGACAAATATGAAGGCCTGGAACCCGACCTGCAGGCGATCCTGAAATATGGTGTCGAGGCCGTCCATCTCGCCAATACGGCGCTGGCGCTCAACCAGTATTCGGCGGATCTGGTCAAGCTGCAGACCGAGGCCGGCGTCAACGTCAAGCGCACGCCGGAAGACGTGCTCAAGGTGCAGCTCGACGCCTGGGACAAGATCCTGCCGCCGCTGATGGAAGACGCATTCTTCGCCAAGGTGGTGGAAAGCCAGAAGGCGTGGTGCGAGCGGGTGGTGTTCTACAGCTTGCAGAACGCGCCCGACTACAGGCTGGCCTACCAGCACTACTTCCCGGGCAAGATCTGAGCCCGGCGTGACCTAGAACTGCGGAACGGGGCCGCGCGCCGGCCTCGTTCCTTTTCGCGCGGTCGGCCAGCGCCGTTCCGCGCCGGACGGGCGGATCATGGAAAGCTACATACGGTTTGCCGACAAACTGTCGGCCTGGTTCGGCAAGGTGTTCGCCTGGTGCGTGCTCGTCATGACCTTTGGCGTCGGCTACGAGGTCTTCGTGCGCTATGTGCTGAACGCGCCGACACCCTGGGCTTTCGACCTGTCCTACATGATGTACGGCACCATGTTCATGATGGCCGGCGCGTATACGCTGTCGCGTGACGGCCACGTTCGCGGTGACTTCGTCTACCGGCTGTGGAGGCCGGCGACGCAGGCCAAGGTCGAACTGGTGCTCTATTTCCTGTTTTTCTTCCCCGGCGTGCTCGCGCTGGTTTTCGCCGGCTGGAAATATGCCGGCCGCTCCTGGCGCTATTTCGAAGTCTCGAGCATGAGCCCGGCCAACGTGCCGATCTTCCAGTTCAAGAGCGTCATCATTGCCGCCGGCATCCTGCTCGTCGTCCAGGGAGTGGCGCAGGTGTTCCGCTGCGTCCTGACCATCCGCACCGGCGCCTGGCCGCTCCCCGAATCGGATGTCGAGGAACTCGAAGCGACCTTGCAGAGGGAAGGCGCAGCCGCGCTGCGCCACGGCTCCGAGGCCGTTGATGTCGTCTCGCCCAAGGACAGACCCGAATGACCGACCCGCAGATCGCGATCTTCATGCTCGGCCTGTTCATCTTCCTGATCATGCTCGGCTTTCCGATCGCCTTCACCCTGATGGCGATGGGCATCGGCTTTGGCTACTACGCCTATTTCGACGCCGAGCGCATGCGCACGCTGTTCGACAACAGGATATTCGACCTGTTCGTCAACCAGACCTATTCGGTAATGGCCAACGACGTGCTGACGGCGATCCCGCTGTTCTTGTTCATGGGTTACATCGTCGAGCGCGCCAACATCGTCGACCGGCTGTTCGAGACACTGAGCGTGGCCAGCCGGCGACTGCCGGGCTCGATGGCGGTTGCCGCGCTGATCACCTGCGCGCTGTTCGCCACCGCCACCGGCATTGTCGGCGCGGTGGTGACGCTGATGGGCCTGCTGGCGTTCCCGGCGATGCTCAGGGCGCGCTACGACGAGCGCTTCGCTGCCGGGGTGATTTGCGCCGGCGGCACGCTCGGCATCCTGATTCCGCCGTCGATCATGCTGATCGTCTATGCGGCCGCATCCGGCGTCTCGATCGTGCGGCTTTATGCCGGCGCGTTGCTGCCCGGCTTCCTGCTCGCAGGCATGTATCTGATCTACATCGTCGGGCGCGCGGCGCTGCAGCCATCGCTGGCGCCGCGGCCGGAGGAGCCGGAAGAACCCATTCCGCTGGCGAAGCTCATCGTCATGCTTTTGACCTCGTTCTTCCCGCTGGCGATCCTGATCCTGTCGGTGCTGGGCGCGATCCTGTTCGGGCTGGCCACGCCCTCGGAAGCGGCCGCCATCGGCGCGCTCGGCGGGCTGCTGCTCGCGGCCGCCTACCGGGCGCTCACCTGGGACAGGCTGAGAGAATCTGTCTACCTGACGGTGCGCACCACGGCGATGGTGTGCTGGCTGTTCGTCGGTTCATGGACCTTCGCCTCGGTGTTCTCCTATCTCGGCGGCGAACACATCGTGCGTGACTTCGTCGTCGGCATGGAACTGACGCCGCTGCAGTTCCTGATCCTCGCACAGATCATCATCTTCCTGCTGGGCTGGCCGCTGGAATGGTCGGAGATCATCATCATCTTCGTGCCGATCTTCCTGCCGCTGCTGCCGCTGTTCGATATCGACCCGCTGTTCTTCGGCATCCTGATCGCGCTCAACCTGCAGACCTCGTTCCTGACGCCGCCGATGGCGATGTCGGCCTATTATCTGAAGGGGATCGCGCCGCCGCATGTGCGCCTGACGCAGATATTCTCCGGTTCGCTGCCCTATGTCTTCATGGTGTTCATCACCATGGTCGTGCTCTACGTGCTGCCCGACATCGTGCACGCGCTGCCGAAACTCTTCTATGGACGATGACGAATGACCGTGACACGCGACCCCGGCAAGGGAACTGACTCATGATTGTCGACCGCATCCTGGCCCTTTTGGCCTTTGCTTTGCTGGCGGCTTTCCTCGCGATCATCGCGGTCAAGGTCAACCGCGTCGATCTCTATGTCGCCTGCCTGATCGGGCTGGGGCTCGCCGGCTACGACATGTGGCGGCAGCTGGTGCGCGGTCGCCCCCGGCATTGATCGCGTCCTATTCGGGCGACAGCAGCGCGTAGGTCTCGCCGTCCCAGGACCAGACGAACTCTTCGTCCTCGCCGGGCGGCAGCGTCACCAGCCGCGGCCAGCCGCCCGAGAAACTGGCGCGATCGAGGTGTATGGCGACGCCCTCGGTATTGTACACCTCGCGCCATTCGGGCGCGTAGGTGCTGCTGGCGTGAACTGTGACGTTGCAGCCGGTATCGCCGAAATAGGAACTGGCCCCGCACAGCGAAGCGACGAGCAGCCTTCGTTCACCGGGAAATTCGAGCAAGCCGGCCCTGATCTCCGGTTCCTGCCCCGCGAACTGCTTGAAGCGCCTGATCTCGGCGGCAAGCAGTTCCCGCCCGGTATCCACGGCTTCGCCGGCATCCTCAAGCGCCACCAGTTCGTAGGCCGACATGTCGCGCGGCGTGCACAGCGGAGCGATGGCCTCAATAGCGTTGCGCGAGCCGCGCAACGACAGCCGCGCGAAGGCGCGCGTCTCGCCGTCGCCCAGACTGACGGTCATGGCGCCGCCACTCTTCAGCGGGTCGAGCAGGTCGCGAGGCACGCGCAATTCGATGCCGCGCGGCGACAGGGTCGGCTCCAGTTCGAAGTCCGAGCGGTCGATCCTGAGCGCTGCCGCGCCAAGCGGATCGGGCGCGGCGAAGTCGCCATTGGTGCGCAACAGCATGGTCCAGCGCTGTTCCCGGCAATCGAGCTGCAAGGCGTCCACCCCGCGCGCATCGACCGGGATGGGTGCGAACGCGACGGCGCCGATCGCCGCGACACTCCAGCGATCGGAAGCGGCGGCTGCCGCCGTCGCCCCAAGGAGCATTGCCGTCGAAAGAAAAGCCAGCCATCCGCCAGCCTGAGCTGACGCGTGCCCAGCGCGTTGAAAGTTCGTCTGTCCCATTGCCTCTGCCGTCGCGAATCGGCCCCGCAAAACATTAGCCGGTCATGGATGGAGAGCAAATCCGACCGACACGGTCACGAGGCCGCAGCGACGGAACGGCCCCGGCGGCGGCCTTGCCCGGCGCTGTGTTCGCCAGTAAAGGTCAGCCGGATTTTCAAAGGGCGCCGCAGCTTGCCAGGCGCCGGCCAGCACGAAAGACATCCCATGACCAAGTGGAAAGACGTCAAGAAGGTGGTTCTTGCCTATTCGGGCGGGCTTGACACCTCGATCATCCTCAAATGGCTGCAAACGGAGTTGGGCGCCGAAGTCGTGACCTTTACTGCCGACCTAGGGCAGGGCGGTGAACTCGAGCCGGCGCGCAAGAAAGCCGAGCTGCTGGGTATCAAGCAGATCTACATCGAGGACGTGCGCGAGGAGTTCGTGCGGGACTTCGTCTTCCCGATGTTCCGCGCCAACGCACTCTACGAAGGCACCTACCTGCTAGGCACTTCGATCGCGCGGCCGTTGATTTCCAAGCGCCTGGTGGAGATCGCCGAGGAGACCGGCGCCGACGCAATCGCTCATGGCGCGACCGGCAAGGGCAACGATCAGGTACGCTTCGAACTGTCCGCCTATGCGCTCAACCCGGACATCAAGGTGATCGCGCCGTGGCGCGACTGGGATTTCAAATCGCGCACCGCCTTGATCGATTTTGCCGAGAAGCACCAGATCCCGATCGCCAAGGACAAGCGCGGCGAGGCGCCGTTCTCGGTCGACGCCAACCTGCTGCACTCTTCCTCCGAGGGCAAGGTGCTGGAGGATCCATGGGTCGAGCCACCCGAATATGTTCACCAGCGCACCATCTCGCCGATGGACGCACCCGACTCGCCGACCGAGATCACCATCGGCTTCAGGAAGGGCGACGCGATCTCGCTCAATGGTCAGGCGAAGTCACCGGCCGCCATGCTGACCGCCCTCAACGAGCTTGGCCATGACAATGGCATCGGCCGTCTCGACCTGGTCGAAAACCGCTTCGTCGGCATGAAATCGCGCGGCGTATACGAGACGCCGGGCGGGACGATCCTGATCACCGCGCACCGGGCGATGGAATCGATCACGCTCGACCGGGCCGCGGCGCATCTCAAGGACGAGCTGATGCCGCGCTACGCCGAACTCATCTACAACGGTTTCTGGTTCTCGCCCGAGCGGGAGATGCTGCAGGCGCTGATCGACAAGAGCCAGGAGGACGTCGAGGGCGAGGTGCGGCTGAAACTCTACAAGGGCAATGTCATCGTCACCGGCCGCCGTTCGCCGAAATCGCTCTACTCCGACGCGCTGGTGACCTTCGAGGACGACCGCGGCGCCTATGACCAGAAGGACGCCGAGGGCTTCATCCGGCTCAACGCGCTTCGGCTCAGGACGCTGGCGGCACGCAACCGGCAAGGTTGAGGCCGCGGCTTGCAACTGGCCCAACCGATTTCAGCAGCTAGCGCGTTGATGATGACTTAAATCGATTTAAGCTGGATCGCTGTTTTGCCGGAGTCGTCCCTTATGGCTGACAAGATGAGCTTGGCGTTGCGCCGCGGCCGCTGGGCCGTCGCGGCCATCTTCCTCGTCAACGGTTTTCTCGTCGGCTCGTGGGCGCTTCAGATACCCGTCATGCTCGATCGTCTCGCGATCGGCGAGTTCACGCTCGGACTGCTGATCCTGGGCTTTGGCGCCGGGGCGCTGGTGGCGATGCCGACGGCGGGCTACTTCATCTCTCGTCACGGTTCGCGCGCGGTGGTGCGGGCGCTGGCGCTGGCCTGTGCATTCGGATTGCTCATCGTGGCGGCAGCGCCGGGGCTGTGGTCGGCGGCGGTCGCGCTGGTGCTGTTCGGCGCATTGATCGGCGGCACCGACGTTTCGATGAACGCGAATGCGGTTGCGGTGGAGCGGCGCCTGGGCCGCGCCATCATGTCGTCCTCGCACGGCTTCTGGAGCCTCGGCGGCTTTGCCGGCGGCGGGTTCGGCGGGCTGGCGATCGTCGCCTGGGGTCATCTCGGCCATGCCGTGATTGTCACGGCCGCAGCCTTCATCGTCACCGCCGTCGCCATACGCTTCCTTGCTGGTGAAACCGAACCCGAGGCCAGCAGCGGCGTACGGTTTTCGCTGCCGCGGCAGCCGCTGGTCTATCTGGTCGGCATCATCGCGCTGTTCTCCATGGTGCCGGAAGGCGCGGTGCTCGACTGGGCGGCGCTCTATCTGCGCGAGGAACGTGGCGCGGGGCTGGCGATGGCAGGCTGGGCTTTCGCCGGGTTCTCCGGAGCCATGGCGCTGATGCGGTTTGCCGGCGATGCCGTCCGCGACCGCTTCGGTGCGGTCACCACCTTGCGCGTGTCCGGGCTGGTGGCGGCGGCAGGCATGCTGACCGCGGCCCTGTCGCCCAGCCCGCTGCTGGCGATCGTCGCCTTCGCGTTCTCCGGGCTCGGCATCGCCAACATGGTGCCGATCGCTTTTTCGGCCGCCGGCAACCAGGACGGAATCTCTTCCGGCGCCGGACTTAGCCTGGTCACGACGATGGGCTATTCGGGGCTGCTGGTGGCGCCATCCGTCATCGGCTTCATTGGCGAGCGGACAGGTTTTGCGCCAGTGTTCGCGACGCTTTCGGTGCTGCTGGTCGTCGTCGTGTTGATGGCGGGACTGGCGCGCTCGGCGGAGTTCCGTGCGACCGATGCCGCCGTTCAGCCGGCGACGTAGCGCGTCAGGCGTTCATGGAGGAAATCCGCGGTGCGTCTGACGCGCGCGCTGGTCCTGACGTCGCGGTGCATGGCGAGCCACATCGGCAATGCCGGCAGCCGCAGATCGGGAAGCAGGGCCTCCACCAGGGGTTCGTTCGCGACCAGCGGTTCCTGGAAGAAGCCGATGCCGTTGCCGGCGAGGATCGCCTGCCAATAGACGATCTGGTTGTCGGTGCGAAACCGGAAGGCGTGGCGGTCGACGTCGAGCCCGAACTGCGCGAAGCCGTCGATGATGCTGTCGTCGCGGTCGAAGCCGACGAGGTCATGGGCGGGAAGATCTTCCTGCCCAGACAGTCGACCGCGACGGTCGAGATAGGAGACGGCCGCACAGGCGACCAGCGGGATGTCTGCGACCTTGCGCGCGACCAGGTCAAGCTGCGTCGGCTCGACCATGCGAACCGCGATATCGGCGTCACGCCGCAGCAGGTTTTCGACCTGGTTAGAGGCGACGATCTCGACCTCGATGCCCGGTTCCTCCGCTGCAAGATCGGCCAGGATCGCGGGCAGGGCGTAGGCCGACATCACCTCGCTGGCAGCAATGCGAACCGTGCCGGACACGTGTTCCACAGCGCCAAGCGCGAGCCGCGAGAAGCCGGCTGCGTGCTCGCGCATGGCTAGCGCTCGCCCGAGCAGCGCTTCACCCTTGTCGGTGAGTGCGTAGCCTCCACGGCCGCGCCGGAACAGCGTGACGCCGAGCCGGCGCTCCAGTTCGGCAATGTGCCGGCCCAGCGTCGGCTGGCTGGATGACAGCGTGCGTGCTGCTGCTGACAGGCTGCCGGTCTCTGCCACCGTCGCAAAGGATCGGATCAGGTTCCAGTCCAGTTCGGTCATGTCGACCTATTCAAGAATGAATGATCTTTGTGCACCAATCAGCGATTTCCATACAGAAACAGATACATCACCTTAGGGCCGACAACACAAGGAGATCCGACATGAAAACCATCGTCATTCTCGGTGCTGCCGGCCGCATCGGCGATGCCGCGGCGCGAGCCTTCGTCGAGGCCGGTTGGCGCGCAAAGGGAGTAGCGCGCGGCGCCAAGGGGGCGCAACTCGCGCCGGGCGTCGAGTGGGTGGAGGCCGACGCCTTCGACCGCGCGTCGTTGGTCGCCGCCTGCGCGGGCGCCGATGTCGTGCTCAATACGCTCAACCCGACCTATACCGAATGGGAAGAAAAGGTGCTGCCGATGGCCGAAAACGTCATCGCGGCGGTAGAGTCCGCCGGTGCCACCCATCTGCTGCCGGGCAATGTCTATAATTTCGGCCATGACATCGGCATGGCCACCGCCGAGGACGCGCCGCAGGTCGCGTCGACGCCGAAGGCGCGCATCCGCATCGCGATGGAGGAGCTTTTCCGCCGCCGCGCGGAGGAGAAGGGCGTGCAGACCATCGTGCTGCGCGCCGGCGACTTTTATGGCGGCCACAAGCGGGAAAGCTGGCTCGACATCTTCATCCTCGCCAAGCTGCGCAAGGACATCTTCACCTGGCCTGGGCCCATGGACGTGCCGCACGCCTTCGCCTACCTGCCGGATCTCGCCCGTGCCTTCGTGGCGCTGGCGGAAAAGCGGCACGAACTAGGAGCTTTCCAGCGGTTCCACTTCGCCGGCCACACGCTGACCGGCAGCCAATTCAAGGCTGCCACGGAAAAAGCGATCGGCCGCGGCCTCACGCGTCGCGGCGTGCCCTGGACGCTGCTGCGCGCCGGCGGGCTGGTGATGCCGATCCTGCGCGAGGTGGCGATCATGTCCTACCTCTGGCGCACGCCGCATTCGCTCGACGGTACCAGGCTTGCGGCGACGGTTGGCGGCCTCGCCGAAACCGAACCGGCGGACGCGATCAGGCAGGCGGTCGCCGACCTTGGGCTCGACAGCCAACGGCGCAAAGCAGCGTGAGGCGCTAGATCCGGCCCAGCAATGCCAGGATCAGCAGCACCAGAAGGATGACACCGACGATACCGGACGGACCGTAGCCCCAGCCGCGCGAATAGGGCCAGGCGGGAATTGCGCCGAGCAGGATCAGGATCAGGATGATGATCAGAATGGTGCCGAGTGACATGATGCTGCCTCCGGAAGTGTGGATGATAGCCATCAATGCGCCGGAGGGCGGGAGGTTCCCGATCTTCAGCGCGTCACGTCCCGGATACGACGTCTACTCCGCCGCCTTGGGGTAGCCCTGCGAGGTGTCAACGTCGGGCGTAGCGGTCTTCTTGTCCGTATCTTCCGCCGTTTTCCTGCGGCGGAAGATACGGTTGAGGAAAGCGTAGACCCTGGAGTTGTTGCTGCGCGTGAAGATCATCAGCAGCGACGGCGTCACCACCAGCGTCAGCACGGTCGAGAAGGCGAGACCGAACACGATGGCACTGGAAAGCGCGATCCACCATTGTGTCGACGGTGCGCCATACGTGGTCTCGTGATTGAGAATCTCGAGATTGACGCCGAAGGCGATCGGCAACACGCCGAGGATCGCGGTGACCGCGGTCAGCACGACCGGGCGGGCGCGCTCGCGGCAGGTCTGCAGCACCGCGTCCATCTTGTCCCAGCCTTCCTGTCGCAGCCGGTCATAGGTGTCGATGAGAACGATGTTGTTGTTCACCACCACGCCGGCGAGCGCGATGATGCCGATGCCGGTCATGACGACGCCGAAGGGCTGCTCCATGATCAGCAGGCCGAGCAGCACGCCAATGGTCGACATTACCACCGCCGAAAGCACCAGTCCGACCGACATGAACTTGTTGAGCAAGGCAAGAAGCACCACGAAGATAAGGAAGATCGCGGCGCCGAACGCCTTGGAAAGAAATTCGCCGGCGGCCTTCTGTTCCTCGTCCTCGCCGGCAAGCTTCCAGCGGATACCGTCGGCGGGCAGATTCATCTCTTCGAGATTGGCCACGACCTGCTGGCGCACGGCGTCGGCCTGAACGCCCTCGCGAATACCGGCGTCGACAGTGATGGTGCGCACACCGTCGATGCGGGTCAGGATGCCGGTGCGCTGGGCCGGTTCGCGGCTGACGAAGTTCGAGATCGGCACAGCGCCCTGCGCGGTCTGGACCCGCAGTTGGTCGAGGCTGGCCAGCGTGCGCCGGTCCTCGGGCAGGCGCAGGCGGATGTCGACGGCGTCGTCGGAACCTGCCGGCCGGTAGTCGGAGAGCTTGAGTCCCGTGGTGACCAGCTGCACAACGGTGCCGACCGAACCGGGCCCGATGCCGTATTGCGCCGCCTTGGTGCGGTCGACTTTGATCTCCCAGTCGATGCCGGGTGGCGGCAGGCCGTCGCCGATGTCGATCACATCGGGCACGGTGCCGAGCATGCCGGCGACATTCTGCGCGACCTGATCGAGACCTTCAGGGTCGTCGGCCGAAAGCTGGATCTGGATCGCCTTGCCGGTCGGCGGGCCGGCGTCGGGAACCGACACCTCGATATCGGCGCCCGGAATGCCGGTCATGGCGACACGCAGATCATCGAGTATCTGGGTCGCCGGCTT
Organism: Nitratireductor mangrovi; assembly: GCF_007922615.2. Taxonomy (NCBI): domain Bacteria; kingdom Pseudomonadati; phylum Pseudomonadota; class Alphaproteobacteria; order Hyphomicrobiales; family Phyllobacteriaceae; genus Nitratireductor; species Nitratireductor mangrovi. The sequence goes on along the minus strand of NZ_CP042301.2, from coordinate 3,643,072 downwards.
GCGTTCGCGCCAGTCGACGAATTCGTACTGGATCACGCCGACGACGTCCTCGTCGACCTCGGCACCGCCGCCGCGGACGCTGCCGACACGGGTATAGACGGTCTTGATGCCGGGCCAGCCGAGGATGCGATCCTCCGCCTGGGTCACGAGCGCGTCCTGTTCTTCCAGCGAAAGGTTGCCGCGGGCATGCACGTAGAGCAGCCCGTATTCCGGCTCGACATTGGGGAAGAACTCGACGCCCTTGCCATAGGTGCCATAAGCCATCGGTACTGCCACGAGGGCGGCGATGGTGACGGCGGTGACAATGAAGGGATGGCGTACGGCACGGCGGGCAAAGCGCATATACCAGCCATCGCGCTGCTCTTCCTCGACCACCGGCTTGGCAAACAGCGCACCAAGCGCTGGCGTAAAGACGAGCGCGTAGATCAGCGAGGACGATAGTGTCACGATCAGCGTGATCGGCATGAACTTCATGAACTCGCCGACGATGCCGGGCCAGAACAGCAGCGGCGAGAAGGCGGCGACGCGCGTCGCGGTCGCGGCGACGACCGGGCCCGCCATGCGCTTGGCGGCGAGCGAGAACGCTTCGCCTTTCGGCATGCCCTCCGACATGCGCCGTTCGGCGAACTCGGTGACGATGATGGCGTCGTCGACCAGCATGCCGACGGCCAGGATCAGCGAGAACAGCACGACGATGTTGACCGTGTAGCCGGCCAGCGCCAGCCACATGATGCCCATCAGGAACGAGGCCGGAATGGCAAGGCCGATCAGCATCGATGCGCGGCCGGAAAGGGCATAGAGGATGACCACGAAAACAAGGATGACGGCGGTCAGGACACTGTTTTCGAGGTCGCCGAGCAACTGCCGGATGACGGTCGACTTGTCCTGGCTGAACGAGACTTCGGCGCCCTCCGGCAAGAGCGCCTGAAACTCGTTGGCCACGGCCTTCACGCGGTCGACCGTCTCGACCAGATTGGCCCCGGTGCGCTTGGAAACCTCGATGGCGATCGCCTGCTTGCCGTCGAGCCGGGTGATGGTCTCGGCATCCTTGAAGGTCGAGCGGATGGTGGCGAGGTCGCGCGCCCTGACGACCGCGTTGGGGCCGGCGACGATCGGCAGGTTGGCGACGTCCTCGACGGTCTCGATGAGCGAGGGAACCTTGACCGCGTAGCGGCCTTCCTCGCCCTGCAAGGCACCGGCGGCGACAAGCGAGTTGTTGGCATTGACGGCGGTGACCAGTTCCTCAAGCCGCAGCCCGTAGGAGGAGAGCTTGACCGGATCGATGATCACCTCGACCAGGTCTTCGCGCGCGCCGCGCAGGGCGGCGTCAAGCACGCCGTTGACCTCTTCGAGCCGGTCGCGCAACTCGCGGGCGGCGGCCGTCAGCGCCCGTTCCGGCACGTCGCCGGCCAGCGTGACGACCAGGACCGGGAACTCCGAGATGTTGACCTCGTTGACGCTCGGCTCGTCGACCCCCTGCGGCAGGTCCTGCTCGGCGTCGGAGACCTTGTTGCGCACGTCCTCCAGCGCCTTGTCGAGATCGGCGCCGGCCTGAAACTCGACCACGACATTGCCGCCGCCCTGATAGGCAGAGGACCGCATCTCCTTGATGCCGCTGATCGATTTCAGCCGAGTCTCGACCGGGCGCAGCAAGAGCCGTTCCGAATCCTCGGGCGAGATGCCCTGATAGGTCAGGCTCACATAGATGATCGGGATCTGGATATCCGGCTCGGCTTCCTTCGGGATCGACTGATAGGCCATCGTCCCGGCGATCAGGAAGAAGAGCAGGATAGAGATCGTCAGCCGCGCATTGCGTATGGCGTAGTCGACAATGCCCATCAAAGCACCATCAATTGACCGGTCCGGCCATCTGCCCGACCAGACGGTTGATCGTGTCCTGATCGGCCTCGACGGCGTTGACCTTGTCGCCTTCCTTCACAAGGTCCTGACCGGCGACGATGATGCGCGCGTCCTGCGGGACGCCGCCAAGCGCCAGGCCCTGCGGCGTGTCGTCGATGATGTCGATCGGCACGAAGGCGACCGTATCGTCCGGCTTGACGATGCGAACACCGAGATCACCCTTCTCGGACAGGGTCACGACCGAGCGCGGTAGGAACACCGCGTCGACCTTGTCGGCGCGCAAGGTGATCTCGGCCGTCATGCCGGCCGGGATGCGGCGGTCGGGGTTGGGAATGGCGATCTCGACGCGGAAGGTGCGCGTTTGCGGAGAGGCGTCGCGGCTGACATAGCGAAGCGTGCCGTCGACGCGTGTGCCGTTGACGAGCCTGATCTCGGCCTTGTTGCCGATCTCCAGTTCTGCAAGATCATGCTCGCTGACCTCGCCAACGGCGAGGATGGGGTCGAGGCTGAGAATGGTCGCGACCTGCGCGCCCTGCATGACGGAACTGCCCTGCTCCACGGGAACCCGGTCTACAAGACCGTCGAACGGTGCGCGCACCTCAGTCCATTCGAGTTCGGCACGTGCGGTTTCCAGCTGCGAGCGTGCCGCCGCCAAGGCCGTGCGGGCGTTGTCGAGTTGCAGCTTGGCCATGTTGCCGCTCTTGGCCAGCCGCTCGGCCGCGGCGCTTTCCGCCTCCCGCTGGGCAAGCATGGCCTCGGCCATGTTGACGGCCGCGGCCTTGCCTTCGGCGTCGAGGCGCATGATGAGGTCGCCCTTCCTGACCTGGCTGCCCTGCTTCACCGGGAGTTCGCCGGCGATGCCGGAGATGCGAGCGGCAAGATTGCTGCGCGCATTGGCTTCGGTCGTGCCCGACATGCGGATGGCGCGGGCATGCTCGGCGCGTGGCGGGTTGACAACAGCGACGGTACGCGGCGGCGTCTCGACCGCCACGGTTTCGGAGTCGGGCTCGGAGGCAGTTTCGGGCGCGACGGCGCTGCCGACGGAGGAAAACTCGCCGGTGACGATCCACGCTGCCGTTGCGGCAAGCACCATCACCGCGACAAGCTTGTGAAACCTGAATTTCGCCATCGAGGAGTTCCGCGCAGTTGTTCGCCATCGGCGCGCCGTGGCCTGGCGCGGGGCACATGTGGTCCTTTTTGCCGTTGAGTTCAATCAACGGGCATCGTCAGATCTCCCCCGGCGGCGGTTGTGTACTCCAAATGTTCCCGCGGCAAAAGACACTTTTGTTGATGCCAGACCGCGAAAGGCGTTGATGCCAGCGTCAGCCTTCGGGACAGGGAGCGCCGGCGGCACGCCAGCGTTCCAGCGCCGCGAAGGTCTCCTCCGCGGAGCCAGGCGCAGGCTCGCGGCCCGGTCCCGGCGTCCATCCCCATCCGACGAGGGGATCGTCGCGGACATGTTCGGCGACCTCCTCCAGCGTTCGGTCGCCATTGCGTTCCGGGTCCTTGATCTGGGCGCAGATCTCGGCCGAACTCTTCTGCCACCAGACCATCTCGGCCGGAGCCAGGTGCCATAGCGGTGCACCGGGAGGGCCATGCAACTTGCTGGAATTGCTTTCGAAATGGCAGGTCGTGCAGCGCAGGCCCGGGTTGCCGAAGCCCGAGCCGTCAGTGCCGCGCGTGACGTTGAAGGCATGAATCCGGGTTTCGCCGTAATGGGGGCCCGACCAGCGCGGATGCTCGTCAGCGACGTGGCAGTTGGCGCAGCGCGGATGGGAAAAGACCGCGAAAACCTTTTCCCATTCGGGCAATCCGGCCTCGCGGTCGACGGCGGGCGGTTGCTCCGGTGCCGCCTCCTGCGCAAGCGCCGGTCCCACCGTCAGCATGAGGCTGACAGCAACTGTCAGCAATCTCGCATTTACCCTCATGCGAAGTCGACCTCGCGCGACAGTGGCAACCGGCGCACGCGCTTGCCGGTGAGCGCAAAAACAGCGTTGGCCAGCGCCGGTACGGCGGGCGGGGTGCCGATTTCGCCGGCGCCGCCCATCTTGTGATAGTTTTCGAGGATCGCGACCTCGAACGCCGGGCATTGGTTGATCCGCATGGCGTCGAAGTCGTGGAAATTCGACTGTTCGACCATGCCATCGGCGATGGTGATCTCCTGGCCCATTGCCGAAGAAAGACCATAGATGGCGCCGGAGGTGAGCTGCGCTTCCACGATGCCGGGATCGAGTACCTGGCCGAGGTCGGCGGCGATCCACACCTTCTCGATTCTGATGCCGGCGTCCGTCTGCGCCACCTGAACGACCTCGGCGACCCAACTGCCGAAGGAGAGGGTGAAAGCGAAGCCCTTTGCCTTGCCATCAGGCAGCTGTTCGCCCCAGCCGGACATTTCGGCCACCCTTTCGACCACCTTCACGGCGGCCGGATGGGCGGCCATCAGCTTCACCCGCATGGCGACCGGGTCGACGCCGCCGGCGACCGCCAGTTCGTCCATGAAGCTTTCGTGGAAGAAGCCGTTGAAGGAATTGCCGACCGAGCGCCAGAACCCGACCGGCACGCCGGTATCGGCCTTGATCGCCGCGACGCGGTAGTCGGGGATGGTGTAGGGCTGGTCGAACGCGCCCTCGATAACGGTCTTGTCGGGCCCGAGCGGGGAAATCGACGGGAAGGTACGCCGCAGCGTGCTGGCGATCGTCGAGGCCGAGGCGATCTTCATGTCGACGGCTGCTGGCATGCCGTCCTCGCCGATGCGGGCTCGGAAGCGCCCGGCGGCCGCCGGCCTGTAAACGTCGTGGCGGGTATCCTCCTCGCGGGTCCAGGTCACCTTGACCGGGCGTCCGCCGGTTTCCTTCGCCAGAAGCGCCGCGAACATGGAATAGTCCATCTCGCCGCGCCGGCCGAAGCCGCCACCCATGAAGGTCGTATGGACGTTGCAGTTGTCGGTGTCGACGCCGGCCAGCCCGGCGCAGAGCTGGCGCGTGAAGGTCGGCATCTGGTTCGGCGACCAGACGTCAAGCACGCCGTCCCTGAGCCGGGCCGTGGCGTTCATGGGCTCCATGCAGGCATGGGCGAGGAACGGCACTTCGTAATCCGCTTCGACGAGGCGCCCGGCCGGTGCGTCGGCAAAAGCGGTGTCGACGTCGCCGTCATCGCGCAACGCGTCGCCGCCGCCGGCCGCGATCGCGTCCCATAGCAATTTCGACATGCCGTCGCTATCGGAAGGATAGTCGGCGCCGCCCCATTCGACCTCGATGGCGTCGGCGGCCTGGAAGGCAGCCCAGCTATTCTCGGCGATGATGCCGAAGCCGTGGCCGTAGGTGGTGTCGATCGGCACGATCTTCACCACGCCGGGCATCTGCTCGGCCTTCGAGAGATCTGCGCGCACCGGTTTGGCCCAGAAGCGCGGGCTCATTTTCACGGTGCCGTAAAGCATGTCCGGCAGGCTGACATCGACGCCGAAGATCGGCGCCCCGGTCGCCTTGGCCTCCATGTCGGTTCGCCTTTGCGGCTTGCCGAGCAGGGTCCAGTCCGATGCCGGCTTCAGCCTGACGTCCGACGGAGGGTCGAGGCGCGCGGCGTCGGCGGCGACTTCGCCATAGGTCACCGACCGCCCTGATGCCTCGTGCAGGATCGTGGCGTCGCGCGTCACCAGTTCCCGGTCGCTCACGTTCAGCCGCTCGGCCGCTGCGGCGACCAGCATCTGGCGCGCGGCGGCGCCGGAGGTGCGCATCTTCTCAAAACCGTCGCGAACGGAGGATGAGCCGCCTGTGCCCTGGAAGCCGAGGAACTTGCCGAGCGCGCCCATGCCGCCACGCATCATCTCCGAAACGAATCCCTCCTCGAAGAAGGGAAACGGGCCGCCCTCGGCCAGCATCTCTGAATTGTAATAGGCGTAGCAGGCAGGCCCGTGCTCGACCCTGACCTTGTCCAGCCCGACATCGAGCTCTTCGGCGACCAGCGCGGCCAGCGTGGTGGTCACGCCCTGGCCCATCTCGGCGCGCGGCACGATCGCAGTGATGGTGTTGTCCGATCCTATGATGACATAGGGATTGAAGGTTGCCTCACCCTCCGCCAGTTCGTCCTCGAGCGGGTTGGGATAGGGGCGGCGGTAGAAATAGTAGCCGACGGCCACACCGCCGGCGATCGCGGCGGCGCCGATCAGGAAGGTGCGGCGGGCGATCTTTCCGATGCTGGCCATGGTTCAGGCTCCCATCCTGGCTTTCTCGACCGCCGCGCGCTTGATGGCGGCCCGAATGCGCGGATAGGTGCCGCAGCGGCACAGATTGCCGGCCATGGCGTTGTCGATGTCGGCGTCGCTAGGGTCCGGGATTTCCTCCAGCAAGGCGTGGGCGCTCATGATCTGGCCGGCCTGGCAGTAGCCACATTGCGGCACCTGTTCCTCGATCCAGGCCTTCTGAACGACGGAAAGGCCCTCGTCGGTCGTCAGCCCTTCGATCGTGGTCACTGCACCCTCGACGGCCCCGACAGGCAATGAACAGGAACGTACCGGCACGCCGTCGACGAGTACCGTACAGGCGCCGCAAGCGGCGATGCCGCAGCCGAATTTGGGGCCGAGGATGCCGGCCAGATCGCGCAGCGCCCACAGGAGCGGCATCTCCGGGTCGGCGTCGATGTCGATGGCATTTCCATTGACGGTAAGGTGCATGGGGATACCCTTCGTTGTCGTCCATGGGCGCTGGCGGCGCATGACCGCACGATGAACATCTTGACAAATTCTGTAATTTTGTCAAGAGACGTTCGAACGGAGCAGAAACTTGAACGAAGCGGCAGCAAGCATCGAGCGGGACCGGCGCACGCGCATCCTCGAGGGCGCGATGAAGGTCTTTCTCGCTTACGGCTTCCAGCGCACGACGATGGACGACATTGCGCGCGCGGCCGACCTTTCGCGCCCGGCGCTCTATCTCGTCTTCAGGAACAAGGGCGACATCTACCGGGCCATCGCGACCGGCTTCTTCAGGGATTCACTGGCCAAGGCGCAACTGGCGCTTGCCGGCGACGATGGCTTCGCGGCCCGGCTTTCCCGGGCGATCGACGATGGCTTGCTCGAAATCATGGCTCCGATCCTGGCGTCGGAGCACGGGGCCGAAATTCTCGACATGAAGAACAGCCTCGCCGCCGACCTCATGGCCGAGTGGCGGCAGGGCTTTGCCGGGCTGATGGCCGCGGCGATTTCCGCCGAAGCGGACGCCAGGCAGGTCGACCTATCCGAGCGGGGGTTCTCCGCGGACGGCCTTGCGGCACTTGTTCTCGATGGGCTCGAGGGCATGAAGATGCGCGTCGCTGATGCGGCCGAGCAGCGCCGGTTGGCGGGGCAGCTGGTGCGGCTCGCCGCCCTTGCCGTTCAGCCGTGACGGCCGCGCATCGCGGCCGGCTTTTCGCGCCGGGCCAGGAATTCGCGGACGCGCTTGCCGAGCTGGCGCGGCCGGATCGACGGTGACTTGTCCAGCTCTTCCTCGATCGGCAGGGTCTGCCTCACGCCGAGTGCGTCAAAATTCTCTGCCAGCCAGTCCTGGGCCGCGGAACGGCCGAGATCGCGCAAATATTCGAGGAAGGCCCATTCGGCGTTGACTTTCGAGGCCGCAGTCAGATCCTTCAGCGCCTCGTCGGCGTCGATGCGGTGCATGCGGATGTCGCGATACTCGCTCTGACCGAGGCGGCCCGCGGCGATCAGTTCCTTGACGAAGGCGATGGCGCGAAACTCGCTCAGAAGGGAGGCGTTGAAGGTGATCTCGTCGATCCTGTTCTGGATTTCGTTCGCGGTCAGCGGCACCGCCTCCCGGTTCACCGGGTTGATCTGGACCAGCAGCACGTCCTCGACGTGATTGGCGCCGAAAAACGGATAGATCGCCGGGTTGCCGCCATAGCCGCCATCCCAGTAGGGCGTGCCGTCGATCGTTACGGCCTGAAACAGGTGCGGCAGACAGGCCGACGCCATCACCACGTCGCGCGACAGTTCCGACGTCGAAAACACCTTCAGCTTGCCGGTCTGGACATTGGTCGCGGAGATGAAAAGCTGCATGGCGTCGCAGGAGCGGACACTGCCAAAGTCGATCTCGCGTTCCACCACCTCGCGCAGCGGGTTGATGTTGAGCGGATTGGCCAGATAGGGCGAAATCGTGCGCGAGATCGCGTCGAACCACAGATAGCCTGGCGTGTTGGCGACCGACCAGTTGCCCATCAGCATATCCCACGGGTTGCGCTGGACCGGGCTGAAGCGCCCCTTTACCGCCACCGCGCGCCAGAAATCGTAGAGCTTCTGGCGGGCGCCGTCGGCCCCGCCGCGCACCCAGCCGTCAGCGAGCGCGACCGCGTTCATGGCACCGGCGCTGGTCCCGGAAATGGCGGCGAAACCGATCCGGCCATCCTCAAGCAGGCCGTCGAGCACGCCCCAGGTGAAGGCGCCGTGCGAGCCGCCGCCCTGCAGCGCGACGTTGACCTGTTTGATGTTCTTGCGTTTTTCCTCAGGCATCATCTGGCAGCCTCCGCACGCTGCGGCGCCCTTGATCGCTCACGCCGCGGTCCAGCCTCCGTCAACCGAAATGTGGGTGCCGGTGATCTGGACGGCGGCGTCCGAGGCCAGGAACGCGGCGGTGGCCGCGATCTGTTCGACCGTCGCGAACTCACTGGTCGGTTGCCGGTCGAGCATGACCTCCTTGATGACGGTCTCACGGTCCATGCCGTGCGTCTTCATCTGATCCGGAATCTGCGACTCGACGAGGCGCGTGAGCACATAGCCGGGACAGATGGCGTTGCAAGTGACGCCGCTGGTGGCGAGTTCCAGCGCCACCGTCTTGGTGAGACCCATGATGCCGTGCTTGGCCGCGACATAGGCGCTCTTGTAGGGCGAGGCGACGAGGCCATGCGCCGAGGCGACGTTGATAATGCGGCCGCTGCCGGCCTTCTTCATCAGCGGCACCGCGGCAGCAATGGTGTGAAATGCGGAGGAAAGGTTGATCGCAATGATTGCGTCCCATTTCGCGGTCGGAAAATCCTCGATCGGCGCGACATGCTGGATGCCGGCATTGTTGACCAGAACGTCGATACCGCCGAAACGCTCCGCAGCCTCGGCGACCAGGCGCCGGCACTGGTCGGGCTTCGACATGTCGGCCTGAACATAGGCGACGTCGGTGTCATGCCTTGCCGCGAGGTCGCGGGCAATCGCATGATCTTCCTCCCCGTCGGAGTAGGAGTTGATGACCACGGCGAAGCCATCGGCCGCAAAACGCTCCGCGACGGCCAGTCCGATACCCGAGGTCGAGCCGGTGATGATTGCGGTCTTGCGTGCCATGGTTGTGACTCCGTTTCACTCGTGTCGTTCGGTGGCTCGCAATATAGGAGATTGTGCGCTGCAAAAAAGACAGTGGTACTACGGTTGCCGAAAGGCCGCGCCGGGGATGCGGAGTTGACAGGAGAGCCTGCCTTCGCCACCTGATGGCCGAAAGCAATTCGTTCGGGAGACCGGTCATGACCGGCTATCTGACCACGCCCCTGCCGCGCCGGCCCTCGGTCGGCGTCAATGTGGGCGGTGTCGTCGTTGGCGGCGACGCACCGGTCGTCGTGCAGTCGATGACGAATACCGACACCGCCGATGTCGATTCGACCGTGGCACAGGTGGCGGCGCTGCACCGCGCCGGCTCGGAACTGGTGCGCATCACCGTCGATCGCGACGAGAGTGCGGCCGCGGTACCGAAAATCCGTGACCGCCTTGCCCGACTCGGAATCGATGTGCCGCTGATCGGCGATTTCCACTATATCGGCCACAAGCTCCTGGCCGACCATCCGGGTTGCGCAGAGGCGCTCGCCAAGTACCGCATCAACCCCGGCAATGTCGGCTTCCGCGAAAAGCGCGACCGCCAGTTTGGCGCCATTGTCGAGACGGCGATCCGCCACGACAAGCCGGTCCGCATCGGCGTCAACTGGGGGTCGCTCGACCAGGAACTGCTCACCCGGCTGATGGATGAAAACCAGGCCAAGGGTTCGCCGCTGACGGCGGCCGAGGTGATGCGCGAGGCGATCGTGCAGTCGGCGCTGATCTCGGCCGAACTGGCCGAGGAGATCGGGCTGCCGCGCGACAGGATCATCCTGTCGGCCAAGGTCAGTCAGGTGCAGGACCTCATCGCTGTCTATGCCGAACTGGCGCGGCGTTCCGACCATGCGCTGCATCTCGGCCTCACCGAAGCCGGCATGGGCACAAAGGGCATCGTTGCCTCTTCGGCGGCGATGGGCATCCTCTTGCAGCAAGGGGTCGGCGATACGATCCGCATCTCGCTGACACCCGAACCGGGCGGTGACCGCACGCGCGAGGTGCAGGTGGCGCAGGAACTGCTGCAGACGATGGGGTTTCGCCAGTTCGTGCCGGTGGTGGCGGCCTGTCCAGGATGCGGCCGCACCACGTCGACTGTGTTTCAGGAACTGGCGCAGAAGATCCAGGAAGACCTGCGCCGCAACATGCCGGTCTGGCGCGACCGCTATCCGGGCGTCGAGGAACTCAAGGTCGCCGTCATGGGCTGTATCGTCAACGGCCCCGGCGAATCCAAGCATGCCGATATCGGCATCTCGTTGCCCGGTACGGGCGAGACGCCTTCTGCGCCGGTCTTCATCGACGGCCGCAAGGCCGCCACGCTGCGGGGCGCGGGAATTGCCGAGGAATTCGAAAAGATGGTGGCGGATTATGTCGAGCGCCGCTTCGGGCAGGGTGCACGTAGCGCCGCCGAATAGGCTTGCCCGCTGGTGTGCGGCTGCGCTGCTCGCATGCGTCGGCTCCACGGCTGCCGACCCGCCGAAGCCGGCGCCGACAATTCCTTTCTCCATCGCGCGCATTTGCGATCTTGCCGGGCTCCATGCCCGGCGCGAGCGGCTTCCGGAGGCCTTCCTTGCCCGCCTGCTGTGGAAGGAAAGCCGCTTTGACGCGGCAGCGGTGAGCCCGGCAGGCGCCGAGGGCATCGCGCAATTCATGCCCGGCACCGCGAAACTGCGAGGACTGGACGACAGCTTCGACATCGAACAGGCCATACCCGCCTCCGCACGCTATCTCGGCATCCTCAGGGACAAGTTCGGGAACCTCGGTCTGGCGGCCGCCGCCTACAATGCCGGGGAGGAGCGGGTGCGGCGCTGGCTTGCCAGCGGAGGCTTCCTGCCGCTGGAAACAGAGAACTACGTGCTCGACATTCTGGGAGAGCCGGCCGATGCCTTCGTGGCGCGCACGGCGCCGGTTGCAGTGCGGCCGCTCGACGGCAAGAAGCCGTTCGCCGCGGCGTGCCGGGCGTTGCCGTCAGAAGGCGCCGATACGGTTGCCATGGCCAGTGTGCATCGACAGCCATGGGGCATCCAGGTTGCCGGCGATTTCCGCCGTGCCGTGGCCGTGAGACAATATCAGCGGCTGCGATCGCGGTTCGCAAGCCAGATCGGCGATCAGGAACCTGTGGTCAGCCGCATCCGAACGCCCCGCGGGCGGCGCGGGCTTTACGCTGTCAGGATCGGCGCGGCCACGCGCCAGGCAGCCGACGCGATCTGCCACTCGCTGCGGCGTGCAGGCGGTTCGTGTATCGTGCTGCGCAATCGCTGACTTGGCTCAGGCGGTGCGTGCCATTTCTCCGCCGCCAAGCCAGGTCTCGATCTTCACCGAAAGCTTGTTTGGCGAGACCGGTTTCGACAGATAATCGTCCATGCCGGCTTCGAGGCATTTCTCGCGGTCGCCCTTGAGGGCATGGGCGGTGATGCCGATGATCGGGGTACGGTGGCCGGTGTCCGCCTCGGCCTCGCGGATGGTGCGAGTTGCCTCGAGCCCGTTCATTTCGGGCATCGACACATCCATCAAGATGATCTTTGGCTTCAGGGCGCGGTTCATGTCGACGGCGGTGCGGCCATTGCCGGCGATGCGATAGGAAACCCCGAGCCCATCCAGTATCTGGGAGAAGACGAGCTGATTGACCTCGTTGTCCTCGGCGACAAGGACGTCGAGTGAAGCCGGCTCCCTGAGGCTTGCGGCAGAAATCCTGCGCTCTGCGACCGGCGCCGGCCTGGGTCGTTGAGGGGTCGGGAACGGGATCGGATTGGCCTTCACCTCCAGCGGCGCCGAAGACGCTTTGGACGACTGCAGCACGGAGACCAGGGTTTCCAAAAGGGCCGAGGAGCGAGCCGGCTTGTGGAGCTGGGCCGAGACGCCGCATTCGGCGGCCAGCCGACCGATTTCGGACTGGTCGACCGAGGTCAACAGCACGATCGGCATGCGCGCGGTTCTGGGATCGGACGTAATGGCGCGCGCCGTCTCGGCGCCGTTCATGCCCGGCATCTGGAAGTCGAGAATGACACCGTCGACATGGCTTCCCAATTCGGTGGCGCGCGAAAGGAACGCCAGCGCGGTGGCGCCGCTCTCGACGGCCGCGCAGTCGAAACCCCAACTGCGCAGCTGCTCGACTAGGATGTCGCGGTTGATGGGATTGTCGTCGACGATGAGGATGCGCGACCCCGAGACATCGAAGGGTACCGGCTTCTCGCCGTAGCCGGATTCGTCGACAGGCAGCGGGACCGTGAACCAGAAGGTGGAACCCTTGCCAAGCACGCTCTCGGCGGAGATTTCGCCTTCCATCAGTTCGATCAGGCGCGACGCGATGGCAAGGCCTAGACCCGTCCCTTCGTGGCGCCGCGTCGAGGAGGCATCGACCTGGGCGAACTTGTCGAAGACCGAAGCGAGCTTGTCGGCAGGGATGCCGATGCCGGTATCCTCGACCCGCACCGTCACCTGCAGGACGCCATCCCTTTCCTCGCCGGAAACGTCGACGAGCACGTGGCCTTTCTCCGTGAATTTCACCGCGTTGCCGACCAGATTGGTGGCGATCTGGCGGAAACGGCCGACATCGCCGACAACGGTCGACGGCAACGTCGGGTCGACGCGAACGATCAGCTCGAGATCCTTCTCGGCCACTCTGGCCGAGACGAGCGTTGCGACGTCCTCGATCGCCTCGCCGAGGCGGAACGGGGCCGGGTCCAGCTCGAGCTGGCCGGCATCGATCTTCGAGAAGTCGAGAATGTCGTTGATGATGGTGAGGAGCGCGTTGCCCGATTTGAGGATGACGTCGACGAACATCCCCTGCCGCTTGTCCAGCTCCGAGCGGCTCAAGAGCTCAGCCATGCCGAGCACGCCATTCATCGGGGTGCGGATTTCATGGCTCATATTGGCGAGGAACTCGGACTTGGCGCGGTCGGCCGACTCGGCCTTGACCTTGGCTTCCTCGACCGTTTCCTTGGCCTGCCGCAGGTTCTCGTGCGCGGCCTGGATGTTTCGCATCATCGGGTCGAAGACGCGCAGGGCGAGCAGGCCGCCTGCCGAAATGATCGTGACGGCGACCAGCAGCAGGGTGAATTGCAGGGTGCCGTAGGTTCCGGTCATCTCGTTGTGGAGCTCGTGCAGGGTGCGCGACAAATTGGGCCTGACGCGATCGTTGGCGAGTGTTTTCAACTGCTTGAAGACGCGCTGCGCGACAGGTTGGGTGAGGTCGCGAAAGATTGCCAGCCGGTCCGCATGGGTCAGCACTTCCTTGACGTCGCGTTTCAAGGAGTGCTGGTTGTCGTCGCCGATCCAGATCGCGGCCACAGATGCCGGCGGCGTGAGGCCGGCAATCGACGCCAGCGTAGCGTTGTCGTAGCGCCCCGTGTCGGCGCCGCCGGCCTGTTCGGCGGCGGTGATCATCTTGCTTTCGCCCATGTTCACGTCGCCCTCGACCGCGAGCTGAAGCGCGTCATTGGCGTCGGCGAGGCGCGCCAGGGCGGCGTCGAGGTCGGAGCGGATTTGCGCTACCAGTTCCTTGCTGGCGGTCGGCTTCGTCGGCTCGATCTTGCGCGCGGCAGGCGTGGAGCCGTCGACATTGTTGCTGATGTCCTGAGGAGGGGCGATACGCGTATTGTCGAGACGGAGCGAGTGGTAAAGCACGTCACTTGTCGCATCGGCCATGTAGGCGATGACGGCGCCGAACTTCACATCGGTCTTGGCCCTCTCCGCCTGCCAAAGCATGATGCCGGTGCCGGCTGCGATCGCGACCACGAACCCGGTCAGAACGACATAAAGCCGGCCGCGCATATAGGCGCGCGTAATCTTCGAGGACATGAACTCGTCCACCCCGCACTCGAACTGATGGCTAAATATCGAACGAGCGGATTAAGTTGGGCTTAACGCTGCGGCAGCCGTCAGGAGCGGCGGTCGGCGATGAAGTGCGCAGCCGCGCGCAACATCAGTGCGTCTGCGCCGAAGGGCTGCAGGAGTTCTTCCGCCTGGCGCACCAGACCGGCAAGCTGTCCGCGGGCCCAGCCCTCGCTGTGGAGCCCTACCAACGTGGCCTTGCCGGCACCGGCGTCCTTGCCGGTCGCCTTGCCCACAGTGGCGGCATCGGCGGTCAGGTCGAGAAGATCGTCGGCCATCTGGAATGCGAGGCCGATCGCGGTGCCGAATTCGGCGAGCCTTTCCCGTTCGGCCTCTCTGGCGCCCGACATGATCGCACCGGCCTCGCAGGCGAAGCGCAAGAGCGCACCGGTCTTCATGGCCTGCAGGGTGAGCACCCCGTCTTCTCCGGGGTTCGTGCGCGCCGCCTCGAGGTCCAGCGCCTGACCGCCGACCATGCCGCCCATTCCGGCCGCGCGCGCCAGGCCCGCGATCAGGCCCAGCCGGGCCGTATCGGACAGCAAAAGCCTCGAATCGGACAACATGTCGAAGGCGAAGGTCAAAAGCGCGTCGCCGGCCAGAATCGCGGTTGCTTCGTCATAGGCGCGATGCACCGTCGGCTGGCCGCGGCGCAGGTCGTCGTCGTCCATCGCCGGCAAATCGTCATGAATCAGCGAATAGCAGTGGATACACTCGAGTGCGGCGGCGACGCGTAGCGGCGTTTCGCCGGAGAGCCCGAAAAGTGCGGCGCTTTCCATGACCAGAAAGGGGCGCAGCCGTTTGCCGCCGTTGAGCACACCGTGGCGGATGGCCGCCATGAGCCGAGGCGGGCGGGTGACCTCGCCATCCAGCGGCCGGTCGCCGAGCAGGCCGCGCAGCAATGTCTCCACGGCGGTGGCGTGCATGGCGCGGGTTTCTTCGAAGAGCAGCGCGATCTGATCGTCCATGGCGGCGAGCGATGGCCGCAATTGGCGGCGCGGTCAAGCCTGTCCTGCCAGGCATGAACGCTCCGCCGTTGCAAGGGGCGAAGCTGCCCTCTATTGCGGGAGGGCGCTGTTTCGGCGAAGGCGGCATGGCGGAGAAGGCAATGGCAAGGCGCAAGCCGCGCAAATCGAAGGGCAGGATCTGGCTTCGCCGCATCGTCGTCGCCGGACTGCTCCTCGCATTGCTGCCGGTGGCGCTTTCGGCGCTCTACATCGCTCCCTTCGTCCACCCGCTCTCCACGCTGATGATGAAGGATCTCGTGACGGGCAGCGGCTACGACCGGCGATGGGCGGCGATCGGCGACATTGCCCCGGTGCTCGTTCATTCGGTGATGATGTCCGAGGACGGCCAGTTCTGCTCTCACCGTGGCATCGACTGGGGCGAACTCAACGTCGTGATCGACGATGCGCTTTCGGGCGAGCCGACGCGCGGCGCGTCGACCATTCCGATGCAGACCGTCAAGAACCTTTACCTCTGGCACGGCCGTTCGCTGCTGAGAAAGGCGATCGAGGCGCCGCTGGCGATCGTCTTCGACGCGATCGTGCCCAAGAGGCGGATCATGGAGATCTATCTCAATATCGTGGAATGGGGGCCGGGCGTCTATGGCGCCGAAGCCGCGGCACAGCATCATTTCGGACGCTCGGCCAGCGACTTGTCGCGCCGGCAGGCGGCGCTGCTCGCGGTCACGCTGCCCAACCCGCGCGAACGCAATCCTGGCAAACCCACCAAGGCGCTCAACAGGCTTGCTGCCACCATCGAAAAAAGGGCAGCGGGCGCTGGCGATTACGTCGCCTGCGTTCGCTGACCGACGCTCAAAAAAAGTAGGCGCCGCGGCTGGTCAAATGCCGCATCAGCGTGTATAGGCACGCGACTTCCGAGACAACGCCTGCCGAAACGGTCCTTTTTGAGAAGGGCGCGGCGGGCACCGACTTGAGTGATGGAGCAGGATCCATGGCTGTACCGAAACGAAAAACCTCACCGTCGAAGCGAGGCATGCGTCGCTCCGCCGACGCGATCAAGGCTCCGACCTATGTCGAGGACCGCAATTCCGGCGAACTGCGTCGCCCGCACCACATCGACCTGAAGACGGGCATGTATCGCGGCCGCCAGGTTCTGGAGCCCAAGGAAAGCTGATCGCTTTTCTACGCGGGGATTGAGATGGCCGGCTTCGCGCCGGCCTTTTTCGTTGGCGCCGGCGCGCTGGCGCTTGACGGAACGGACGCGGCGGCTACACCGGTGGCACGGAACTGCCACGGAGCCGCGCCATGCTGGGCCACGTCCCCCTGCTGATCATTCCTTTCATTCTTTACAATCTCGGCCTTGCCGGCATGTTCGGCGGCGGCGCCGATCCGTGGGCGCAGCCGATGATCTCGGTGCCGATGATGTCCGGCGGTGTCTTCGCCATGACGCTCGGCGACCTGATGATCGTGATCGGGCTCGTGCTCCTGTTCTTCGAGATCATGAAGTCGACCCGGACATCAAATGCCTCGGTTCTCGACCATCTGCTGTCGACCTTTGTCTTCGTTGCCTTTCTGGTCGAGTTCCTGCTGGTGCGCGGGGCGGCGCATTCAGTGTTTTTCATCCTCACCGTGATTACTTTGGTCGATCTGGTCGCCGGGTTCTCGGTGTCGATCCGCTCGGCCGGGCGCGACGTCAGCTTTCACTGAGGCGTCAGCCGCCGTCGGCGGCGAACCCCGCGGCTTCGATCGCAGCCCTGGCGGCGGCCTCGTCATTGTCGGAGGTATCGCCGGTGACGCCGACCGCGCCAATGACCTCGCCCGCCGCGTTCTTCATCAGCATGCCGCCCGGTACCGGCACGATGCGGCCGCCGGAAACGTCGGAAAGGGCTGCGATGAAATGCGGGCGATCGCGCGCGGCGCGGTCGATGGCGCGCGAGCCCATGCCGAGCGCCAGTGCGCCATAGGCCTTGCCGAAAGCGATCTGAAAGCGCATCAGCGACGAGCCGTCCTGCCGTTGGTAGGCGACCAGATGGCCGCCGGCGTCGAGGACGGCGACCGCAATCGGCTTTAGGGCAAGCCGCGCCGCCTCCTCGAAGGCTGAACTTATGATCGCGTTTGCCGTTTCCAGTGACAGCATGTTCATCCTGGCCCTCCCTTTGGCTGGAGGTTAGGTCTATCGAAGCCGCCCGCGAAACTGTAGGCGCGTGTCGTGTAAATAGTTTCGCCGTATCGTCGGCAATCAGAGGGCAAGCATGATGCGTGATTTTGACAGGACGGGCCGCTCCCCGGTGATTGCGGAAAACGGCATGGCGGCGACGTCACATCCGCTGGCGACAATGACGGCCCTTTCAATCCTCAGGGATGGCGGCAATGCGGTCGACGCCGCGATCGCGGCCGCGGCCACGCTCGCGGTTGTCGAGCCGCACATGACCGGGATCGGCGGCGACTGTTTTGCCATCATCGCCGAGCCGGACGGATCGGTGCACGGACTGAACGGGTCCGGGCGGGCGCCGAAGGCAGCGAGCGCGGCGCGTTATCGCGAGATGGGGCATCGCCAGATGCCGCAATCCGGAGCGCTGAGCGTGACGGTGCCAGGCGCCATCAAGGCATGGGAGACGTTAGCGGCGCGCTTCGGTACACGCGGGCTCGGGGTCCTCCTTTCGGACGCGATCGGGTACGCCGAAGAAGGTTATGCCGTTCACCCGCGTGTTGCCCGCGACTGGCAAGGCCTTGTCGAGGGTCTCGCGGCCGACGCAGGCGGTTCGCGCCACTATCTGGCCGGCGGCCGGTCGCCCAAAGTGTTTTCACGTCATCGCGTGCCGGCGCTCGGGCGTACCTTGCGCGCCATCGCGGGCAAAGGAGCGTCGGCCTTCTATGAAGGCGCGATCGCAGCGGAGATGGCGGCCGTCGTACGGGCGGGCGGTGGGTTCCTCGACGAGGAAGATCTGGCCGCCGTCACCGCCGACTGGGTTGAACCGATCGGGACCCGCTATAGAGACTACGACGTTCTGGAAATCCCGCCCAACGGGCAGGGCATCACGGCGCTGATCCTGCTCAACCTGTTTGCCGCCACGGGGGCGGGCCGGCTGGCCGCCGACAGCGCCGAGCGCTACCACCGGATGATCGAATGCGCGCGAGCAGCCTACAATGTCCGCGATCATCTGGTTGCCGACCCGGCCGCGATGGCGGTGTCTCCCGAGACATTGTTGTCGCCGCAAGTCACGGCCTCACTTGCCCGCAACATCGACCCCGGCGGCCGCAACCCGCATCTGGAGCTGCCGCCGCTCCCCGACTCAGACACGGTCTATCTCACCGTCGTCGACCGCGACCGCCGCGCGGTCTCCTTCATCAATTCGCTTTATGCGGGTTTCGGCGCCCGGCTGGTGACGCCGGAATCGGGCATCGCGCTGCAGAATCGTGGCGCCTGCTTCACGCTGGAAGAAGGCCATCCCAACGAGCTTGGACCGGGCAAGCGGCCGATGCACACCATCATTCCCGCCATGGTCATGAAGGATGGTCGCGCGGCATGTTCCTTCGGCGTGATGGGCGGGGCCTATCAGCCGATGGGGCATGCGCATGTGCTCTCCAACATGCTCGACCACCAGATGGACCCGCAGCAGGCGCTCGACCATGCCCGCATATTCTGGGGCGACAGCGAGGTGTTGGGCGCGGAGAGTGGAATCCCGGGCGCGGTGCGCGGGCGGCTCGCAGAGCTGGGCCACCGCGTGGCCGACGCGCCCAATCCGCATGGCGGCGGGCAGATCGTCGCGATCGACCATGAGAGCGGGTTTCTGATCGGCGGCTCCGACCCGCGCAAGGACGGGCTGGCGCTCGGCTGGTAGACCGTCAGTCCTTGCTCATGGAATCGATCTTGCGCTGCATGGCGGCGATCTGATCCTTGAGCTCGCGCAAATCGTCGGCGGGCTGGTCGTCCGGCTGCACGTCTTGCTCTTCGCCGTTCGCCTCGCCGGTGCCGGCGGGCGGGAACGGCGTGAACATGCGCATGGCGTTCTGGAACATCTCCATGTTGCGGCGGGTCTGCTCCTCGATCGCCTTCATCGGCGTCGACATGTTCATCATTTCCATCGGCGACTTGCCGAGGGCCGTCTTCATCTGCTCGCGAAAGCGCTCCTGCTCCTTGGCAAAGGCGATCATCGACTGCTCGAGAAAGCTCGGCACGATCATCTGCATCTGGTCGCCATAAAACGAGATCAACTGGCGCAGGAACGAGACGGGCAGCATGTTCTGCCCTTCCTTGTTCTCAAGCTCGAAAATGATCTGGGTCAGCACCGGGTGTGTGATGTCGTCGCCGGACTTGGCGTCCTGTACTGTGAAGTCCTCGCCGCGCTTCACCATTTCGGCCAGGTCTTCCAGCGTCACATATGTGGACGTGCCGGTGTTGTAGAGGCGGCGATTGGCGTATTTCTTGATGATCACCGGATCGTCCTTGCCTGGCACGCGAACCTCCCTGATTGCCGAACGAAGCTTCGTCGGCGGTCACGACATGTCGCACATTTCAGGATAGGCGGAAACCCGCATCGATTGAAAGCGGTTTGTGCAGTGCAGGAGACAGGGTGCCGCGCCGCATCAAGCACCATGTGTGCCAGTCCGGTCTGCACGCGAGGCTTATGATCGGGTGGCTGATTTCCCGTTTGACTCATGTCATGGTACGGGCAAGAAAAGTCATGGCCCATGCCGGCCAACTCGACAGAACGGGAGACAGTGATGTCCGCTTCCAATGCCATCGTCATCGCCGCCGCGGCCCGCACGCCGGTCGGTTCCTTCAACGGTTCCTTCGCCAATACGCCCGCCCATGAGCTTGGAGCCGTGACGTTGAAGGAGGTCATGGCACGGGCAGGCGTCGATGCCGGGGAAGTCGACGAGGTGATCCTGGGCCAGGTCCTGACCGCCGGGCAGGGCCAGAATCCGGCCCGCCAGGCCTCGATCGCCGCGGGCCTGCCGAAGGAGACGACCGCCTGGGGTCTCAACCAGGTTTGCGGCTCGGGCCTGCGGGCGATTGCCATCGGCATGCAGCAGATCGCAACCGGAGACGCCAAGATCATCGCCGCGGGCGGCCAGGAATCGATGTCGCTGTCGCCGCACTGCCAGCATCTTCGCGCGGGCGTGAAGATGGGCGACTATGCCATGATCGACACCATGATCCGGGACGGCCTGTGGGACGCCTTCAACGGCTATCACATGGGCATCACGGCTGAGAACGTGGCGCGCCAGTTCCAGATCACCCGCGACGATCAGGACGCCTTCGCGCTTGCCTCGCAGAACAAGGCCGAGGCGGCCCAGAAGGCGGGCAAGTTCAAGGACGAGATCGTGCCGGTGACGTTGAAGACCCGCAAGGGCGACGTCGTCGTCGAGAACGACGAGTATATTCGACACGGGGCGACCATCGAGGGCATGCAGAAATTGCGTCCCGCCTTCGACAAGGAAGGTTCGGTGACCGCAGCCAATGCCTCCGGCATCAATGACGGCGCCGCCGCCGTGATCCTGATGAGCGAGGAAGAGGCCACGCGGCGGGGCGTCACACCGCTGGCCCGCATCGTTTCCTGGGCGACCGCCGGCGTCGACCCCAAGATCATGGGCACCGGCCCGATCCCGGCCTCGCGCAAGGCGCTCGAAAAGGCCGGCTGGAAGGCCGAGGACCTCGACCTGGTCGAAGCCAACGAGGCCTTCGCGGCGCAGGCCTGCGCGGTCAACAAGGACATGGGCTGGAACCCGGAAATCGTCAACGTCAACGGCGGCGCGATCGCCATCGGCCATCCGATCGGCGCCTCCGGCGCGCGCATCTTCAACACGCTCGTCCACGAGATGAAGCGCCGCGGCGCGAAGAAGGGGCTGGCGACGCTGTGCATCGGCGGCGGCATGGGCGTCGCGATGTGCGTCGAGGCGATGAACTGAGGCAGTAAGGCAATAGGGGAGTAAGGCCGTAGGAAAGGGAGGCGAAGCGGCAGCGCAAACATGCTGCCCTGCTGCCCTACTGCTTTACTCCCGCTACATGGGAGGAACCACATGTCACGAACGGCACTCGTCACCGGAGGCTCGCGCGGCATCGGCGCAGCGATCTCCGTCGCGCTCAAGAAAGCCGGCTTCAACGTTGCCGCCAACTATGCCGGCAATGACGAGGCGGCGTCGAAGTTTACCGCCGAGACCGGCATCAAGACCTACAAATGGTCGGTAGCCGATTACGACGCGTGCGCCGACGGGATCGCCAAGGTCGAGGCCGAACTCGGCCCGGTCGACGTGCTGGTCAACAATGCCGGCATCACCCGCGACGCGCCGTTCCACCGCATGAGCCGCGAGCAGTGGATGGAGGTGATCAACACCAACCTCAACGGCGTCTTCAACATGACGCATCCGCTCTGGAACGGCATGCGCGAGCGCAAGTTCGGCCGCGTCATCACCATCTCCTCAATCAATGGCCAAAAGGGGCAGTTCGCGCAGGCCAACTATTCCGCTTCCAAGGCCGGCGATCTCGGCTTCACCAAGGCGCTGGCCCAGGAAGGCGCGCGCAACGGCATCACCGTCAACGCGATCTGCCCCGGCTATATCGCCACCGACATGGTGATGGCGGTTCCGGAGAAGGTGCGCGAAGGCATCATCGCGCAGATACCGGTCGGTCGCCTGGGCGAGGCCGACGAGATCGCGCGCTGCGTGGTGTTCCTGGCCTCGGACGAGGCCGGCTTCATCACGGGATCGACGATCTCGGCCAATGGCGGGCAATATTTCGCCTGATCGTCGAGCGTCTCGGAGGGCGGACACCTAAAGCAGCCGCTTGATGCCCTTGCGGGTCCGGTTGTCGAAGGCGCGCTGGCTGCCGAGGTGTTCCTTCTTGTGGCGGGCGATCAGCTCGTTCGCCTTTCGGCGTAAAATCCAGCAATTGTCCTCGGCGCGCATGCGGGACAGCGCCTGGGCCATGCGCCGGGCGTGGCGCTTGGCGATCTTCACATGCTGGAATTCATGGGCCCGGATGGCACGCTCGAAGCGTGCGGCGAGCCGCTTCACCGAACGCGGCGCGTCGTCCGGCCCCTTCCATTGCGGCAACTTGAGCGCGATGCGCAGCCCGACATCGGCGTCCCTGATACGGCACGCGCCGCTCTTCGTCTCGAAGCGGTAACCGGGAAAGAAGTCGATGAAGCCGATGCCGTAAGCGGAGCCGCCACGCGGGCCGTGGCGCTTGACCGAGGCCAGCAACTCGGCGTGAGAGCGTCCGGCGATCGGGTAATAGCGCTCCGTGACTTCGGTGCCCTTGACGGTCCAGCCGCCAAGGAACAGCAAGCCGGCAAGCAGCCCCACGGCCGTGCTGCCAAGCCGGCCTCGCCGGAGGTCACCGGCCTGTGCGGCCGGATGTGTTCTAGCCACCCCGCGCATGTCGGCGTGTCGCCTCCCTGCCTATGGCCATCATGGACCACAGGCAGGGTATTGCCAACCGTTGGGTGGAACCTCAGCCGGGCCGCGGCGCGCCCCGACTGAGGTCGACGGCTCAGTCGTCGCCGAAGAGGACGCGATGGACAATTCCGGCCAGCGCAGCGCCGACGATGGGGGCGACCCAGAACAGCCATAATTGCGCCAGCGCCGGCCCGTCCGCGAACAGCGCGACGCCGGTGGAGCGCGCCGGGTTCACCGAGGTGTTGGTGACCGGGATCGACACAAGGTGGATCAGAGTCAGCGCCAGCCCGATGGCGATCGGGGCGAAGCCGGCCGGCACGCGATCCGTCGTCGCACCCAGAATGATGATCAGGAACATGAAGGTCATGACGACCTCGATGACCAAGGCGGACAGAAGCGAATATCCACCCGGGGATGCTTCACCATAACCGTTGGAGGCAAACCCGCCGACCGACACGAAGTCAGCCTTGCCGCTGACGATGACATAAAGAACGATCGCTGCGACGATAGCGCCGATCACCTGAGCGATGACGTAGGGGATCAGATCCTTGGCCGCGAAGCGGCCGGCAACCAGAAGTCCGATAGAGACGGCAGGGTTGAAGTGGCCTCCGGAGATGCCGCCGACGGCGTAGGCCATGGTCAGCACGGTGAGGCCAAAGGCCAGCGCCACACCCAGCAACCCGATCCCCACCTCGGGGAAGGCCGCCGCCAGAACGGCGCTTCCGCAGCCAGCAAATACGAGCCAGAACGTGCCGAGAAACTCGGCCGCAAGACGCTTCGACATGGTGTCCCTCCAAGGAAGTCTGACGAGAGCGGCCCAGGCAGAGAATCAGCCGCGCAGGGACTTTAGTCAGTTTCCGCAACGGCAACCATAGAGGGAGATCAGGGTGGCGCCTCGCGAAGCTGAAATGTCGGCGCTGGGCCGATTTTCGATCCGCCAGCCGCCGTGTTCAATTCCTTTCGGCGGGCACCGCGAACAAACCATGAATCAGCCCGAGTCAGCGATTCGTTCCAGACTCGTTCCAGACTCGTTCCGGTTGTGGCCGTGTTCTCGCGGGTGTTCGCGATTGAGTTCTGGCGGGAAAGCCCCTATGTCTGGCCGCGACACGGCGCGGCCGGCGGGCCGGAACCTCACCGGGCGACTTGACGGGGCAATGGCACGAAGGGCCTATCTGCCGATCCGATGAACATCCAGCAGAAACAGAATGCGCCGCTGATTCTTTCCGGGCGGGACGTCACAGCCGTGCTCGGACCGACCAACACCGGCAAGACGCATCTCGCCATCGAACGCATGGTGGCGCACGAGACCGGCGTTATCGGCCTGCCGCTCAGGCTGCTGGCCCGCGAGGTCTATCAGCGTGTCTGCGACAAGGTCGGCGCCCAGCACGTCGCGCTGGTGACCGGCGAGGAAAAGATCCAGCCGCCGGGCGCGCGCTATTTCGTCTGCACGGTGGAGGCGATGCCGCGCCAGACCGATGCCGCCTTCGTCGCCATCGACGAGGTGCAGCTTGCCGGTGACCTCGAGCGCGGGCACATCTTCACCGACCGTATCCTGCATTTGCGCGGCCGCCAGGAAACGCTGCTTCTGGGCGCGGCTACCATGCGCGGCATCCTCGAGCGGCTGCTCAAGGGGCTGTCGGTCGTCACCCGGCCGCGCATGTCGCATCTGGCCTATTCAGGCTCCAAGAAGATCACCCGGCTGCCGCCGCGCTCGGCCATCGTGGCGTTTTCGGCGGACGAGGTCTACGCCATCGCCGAGCTGATCCGCCGCCAGCGCGGCGGCGCGGCGGTGGTGCTCGGCGCGCTCAGCCCGCGCACGCGCAATGCTCAGGTCGCGCTCTACCAGTCCGGCGATGTCGACTACCTGATCGCCACCGACGCCATCGGCATGGGGCTTAATCTCGATGTCGACCACGTCGCCTTTGCCCAGAACCGGAAATTCGACGGCTACCAGTACAGGCAACTGACCGCGGCAGAACTCGGCCAGATCGCCGGTCGCGCCGGGCGCCACATGCGCGACGGCACCTTCGGCGTCACGGGTCAGGTCGATCCGCTCGACGAGGAACTGGTGACCAAGCTCGAAGGGCACGATTTCGAGCCGGTCCGGGTACTGCAATGGCGCACTGCCGATTTCGATTTTGCCAGCGTGGAAAGCCTGCAGCGCTCGATCGACACGACGGCTCCGGTCGAGGGACTGACACGCGCGCCGCCCGCCGTCGACCAGCAGGCGCTCGAGCATGTCCTGCGCGACGATCGCATACGCGGCCTCGCAGACAGGCCGGCGCGTGTCGAACTGCTGTGGGAGGCCTGCGCACTGCCGGACTATCGCAAGATCGCGCCGGCCCAGCATGCCGACCTGATTGCAGCGATCTTTTCCGACCTCGCGCGGCGAGGCCATGTCGACGAGGACTACCTGGCCGAGCAGGTGCGGCGCGCCGATTCCACCCAGGGCGAGATCGACGCGCTGTCGCAGCGCATTGCCCAGATCCGCACCTGGACCTTCGTTTCGCACCGGCCCGACTGGCTGGCCAATCAGGCACACTGGCAGGAAAAAACGCGCGAGATAGAAGACCGGCTGTCGGATGCCCTGCATGAGCGGTTGACGAAACGCTTCGTTGACCGCAGGACTTCCGTCCTCATGAAGCGCCTGAGAGAAAACACGATGCTTGACGCTGAGATCAATCCGGCCGGCCAGGTCCTCGTGGAGGGCCATCATGTCGGCGAGTTGCAGGGCTTCCGCTTCACCGCGGACCAGTCCGCCGGCGGCGAGGATGCCAAGGCCGTGCGCGCTGCGGCGCAGAAGGCATTGGCACAGGAGTTCGAGGCGCGTGCCGACCGTTTCGCCGCGGCTGCCAATGGCGATCTGGCGCTCGGCTCCGACGGGGTCATGCGCTGGATCGGCGCACCGGTGGCCACGCTGGTCGCAAGCGAGGAGCCGCTCAGGCCGCGCGCCGTGCTGCTGGCCGACGAACAACTGACCGGTCCGGCGCGCGACAAGATCGCTGCCCGGGTCGATCGCTTCGTCACCTATCAGGTCGACACCCAGCTCAAGCCGCTTGCCGATTTGCGCGGTGCCGAACATCTTTCAGGCATTGCGCGCGGCATCGCCTTCCGCCTGGTGGAAAATCTCGGCATTCTCAATCGGCGCGACGTCGCCGAGGACGTGCGCTCGCTCGATCAGGATGCGCGTGCCGCGTTGCGTCGGCTCGGGGTACGGTTCGGGGCCTATCACATCTTCGTTCCCGCACTTTTGAAGCCAGGTCCGGCCGGCATGCTGACGCTGCTGTGGGCGCTTCAGAACGACGGCAAGGACAAGCCCGGCTTCGGCGACGTCGTCCATGCGCTTGCCTCTGGGCGCACGTCGCTCGCCTTCGAGCCGTCATTCGAGAAAGAGTTCTACCGGCTGGCCGGCTTCCGACTGCTCGGCCGGCGCGCGGTGCGCATCGACATTCTCGAACGGCTTGCCGATCTCATCCGCCCGGCCCTCGGCTGGCGTCCCGGTACCGGCGCGCGGCCGGATGGCGGCTACGACGGCAACGCCTTCGTCGTCACCCCGGCCATGATGTCGATCCTCGGAGCCACTGCCGAGGACATGGAGGAGATACTCAAGGGCCTCGGCTATCGGGGAGAGCCGCGTCCCGCCGAAGAGGTCAAGGCCAAGATCGCGACACTCGACGCCGAGGCTGCTGCGGCGGCCACCGCCGCCAGCCAGGCGCGCGCCGAGGCCAGCACCGAAGAGGTCGCGCAGGCACCCGTAGCGGAGCCGGCTTCAGATGGCGGTGAAGCCGCCGAGACGGTGGCTGACACGGCAGCGAGCGATACCGATGCGTCTGTCGTGGAAAGTGCGCCTGTCGGCGCCGAGGCCCCGGATGCTTCCGCTGCGGCTGTCGCTGCGTTGGATGTTGGGACCCAGGTCAATCAGGGGACCGAAGCCGAACCGGTTGCGAATGCCGAGGCGGATGCGAGCCCTGCGGCTGCGACAACCGTGGCCGAAGCGCCAGCAGCGGAGGAGGCGCAGCCTGAACCGGCCATTGCGGCCGCGGGCGACGGAGCGGCCGTTGCCGACAATGTCGCGCCGGCGACCGCCGGGGAAACGGTACCATCCGCCGCAGTCACCAACGGGGCGGCATCCGAGGTGGGGGCGCCTCTAGAAGCGGCGGTTGCAGAGGCGGCGGTGGAGTCGAGCGTTGGCTCGGACGATGAGGTGGAGGAAGCCAAGCCGATCATCCTCTGGCGGCCCGGGCAACGGCAGCGCGGCGGCCGTCCGCAGCACCAGCAGCGCAACGCGCGCCCCGATCACGCCCGCAAGCACGGCAAGCCGCGCTTCAAGGGCAAGGGCGGTCAGGCAGCGCAGGGCGACGGCGCGGATGGCAAACCCAACCGGCAGCAGCGCGGCGGCAACCGCAAGCCGTCGTCGCGCCCGCGCGAGGAGCGTCCGCAGCGCATCGATCCCGACTCGCCCTTCGCCAAGCTCGCCGCGTTGCGGGACCACCTGAAAAAAATAGCGGCGATGGCAGGCCCGGAGCGCCAGCGCATCGACAAATGGCTGTTCTTCGCGCGCGTGGTGAAATCGCGTTCGCTGGCGGCACGGCTGGCGCAGTCAGGCGCGGTTCGGGTCAACAGCATCAAGATCGACCAGGCGGCGCATCAGGTGCGGGCCGGCGACGCTCTGACCATAACCCTGGAGCGGCGTATCCTCGTCTACCGGATTGTCGACACCGGGACCCGCCGCGGTCCGGCCGTCGAGGCGCAGGCGTTGTATGAAGATCTGACGCCGCCGGCACCGACGACCGCAGCACCCAAAGCCGGCTCCGCGCTCCGTGACGCAGGCACTGGCCGGCCGACCAAGAAGGAGCGGCGCCAGCTCGAGCGGTGGCGCGACGGTCACTAGCGGCTCTCTTTCGAGATTTGCCTTCGGCTGATATCGACCATGGTGGCCCGCCGCGCCGCCAGGGTTGCGGCGGTGGCACTGCCGGTGCGTGTCGGCGCACGGTGGAAAAACCATTCCGCCTGGCACAGGAAACGCGGCAAAGCGCCCCTTGCGCGCCTATGGCAAAGGCGCTACCTCACCGCCGAATGCGCCAGAAGGCGGACTGCCCGGAGCTCCCGAATGACCTATGTCGTCGTCGATAATTGCATCAAGTGCAAATACATGGACTGCGTCGAGGTTTGCCCGGTCGACTGCTTCTACGAAGGCGAGAACATGCTCGTCATTCATCCCGACGAGTGCATCGATTGCGGCGTGTGTGAGCCGGAATGCCCGGCCGACGCGATCAAGCCGGATACAGAACCCGGGCTCGACGACTGGCTCAAGGTCAACGCCGAATACTCGGAGAAATGGCCCAACATCACCGCCAAGAAGGACGGTCCGGCAGACGGCAAGGACTTCGACGGCGTCGAAGGCAAGTTTGAGAAGTATTTTTCTCCCGAGCCCGGCGAGGGCGACTGAACTGGATTTTCCGGTCTGCGTTCGGTCCGCGTTAACTTTTTGCCGATCTTAAGCATGAGCGGAGGGGTTCCCTTCGCTTCTGCGGCAAGTTGTTGATTCTTTCGCATAATTATGATATAGCTACCCATCACACTGACGCTACACCGTCTTTTGATGGCGCGAAGACATTAATCATCGAAAGGTGCTCACAGTTTCCGGCCCGAGGCGACTTGGCCAGGCACAAGCCTATTGTGCGCCAGTCCGCCGTCCCTATCCCGGAAGCGTGCGGCTTTGCGTCCTGTTGAAGGTTTCGGACAGCTCCTGCGCTGCCCGACAATAAGATGCCGGCTTCCCGGAGCCGGTACCGTAAAACAAGGAGTTTAGGGCGTATGGCAACCCAGCAGAAGAAGACAGCAACCCGCAACGGCTTCAAGACCGCGGAATATATCGTCTATCCGGCGCACGGCGTCGGCCAGATCGTCGCGATCGAGGAGCAGGAGGTTGCCGGACACAAGCTGGAACTGTTCGTTATCGACTTTCAGAAGGACAAGATGCGGCTGAAGGTGCCGGTCGCCAAGGCAACGTCCGTCGGCATGCGCAAGCTCGCCGAGACCGATTATGTCGACCGCGCGCTCAAGGTCGTGCAGGGTCGCGCCCGCGTGAAGCGCACCATGTGGTCGCGCCGCGCGCAGGAATATGACGCCAAGATCAATTCGGGCGATCTGATCTCGATCTCGGAGGTCGTGCGCGATCTCTTCCGGGCGGAGAACCAGCCCGAGCAGTCCTATTCCGAACGCCAGCTCTACGAGGCCGCGCTCGACCGCATGGCGCGCGAGATCGCAGCGGTCAACAAGATGTCGGAAACCGAGGCGATCCGCCTGATCGAGGCCAACCTCGCCAAGGGGCCGCGCCGCGGCGCCAAGGCCGACAACGAGGATTCCGAGCAGGAAGAGGCGGCATAAGCGGTCACTTCCCGCGGCCGGACGATCACGGCCATCTCAAACAAGCCCCCGAAGGTTGGCGACAACATTCGGGGGCTTTCGTTTGTCCGGTGCGGTGGGGACAAGGATCGCAAAGAGCTCTGGGCAGCGCCGTCAAGTTCGCTCAGCAATGCATTTCGCCGCATCGCCCGGAGAATGGGCGAAGCCGCTGTGCTGGCTGCGGGATTGCGGATGAGGCCTTGCAGGGGCCTCCGGCTGAAGATTTGAGCCGCCGACCATCGCCTCACTTCCGCACCAGACGAATGTGCGGACGCGACGCTCAGTGGTCCTTGGGCCGGTTGTCCTGAAAGGCCGCCTTCTGGTCGGCGGACGCTTCGCGCTGGTATCTTTCGCGCCACTCGTCATAAGGCATGCCATAGACGATCTCGCGCGATTCTTCCTTGGAGAGCGCGATGCCGGCCTCGTCGGCGGCGTCGCGGTACCAGTTCGACAGGCAGTTGCGGCAGAAGCCGGCAAGGTTCATCAGGTCGATGTTCTGGACGTCGGTGCGCTCGCGCAAATGGGTCAGAAGCCGCCGGAAAGCGGCCGCCTCGAAGTCGCGTTGCTGTTCGTGCGAAAGTTGCATGGCGTGCTTCCTCGATCTCAGATCGGCCCGGTGCGCGAACCGAACTTCTTCACCTCATGGATATCGTCACGGGCATTGATCGCGTCAAGGACCGGCGCCAGCCGGTCGGCCCAGCTTGCGGCGTCAACTTCGCTTGCGATGAGGTCCTGGCGCAGCTCGATCAGGATATGGGCATAACCGTTGACGATGGCGTGGCGGAACATGGTGTCACCGCGCAGCGCGCCGTCATAAGGCTCGTTGTCGCCGATGACGAGATCGGGCTCGTCCGCGAATGCTTCGAGCATCGGCCGGACGGCGCGGTCGTCGCTGTCCCACAGTATGCCGACATGCCAGGGGCGCGCCCGGCCTTGCATGGCCGGCGTGAAGGAATGAACCGATACGATGAAGGGCGCGCGTTTCGAGGCCGCCGCGACCGAGGCGATCATGGCGCCGACGGCGTCGTGATAGGGCCGGTAGAAGCGCTCCAGCCGGCGCTCGCGCTCCTTGCGGCTCATCGGATAGTTGCCTGTGATGACGGTACCGTCATAGAGCTGGCGGATCAGCGTCGGGTCGTCCTCGCCGCGGTTGGGGTCGATCAGCAGGCGCGAAAAGCCGGCAAGCACCGCCGGCGCGCGAAGCTTCCCGGCGAGGCGGCGAACGACGGTCTCTACGCCGATGTCATAGGCAATGTGGCGCTCGAACTCGGCTGCGGGCAGGCCGAGGTCGCCATATTCGTCGGGCAGCGCGTTGCGGGCATGGTCGCCTAGGACAACCATGCCGCGGGCGCGGTCGCCGTCGACGATCTCGAAAGGGGAAAAGACGGCGCTGCGTGTCATCGTTCCTGGCATCCCGATTGCCGGGCGGGCCTGTCGCCGCCGGGCGCTGCATCTCCTTTCATGGCTCGGCGGCCAAGGCAATGCCGTTGTTTCGACATGGTTCTGGCCGATGCCGGGGGCGGTCGAAGGCAGCGGCAATCCGCCCGAAACGCGCGTCGCGGCGCGTTGACACGGGCGCGCAGTTTGCCGAAAAGGGAGGAACGGACATGTTTCGTTCACGGGTGAGGGACAGCGTTATGGGTTTTGCAGGCGTTCGATCTGCAGTCCGCCTGGCGACGGCGTTCCCGCTCCTGTTGCTTGCCTTCCTCGCCATTGCCGCCACCACCACGGCCGCGCGCGCCGATTTCCGGGTCTGCAACGCCACCCAGAACCTGGTCGGCGTGGCGATCGGCTACCGCGCCAGCGCCGGCTGGATCACCGAGGGCTGGTGGCATGTCGAGGGCTCGACCTGCAAGACCCTGATCGAGGGCCAGCTTTCGTCACGCTATTATTATCTTTATGCGGAAGATGCGGAACGGGGCGGACGCTGGGACGGGCCGATCAACATGTGCATCGCTGACAAGGAATTCAAAATCGTCGGCGTGGAGAACTGCATCCCGCGCGGCTTCCAGCGCGCCGGCTTCCAGGAATATGACACGGGGGAGCAGGCGAGCTGGATGGTCCAGCTGACCGACGAACCCGCAACCGACGGCACCGCCGCCGTCACCGGAACGGGTTCTCAATGAAGCGCAGCCGCAAGGTCAGGATCCTCGCAACACTTGGCCCCGCCTCCTCCGACGAGGCCATGATCCGCAAGCTCTACGAGGCCGGCGCCGACGTCTTCCGCATCAATATGAGCCATGCCGACCACGAGCTGATGCGCACGCTGGTCGGCCGGATTCGTGCGGTGGAAAAAGAAGTCGAACGGCCGATCGGCATCCTGGCCGATCTGCAGGGGCCGAAGCTGCGGGTGGGCAAGTTTGCCGAGGGCGGCGTCGAGCTCGAGGTCGGGCAGACCTTCACGCTCGACGACGACAAGACGCCCGGTGACCATAAGCGCGTCCACCTGCCGCATCCGGAAATTCTGCGCTCGGTCAAGGCCGGCGACCGGCTGCTGATCGACGACGGCAAGCTGCAGCTGAAGGCGGTAAAGAACACCGGCAAGGCGATCACCGCGGAAGTGGTCGCCGGTACCAAGATCTCCGACCGCAAGGGCGTGAGCCTGCCCGACACCGATCTGCCGGTCGGGGCGCTGACCGACAAGGACCGCCGAGACCTCGACGCCGTGCTGCAGGCCGGCGTCGACTGGATCGCGCTTTCCTTCATCCAGCGGCCGGAGGATCTGGCAGAGGTGCGCAAGGTGGCGCGCGGACGCGCGGCGCTGATGTCGAAGGTGGAAAAGCCGCAGGCCGTCGCCCGGCTCGGCGAGATCATCGAGCTTTCCGACGCGCTGATGGTGGCGCGTGGCGATCTCGGCGTGGAGATGCCGATCGAGGCGGTGCCCGGCATCCAGAAACAGCTGACACGCGCGGCGCGACGCGCCGGCAAGCCGGTGGTGGTCGCCACCCAGATGCTGGAATCGATGATCTCGTCGCCGGCGCCGACCCGCGCCGAGGTTTCCGACGTCGCCACCGCCGTGTTCGAGGGCGCCGACGCGATCATGCTGTCTGCGGAATCGGCGGCCGGGCAATATCCGGTCGAGGCGGTGTCGATGATGAACGCCATCGCCGAGCGGGTCGAGCGCGACCCAACCTATCCCGGCATCATCAACGCGCAGCGCAGCGAACCGGAGGCGACCGGGGCCGACGCCATTTCGCTGGCGGCGCGCCAGATCGCCGAGACCCTGAAACTGTCGGCGATCGTGTGCTACACCTCGTCGGGCACCACCGGGCTGCGCGCGGCCCGCGAGCGGCCGCAGGTGCCGATCATCGCGCTGTCGCCGGTGGTGGAGACGGCGCGCCGGCTGTCGCTGGTGTGGGGCACGCATTGCGTGGTGACGCCTGATGCCAACGATCTCGACGACATGGTCGACCGCGCCTGCCGCATCGCGTTTTCGGAAGGGTTCTGCAAGCCGGGCGACCGCATCATCGTCACCGCCGGCGTGCCGCTGCGGACGCCCGGCGCCACCAACATGCTCAGGATTGCCTATATCGGCTCGGACGGGCTGAGCGGGATTTGAGGGGGCCCGGAACGCGTCTAATCACGACTGCCCTGCTAAGGCTTGCGTGCTGTGAACCTATGGTGCGGCATGCATCGGCGCGATCTTCTTGTATGTTCGCCGCACCCTTTCTTTGTTTGGCTCAAAGAAGCCTCCGGCTTCGTCAAAAAACGCGTCTATGAGGCGATGTCTAATGCCGGTCGTCTTATGCATGTAAATGAAAAGCCAGCATTTTTCATCTGCGCCGCAGCCTGAGTTGCATATTTGTTCGATCGCGCGGCTGCCGGTTTTCACACAGTTGTCCCGGTCGCCGACCCTGGAATAACACTCGGCAGCCAGAAAATGGTGCCGCCAACCATCTGGCTGCAGATTTTCGATCGATTCGTATAAGGCAATGGCTTCTTCATATTGCCGGTGAGCCATTCGTTCGATCATCGAGGTGTATTTGAAGGCGTATCTGATCGCCTTGACCAATCTCATCTATGTCCTCTGGGGCTAAGCTCCGCCCAGGCGCGCCGGCCACCTTCGTAGTCTGTGATTTAAGCGGCGGCCTTGGTTTCTGCGCGGCTCTGAAATCCACGGCTTCCTGATCGACGCCTATACGGGACGACGACCGCCACTATCACTCTACGACGAACCCTGCGCGTATGCTGTTTTTGGTATCCGCCTCTTTCTCGCAAAATTCCCTTACGACCGCGCGTGACGTAGCCTTACTCACCAGATAATGGCGGCCGTCGCTCTTAAACGGGTGATCGAGTCCGTTCAGGATTTGCTGAAGACGGCTATCATCGGCGTGGCTTGATTCAACCTCGAACCGGTCGTCACCCCTGTATATTATTCTAATACTGTTCGAGAGCAGTGTATTTGATGCCACTATCCCCACGCCCGGTCTGGCCGCATCAAGGATCCGGTTCGCGTATTCGATCGCCTTCCCGCAATCCAAGGGGATCCCGTATTTCTTGGTTTGTCTGTGAACGCGAACGACGAAAACAACTACGAATGACAACAGAACGGCCAATAGCAGCAGAATTGTAAGCATATGGACCACGTTCTAAACCACCTACCCGGTCGACTTGCCCTTGCCCAAGCGAATGCACATCACGACGATGTTGGCAACGGCATGATATTGCGTCTTCGGCAGGCGCGTCCAAATCGCCGGCCCTTCGATGAAAACCTCAGGGAGTTTAGAACCATAGAACACGTCGGTTGCATCATCATCGGAATGGAAATCTAAGGCGCAGCTTACCTTTGTCATATGCTGTCGCGATATGCCGCGCTAGGTTGTCTATGCTTCGCTCATCGTCCAAACATATCGCGGCAGAGGGAGTACTGTCATCTTTTTCGCCAAGCAATGCATGGCGTAGCTTTTCGTCATGAAGTGCGGCCAATAGGTTATCGTTCTCGAAGATAATTTTGGCTATCATGGACATATTATTATTTAGTATTTCCACATAGTCATTTTGTTTTTCTATTTTGTCGAAGCCCAAGGCATATTCTTTTCAATAATACATCACTATAGCCGATCCCCTTCTTGCGGGATCGGATGCCTAGGACAATTAAGATCAGGACAAAAAGAACGAGCGCTGCTGCGGTCAGTGTTAGGTAGATCATTAGTCAGTCGCTCTAGAGTCAATCGATCAATCCTTAGCAAATTTCCCTGTCCTCCCAACCTGCTAAATGCCACGTGATAGCGGAATTCCGGGTGCGCGATGGGAAACGAAACACCCCGTGCCAG
Organism: Nitratireductor mangrovi; assembly: GCF_007922615.2. Lineage (NCBI taxonomy): Bacteria > Pseudomonadati > Pseudomonadota > Alphaproteobacteria > Hyphomicrobiales > Phyllobacteriaceae > Nitratireductor > Nitratireductor mangrovi. The sequence continues at coordinate 3,609,008 of NZ_CP042301.2, read as the reverse complement.
TGTGATGCCCGCCGGCAAAACCGGCTCGTAAAGCCGGTCGCAACCCTAACCCCCCGCGGCCATCGCGCTCGGGTCGGGCTTTTCGTCGGGGCAGTTTGCGATCGGGCCGAAGGCATCGCCGGCGATGCGGGCTTCGACCGCGCGGGCGAGCGCCTGAAGATCGCGGTTTTTGCCGGCGGCCTTCTCGATGGCGGCGACGGCAAGGTCGGGGACGATCCAGTCCGGCTTGTGGCCGAGATTCTTGACCCAGACCAGTTCGGCGCCGGGGATGTCGCGGCCGAGACCCGTCGAATGGATCTCCTCGTAGACCACCGTGTCGCGGGTGCCGGAAATGACGACCGTGGGTGCGGAAATCTCGCCATAACGCGGCGCGACGGTCTTCACATAGTCGTAGAGGCCGGCGACGTCGCGGGAATTGGCGCGGAAGGCCGCCGGCCTGAGCACGAGGGCGATCGCCGCGTTGCGGTCATAAGCCTCGGGCAGCCGGTTGGGCGCAAAGACGCAGGCCGAGGCGGCGGCCATGCGCAGGGCGCCGCCGGGATAGGCGAGCGTCTCCGAAAAGAGCGGGCCGATCAGCGGCGTCGCGGTGAGTTCGTAATACCAGGAAGTTTCGCCGCCCGGCCAGGGATGCGAGACGGCGGCAAGCAGCACCACGCCGCGGGTCCTGGCGGGCTGTTCGAGCGCGAAGGTGGCGGCGATCGCGCCGCCGAAGGAATGGCCGACGATGATCGCGTCCTCGATGCCGAGTTCGTCCATCAGCGCGGCGACCGTTGCCGCCTGACCGTCGGGGCGGCCGTTTGCCGCCGGGCCGCGCCCTGACCAGCCATGGCCGGGGCGGTCGACGAAAAGCAGTTCGGCGCGGCCTTCGAGCAGCGGCCGCAGCGGCAGCATTGGATCGAGCAGGTTGCCGCTGGCGCCGTGGATGAAGACCAGCGGCGGCAGGTCGGCGTCGTCGCCGGCGGGCACATGCACGTAATGCAGGCGGGTGTCGTTGACGGTGGCGAAACTGCCCGAGGGCGGGTGGCGGCGCTCGATCAGCCAGGCGCCGACGCGGGTGACGCCGACCAGCACAAGCACCAGGGCAAGAAGGAACGCTGCGAACGCGTAGGCGAGGTTCATGCGGAAGCCGGGCGAGGTTGCGAAACGGGGTGTGGCCGCGAGGGCGGGGACGGCGGACGGCTCAAATACCTTCGCCGGCCAGTTCTTCTGTCAGATTGACGACCTCGGTCTGCGCGTTGCGCATCATCGGGTAGATGTCGAGCACGCGCTCATAGGCGTTGAGGGCGAGGTGCTTGCGGCCGGTGGCCTTGAGGATGGCGCCCATGCCGGACAGCGCGCCGAAATGGCGCGGCTCGAGGCGCAAGGTGCGCTCGATGTCGGCCATCGACTTGGAATAGCTGTCCATCATGAAATGCACGGTGGCGCGGCGATTCCAGCCCTCGGCGTAGCCGGGCTGAAGCAGCACGATCTGGTCGAGGAAATCGAGCGCGACGGAAAATTCCTTCTTCTGGGTGGCCTCGTTCGACCATTGCATCATCAGGTCGATCGAGGCGGAGCCCGACTTCATCCATTCCTGCCAGATGCGGTCGGCGATGCGCTGCGCGGCCTTTTCGTTGCGCTCGCGCTTCAATTCGCCGAAGAGGGTGTCGATCCGGGCGGCATCGTCCTGCGCGGCCGGCTTTTCGCCGTCGGCCGGCGCGGCGAAGGCCTGGGCGGCGCCAAGGGCGACCAGGAACGGGAGCACGAATCGCAAAACGTTCCGCATGACCGGAAGCCTAGCTGCCGATCGCGGAACGTCAAACTGAATTTGCCGTGAAGCGGCGCGTGCGGCCCCTAGCCCTGGCGGGCCTTGAAGCGCGGATTGGCCTTGTTGATGATGTAGATGCGGCCCTTGCGGCGAACCATGCGGTTGTCGCGGTGACGGCTCTTCAAGGCCTTGAGCGAGTTCTTGATCTTCATTGTCCTGACCCGTCGATGTTGGCCGCGCGGGCCCAACATGAAAGGCGCGCCAGAGGGCGCGCCGCAAACTTGGCGGCTGAATAGACGATGTGACGGGACGATGTCAACCGCGCTCAGGAGTGTGGCGGCGTCGAAAGCCGAGTGAAATGGCCCATCTTGCGGCCTGGGCGGGTCTCGTGCTTGCCGTAGAGATTGAGCAGCAGCCGCGGCTCGGCCAGCAGCGCGGTGGCTTTGGCGACCTCGTCGCCGATCAGGTTTTCCATCACAGCGTCGGAATGGCGCGCCGGATCGCCAAGCGGCAGGCCGGCGACGGCGCGGATGTGCTGTTCGAACTGGGAGACGTCGCAGGCGGCTTCGGTCCAGTGCCCGGAATTGTGGACGCGCGGGGCGAATTCGTTGGCGAGGAAACCGCCGGCGGGGAGCGCGAAGAACTCGACGCCGATGACGCCGACATAGCCGAGCGCCTCAAGCAGGGCCACGGTGGCGTCGCGGGCGGAGGCCAGCGTCGCCGGGTCGAGGCCAGAGGGGACCACGGAGCGGCGCAGTATGCCGTCGCGATGCTCGTTGCGCGCCGCCTCGTAGGTGGCGGTTTCGCCGTTCAGGCCGCGGGCGGCGATGACGGAGAACTCGGCCGAGAAATCGACGAACGCCTCGAGGATCAGCGGCACGCCGCCCATGGCGGCGAAGACGCCTTCGGCATCGGCGGGCGACGCGTTGCGGAAGACACGCTGGCCCTTGCCGTCATAGCCAAGGCGGCGGGTCTTCAGGACGCCGCAGCCGCCGGTTTCGGCGAGGGCCGCGGCGAGGTCGGCATCGCTGTCCACAGAAAAGTGGCGGGCTGTGGATATCCCCGCCTCGGTGAGGAAACGTTTCTCGACCAGCCGGTCCTGGGCCACCTCCAGCGCGCGCGGCGGCGGGAACACCGGCACATGATCGGCAAGGTGACGGGCGGCGCCGACGGGAACGTTTTCGAACTCGTAGGTGACCACGTCGCAGCGGGCGGCAAGCGTGGTCAGCGCCGCATGGTCGTCATAGGCGGCGACGATCTGGCTGGAGGCGAGCTGGGCCGCCGGGCAGTCGGCCTGGGGTTCGAGGATAACGGCACCGTAGCCGAGCCGACCGGCGGCTGCCGCCAGCATGCGGCCGAGCTGGCCGCCGCCGATGATGCCTATCGTCGCGCCGGGCGCGAGCGGCTTCTTCATGTCTCGTCGGTCGGCGCCGGCGCCACCGCGTCGGTCTGCTCGGCGCGGAAACGGTCGAGCCGTTGGGCAAGGGCGGCGTCGCCGAGGGCCAGCACGGCGGCGGCGAGGAGGGCGGCATTGACGGCGCCGGAACGCCCGATCGCCAGCGTGCCGACCGGGATGCCGGCCGGCATCTGGACGATCGAGAGCAGTGAGTCCTGTCCCGAAAGCGCTTTCGATTCAACGGGAACGCCGAAGACCGGCAGTGGCGTGAGCGCCGCCGTCATGCCCGGCAGGTGGGCGGCGCCGCCGGCGCCGGCGATGATCACCTTGTAGCCCTTGTCGCGCGCGGAACGGGCGAATTCGTAAAGCCGCTCCGGCGTACGGTGGGCTGAAACGATCAACGCCTCATGGGCGACGCCCAGCCTGTCGAGCGTGTCGGCGGCATGGCGCATGGTCGGCCAGTCGGACTGGCTGCCCATGATGATGGCGACATCGGCGCTCTGATCGGCCAAGAATCCGTCCTGCCCTGCCAAGGATGAGGCGCCTTAGCGGAATTGGACCGGAGCCGCAAGCGCGGCAGGCGAGTGCTGCGCTGTCAGGCGATGATATCGGGGATGATGCGGTCTTCGAGTTCGCGCAGACGATCCTTGATCGACAGCTTTTTCTTCTTCATGCGCTGGACCTGGAGGGGATCGCAGCCGGTGGCGATCATGGCGTTGATGGCGACGTCAAAATCCGCATGTTCCTGTTTCAAGCGCGCAAATTCGAGACGAATTTCGGCTTGGTCCTGATCTGCCATTCAAAGATTCCCCGGCGCTGCAGCCCGCCCTGAAGCGGGTCCGACGGGTGCTGCATCGCTGTCGGGCCTATAGCACATTTCGGCCTTTCAGAAAATGCTACCACCCGCCATTCGACTTGCCCGGAAAGTGGTGGCACACTGTCATCGCAATGTCACGAGTCGCTTTTGCGAGCGGCCCGCGGCAACGCTTCGAGGAAACGATGGAAGGGAATGGCACTGATGTCTCTAGCATCCCATCTTGAGGAATTGCGGCGCAAGCATGGTGAACTCGAACGCGAAATCGACGACGCGCTGACCCACCCGTCAGTCGATACTTTGGAAATCAACCGCCTCAAGCGTCGCAAGCTGGCGCTCAAGGATGAGATCGAAAAGCTGACCGTGCCCACGAGGCACTGACCAGACAGCTTCGACCCGGGCGAGGTGAGCCGCGGCGGCTCACTCGCGCCAGAACTGGTCAAGCCAGATATTGAGTTTCAGGAAGCCGCCGTCATTGACGGCGTAGAGACGACGTGTGCCCTGGGCGCGCGCGACGACCAGTCCTGCGTCGAGCAGCACCTTGAGATGTTGTGAAACCGCAGGCCGCGAGACGGGCAGCCCGGCGGCAAGCTGGTTCACCGTTTTCGGCCCACGCCGAAGCTCTTCGAGAAGGTGGCGCCTGTTGGCGTCGGCGATGGCGGTAAAGGGGTCGGCGGAACTCATCGCGGCGACGTTAGATCAATTACGCGGAAAGGGGAAACCGCTATTCCGAGGCCGGGACCGGTCCGGATAACCATTGCCGCGTTGATGACTTCGCGTCGGACCGACAGAGTCGACCGGCATTGGTCAGCCAACCGGTCAGCCGCCGTCGCGTGGCGCTTCCTCGTCCGGTGCGTTCGTTTCCGGTTCCGGCTCCTGCATGATGTCCTCGGCGCCGGCCTCGCTGCGCGGATCGAGATGCAACGCTTCCGGAGTCAGCGCACGTTCGGCCGGGTGGGTGGTGAAGGTCTCGCGTTCGTCGAGCGGCACCGGAGCGCGGCGGGTTATGCGCAGCAGTGTGTAGGCGGCCAGCGCGAGATGGGCGAGGCCCGTCGACAGGAACAGGCTCTCCGGTCGCAGCGCCTCCATCAGCAGGGCGCCCACCACCGGGCCGATCATGGTGCCGAAGCCGTAAAGCAGCAGCAGGCCGCCCGACACCTTCACGAAGTCCTCGTTCGCGGCGTGGTCGTTGGCATGCGCAACGGCGATCGAATAGAGCGTGTAGGCAAGAGCGCCGTAGGCACCGGTCAGGATGATGACCGCGATGCCGGAGCGGGCCGAGGCAATGAAGATCACCAGCCCGAAAAGCGCCGCGCCCAAGGAGGCCGCCGCCAGCACATAGCGGCGATCGGTGCGGTCGGAGATGCGGCCGGCCGGCATCTGCATCGCAGCGCCGGCGATCACGGTGATACTCATCATCAGCGCGATCTCGGCCGTCGAGATGCCGATGCGGGCGCCATAGACGGCGCCGAGTGTGCCCCAGGCGCCGTTGGCGACACCGACCAGGATGCAGCCGGCGAAAGCCACCGGCGAATTGAGGTAAAGCCCCTTGAGGTCGAGCGAGACGCTGTGCAGCGGTCGCGGGCTGGCCTGGGCGGAGATGGCGGTCGGGATCAGGGCAAGGCAGAAGAAGATGCCGGTCACCATGAAGAAGGTCGGCGTGGCGACGTCGCCGAGCGCGATCATCATCTGGCCGGCCATGATCGCGGCGTAGGTGACCATCATGTAGAGGCCGAAAACGGTGCCGCGGTTCTCGTTGGTGGCGCGTTCGTTAAGCCAGCTCTCGATCACCATGAAGGCGCCGGCCATGGCGAAACCGGTGAAGGCGCGCAGCACGATCCAGACGTATTCGTGGACGACGAGACCGGTCAACAGGGCTATGATGGCGGCCGAGGCGGCCAATGCGCCAAATGAGCGGACGTGACCGACCCGGCGGACCAGCCGCGGCGCGAACAGGCAGCCGGCAACGAAGCCGCCGGCCCACGCCGTGCCCAACAGGCCGAGCGATGCGGTCGAGAACCCTTCTTCCTGGCCGCGCAAGGGCAGAAGCAGGCCATGCAGACCGGACGCCGCCAGCAGAAAGGCGGTTCCGCCCAACAGCGACAGGATGGGCGCGAAATTCCTGATCATGCCGGTCTCCGCTTGCGGTCGGGATACATTGTCAAAGTGGCGGAGGGGTTGCGGACGCCATCCGCGTTCAGCCGCGGCGGAACAGGGCTTCCGCCGCCGCCTTGGTCGAGCCCTTTTCCTTCATGTCAGCTTCGAGGCGGTCGATTTCGGCGCGAAGGACGCCAATGCGCTGCGCCAGTTCGTCGACCGAAAGCAGCGACAGGTCCTGCCCGATCTCGTGCGGAACGGTCTTGGCCCGCGATTCCTCGTCCGGAAAACTCATAACCAGCTCCCGTATTTGGCCGGATTTCGCCGAAAGGATACATTTCATGCTGGCGGAGAATCAATTCACCCGCCTCCACGAATCGAAGGAGCAACAGCGCATGGCCAAAAACCTACCGGAGACGATGACCGCGATCGCCATCTCCGAGCCGGGCGGGCCGATGGTGCTGAAACCCGAAAAGCGCAAGCTGCCGGAACCGGCAAAGGGCGAAATCCTGGTGCGGGTTCGCGCCGCCGGCATCAACCGGCCCGACGTGCTGCAGCGCAAGGGAGCCTATCCGCCACCGCCCGGGGCGTCGGACCTGCCGGGGCTGGAAATCGCCGGCGAGGTCGTCGCCTGCGGCGAAGGCACGAGACGCTGGACGGTCGGCGACACGGTGTGCGCGCTGGCGCCGGGTGGCGGCTACGCGGAATTCTGTGTGGTGCCGGAAAGCAATGCATTGCCGATCCCGCATGGCTTCACCCTGACCGAGGCGGCGGCGCTGCCGGAGACTTTCTTCACCGTCTGGCACAACGTCTTCGAGCGCGGCGGGCTGAAAGAAGGCGAGCGCTTTCTCGTCCACGGCGGCTCCTCCGGGATAGGCACGACCGCGATCCAGCTCGCCAAGGCGTTCGGTGCCGAGGTGTTCACGACCGCCGGCTCGGCTGACAAATGCAGCGCCTGCGTGGAGCTCGGCGCGGACCGCGCGATCAACTATCGCGAGGAGGATTTCGTCGCCGTCATCAAGGAAGCGACCGGTGGCAAGGGCGTTGACGTCATCCTCGACATGGTTGCCGGCGATTATGTCGGGCGCAACTACGAGGCCGCCGCCGTCGACGGACGCATCGTCCAGATCGCCGTTCTCGGCGGCCCGGTCGCGAGTGCCGATTTCTCGAAGCTGATGGTCAAGCGCCTGGTTCACACCGGATCCACGCTCAGGCCGCGCAGCGTCGATTTCAAGGGTGCGATCGCGGCGGCGCTGGAACGCGAGGTCTGGCCATTGCTTGCCGAGCGCCGCATCGCGCCGGTCATGGACATGATCTTCCCGCTGCGCGACGCCTGGCGGGCGCATGAACGCATGGAGGAAGGCGATCATATCGGCAAGATCGTGCTCGACGTCGGCTAGAGGGCGGGACGCCGGCTGGCGGCCAAACGCGGCGGGTCGCGATCAGGCCATACCGAGGGCGGCCTTGTAAAGGTCGAGGATCGCCTCCTGCTCCTGGCGCTCGGCCTGGTCCTGCTTGCGCAGCCTGACGATGGCGCGAACGGCCTTGGTGTCGAAGCCCGAGCCCTTCATCTCCGCGTAGACCTCCTTGATGTCGTCGGAGATCGTCTTCTTTTCCTCCTCGAGGCGCTCGATGCGCTCGATGAAGGCACGCAGCTGTCCCGCGGCGACGGTCTCGGTGGTGGGCTCGTTGGTCTCGTCGGCCATGTCGGTCTCCGGCTGGTTCGGAATCGGCGCCGCGAGGTCGCGGCCAGGGTCGGCGCGTGGATGCCCCAGTCGCCCTTTCCGGTCAAGCGCCGGGCGCGATCAATCCGGTCGTCGCACCAATACTGAGGTCGAGGCTGGCGCTCAGCCCTCGGCGCGTGCCTTGACGGTCAGCCGCGTCGTCAGTGCCTCGATGCGGTCGGCGACCTCGGCCAGCGTGCCTATCAGGGCGGCGTCGTTCTTGTCGGCCTTGACGAGGGCGTCGTCACGGGTCTTGCGCAAGGTGCCGATCTCACTTTCCAGCCCTTTCACGCGGCGTTGCAATTCGGAGAGTTCGTCCATCACCATGATGCCGGCCATGACGGCCAGCCGATGGTCGCCGATCTCGCCGAACGAGCCCTTGAGGTGTCCGATATAGCGGTCGAAGCGCTGGGCAAGGTCGAGCAGATGCTCTTCCTGGCCCTCGTCGCAGGCCATCCGGTACGACTTTCCGTCAATGGTGACCGTGACCTGGGCCATGGCGACGTATCCTATCGGTCGAGAACGGCGCGGATCGTCTCCATGGCCGTCACGAGGCGCCGCGACACCTCCTTGTTGGCATCCGCCAGCCGCTCGGCGCGCGCCTCGGAGGCATCGAGTTCCTGCGCAAGCCGCGACCGGTCGGCGTTCATGCGCTGCACCTCGGCCTCCGCCTCGGCATAGTCCTGATCCTGCTCGATTCGGGCAGATGCGGCATTTTCAAGCGCATCGAGCGCCTTGGCGAGACGAGCCAGAACTTCCTTAAGTGTCGATTCGCCGGTCATTCCCTTGGGGCAATCCCGAATCAAGGCGCGATCGTAACGCCTTATCGATGAAAGATTAGACGGCGCGTGAAAGCCGCGTCAACAAAGTCGCGCGGGCCTCCCCAGCTATTGCGTGCTGCCAGGCCAAATCCGCGGGTTTCGGCCGCCGCAAGCGGGCGGTTTTGTTGACTCCCGGTCGCCAACTGCTATTTGGAGCCGGCCTGAATGGGGCGAAATTCGGGACCGGCCTCCCCGCGCAGCGGCGCTTCACGACCAGAGAGCAAAAAATGTCCTCACGCGACAAACACGACCGCATGGCGAATGCGATCCGTTTCCTTTCCGCCGATGCCGTCGAAAAGGCGAAATCGGGCCATCCCGGCTTGCCGATGGGCGCTGCAGACGTCGCGACGGTGCTGTTCAAGAAGTTTCTCAAGCACGATCCGCACCATCCGCTTTGGCCCGACCGCGATCGTTTCGTGCTTTCTGCCGGGCACGGATCGATGCTGCTTTATTCGTTGCTTTACCTGACCGGCTACGAAGACATCACGATCGACGAGATCAAGAATTTCCGCCAGCTCGGTTCGAAAACCGCCGGCCATCCGGAATTCGGTCATGCGGCCGGGATCGAGACCACTACGGGCCCGCTTGGCCAGGGACTGGCGAATGCCGTCGGCATGGCGCTTGCCGAACGCATCCTCAACGCCCGCTTCGGTGACGGTATCGTCGATCACCATACCTATGTGCTCGCCGGTGACGGCTGCCTGATGGAGGGCATCAGCCAGGAAGCGATCACGCTGGCCGGGCATCTGAAACTTGGCAAGCTGATCGTCTTTTTCGACGACAACAACATCTCGATCGACGGGCCGGTCTCGCTGGCGGACTCGACCGACCAGTGCGCCCGCTTTGCGGCGTCCGGCTGGCATACGCAGCGCTGCGACGGCCATGACCCGGACGCGATTGCCGAAGCGATCGAGGCGGCGCGCGCCTCGGACCAGCCGAGCCTGATTGCCTGCAAGACCACCATCGGCTTCGGCGCCCCGACGCGTGCGGGCACCAACAAGGCGCACGGCTCGCCGCTGGGTGCGGAAGAGATCGAAGGTGCCCGCAAGGCACTCGGCTGGGAAGCGCCGGCCTTCGAGGTTCCTTCCGACATTCTCGACATGTGGCGGCTCGCCGGCCTGCGCTCGGTCAAGGACCGGAAGGAATGGGAAGGCCGGCTGGCGGCTGCCGACGCCGAATTGCGCAGCGAGTTCGAGCGGCGCATGCGCGGCGAATTGCCGGGCGGCTTCGAAACAGTCATCGCCGACTACAAGAAGGCACTGGTGAAGGACAAGCCCAAGGTCGCGACGCGCAAATCCTCCGAGATGGCGCTCGAAGTGATCAATGCCGCGCTGCCGGAAACGATCGGCGGCTCGGCCGACCTGACCGGCTCCAACAACACCAAGACCAGCCAGACAAAGCCGATCACGCCGGACGACTTTTCCGGCCGCTACATTTACTACGGCGTGCGCGAACATGGCATGGCGGCGGCGATGAACGGCATCGCGCTGCATGGCGGGCTCATCCCTTATGGCGGCACCTTTTTGGTCTTCACAGACTACTGCCGCCCGGCGATCCGGCTTTCGGCGCTGATGGGGCAGCGCGTCGTCTACGTCATGACGCATGACTCGATCGGGCTTGGCGAGGACGGACCGACGCACCAGCCGGTCGAGCATCTGGCGGCGCTGCGCGCTATCCCCAATCTGCGTGTGTTTCGGCCGGCGGATGCCGTGGAGACGGCGGAGTGCTGGCAGCTTGCGCTCGCCGACACCAGCGGACCGTCGGTGCTGGCCCTGACGCGACAGAACCTGCCGGCCGTTCGCAAGGAGCATTTCGAGGAAAATCTCTGCGGGTTCGGTGCCTACGAACTGGAGAAGCCGGAGGACGAGGCAGAGGTCACGATCTTCGCCACGGGGTCGGAGGTCGAGATCGCGCTCGCTGCACGCAAGCTCATCGAGGCGAAGGGTCGTCGCACGCGCGTGGTTTCGGTGCCGTCAATGGAGCTGTTCGTGGCGCAGAGCGCCGAATACCAGGCGGCGATCATCGGCGAGGCTGGTGTCCGCGTGGCGATCGAGGCGGGCGTCCGACAGTCATGGGACCGCCTGATCGGACCGGACGGCATCTTCATCGGCATGTCGGGCTTCGGCGCCAGCGCACCCTACGAAGATCTCTATGCGCATTTCGGCATCACCGCGCAGGCTGCTTGCGATGCCGTTCTGGAGCGGCTTTCGACCGCAAGCTGACGCGGCTTCGGCCCATTTGCCCGGCAGCAGGCAAGAATCCACCGGTCCAGCGGCGCTGGCGGCTGGATTCTTGGCCCTTGCGTCGCTATGAAGCGCCTCGTCTGCGGCCTGCAGCCTTCGCTTGCACTGAAATGAGGGCAGCGGCCGATCGATCACCGGCGTGGCACCCGCGCGCAAGCTCCTGAAGGAATTATCGATGACCGTAAAAGTCGCCATCAACGGATTTGGCCGCATCGGCCGGAATGTCGTGCGGGCCATCTATGAGTCGGGCCGCAAGGACATCGACGTCGTGGCCGTCAACGACCTCGGCCCGGTCGAGACCAATGCGCATCTGCTGCGCTACGACAGCGTGCACGGCCGCTTTCCTTCCGAGGTCTCGGTTTCCGGCGACACGATCAATGTCGGCAGCGATTCCTTCAAGGTGCTGGCCGAACGCGACCCGGCCAAGCTGCCCTGGGGCGAACTCGGCATCGACATCGTGCTGGAATGCACCGGCATCTTCACGTCCAAGGACAAGGCCTCGGCGCATCTGACCGCCGGCGCAAAGCGCGTCGTGGTGTCGGCACCGGCCGACGGTGCCGACCTGACGGTGGTCTATGGCGTCAATCACGACAAGCTGACCAAGGACCATGTCGTTATCTCGAATGCATCCTGCACGACCAACTGCCTGGCCCCGGTCGCCAAGGTCGTCAATGACGCGTTCGGCATCGAAAAGGGCTTCATGACCACGGTGCATTCCTATACGGGCGACCAGCCGACGCTCGATACCATGCACAAGGATCTCTACCGTGCCCGTGCGGCGGCGATGTCGATGATCCCGACGTCGACCGGCGCGGCCAAGGCGGTCGGCCTGGTGCTGCCGGAGCTTCAGGGCAAGCTCGACGGCGTTTCGATCCGCGTGCCGACGCCGAACGTCTCGGTGATCGACTTCAAGTTCGTTTCGAAGAAGACGGTCAGCGTCGACGAGGTCAACGCCGCGCTGGTCGCGGCAGCCGAGGGGCCGCTCAAGGGCATCCTCGCCTATACCAAGGAGCCGCTGGTCTCGATCGACCTCAACCACAACCCGGCGTCGTCGACCTTCGCCCTCGACCAGACCAAGGTCATCGAGGGCAATCTGGTTCGGGTGATGTCGTGGTACGACAATGAATGGGGCTTTTCGAACCGCATGGCCGATACCACGGCGGCGTTCGCCAAGACGCTCTGAGAACGCCTCGTCAGCTATCCGATCGACGCCCGGACAACTCGTCCGGGCGTTTTTCGTTTCGGGCTTTCCTGCGCGCTACTGGCCTGTGCGGACAGGAAAAATCGCGTCACGGCTTGCACATTGCCTCGGCTTCGCCCCACTCTAGCAGCACGGACAAGGGGAGGCCGAGCGGAGCGGGCGGATGGAAGGCGTTTACGTGGTGGTTCTGGTCGGCACAGCGCTGATCCTTGCCGCCGCCTTTTCCAGCCTGATCGCCTTCCGCTTCGGCGCCCCGCTGCTGCTGCTCTTCCTCGGCATCGGCCTTGCCGCCGGGGTCGACGGCCTCGGCATCAATTTCGACAATGCGCAGGTCGCCTATTTCGTCAGTTCGCTGGCGCTGGCCGTCATCCTGTTCGATTCCGGGTTCGGCACCAGGCTGGCCTCCTTCCGCCAGGCTGCGGGGCCGGCGCTGTCGCTGGCGACTGTGGGCGTGGCGCTGACCACGGCGCTGTTCGGGGTGGCCGCACATTATTTGACCGACCTCAGCTGGAGCGCATCCTTCCTGTTGGGAGCCGCCGTCGCCTCGACCGACGCCGCGGCCGTGTTCTTCCTGCTGCGGGCCGGCAATCTGCACATCCGTGACCGCGTGCGCTCGACACTGGAGGTCGAATCGGGTTCGAATGACCCGATTGCCATCTTCCTGACCATCACCTTCGTCTCGCTCGTGGCGACGGGGCTCGACCCCGAGGCCGATGTGCTGATGGTCGATATTCTGGTCGGTTTTGCTGTCCAGATGGGACTTGGCCTTGCCGCCGGCGTCACCGGCGGTTTCGTCATCGCGAGGCTGGTCGAGCGGCTGACGCTCGATCGCGGGCTGCTGCCGATCTTCACCATCACGCTGTCGCTGCTCCTGTTCGGGCTCGCCGGCGCGGTCGGCGGGTCGGGGTTCCTCGCCGTCTATGTGGCGGGACTGATCGCCGGCAATTCCGGCGTGCGTTCGGAAGCGCATCTCAAGCAGTTTCAGGACGGCATCACCTGGCTTGCGCAGATCATCATGTTCCTGGTGCTCGGGCTGTTTGCGACGCCGTCGGAGTTCCCTGCGATCGCGCTGCCGGCCGTAGGGCTCGGCCTGTTCCTGATCTTCATCGCGCGGCCGGTGGCGGTGTGGCTGTGCCTGGCGCCTTTCCGCTTCACCCGCGCGGAGACGGCCTTCGTGTCCTGGGTCGGCCTTCGCGGCGCCGTCTCGATCCTTCTGGCGCTGACACCCTTCCTGGAGGGGCTCACGGTTGGCAGCGTCATCTTCAACACGGCCTTCATCGTGGTGCTGGTATCGCTGATCGTGCAGGGCTGGACGATCGGGCCACTGGCGCGGCGCCTGGGACTTGTCATTCCGGCGCGTACCGGGCCGCTCGACAAGGTCGAGCTCGAACTGCCAGGTGCCGCCCATCACGAGCTTCTCGCCTACCGTGTGGTTGCTGGCAGTCCGGTCGCGACCGGTGTGCGCATTCCACGCTGGGCGCGCCCGTCGCTGGTTGTGCGCGAGGGGCGTTCGATGACCTATCAATATGCCGGACGGCTGGAAGCGGACGACCATGTCTATATCTTCGTCTCCGACCGCTACCCGCGCCTGCTCGACCGGCTGTTCGCCAGCCGGGCCGAGCTCGATCCCGAGGACGCGGAATTCTTCGGTGCCTTTGCGATCGACGCCACCCGACCGGCGGCCGATCTCGACGCCGCCTACGGGCTCGGCCTGACCGAGGCGGAAGCGGCGATGCCGATCATCGATCTGATGCGCCTGCGGCTCGGCGGCAATGCCGAATATGCCGACCGCGTCACCATCGGCCCTGTCGAGCTGATCGTGCGCGACGTCGACGAGAAGGGCGCGATCACCGAGGTGGGGCTGTCCTTCGAGCCGCATTCGGACGCGCCGAAGATCCCGGTCTTCCTGAGCGCGGGCGAGATCCGCGACCGTATCCTCGACTGGCTGCGCAACTGGCGTGAACGCCGTCGCGCGCGCCGACTGCGGCAGGCTGACAAGCCGAAGCCAGGCGGTGCGGGCGATCATGACGATGCCGACGAGGTGATTTTGCCGAGATAGGGGCGGTGCAACGGCTTGCGCGGCGGCGCGCAGCCGCTATGGTCCGCGCGATTTCGTGCCAAGGAGACCAGCGGCCATGCCGGCATTCAAGACCCTCGATGACCTCGGCGATATCGCCGGCAAGCGCGTGCTGGTGCGCGTCGACCTGAACGTGCCGATGAAGGACGGCAAGGTCACCGACACGACGCGCATCGAGCGCGTGGCGCCGACGATCCTCGAACTGTCCGACAAGGGCGCAAAGGTGATCCTGCTGGCGCATTTCGGCCGGCCGAAAGGCACGCCGGCACCGGAGATGTCTTTGGCGCCGATCGCCGGAGCCACCGAGGCCACGCTCGACCGCCGGGTGCACTTTGCCGCCGACTGCATTGGCGACAAGGCCGCGGCCGCAGTTTCGGCGATGGCCGGCGGCGACATCCTGCTCCTGGAAAACACACGCTTTCATGCCGGCGAGGAGAAAAACGATCCCGATTTTGTCGCAGCACTGGCGGCCAATGGCGACATCTATGTCAACGATGCGTTTTCCGCCGCGCATCGCGCCCACGCATCGACCGAAGGACTGGCGCACCGGTTGCCGGCCTTTGCCGGACGTACCATGCAGGCCGAACTCGAAGCGCTGCAAAAGGGGCTCGGCGACCCGGCACGTCCCGTGGCGGCGATCGTCGGTGGGGCCAAGGTCTCGACCAAGATCGACCTTTTGATGAACCTGGTGAAGAAGGTCGACGCGCTGGTGATCGGCGGCGGCATGGCCAACACCTTTCTGGCGGCGCGCGGCACGAATGTCGGCAAGTCCTTGTGCGAGCACGATCTTGCTGCGACCGCGAAGCAGATCATGGTCGAGGCGGCTTCGGCAGGCTGCGCCATCGTCTTGCCGGTCGACGGCGTTGTGGCGCGCGAGTTCAAGACCGGTGCCGAGAGCGAGGTCGTCGACATCGACGCCATTCCTTCCGACGCGATGGTGCTCGATGTGGGCCCGAAAACGGTCGATGCCGTCACCGGCTGGATCGAGCGCGCGGCGACGCTGGTCTGGAACGGCCCGCTGGGCGCCTTCGAGATCGCGCCCTTCGACGCGGCCACGGTGGCGGCAGCCAAGTTCGCCGCCGCACAAACGGAAGACGGCCGGCTGGTCTCGGTGGCGGGTGGCGGCGATACCGTCGCCGCACTCAACCATGCCGGCGTTGCCGACGATTTCACCTATGTCTCGACTGCTGGAGGCGCGTTCCTGGAATGGATGGAAGGCAAGCCGCTGCCGGGCGTCGAGGTATTGACGAGCTGAGGCTTCCGGCACTCTTTCCCGCAGTTTGACTTGTTAACAATGGCGTTGGAAAGCCTCAAAGCTAAACCGATTGAAGTTCTTTCAATCGATTCAAAGGTTTGGCCGCCCAGTTCCGTTTCGCGGCGGGCTCTGGTAGACGCCGGTCCAGTTTGGAACGCAGGACGAGGCGCACGATGGGCGAAACGCTCGCAGACAACACGCAAGCCATGGCCGAGCAGGTCGCAAACAAGGACGGGTTTATTGCGGCCCTCGACCAGTCCGGCGGTTCGACGCCGAAAGCTCTGAAGCTTTACGGTGTAGAAGAAGGCTCCTGGTCGAACGAGGCGGAGATGTTCGACCTCATTCACCAGATGCGTGCGAGGATCATCACCTCGCCGGCCTTCAGCGGCGACAAGGTGATGGGCGCGATCCTGTTCGAACAGACTATGGACCGTGATATCGTTGGTACGCCGACCGCTCAATATCTTTGGGACAAGCGCGGGGTCGTGCCGTTCCTCAAGGTCGACAAGGGGCTCGCGGAGGAAAAGGACGGCGTCAAGCTGATGAAGCCGATGCCGGGCCTCGATGCGCTGCTCGAGCGCGCGGCGGCGAAGGGCGTCTTCGGCACCAAGATGCGCTCCGTGATCGATGCGGCGAACCCCGCGGGGATTGCCGCCATCGTCGGACAGCAGTTCGAAATTGCCCGGCAGATCCTTGGCCATGGCCTGGTGCCGATCATCGAGCCGGAGGTCACGATCTCGATCGCCGACAAGGCGGAAGCCGAGGACATCCTGCTGGCCGAAATCAAAAAACATCTCGACGGCGTGCCGGCGGGCCGGCAGGTCATGCTAAAGCTGACACTGCCGACCAAGCCGAACCTCTACAAGCCGCTGATCGACGACCCGCGGGTGATGCGGGTGGTTGCGCTGTCGGGCGGATATTCCCGTGACGAGGCGAATGCGAAGCTGAAGCAAAATGCGGGCATGATCGCGAGCTTCTCGCGCGCCTTGACGGAGGGGCTGTCGGCACGGCAGAGCGACGCCGAGTTCAACGCCGCCTTGGCTTCCGCGATTGACAGCATTTTCGAGGCCTCCCGCGCCAGTTGAGGCTGCTGCCTGACAAGCCAACCAAGCCCGGGCATCAATGTCCGGGCTTTTTCTTTCGGACGCGGGGCACTATTCGGATTGTGAAACCGAATGGACCCACGCCATGTCTCGACTGCTGCCGCTCCTCTCCTGGATTGCCTTGCCGGTCTACGCCTGGCAGGGACTGGCCGTCAGGCGACGGACCGAGCGGCTGACGCCACCAGAAGGGGCGTCCCTACACACAATCCCGGGCCGCGGCGAGCCGGTGCGGCTGCTGGTGATCGGCGATTCCTCGGCCGCCTCGGTGGGGATCGACGATCCCGCCTACGGGCTGGCGGCCCGGTTGGCTCATGGGATCAACCTCGAAACCGGACGCCCGGTCGCCTGGCGCGCAGCCGGCTTCAACTCGGCGACCTCGGGCCAGTTGCGCGACCACGTCGTGCCCAACCTCGCCGCCGAGCCATGGTCCCATATCGTCGTTTCCGTCGGCACCAATGACGTCAAGAATTTCCACACGGTCGGGCGCTTCAAGAAAGAGTTCGGCGGACTGCTCTACGCCATTCGGGCCAAGTGGCCGCTGGCGCGCATCGTGTGGTCGCCGGTGATCGACATGACGCGGGTGCCGGCCTTGCCTTCAGCGCTCGGCCGTATCCTCGAAATCCGGGCGCAGGCGATCAACGCGATGGGCATACGGCTTTGCCACGAGCGCGGCGCGCTGCCTGCGACACGGCTGCCGATCATCGATCCGGCGGGATTTTCGAGCGACGGCTTTCACGCCTCCAGGGCGGGCTATCAAGCCTGGGCGGATCACGCGCTGTCCTTCCTAATGGGCACGGACGAGGTGACCGCCGGCGAAGAAGGGCCGGTCGCGTTCGATCATCCCCCGCACGGGTGATGAAGCCGGCCGCCTGGCTGCGCATCTTGCGGGCGAATTCGGTCCGCCAATCGGGAGCGCCCAGCCATGCAACGCTCGATGCTTTTCGCCGTCCTGATCGTGACAAGCGCCACCGGCATTGCACTGGCGGAGAAGAAGACCAAGCCCGGCACGCCCGAGCGCTCTGCGCAATGCGAGTTCGACAAGCAGTCCTGCGAGTTGATCGGCGACGACCTCTATCTCGGCAAGGACATGAACAAGCTGCGGGCCTGGTACCAGGACTGTTTCGACGCCTACGAATATTGCCTCGTCAAGGACCGCACCGCCGGAAAGGGTTCGGTGGGCGGTCCCGGCAGCACCGTCCGCGATCCGGGCAATGCAGGCCGCAACGTCAAGCCGTTCAGCCGCGCGAAAAGTTTTGCACAGGACTGAGCCGCGCGCGTCGCCGGCGGGCTACAAGCGGGACCGGCTACCGCTTACGGCTGACAGCGTTTGCTGAAGCCGGCGTCAACGGCCGTGGCTGAGCAAGACCGTGAGCGAAATCGCGGCGATCGCCAACAGCGCCAGCTTCCAGAAATCGCGGCGGTAACGCAGGCCCGGCAGGCCGAGCGGCTTGATGATATGGACCGCCATCATCAAGATAATCACGAGCGACAAAATCTTGGTCATGCGGCCTCGTGCGCTGCTGACGGGGCGAGTGTTGCTGCGCCCTTTGACCAGCATCAAGGCGACGTGTCAAAGCTTGCGGTGTAGGAGCATAGTCAAATGGACGCCCGCAGGCCTGTCCGGGTAGAAGGGCGCCGGATCAAGGTCGCGGCGAGGGAGGTGCAGTATGGCTTCGCGCTATCGGGAGGTTTACGACAGCTGGAAGAGGAATCCGGACGCCTTCTGGGCCGAAGCGGCGAAGGCAATCGACTGGGTTTCGCCGCCTGAACAAATCTTCGACGCCGCAGCCGGGGTCTATGGACGCTGGTTCCCCGATGCGACCTGCAACACCTGCTTCAATGCCGTCGACCGCCATGTCGAAGGTGGGCGCGCCGACCAGATCGCCCTGATCCACGACAGCCCCATCACCGGCCGCAAGAAAAACTTCACATTCGCGCAGCTGAAGGCCGAGGTCGAGGCGCTGGCCGCGGTGATCTCGGATCAGGACGTGACGAAAGGTGACCGGGTCATCATCTACATGCCGATGGTGCCGGAGGCGGCGTTCGCGATGCTCGCCTGCGCGCGGCTTGGTGTCGTGCATTCGGTCGTGTTCGGAGGCTTCGCGGCCAAGGAACTGGCAACGCGCATCGACGACGCGCAACCGAAACTCATCATCACCGCCTCCTGCGGCATCGAGCCGGGCCGGGTCATCGCCTACAAGCCGCTCTTCGACGCTGCGATCGAGATGGCGCGCCACAAGGTCGACGGCTGCATCGTGTTGCAACGGCCGGAGCAGCAATGTGAACTGACCGAGGGCCGCGACGTCGACTACGCCGGGGCGGTTGAGGCGGCGAAATCCGCTGGGCGCGAAATACCGTGCGTGACAGTGAAGGCCACCGACCCGCTCTATGTGCTCTACACCTCCGGCACGACCGGCCAGCCCAAGGGCGTGGTGCGCGACAATGGCGGCCACATGGTCATGCTGAAATGGTCGATGGACAACCAGTTCGGCGTCGCCCCGGGCGAGGTGTTCTGGGCCGCATCCGACGTCGGCTGGGTGGTTGGCCATTCCTACATCGTCTATGCGCCACTGCTGCACGGCTGCACGACGGTGCTGTTCGAGGGCAAGCCGGTCGGCACGCCCGACGCGGGCACCTTCTGGCGGGTGATTTCCGAGCACGGCGTTGTCGCCCTGTTCACGGCGCCGACGGCCTTCCGCGCCATCAAGGGCCAGGATCCCCAGGGCGAGTTCGTCGGAAGATACGACCTGTCGACGTTCCGCACCCTGTTCCTGGCCGGAGAGCGCGCCGACCCGGAAACGATCAAATGGGCCGAGCAGAAGCTCGAGGTGCCGGTGATCGACCATTGGTGGCAGACCGAGACCGGGGCCCCGATCTCCAACAATCCGGTCGGGCTCGGCATGCTGCCGGTCAAGTACGGCTCGCCGGCGGTGCCGATGCCGGGATACGACATGCGGGTGCTCGACGATGCCGGACACGAGGTCGGGCACGGCAAGCTCGGCAATGTGGTCGTCAAGCTGCCGCTGCCGCCGGGCTGCCTGCCGACCCTGTGGAACGCCGACCAGCGCTTCAGGAGCGCCTATCTCGAGGAGTTCCCTGGCTATTACAAGACGGCTGACGCCGGCTATGTCGATGATGACGGCTACCTCTTCATCATGGCGCGCACCGACGACATCATCAATGTCGCCGGGCACAGGCTTTCGACCGGCGGCATGGAGGAGGTGGTCGCCGAACATCCTGATGTCGCCGAATGTGCGGTTATCGGCATCGCCGACGCGATGAAGGGACAGGTGCCCTGCGGCTTCGTGGTGCTCAATGCCGGAGTGGCGCGCGAGCCTGCCGACATCGAGCGCGAGGTGGTGGCGCTGGTGCGCGACAAGATCGGTCCCGTCGCCGCGTTCAAGTCGGTGGTGACGGTGAAGCGGCTGCCGAAGACGCGCTCGGGCAAGATCCTGCGCGGGACGATGCAAAAGATCGCCGACAAGGAAGCCTGGAACATGCCGGCGACGATCGACGATCCCGCGATCCTCGACGAGATCACGACGGCGCTGAACGACAAGGGTATCGGCATCTGAGGCTGGCGCGAGGACGGCGTAATCGTATGTCGTGGCTCTGGCCGCGCCCAAGCGTCGGCGTTATAAGCCCGCTCATGTCATCAACGGGAGTATCCCATGCCGCTTGACGGAAAAATCGCCATCGTGACCGGTGCCGCGGGCGGCATCGGCTACGCCATCGCCGAGCGCTTTCTGCGCGAAAAGGCCAGGGTACTGATTGCGGACATCGATCCGGAGAAAGGCGGCAAGGCAGAGGCAGACCTCTCGCCGCTTGGTGAGGTGCGGTTCGTCAAGGCGGATGTGGGCAAGCGCCTCGACGTGCACAATCTGGTCGCTGCGGCGATCGACGGGTTTGGAGATATCGACATCCTCGTCAACAATGCCGGCATCGTGCATGGCGCCGATCTTCTCGACCTCAAGGAAGAGGATTTCGACCGTGTCCTCGACGTCAATTTGAAGGGTACCTTTCTGACCGGGCAGGCGGTGGCCCGCTACATGGTCGACAAGGTCAAGAGCGGCGGGACACCCGGCGCTATCGTCAACATGTCGTCGATCAACGCCGTGTTCGCGATCGCCAACCAGGTGCCCTACTCGGTCTCCAAGGGAGGTGTGAACCAGTTGACCAAGGCGATGGCGCTATCCTTGGCGCCGCACGGAATCCGGGTCAATGCCATCGGTCCAGGTTCGATCATGACGGAAATGCTGGCCAGCGTGAATGCCGACCCGGCTGCGCGCAACCGCATCCTGTCGCGCACGCCGATGGGCCGCATCGGGGAACCGTCGGAAATCGCTTCGATCGCGGCCTTTCTGGCTTCCGACGATGCCAGCTACATCACCGGCCAGACCATCTATGCCGATGGCGGCCGTCTGCCGCTCAACTACACGGTGCCGGTAAAGCACGACTGACGCTGCCGATCGCGGCAGGCTGCTGACGAAGGGCTGTCGGGAGCCCTGTGCGATGATGCCTTCATCGAAATCGACGGAGGCACGCCATGAACCCTTTCTCCCGTTCCCTGATCTCAGCCGTTGGCCATTTCGTGACCGAGTGGCGGGCCCTGCGCGACGTGGCGCGCACCGAGCGTATCCTTGGCGAATTGTCGCCGCATATCCGCAAGGATATCGGCTGGCCCGACGTGTTGCGCAAATCCTCCCCTGACGGGCCCGTCAGACATTGACCGGCCCGAGCTTCGATGGAGGAGGCGGCGGCATGACTCCGGAAAAGGCGATCGGCTTCGTGTTCATCGACCGGTTCGCTGACTGGGAGTATGGTTTCCTCTCCGCTTCCGCGGTCGAATGGTTCGGCGCGCGCGTGACGGCGATGACGCCGGGCGGTAGATCGGTGATCTCGGCGTCCGGCTTTGAAATGAAGGCCTTGCGCGGCCTTGGTCCTGCCGACGCGGACGGCCTCGACGCGCTGGCGGTAATCGGTTCCGATGGTTGGACGGCGCGCGACGTGCCCGACCTGTCAGGCCTGTTCGAAGCGGTCTCCGGGCGCGGCGGTGTGGTCGGCGGCATCTGCGCCGGAACTTTGCCGATGGCGCGAGCCGGACTGTTCGATGGTCGCCTCCACACAAGCAACGGCCGGGTCTGGATCGCCGACCACCTAGCCACCTATCGCGGCCAGGGTCACTACCGCGACGTGCCGCACGCGGTCGCCGACGGCAACATCATCTCCGCGCCCGGCACGGCGCCGGCGAGTTTCGCGCTGGCCTTTCTCGGAGCACTCTATCCGGGGGCGGCTGCCCAACTGGAGCAGATGCGAGCCCTCTTCGCGGCGGAACACGTCTCGCGCGAGGCTCAAACGGAAATGCACTCCTGACACTATGCTGTCAGCAGGAACATGTCACTCTCACCAGCTTGGAAGGAACCTGCCATGAACGCTTTCGTGCCCCAAAACGCCGTCGTATGGGCCGAGATCCCCGTGACCGACATGGACCGCGCCAAGGCGTTCTATGCGACCGTGCTGCAGAACGAGTTGACCGAGCAGAACGATGGCCCGAACCCGATGGCGGTCTTTGCTGCCGGGGACAAGGAGGCGATTGCGGGCCATCTCTATCCGGGCAAACCTGCGGCCCACGGCACCGGCAACACCATCCATCTCGCCGTGGCGGCGCCTCTGGAAGCGGCGCTCGAGCGGGTCACGGCCAGCGGTGGCAGCGTGATTTCGCCGGTGATCGCCATTCCGGCCGGCCGCTTTGCCTATTGTCTCGATCCCGACGGCAACAGCATCGGTCTGTTCAGTTCGTGACCGCACCGAATGGCGACGAGGAACGGGGCTGGCAAGGAAAAGGCGCCTGCGACCGGCCGCTGCAAACGGCTGCTGATCTGGTGGATCGGTGTGACCATGACTATCTTTCCGTCGCGGTCACCGAAAAGGTGCATGAGGCTTCGGGCGGGGAGCTTCCGGAAACGACATCACGCTTTGCAGGCGTGGTTTCGACATGAGGGTGCCGGTGACCGGGCGGCGGGCCTTCGAGGCCGCTCTCGTCGCCGGGCACCGAAACGAGAGGGCCTGCCCGATGAGACGTGCCGACAGACTGTTCCAGATCGTCCAGCATCTGCGAGGCGGGCGCCTCGTAACTGCCCGTATGCTGGGAGAGTGGCTTGAGGTATCCGAGCGTACCATCTACCGAGATATCGCGGACCTGCAATCGACCGGCGTGCCGATCGATGGCGAGGCCGGCGTCGGCTACATCATGCGTTCCGGCTACGAGTTGCCGCCGCTGATGTTCACCCGCGACGAGATCGTGGCGCTGGTCGCCGGGGCGCGCATGGTCCGCGCCTTCGGTGGTGCGGCGATGGCACGCTCGGCCGAGGAGGCGCTGGTCAAGATCGGCGCCGTCCTCCCCGACAATGAGCGAGACCGCATCGCGCGCACCGAAATTCACGCGCCGCTCTACGTCGTGTCGCAGAGCGACCGTGAATCGATCGACCGTATCGAGCGCTCCATCGAGGCGCGCACGGTGCTGACGCTCGACTATCGCGACGAGGGCGGGCGCAGCACGATGCGCGACGTGCGACCGCTCGGGCTATGGTTCTGGGGCAAGGTGTGGACGCTGGTCGCGTGGTGCGAGATGCGCGGCGATTTCCGCGCCTTCCGCATCGATCGCATCGCCACGCTCAAGGCGGCCGGCCGCACGTTCCGGCCCGAGCGCGGCAAGCAACTGGCCGATTTCTACCGCACGATGGAAATCCGCGAAGGCGAACCGCGCAGCGTGCCCGAGAAGAAGCCGGCCTGAGGAAAAAGCCATCAACCGGACTTGGTGGCGGGGGATGCAACACGGGGCCCGTGTCGGCCGACTCTGGCTGATGGTGTTGGCGCGATGCCGTACCATCGTCCACAGCGCGCTGAGGGGCGGTCATTCCGTGTGGCTTCGTCAGTGCTTGCGCGACAGCTCTTTCGTCGCCGCTTCGAGCCCGGCCAGCGTCAGCGGATACATGCGATTGGCGAAGATATCGCGCATCATGCCGATTGAGTGCGTGTAGCCCCAGTGCTTCTCCTGTACGGGGTTGAGCCAGACCGCGTTCGGCCACTGGTTGAGCACGCGCTGCAGCCAGAGGATGCCCGGTTCCTCGTTCCAGTGTTCCACCGAGCCACCCGGATAGGCGATCTCGTAAGGGCTCATCGAGGCGTCGCCGACAAAGATCGCCTTGTAGTCGTGGCCGTATTTGTGCAGCACGTCGAAGGTCGGAATGACCTCGGCATGCCGGCGGCGATTGTCCTTCCATACACCCTCATAGAGGCAGTTGTGGAAGTAGAAATATTCGAGCTGGCGGAACTCGGCCCGCGCCGCGGAGAAAAGCTCCTCGACAACGCGGATATGGTCGTCCATCGAACCGCCGACATCGAAGAACATCAGCAACTTGACCGCGTTGCGGCGTTCGGGGCGGGTCTGGACATCCAGGTAGCCGTGCTCGGCGGTTGCGTGGATGGTGCCGGGCAGGTCAAGCTCCTCATGCGCGCCTTCGCGCACCCAGCGGCGCAGGCGCTTCAGCGCCACCTTGATGTTGCGCGTGCCGAGTTCCACCGTGTCGTCGAAGTTTTTGAACTCGCGCTTGTCCCAGACCTTCACCGCGCGGCGGTGGCGGGATTCGTGCTGGCCGATGCGAACGCCCTCGGGATTGTAGCCATAAGCGCCGAAGGGGGACGTCCCGGCGGTGCCGATCCATTTCGAGCCGCCCTGGTGGCGACCCTGCTGCTCTTCGAGCCGCTTCTTCAGCGTCTCCATCAGCTTTTCGAAGCCGCCCATCGCCTCGACAAGCTTCTTTTCCTCCTCCGTGAGGTGTTTTTCCGCGAGCCGCCGCAGCCATTCCTCGGGAATTTCGGCAACGTCGACTGCGCCGTCGCCCGACACCGCCTCGACGCCCTTGAAGACATGCGAGAATACCCGGTCGAAGCGGTCGATATGGCGCTCGTCCTTCACCAGCGTCGAGCGCGCGAGGTAGTAGAAGCCTTCGACGTCATAGGTGACGAGATCGGCCTCCATGCCTTCGAGCAGGGTGAGATATTCGCGCAGCGAGACGGGAACGCGCGCGACTTTCAATTCGAGGAAGAAGGGGATGAACATCGGTGCAAACTAATTGGCCTCGGCTGCGTTGTCAGCCCGCAAAAACCGGTCACCCGACCTGTCGCCAGAGGCAGAGGGAATACATGCTGGAGTTGTATCTGGTGGATATTTGTCGGTACACTGGCAGCGTGGTTCTTGAAGCGACTACGCCAATGGCGTATATGAGAGGCAAGCCGCGTGGCGCTGAAGGTCAAGTTCGAATCGGCGGACGAATTCAAGCTTGCCTGGGCCGACTACGGGCTGTCCGAGGATGCGCTCAGCCTCTTGAAACGGAATATCGCGCGCAATCCGGTCATCGGAAAGGCGTCGAAAAATGACCCCCAGATCAGACGGTGCAGGTTCAGACAGCATGTCGTGGCGTATACTGTGCTCGATACCAATCTCGACAAGGGCGAGGTGGTCATATGGTTGCTGAACGTAACGCCCGCGCAGGAGCCGCAGTCGGCGCTCGGGCGCTGGAGCAGAAGGGCTCTGGCAGGCGCAGCCTGGGTCATGCGCTTCAGGCGCGGTGATCTTCCTGGAGATGATGATGACGAGTAACAGGCAAACCCATCGGCGAGTGCGCGAAGCCACGAAAGTCGAGGCGGACAAGGCCGAGGAGTCGCGACTCGACCGTGCGGTCCGCCAGATGATCGAGGTGGAGAGCGGGCG
Source organism: Nitratireductor mangrovi (assembly GCF_007922615.2). Lineage (NCBI taxonomy): Bacteria > Pseudomonadati > Pseudomonadota > Alphaproteobacteria > Hyphomicrobiales > Phyllobacteriaceae > Nitratireductor > Nitratireductor mangrovi. The sequence goes on along the minus strand of NZ_CP042301.2, from coordinate 3,583,757 downwards.
GCTTGCGCGACCCGAAGGCGGCAGTGTCGAAATCGTCGACGATCCGGACATCGGCGGCATCCGGCGTGATCTCGGTCTCACGCAGCAGGAACTGGCGGCCATGCTCGGCATGCCGATCGGCACCCTGCGCAACTGGGAGCAGGGCAGGCGGAAGCCGTCGAATGCGGGCAAGCTGGTGTTGCGGCTGCTGGCAGAAGCGCCCGGCGCAACAGGCGAGACGGTGAGCGGGGAAGTTGACGCCGCCACCATGACGATCGGACGAACGGAACTCGCTCAGGCGGTAGCAACGGCGGCGCATCTGACCGTCGGCGAGGCCCGTATCGTCGTGGAGACCGTGCTTGACGAGATCGCTACGGCGCTGGCGCATGGCCATTCCGTGAAGCTGAAGGGTTTCGGCGCATTCAGCGTCGCACGCCGCGAGGGCGGCAAGGCGCGCCATCCCCGTACAGGGGACATCGTCGAGGTCGCGCCCCGCAATGTCCCGAAGTTCATGCCTGGCAAAGGTCTGAAGGACGCTACCAACTAGAAGACGTGTCGATCGCCGGGCGCACCGCTCTCAGCGCTGGTATTTGATGAACGGGGTCAACCGCGCAATGCGATCGTAAAGCTGGCGCGCCGTCGTGTTAAATTCCTGGGTCATCCAGTAAACGCCGGCGGCATCCTGCCGGTCGGCAATGTCATAGACGGCTTCGATCAGGGCGCGGCCGATGCCTTTGCCGCGAACCTCGGGATCGGCGTAAAGGTCCTGCAGATAGCAGTTGTTCTTCTGCGACCAGCAAGTGCGGTGAAAGATATAGTGCACCAGCCCGACCGGCCGGTCGTCGGCGATGGCAATGAAGCCGTTCGGCTCGTACGCACCGGGGTCGAAAAGGCGCTTCCAGGTCGTTGCATAAACATCTTCCGGCACCGAGGTCTGGTAGAACTCCAGATAGGCGGTCCACATGCGCCGCCACTCGTCATGGTCATTTTCCTCGAGCGGGCGGATGGTGATGTCGGTCACGGTCGGGCTCCCTCCACGGCAGTCCGCACCCTTTGCCCGCAAGCCGCGGGCAGCAAGAGCCAGGCCGGGAGGAGCGGTTGCGCCTGCCCGGTGCAACGACCGTCAGCGCGGGAAGGATGCCAGTGCTGAGCGGGCGACCTCCTCGCCCCATTCCTGAACGAAATGGCCGGCATCGGGCAGCACCAGCGGCTCCGGGCATCCGCGGATCAGCTTGCGCATCGCCTGCATCACATCGACGCCAAGCACGGGATCCTGGGCGCCAATTGCCATGAAACTTTGCCCGCGCCAGGCCTCGCGCCAGAACTTCGCGGCCCGTTTCGAGGTCTCGACGCCATCCATGTCGGGGTCGGTCATCACCATCGCCGGGAAACGACGTACGCCTGCCTTGTAGGAGACGTCCGGGAAAGGAGCATCGTAGGCAGACGCTTCCGCATCGGTCAGATGCGGGCAAGACCGTTTCATCAGCTTGCCGACGGCAAGATCGGGATTGGCGGCCACATAGGCGCGCCATTGCATGAAGCCGTCGCTGGGGGCGACGCCGGTGGCAAGGGCGGTGTTCATGATGATCAGGCGGGCGAAACGTTCCGGCATTTCCATAGGCAAGGTCAGACCGAGCAAGCCGCCCCAGTCCTGGACCACGAGCGTGATGTTGCCGAGGTCCAGCCTTTCGATGAAGGCAAGCAACATGTCGCGGTGGAAATCGAACGTGAAGAGGCTATCGTCGGCCGGCTTGTCGGAACGGCCGAAGCCGGCAAAGTCCGGCGCCACCACGCGGCCGCCGGCGGCTGTGAACACTGGGATCATGCGCCTGTAGAGATAGGACCAGGTCGGCTCGCCATGCAGGCAGAGATAGGTGTGTTCGGCATTGCGCGGGCCTTCGTCGAGATAGTGGATGCGCAGTCCATCGAAGCGGGTCAGGCCGTCTGCGTAGTTTGGCGCGAAGGCGAAGCCGGGCAGATTGTCGAACCGGTCCTCCGGCGTGCGCAGGATGGTCATCGACGTTGCTCCCCCTGTTGCGGTTGAAGACGCTGCGTTTGCAGGCGCTACCCCTGCCGCCTGGCCATGAAGGCAAGTCGTTCGAACAGGTGCACGTCCTGTTCGTTTTTCAACAGCGCGCCGTGAAGCTTGGGCAACGCGTTCTTGGGGTCGGCACGCAGATCGGCCGGGTCGATGTCGTCCGCGACGAGAAGCCTGATCCAGTCGAGCGCCTCCGAGGTCGAGGGTTTTTTCTTCAGCCCCGGCACGTCGCGGATCTCGTAGAACTGGTTCAGTGCCGCGCGCACCAGGTTCTGCTTGATGCCTGGGTAGTGGACCTCGACGATTTGCGCCAGCGTTTCGGCCTCGGGGAAGCGGATGTAGTGGAAGAAGCAGCGGCGCAGAAACGCGTCCGGCAGTTCCTTCTCGTTGTTGGAGGTGATGACGACGATCGGGCGATGTCTCGCCTGGACCGTCTCGCCGGTCTCGTAGACGAAGAACTCCATGCGATCGAGTTCCTGCAGCAGGTCGTTGGGAAACTCGATGTCGGCCTTGTCGATCTCGTCGATCAGCAGCACCACCTTCCTGTCAGCCGCGAAGGCCTCCCACAGCTTGCCGCGCTTGATGTAGTTGGCGATGTCGTTGAAGCGCGCGTCGCCGAGCTGGCTGTCGCGCAGGCGCGAGACGGCGTCATATTCGTAGAGCCCCTGCTGCGCCTTGGTGGTCGACTTGACGTGCCACTCGATCAGGTCGAGGCCGAGTGCAGCGGCCATCTGGCGGGCCAGTTCGGTCTTGCCGGTGCCCGGCTCGCCCTTGACCAGCAACGGCCGCTCCAGCGCGATCGCCGCATTCACGGCCACCATCAGATCCTTGTCGGCGACATAGGCCGACGTGCCTTCAAAACGCATTCACACAGTCCCGGATAATTGTTCAGGTTTGGCGCAAACCGTAAGCAGGCGCGGTCGGAGGCGCAAGGTCCGTTGGCAGTGGAAATGCGCCTGGCAGGCTCTGGCGGACAACCCGCGCGGCGACTATATTCGGCGGCGACGGTCTGCGCCTCGCGGCAGGAGTAACATTCCCCGGGGCCTTATTGATCCCAAGGGAGCTGTCCCTGGCCGGGCTCGTGGGCTCGGACATACGGCGCCCACCTACTTTGTAGGCACCCGGGATCAACCTCTCCACCGGTGTGTGCGGATCGTCGCGCTTCCCCGATCGCCCGATACCATCCGCCCCGCGTGCCCGCTTGGTGGGTTCAGCGTCCCGAGCGCACCTCGGCCATGCGCCGTTCGGCAAGACCGCCATCGGTAACGGGCCGTTCGATCGATATGATGCGGATCGTGCGCTGGCGCAAGGAGCGCTCCGGCGGGCTGGCAGCGCGGTTGACAACCGCTTCGGTGCCCCGGTGCGCATCGGAGACGCTCGGCGACAGCCGGCCGCGCAATTGCGGCGCTTCCTGTGCGAAGGCGCCGGGCATCGTGCCTGCGAGGGCCAGTGCCGTAAGCAACAGTCGGTGCATGCCAGGTTCCTCATGCGTGCCCGAAGCTACTCATCGACGTTTTCGAGCCGACGGTCAAATCGAAGCTACCGGCGGTCTACACGGACCCGCGCCGGCTCACGGCCGACGCGGGCGCATCCAATTTTGAGATGTGTGGTCAGCGACCGGAATAGCGGTCGTCCTGGAACCGATCATACGGCCTTGGCGTGGGAGTCGGGACGCGCGTGGCTTCCCGGGCAAAAATCGACGCGACCGGATTGCGGTCGAGCCCCTGTCCAGTCCGTGGCCGGTCGCGGTTGTACTGCCGTTCCACGCTGGCGGAGAGATTGCCGATCAATTGCGGGGCTTCCTGGGCCACAGCGAGTGCGGGCAGTCCGGCAAGCAGCGCCGCCGACAAGAGAACGCGTTTCATCGTCTTCTTTCTTCTCAGTTGGAGGAGCACGAGAGCGTCGTAGGCCCGGCTCCAAGGGTTGGATCACAAAGCCGTTCTGGGCTTCGTTTGTCACGTGGGTGGCTCGGCGAACGCGTTCAATACAACAATGTTTGATCGAGGGCGTAAGCCGGCCTCGAGCCTCCGTGAGATGTGGGTAGCACCGCGTTGGCCAACGCATGCCTGCCGCGCGCCGGGAGACTTGACCACCGCCCGCGCTATGCAGTCTCCTCCGGGCGGGGATGGGGAGTTTCATGATGGAGCATCAGCGACTGAAACGACAACTGCGCGCCGCCGCACTTGCCCGGCGTGACGCGCTTGATCCGCAATGGCGTATCGAGGCCTCGCTGAGGATCGCCGAGTTCGGAGCGCGCGCCATCGCGATCGACCCCGGCGACGTCGTTTCGGGGTTCTGGCCGATGCGCTCGGAGGTCGATGTGCGGCCGCTGCTGTTTGCCTGCCGCGAGCAACTGGCGCGGCTGTGCCTGCCCGCCATTATCGACAAGACGACGATCGTGTTTCGCGAATTGTTGCGCGGCGCCCCGATGATCGACATGGGTTTTGGAACGATGGGCCCGACGGAGGACGCCGAGGTCCTGTGGCCGACAGTGATGCTGGTGCCGCTCGCCGCCTTCGACAGGCGCGGCCACCGCATCGGTTATGGTGCCGGCTACTACGACCGTGCGATCGCGCGCCTGCAGGAGAACGGCCACAGCCCAAGGCTGGTCGGCATCGCCTTCGACTGCCAGGAGGTCGAGGCCGTGCCCGACGAGGCTCACGATGTGGTCATCCCGGAGATCCTGACCGAAACCGGCTTGCACAATTTCGCCACCGCCCGCTAGATGGCCGCTCGCTTCCGGTGGCCGGCTCGTCCCGAGCTTCCGGTCGGGTGCGGTGTGTGCAGGTTGGACTGTATGAGGCTTCTTTTCCTGGGAGACATGGTGGGGCGGACCGGCCGTACGGCGGTATGGGAAAAGCTCCCGGGGCTGATATCCGACTTCAGGCTCGACTTCGTCATCGTCAATGGCGAAAACGCCGCCGGCGGCTTCGGTATCACCCAGGACATCTTCAAGACTACGCTCGAGGCCGGGGCCGATGTCGTGACCACAGGCAACCATGTCTGGGACCAGCGCGAGGCGCTTGAATTCGCGCCGCGCGAGGAACGCTTCCTGCGCCCCGCCAATTTTCCGCCCGGCACGCCGGGCCGCGGGACCGGCGTCTATGTCGCGCGCAACGGCGCCCGGGTCATGGTTTCCAACATCATGGGCCGCGTCTTCATGCATCCCGAACTCGACGATCCGTTCCAGGCCGCCGAGCGCGAGATCGCCGCTTGCCCGCTCGGCGAGCAGGTCGACGCGATGGTGTTCGACTTCCACGCCGAGGCGACCAGCGAAAAGATGTGCTTTGCGCATTTCGTCGACGGCCGTGCAAGCGTCGTTGTCGGTACCCATACCCATCATCCGACGGCCGACCACCAGATTCTCAATGGCGGCACCGCCTTCATGTCGGATGCTGGCATGTGCGGCGACTATGATTCCTCGCTCGGCATGGACAAGGAGGAGCCGCTCAACCGCTTCCTCTACAAGGTGCCGAAGGGCCGCTTCGAGGCCGCCGCGGGACCGGCCACGATCTGCGGGCTGGGCGTGGAGATTTCCGACCGTACAGGGCTTGCCGAGAAGGTGGCGCCGCTCAGGCTGGGGCCTCGGCTGGAGGAGACCGTACCGTCCTTCTGGAACGGGCATTGACCCTCAAAGCCGCCGCGAATACGTCTGGAACCCTTCCGTCCTGACAAGCGAGGGTCTTCGACGATGGCGATCATGGAGTTTCTGGCGCCGCATTTTGCGTGGCTTTCCGATCCGGCCGGCTGGGTGGCGCTGGCGACGCTGGTGGTGCTTGAGGTGGTGCTCGGCATCGACAACCTGATCTTCATCTCGATCCTGACCAACAAGCTGCCGCAGGAGCACCAGAAGATGGCGCGGCGGCTGGGCATCGGCGCCGCGCTGGTGCTGCGGCTGGTGCTGTTGGCGACGATCTCGTTTATCGTCCAACTCACCACGCCGGTGTTTGAACTCTTCGACCACGGCTTTTCCTGGCGTGACCTGATCCTGATCGCGGGCGGGCTGTTCCTGGTCTGGAAGGCGACCAAGGAGATCCATCATTCCGTCGATCCCGAAGACCCCAAGGACAACATGCTCGGGCGCGCGGCGACGATGACCGTGGGCGCCGCCATCTTCCAGATCCTGCTGCTCGATCTGGTGTTCTCGATCGATTCGATCATCACCGCCGTTGGCATGACCGACGAGATCGCCATCATGTACATCGCGGTGATTGCAGCCGTGACGGTGATGCTGATCGCGGCCGAGCCGCTGTCACGCTTCATCGCCAAGAACCCGACCATCGTCATGCTGGCACTGGGCTTCCTGCTGATGATCGGCACGACGCTGATCGCCGACGGCTTCGGCTTCCACGTGCCGAAAGGCTACATCTACGCCGCCATGGGCTTTTCGGCGCTTGTCGAGGCGCTGAACATGCTGGCCCGGCGCAAGCGGGTGCTCGACAAGGCGAACGCGGCCAAGGAGCAACCTGGTGGCTAGATGTCTTCTCCGACCGGTCCGGGCGGCTCGGGCAGGAGCATGGAACGCTCCTTGAGCCAGGGATGGATGCCCACGGCTCGGCGCAGCGCCTCCTGCGCGAGCCGTGGGCGGCCCTGCTGCATCAGGATGATCGCCTTGCCGGCAAGCGCGGCGAAATGTTTCGGCTCCAGCTCGAGGGCGTGGTCGATGTCTTGCAGCGATTCGTCGAGATTGCCCTGAAGGAAGTGAATGAAGGCGCGCTGGTTCCAGCCTTCGGCATAGCCGGGCGCCGCCCTGACCACCTCGTCGAGAATGTCGCGGGCGCGGGCAAAATCGTAGCCGTCGCGCGCCGACATTGCCTCGGCGACATCCCGGCGGATCGCCGCCGTCGGCGCCTCGGCCATCCACAAACGCCAGATCGCGTCTTCGACGGCGCGGCCCTGCTGCTCGGTCGGAGCCGATTCCAGTTCCGCGAACAGGCGTGCGCGCTCTTCCGATAGCGCGTCGGCATCTTGCGCGGCGGCGGTCGTGATCCCCGCGGCGATGGCGAGGACCAGGGCGATTGCAAGCCGCATCAGACGCCGTCGAGGATCAGGATGGTCGGCCGGCGCGGCAAGGTCCTGAGCGATACGGTGAAGCTGCGCTCGGGCCTGAAGTCGGTGGCGAAGTCCTCGCCCATCATCGCCAGGAACTCGCCGATCGGGGTCGAATGCCGGTGCATGGGCAGCACGATCGACGAATAGAGCCGCTCGGCGATCTGGCTCATATTGACCAACGACTGGGTCATGCCGCCGTCGACCGGCACCATCAGGATGTCGAGGCGCCCGATCGCTGCGTAGTGGGCGTCGGTCAGGTCGTGGTGCAAGTGGCCGAGATGGCCGATGCACAGGTCGGCGACCTCGAAGATGAAGATCGAGTTGCCGTCCTTCTCCATGGCACCGAAGCGGCGGATGTCTGTCGGCACGTTGCGGACATAGACGTCGTCGACGACAAGCGCGTGGCGAGCCGGCCCGTCGCCTTCCGGATTCCAGCCGGGCAGCACATGTTCGATCCCGGGGTCCGGGTTTGGCGTAAAGTGGGTGCGGTGGGCCTTGTTCATGGTCACCACGCGCGGCAGCGGGTCGCGCCCGTAGATGCCCGAATAGTCTGTGGCGATGCGCACGCCTTTCGGCGTCTCGATGACGTAGGTCGAATGGCCGGCATAGGTGATGGTGACCTCGTCGGTCGCCGCGGTGGAGCCGGCGGGCGTGAACGACGCCAGCATCACCGACGGCAGCGCCTGCGCGATGGCGAGGCATTTCGAGGGCACGGGGTCGTTTTCCTGGGCCACGGCGAGGGCCGGCGCCGCCAGGAACAGGATCAGGAATGCGGCCATGCGCAGAAGGGTCATGATGGGCTCCTTTGCGTCCGCTTGCGAGTGCCGCATTAGCGCATGGAGAGGCGGGCGCGCGTAGTCACGATTTCGAGAGCGCTCGGCTGGCTGCTTCTGGACCTCAAAGCACGAAATATCTATAAGGCGCGCCAAATCCGCAGAAAAGCAACGACAGGGGCGCCATGGCCGGCCATTCTCAGTTCAAGAACATCATGCATCGCAAGGGACGCCAGGACGCGGCGCGCTCCAAGATGTTCTCCAAGCTCGCGCGCGAGATCACGGTTGCGGCCAAGCAGGGCATGCCCGATCCGGACATGAACCCGAGGCTGAGGCTGGCGGTGCAGAACGCCAAGGCGCAGTCGATGCCGAAGGACAACATCCAGCGTGCCATCAACAAGGCCTCTGGCGGCGATTCCGAAAATTACGAGGAAGTGCGCTACGAAGGTTACGGGCCGGGCGGGGTGGCCGTCATCGTCGAGGCGCTGACAGACAACCGCAACCGCTCGGCCTCCAATGTGCGCGCCGCCTTCACCAAGGCAGGCGGCTCGCTGGGCGAGACCGGCTCGGTCGCCTTCATGTGGGACCGGGTCGGCGAGATCGTCTATCCGGCCGCGGCGGGCGACGCCGAGAAGGTGATGGAGGCAGCGATCGAGGCGGGTGCGGAGGACGTCCAGTCCGACGAGCACGGCCACACCATCCTGTGCGCCTTCGAGGATATCGGCGACGTATCGAAATCGCTGGAGGCCGCCCTCGGCGAGGCCGAATCGGTCAAGACCATTTGGCGACCGCAGAACACGGTGCCGGTCGACGAGGACCGGGCGCAGTCGCTGATGAAGCTGATCGCCGTGCTCGAGGACGACGACGACGTGCAGAACGTCTACGCCAATTTCGAGGTCGACGACGAGACGCTGGCCAAGCTGAGCGCCGCGTGAGTGACGATGTCTCACGGTCGCAACAAGTATCAATCGCGCGAAAGTCGAGGCCGTGTACGCGAAGTGTTCCTTCGTGATTGGGATCCGATGGGCATCTCAGACTTCCCGGGCTTTGACCATGAGTACGACAACTACGCCGACAGAGCCTATGTCATGCTGATGGATGAGAACGCAGGAACAGAAGAGATATACTCGTACCTTGTCGAAATCGCGTTTGGCCATATGGGGCTGACAGGGACGCCCAAGCTTCGGGCGAGGTGCCGAACAGCTGCGGAACGGTTGGTGTTTCTTCGCCCAGAATTCCTGACGCATTAGCATGGCGGAGAACATACGCCCGGCAGTCCGCATTACCTATTGCACCCAATGCCAATGGCTCTTGCGCGCGGCCTGGATGGCGCAGGAACTGCTGTCGACCTTCGGCGCCGATCTGGGTGAGGTGACCCTGGTGCCCGGCACCGGCGGTGCGTTCGAGATCACGCTCGACGGCGAGACGATCTGGGAACGCAAGCGTGACGGCGGCTTTCCCGAGGCCAAGGTGCTGAAGCAGCGCGTGCGCGACCGGGTGTGGCCGGAGCGCGATCTGGGCCACAGCGATCGGTGAGGAGCGGCGGCGGGACACGTGGCGGTTGACGCTCCGATGCCAGACGGCTACGGGCGATCATGGAAACCGTTGAACCCAAGAAATCCCGAGTGTCGGTGCGAAAGCGGGCGGAGGCAATCAGGTCGTTTCGCTGCAAGAACCTTGTTGCCGTCATCGAAGACCCGAACGACATCAAGAACATCGGGACGGTGATACGAAACGTAAACGCGCTCGGTGTCGAGAAGGTCTACATCGTCGATCCGCGCAAGGCACTTCCCGACGACTGGCAGGACATGCGTGAGCGGAAGGGGCTTTCTGCGACATCGGTCTCTGCTGTCAAATGGACCTTTGTGAAGCGTTTCGACAGCACCGAAGCGTGCCTTGCCCACTTGGCGAAGCATGGTTTTGTGTCGATCGTCACGTCACCACATGTGAAGGGCAAGACCAATGTCTACCTGCACGAAGGCGACTACACGCTGCACACGAAGCTTGCCGTCTGGTTCGGCAACGAGAAACGCGGGATCAGCGATCTTGCGGTCGAGCACAGCGAGATGTGCGTGGCGATCCCGATGTTCGGCATGATTGAGAGCCTCAATCTCGGGACCAGTTCCGGCATAGTCCTCTACGAGGTCGCGAAACAGCGACGCCAGTATCAGAGCCAATACCGGCGTCGCAAGCGGAAGGGCAAACGGACCGAGCCGCTGCCGACGGTGATGCCGCGCGAAGGCGAGCCGTTTTCCGCCGGCTGATCCGGACGGGAAATGGCGCCGCACCTCGTGTGTGCATCAAAAAATCTTCTGATGCACACTGCTTAGTGCTGGGCGGCTCGCGGCGTTGGTTTGACGGATAGCGAACTACTGGTGTTCGACGCGGCGATCATCCGGCGGCAGCCACGTTCGGCCTTGGCCCGAGCGTGTCCGCGACGAGCTGGGTGTCCATATACTCAACCAGTTCGACCAGCTGGCCATCGCGCAGGCGGCACACCCAGCAATAGCGGTTGTTGTAGGGCTTGCCGGACTTGGTCACGACGTCGCCGCGGCATTCCACGACGACCATGTCGCCCTCGGCCACCATGCGCTGTGCGGTGTTGGTGTAGCGGGTGGCAAATTCCTTCATCAGCGGCTTGAGCAGGTCGCGGCGTACCGCGTCGCGGCCGCGATAGGTGCCCGACCAGGAATTGGAACCGATCATCACCCAAATGAAATCCTCGGCCATTGCCTCGTTGAAGGGGCGCCCGTCACCGTTCGCAAGGGCGTCGAAGATCGACTGCATCAGCTTCTTGTTGGCGGCGGCGGACATGGCGCTCCTCCGGTATATTGTTCAATGATGAACAATATACCGGAGATTGACAAAAGAAAACCCCGCCGAAGCGGGGTTCCTGACATGCCGCAAGATTTCGCGTCGCGGCTCAGATGCCGAGATTGGCGAACTTGTTCTTGAACTTCGACAGGCGGCCGCCGCGGTCGAGCAGGTGCTGATGGCCGCCGGTCCAAGCCGGATGCGTGGTCGGGTCGATGTCGAGATGCATCGTGTCGCCTTCCTTGCCCCAGGTGGAGCGGGTGACATATTCGGTGCCGTCGGTCATCACGACCTTGATGGTGTGGTAGTCGGGGTGGATCTTGGCTTTCATCGGTCTCGTCCTGATCTTCCGGGGCGCTGTCGGCCCGCCCGCCTGCGGCGATGCGCCTGCCCTGTAAAGCTTGAAGCCGCGGCCATTCACGGCTACGGCTTCGGCAATGGTTGGCGGGCCTATACATCAGGCGCTCAGGATTCACAAGACCGGGACGCCGCGTGGCGGCAGATCGTATTCGGGAGCAATCATGGCGGAGCAGGCGGCAGATGCGGAGGCACGCAGACGGTCGCTCAGGCCGCTGGCGACGCTGTTTCCCTATCTCGGCCGCTATCCGCGGCTGGTGGCGGGCGCAGTGTTCTTCCTGCTCCTGGCGGCCGGTACGACACTGACCCTGCCGCTGGCGGTCAGGCGCATGGTCGATCACGGTTTTTCCGGCCAGGATTCGACCTTCATCGCCAACTATTTCTCGATGCTGATCGTGATCGCCGCCGTCCTCGCGCTCGCCTCGGCCTGCCGCTACTATTTCGTCATCTCGCTCGGCGAGCGTGTGGTCGCGGACGTGCGCCGCGACGTCTTCGCCCATGTCGCCAGCCTCTCACCCGGCTTTTTCGACAAGGTGCAGTCGGGCGAGATCGTGTCGCGGCTGACAGCCGACACGACGCAGATCAAGTCGGCGGTCGGTGCGACCGCGTCGCTTGCCTTGCGCAACACCATCCTCGGGCTCGGCGCGCTGGCGATGATGGTCGTCACCAGTCCGAAACTGTCGCTGCTGGTGATCGCGGCCATCCCGGTCATCGTCCTGCCGCTGGTGGGGTTCGGGCGCTCGGTCAGGCGCAAGTCGCGCGCCGCCCAGGACACGCTTGCCGAGGCGACGGCGTTCGCCAGCGAGCAGATCGGCGCCGTGCGCGCCATGCAGGCCTTCACGAATGAAGGCTTCGTGGCGAAAAAATTCGCCGCCGCGGTCGAAAGCGCCTTCCGCGCCGCGCAGTCGTCGATCTTCGCACGCTCCTTCCTCACCTTCTTCGCCATCTTCATGGTGTTTTCCTCGGTGGTGGCGGTGTTGTGGATGGGCTCGCGCGACGTGCTTTCCGGCGCGATCACGCCAGGTACGCTCGGCCAGTTCCTGCTCTATTCGGTGTTTGCCGCCGGGGCGCTGGGCGCGCTGTCGGAGGTCTGGGGCGAACTCAGCCAGGCGGCGGGGGCGGCCGAGCGGCTGACCGAGCTTCTCGCCGAGACCTCCCCGATTGCTACCCCGGCCCATCCGGTGCCGTTGCCGGAACCGGCGCGCGGCGAGGTCGAGTTCCGCGACGTCGAATTCGCCTATCCCTCACGCCCCGACCAGTCGGCCCTGCACGGGCTGTCCTTCACCGCCCGGCGTGGCGAGACGATCGCGATCGTCGGCCCATCGGGCGCCGGCAAGAGCACCGTCATTTCGCTGCTCCTGCGCTTCTACGATCCGCAGGCGGGCGAGGTACTGATCGACGGCGTCGACCTTGCCGAAGCCGACCCGAAGGAGGCGCGGAGCCGCATCGCGCTGGTGCCGCAGGACCTGACGATCTTCGCCGCTAGCATACGAGACAACATCGCCTTCGGCCGACCGGACGCGAGCGAGGCGGAGATCGTCGCGGCAGCGCGCGACGCGCATGCGGAAGAATTCATCATGAAGCTCGACAAGGGCTACGACACGCCCGTCGGCGAGCGCGGCGTCACGCTTTCCGGCGGCCAGCGGCAGCGGGTGGCGATCGCCCGCGCCATCCTGCGCGACGCGCCGATCCTGCTGCTCGACGAGGCGACCTCGGCGCTCGATGCGGAGAGCGAGACGCTGGTGCAGGCCGCGCTCGAGCGGCTGATGCAGGAACGCACCACGATCGTCATCGCGCACCGGCTGGCGACCGTGCTCAAGGCCGACCGCATCCTGGTGCTGGAGGACGGGCGCATCGTCGAGGAAGGGACGCATGCGAGCCTGGTCGAGAAGGACGGCGTCTATGCGCGGCTGGCGCGGCTGCAGTTCGAGCTCGGCGCCGGCGCGTTCCGCAAGGCGGCGGAGTAGTTTCGGCCGCTACGGCGGCGCAGCGGGTCACAGGAACGTCGCGATCTCCTCCAGCGGCTTCTTTTCCATGGCGTGGGCGGGGATGGTCGCGCCCTCCTTCGGATAACCGACAACCATCAGGATATAGGGTTTGTCGTGCGGGTCGCGGCCGCAGAGTTCGTTGAGAAAGCTCATCGGGTTCGGCGTGTGCGTGAGTGTCGCAAGGCCGGCGTGGTGCAGGGCAGCGATCAGGAAGCCGGTGGCAATCGAGACCGATTCCGGCACATAGTAGTTCTTGCGCCTGACCCCGTCGGCCGAACGGCTGCGGCGCTCGCCGAAGACGCAGATCAGCCACGGCGCCTCCTCCAGGAACGCCTTCTCGGCGTCGGTGCCGAGCGGGGCCAGCGCCTGGAGCCATTCCTCTCCGGCGCGGCCTTCGTAGAAGGCGCGCTCCTCGACCTCGGCCGCCTCGCGGATGCGCCGCTTGACGGCCGGATCGCCGATGACGGCAAAATGCCATGGCTGGTGGTTGGCGCCGTTGGGCGCGGTGCCGGCGGCGCGAATGCAGGTCTCGATGATGTCGCGCGGCACCGAGCGGCTTGAAAAGTCGCGCACGGTGTGGCGCGTCCTGATCTCGTCATAGAAGGCCTGGGCGCGCCTGCGCATCTCCTCGACGGGAAGCTCGACATAGTCGGGCAACGGCACGGGATGGTATTCCTTGGTCGCGGCAACGGTCACCCGAGTCTCCTGAGGCATCTCGATCTTGACTGACAATATTGTCAGACAATATTTCGTGTCAAGCCGGTGAAGCTGCGAAATGCTCGTCCGACAGCGACTGGATAAGGCGTCGAGACCGCTCGACATGGTCGCGCATGGCAGCTTCCGCCGCCGCGGCGTCGCCGGCCACAATGGCGTCGACGATCCTGTCGTGTTCGCGGTTGGTGTCGAAAACGGCCGGACGATCGACCAGGACGCGAAACTGCAGCCAGTAGATTGTGTTCGAAAGCCGCGTCAGCGTCTGCGCGAGCAGCGGATTGTCGGCGGACGCCGCCAGCAGCGCGTGGAAGCGGGCATTGCCGCCCGTGAAGCGGTTCATGTCGCCGGCCGTGGCCGCCTCGTCCATTTCGCGGCGCAGGGCGACGAGTTCATCCGGTTCGGCATGAAGGCGGCGCGTGGCGAGTGATACGACAAGCGCTTCCAGCGTGCCACGGATCGCGAACAGGTCGTCGACTTCCTTGCGGGTCAGCTGGCGTACGGCGACCCCGCGATGCGGGGCGAAATCGAGCAGCCCGTCTGCAGTCAGTCGCCGGAACGCCTCGCGCACGGACGAGCGCGAGACGCCGAGGCGGGCGGAATATTCGGCCTCGGTCAGGCGCTGGCCGGGCACGATGCGTCCGGCGCGTACGGCCGCGACGATCGCGGCGGTGACCTCGTCAACCGTGGAGACCGCATTCACGTTCAAGACCGCCCCGCTCCTCGTGTCCGGTTTCAGTTGCATGTCATCGGCGCATTGCCGCCAGACAATCGTTGCCCGACGACAGGACCGCTAGGCCCGGGCAATGTGGCGGCCGGCATTGCGCCCCGAAAAGATGCAGCCGCCAAGGAAAGTGCCTTCGAGCGCATTATAGCCGTGATAGCCGCCGCCGCCGAAGCCTGCCACCTCGCCGGCGGCATAAAGGCCTGGCACCGGGTCGCCGGAGTGTCCCAGCACCTGGCTGTCGAGATTGGTGTGCAGTCCGCCAAGCGTCTTGCGGGTGAGGATGTGGAGGCGCACCGCAATCAGCGGCCCGTTGGCCGGGTCGAGGATCTTGTGCGGCGCGGCGGTGCGGATCAGCTTGTCGCCGAGATAGTTGCGTGCGCCGCGAATGGCGGTGACCTGGGCGTCCTTGGAGAAGGGATTGTCGATCTCGCGGTCACGTGCCTCGATCTGCGCCTTGAGCCGATCATGGTCTATCAGCTTTTCGCCGGCGAGCGCGTTCATGGCGTCGACGAGATCGGCGAGCGTGTCGCGGACGATGAAGTCCTCGCCTTTTTCCTTGAAGGCCTCTACGGGCGGCGGCGCGCCGGCACCGCGACGGCTTTTCAGAACTTCGCGCCAGCTCTTGGAGGTGAAGTCCGGATTTTGTTCGGACCCCGACAGCGCGAATTCCTTCTTGATGACCTTCTGGGTGAGCACGAACCAGGAATAGTCGTGCCCGGTGGCCAGGATATGCTTCAGGGTCGCCAGCGTGTCGAAGCCGGGCAGGCAGGGCGCCGGCAGCCGGTTGCCGGTGGCGTCGAACCAGAGCGAGGACGGACCGGGCAGGATGCGGATGCCGTGCTGTGGCCAGATCGGGGCCCAGTTCTTGACGCCTTCGGTATAGTGCCACATTCGGTCGGCGTTGATGATCGTGCCGCCCGCCTCCTTGGTGATCGCCAGCATGCGGCCGTCAACATGGTGCGGCACGCCGGCGACCATGGTGACCGGCGGCAGGCCGAGCCGGTCGACGGGCCAGTTCTTGCGCACCAGATCGAAATCACCGCCGATGCCGCCGCTGGCGACGACGACCGCTCCAGCGCCAAGCTCGAACTCGCCGGTGACGGTGCGGCCCGACTTCTGCCCGCGCTCGGCCGTTGACGGCTCAAGCACCTCGCCGGCCACGCCGCTGACTGCGCCATCGGTCTTGATGAGGCGGCTGACGCGGTGGCGGAACCTCAGCTCGATGCGGCCCGCATCGGCATGTTCGCGTACCCGGCGCAGGAACGGTTCCAGCACACCGGGCCCGGTCCCCCAGGTGATGTGGAACCGCGGCACCGAGTTGCCGTGGCCATGCGCGAACCCGCCGCCGCGCTCGGCCCAACCGACGACCGGGAACCAGCGCATGCCCATTCCGTGAAGCCAGGACCGCATCTCGCCGGCGGCGAAATCGACATAGGCATCGGCCCAGCGGCGCGGCCAGGCATCCTCCGGACGATCGAATCCGGCCGAGCCGAGCCAGTCCTGCAAGGCGAGCTCGCGGCTGTCCCTGATGCGCAGCCGGCGCTGTTCGGGACTGTCGACGAAAAAAAGCCCGCCGAGCGACCAGAAGGCCTGGCCGCCGAGCGAATTTTCGCCTTCCTGATCGAGGATGACGACGCGCCTGCCGGCATCCGCGATCTCGGCCGCCGCGACCAGACCGGCCAACCCTCCGCCAACGATGATCGCGTCCGCATCCGCCATGTCGCAACGTCCCTCCCACGCGGCTCTTCTTGCGCCGCGGTCGCCATCGTAGGCGTTTTGCAACCGCTGACAATCACGGCCGTGCGGTTGGGGCTTGCGAAGGTGGCGAATTGCAGGGTTAGCTGGGGCAAGTTCGACGCCACGAGGACATCGTCATGATCGCCAGCATCCTGACCGGGCTTGTCGCCCTGCTGCACCTCTATTTCCTCTATCTGGAGATGCTGGTCTGGAACACGCCCGCCGGCCGCAAGGTGTTTGGCACGACTGCGGAGTTCTCGGCCCAGTCGAAAGCGCTGGCAATGAACCAGGGGCTCTATAACGGCTTTCTTGCCGCGGGGCTTGCATGGGGGCTGTGGCTGGGAGCGGAAGGCTTTGCTATCAAGGTGTTTTTCCTTGGCTGCGTGGTGGTGGCCGGGCTGTTCGGCGCCGCCACCGTCTCGCGCAAGATCCTGTTCGTGCAGGCTGTTCCGGGCGCGCTGGCGTTGATCGCGGTGCTGGCCGGCTGGTAGCGGCTAGCGCTCGGTCAGCTTGAGTTCGATACGGCGGTTGCGGGCCCGAACCTCGGGGGAATCGCCCTCTTCTAGTGGCTGGTACTCGCCGAAGCCGGCGGCTACCAGCCGGTTGGCCGGCACGCCGTTTTCGACCAGGAACTTCACCACCGAGGTCGAACGCGCGGTCGACAGTTCCCAGTTGTCGCGGTAGCGGCCCGTGCCCGACAACGGAACGTTGTCGGTGTGGCCGTCGACGCGCAGGACCCAGTTGATCTCGGGCGGAATTTCCTTCTGCAGGTCGAGGATGGCGTCGGCAAGCTTCTGCATCTCGGTGCGTCCGGCGTCGTTGATCACGTCGGAGCCTGAGGGAAACAGCACCTCCGATTGGAACACGAAGCGGTCGCCGACAATGCGGATGTTCTCGCGGTCGGAGAGGATTTCGCGCAGGCGGCCGAAGAAATCGGAGCGGTAGCGATTGAGCTCCTGCACGCGCTGGGCCAGCGCGACGTTCAGCCGGCGGCCGAGATCGGCGATCTTGGTGTTGGACTCGCGGTCGCGCTCCTCGGAGGCTTCCAGCGCGTCTTCGAGTGCTGCGATCTGCTTGCGCAATGCCGAGATCTGCTGGTTGAGCAGTTCGACCTGGCTGAGCGCCCGCTGCGAGATCTGGCGCTCATCGTCGAGTTCGTCCGACAGCACGCCGATGCGGTCGCGCGCGGCCTCGTCGGCGCCGGCCCCGGCCGCCAGAAGCTGTTGCAGCCGCGAGCGCTCTTCCTGCGCCGACTGAAGCGACGCGCGCAGATTGGCGAGCTGGTCCTCCGCGTCCTGGGCGTTCGAGCGTTCGAGCGCCAGCAACTGGGTCAGTTCGTTGATCTGCGAGTTCAGCCGGTTGAGCACCTCGTCCTTGCCGGTGATCTCGCGGCTGAGCAGAAACTGCGCCAGAACGAACACCGACAAGAGGAACATGATGGCGAGCAGCAGCGTCGACAGGGCGTCGACGAAACCCGGCCAGTAGTCGACGCCGCGATTGCGTTGCCTTGCGCGCGCCAGGGCCATGTCAGTCGGCTCCCTGCTTCTGGCGGTCGAGCGCCTTGGCAATCTTTTCGAGCGCGGCCCGGGTTGCCTTCTGCTCTTCCGACTGCGCCTCGACCCAGTCGCGCATCATCTGCTGCTCGTTGCGCATGTTCTTGACTAGTCCCGAAATGCCTTCGGCGAGGCTGGCCATCGAGGTGGCGACGCGCTGGCTGGAGCCGCCGGCCTCCTGCAAGGACCGCAGCCTTTCAGCCACAAGACGCAGCTCGTCGGCCGAGCCCCCGTGCGCGCCTTCGACCGGAGCGGGCATGTCGGAGCCGAGATCGGTGACCGACGAGAGCCAGTTTTCGAGTTCGGTGTAGAAGCGGTTCTGCGCGCGACCGGCCTGCAGATCAAGGAAGCCCAGCACCAGCGAGCCGGCAAGGCCGAACAGCGACGAGGAAAACGCCGTTCCCATGCCGGCGAGCGGCGCCGACAGGCCCGATTTCAACGCATTGAGCACGTCGTTGGTGTCGCCCGAAGCGGGATCGAGCGACTGGATCGTGCTGCCAATGGCGCCGATGGTCTGCAACAGGCCCCAGAACGTGCCGAGCAGGCCCAGGAAGACCAGCAGTCCGATCAGGTAGCGCGAGATGTCGCGGCTTTCGTCGAGCCGAGTGGCGATCGAATCGAGGATCGATCGCATGGACAGCGTGGTCAGCGCCGTCGCCGAGGAGCGGCTCAGCATGACCTTCATCGGCGCCAGCAGAACCGGATTACCGGTCTCGCTTCCCTGGCGAAATGAGTTGACCCAGCGGACCTCGCGGAAGAGCCGCGTCACCTGGCTGAAGACGAGCAGGATGCCGACGGCCAGCACGCCGAGGATCAGGCCGTTGAGGCCGGGGTTGGTCGAGAATGCGGACGAAATCTGCCGGTAGAGGATGGCGGCGACAAAGCCGGCGATCGCCAGAAAGATGAGCATGGACAGCAGGAAGACCTGCGGGCTCGACAGCTTGTGCGGGTCGTAGTCCGCGCTGCCCGCCAGGCCGTCATCCGCCAGATTTCTGAACCATGCCATGTGCCAAGCCTCGAATCCGATCCCGCCAAATCGTGTGCGCGACTCTAAGCGGAATTGTGACGAAATTGAAAGGCAATCGCCCGGCGCGCCGGGCTCAGAAGCGGTTGATTACCAGGAGGTCCATCATGGCGGCGAGATGCAGGCCGGCGCCGGAGACGACGAAGCCGTGCCAGACCGCGGACTGGAAACGCAGCTTCTGCCAGGCGAAGAACAGCACGCCGAGCGAATAGACCATGCCGCCGGCGACGATCAGCCAGATCGTGCTGTCGGGAAGAACCTTGCCGATGTCGCCGGCGATCACCACGCCGCTCCACCCGATCGCCAGATAGAAGGCGACGGCGAGGCGGTCGAAGCGTCCGGGCAGGAACAGCTTGATCGCGATCCCGAACAGCGCGGCAGACCAGACGACGGCCAGCATGGTGGTCGCGCTGGCCGGCTCGAGTTGCGCCAGAAACGGCGTGTAAGTGCCGGCGATCAACAGGTAGATCGCGGCGTGGTCGAAGCGCCGCAACACCCATTTGAAGCGCGATACCGGCCACAGATTGTAGGCGCAGGACACGGAAAAAACGGTGAGCAGCGAAGCGACGTAGAAGATCACGGCGACATATTCGGCCGGCCCGGTGCGGAAGGCTGAAAGCGCGAGCAGGGTGGCGCCGGCAGCAATCGCCAGCACGATGCCGACCGCATGCACGATGCCGTCGGCCCAAAGCTCGGCGCGTGAGTGATGGAAGCGTCCCTTGAACGGGATTTCGATGCTTGTGCCGCCTTTTGCCGAACCTGCCATGCCGACATCAAAGCAGCAGGTTGTGACGATAATGTTGACGTCCGACGAAAATCGTCGCCGTGTCAGGCCTTGGTCAGCGGCTTCTTCAGCTGTTTCAGCAAAGCGCGGTGGATCGCCTCGTTGCCTGCGACGATCGAACCGGTGTCGAGGAAATCGGCCCCGCCGTCATAGTCGGTAACGAAGCCGCCGGCTTCGCGGATGAGCAGTGCGCCAGCGCCCATGTCCCATGGCGAAAGGCCGTGCTCCCAGAAGCCGTCGAGGCGACCGGCCGCCACATAGGCGAGATCGAGGGCGGCCGCGCCCATGCGCCGCACGCCGGAGACTTCGCCCATGACATTGCGCAGCTCGATCAGTGCGTTGCCGTGATGACCGCGGCCAAGATGCGGAATGCCGGTGCCGATGACGGTGTCGGCGAGTTTTGAGCGGCTGGCGACGCGCAGGCGGCGGTCGTTCATGAAGGCCCCACCGCCGCGTTCGGCGGTGTAGAGCTCGTCCATGGCCGGGTTGAAGACCACGGCGGCGGCGAGTTGGCCTTGCCGCTCGAGCGCGATTGAGACCGCAAACAGCGGAATGCCGTGCAGGAAATTGGTGGTGCCATCGAGCGGGTCGACCAGCCAGCGGTGCTGGTCGTCGTCGCCCTCGATCACGCCGCGCTCCTCCATCAGGAAGGCGTAGCCCGGTCGCGCCTTGGACAGTTCGGCGTGGACGATCTCCTCGGCCCGGCGATCGGCCTGGCTGACATAGTCGCCGGGTCCCTTGAGCGAGACCTGCAGGTTCTGCACCTCGCCGAAGTCGCGCGCCAGCGAGCGGCCGGCCTTGAAGGCGGCCTGGACCATGACGTTGATGATGGCCGAACGCGCCATTGGCGGCGTGCCTTTCCCCGAGGTTGCGAGCCGTCAGTCGGCGCGGCGGACGTAGGTGATCTCGTTGGTGTCGACGATGATGCGCTCGCCCGATTCGATGAAGGGCGGCACCATGACGCGGATGCCGTTTTCCATCATTGCGGGCTTGTAGGACGACGCCGCGGTCTGGCCCTTCACGACGGGGTCGGCCTCCGAGATGGTCAGCGTCACCTGGTCGGGCAGCGAGATGCCGATCGGCTTTTCCTCGTAGAGTTCGACCGTCACGGTCATGCCGTCCTGCAGGAAGGAGGAGCGGTCGCCGACGAAATCCTTCTGCAGTTCAAGCTGCTCGTAGCTTTCGGCATCCATGAACACCAGCGAGTCGCCCTGCTCGTAGAGATAGGTGAATTCCTTCTGCTCGAGCCGCACCCGCTCGACCGTCTCGGCGGAGCGGAAGCGCTCGTTGAGCTTGGTGCCGTCGATCAGGTTCTTGAGTTCGACCTGGTTGTAGGCGCCGCCCTTGCCCGGCTTGACCGCGTTGGTCTTCACCGCGACCCACAGGCCGCCATTGTGCTCGATCACGTTACCCGGGCGGATTTCGTTGCCGTTGATTTTCATCGTTTCAGTTCCGGAAAGACATTCTGGCGCGCCAAGGGCGCGCTTCGCGGCCTCCAAGACCACAATTCAGCCGGGGAGGCAAGAGAGCCGAGCAGGCGGGCCTGGCCGCGCCTGCGCGCTCAGCGCAGCCGGTTGGCGCGTTCGATCGCCTGCTTCTGCTGTTCGGTGGTGAGGCCCTGGAGAAAGTCGTCCATCTCCAGGTCGCGCAATCCGGCGCGCCGCGCGCTGATGTACCAGGCTGCCGCCTCGATCGGGTCAGGTTCGGTGCCGAGGCCGTGCATGTAAAGCTTGGCGAGACGGTTGCGGGCAGCGACGTTGCCGCTCTGGGCGGCGCGCTTCATCCACCCGAACCCCGCCTCGTAGTCGCGCTTGCCGCCGCGTCCCTCGACCAGCCAGGTGGCAAGGTCGAGCTGCGCCGTATCGTAGTTCTGCCGCGCAGCCCGGGCGAGGTAGCGGCGCGCTTCCTCCTCGTCGCGGGCGCGGTCGCCGGCGCCGTGGGCAAGTACTTGCGCCATGGCGTATTGCGCGTCCGGCAGGCCGAGCCGGGCCGACTTCTCATAGAAGGGAATTGCCTTGGCCATGCCCGACGGGCCGGGTTCGCGGTTGGTCAGCATCTGCGCAAGGTTGAACATGGCCAGCCGGTCCCCGGCGGCCGCGGCATCCTGCATCAGTTCGAAGGCGCGTTCGCGGTCCGGGCCGGCATAACGCCCGTCGATCAGCACCAGCGCATATTGCAGCTGGGCCTCGGGGATGCCGGCCTCGGCCGCCTTGCCGTACCATTCCGCCGCGGCGGCGGCGTCGCGGGCGACACCGAGGCCGCGCGACAGGATCTCGGCCACGAGCGTCTGGGCCGCGGCGTCGCCCTCTTTCGCGCGCGGCAGGGCGAGATTGTAGGCGGTGAGGTAGAGCCCGCGCTGATAGGCACCGAAGGCGGCGTCGTCGGCCTTGCCGCCGAAACGGCCCGGATCGATCTGGCGGGCGTCGCTTGCCTTGGCGCGGTCGGTCTCGGCCGCGGTTGCCGGCATGCCCGGCGCCAGCAGCGCGGTCAGGGCAAACAGGGCGGCCAGGCGTCTCATGACGCTGTCTCGAATGCGGGTGCTGTCTCGTCAAGAATGCGGTTCGCTTGCGCGACCGCAGCCGTCGCGTCGACGCCTTCACCGAATACCGCCGTCGAAAGGACGACGAATTCGGCTCCGGTGGCGGCGACGTCGGCGACCGATTCGACGGTCGCACCGCCGAGGACCAGGCAGGGAATCTCGACCATTTCCGACCACCAGCGCCCGAGCGCCAGGTTGCGCGCATGCGGCTCCGTTTTGGTGTCGTAGCCGAAGCGACCGAAGAAGAGGTAATCGGGACGCAATTCCCCCAGCTCCAGCGCCGCGTCGCGATCCTTGGCGCCGCCGGCGCCGACCATCATCTTCGGCTGGTAGCGGTCGATCAGGTCGGCGAGCGCCGCGCGGCCGCCTTCGGCATGGACGCCGTCAGCTCCGGTGCGCGCGGCGATGCGTGGCTCGCCGGCAATCATCACCGCCACGCCCTGCGCCTGTGCCGGCGCGACCACCGCCTCGGCCAGTGCCTGGAAGGCGGCGTCGTCGAGACCGTATTGCGGCAGGATCAGCGATGCCACGTCTCCGCCCGCGCAGGCGTCCGCGATCCTTGCTGCCAACGACGCGCGATCGGCGCCGGCGGGCGCGGCAAGAACCAGGCGGCAGCGAGTGGGTGGCGTGTCGTTCATTGTTTCCGAAATCCTGTCCGCTCTTGGCGCGCGAACGTGGTCGCAATGCGGCATAGCGGAGGCGGGGTCGGATGGCCATAGGTCGCGGCCGACCATGAAGCGCGTTCGGGACCCTCGCCATTTGCCGGCAGGAGCGCTATTGCAGGTTTCGAATCACGCCTGCGACCTGATGCTCTCCCTTATCACCGATCCCACCTTCTACCTCGCTGCGATCCCCGCGGTCGTTCTCGTCGGCCTCGCCAAGGGCGGCCTCGGCGGTGCCATGGGCTTCCTCGGCGTGCCGCTGATGGCCCTGGTGATCTCGCCCGTTCAGGCGGCGGCGATCATGCTGCCGATCCTGGTGATGATGGACGTGGTCTCGCTATGGTCGTGGCGCGGCTTCTACGACCGCCGCACGCTCGCCATCATGCTGCCCGGCGCACTGGTCGGGATTGCCATCGGCTGGTTGACCGCCGCCATGGTCACTGCCGACATGGTACGGCTCATCCTCGGCATCGTCACCTTCCTATTCGTGCTGCGCTGGCTGGTTCAACTGGTCGCCGGAAGCGGTCGCGCGACAAGCCACAGCGTGCCGCTCGGCGCGTTCTGGGGCACGGTCAGCGGCTTCACCAGCTTCGTCGCCCACGCCGGCGGTCCACCCTACCAGGTCTACACCTTGCCGCAGCGGCTCGACCCGAAGCTCTTCACTGGAACCAGTGTCATCTTCTTTTCCGTCGTCAATGCGGTGAAGCTTGCGCCCTACTTTGCACTTGGCCAGTTCGACAGCGTCAATCTCGGCACCTCGCTCGCCCTGTTGCCGCTCGCCCCATTGGCGACGCTCGCCGGCGCCTATGTCGTCAAGCGCATGAGGGCCGAAGTATTCTACCCGCTGACCTACGCGACCGTTCTGGTCGTTTCGCTCAAGCTCCTTTGGGACGGCGCGGCCGCACTCTATGGGTGAGGGTCGTCAGTGTCGCGCATAGCGGTTTCTACGCGGATGACGGCGTGCCGATTGGCGGCTAATCTCATCGAAAACACCTCAGGGAGACCAACGTGCCGGGCATTTTCGAGACGGACCTCGACCGCAACGCCGCCAATTTCCAGCCGCTGTCGCCGCTTTCCTATCTGGAACGCGCCGCGCGCACCTTTCCCGACCAGACGGCGATCATCCACGGTGCCCAGCGCATCTCCTATCGCGATTTCTTTGCCCGTTCGCGCCGTTTTGCCTCGGCGCTCGCGGCCAGGAGCATCGGCAAGGGCGACACGGTCTCGGTTATGCTCTCCAACACACCGGCCATGCTGGAGGCGCATTTCGGCGTGCCGATGGTCAAGGCGGTGCTGCATTCGCTCAACACGCGGCTCGACGCGGCGATCATCGCGTTCCAGCTCGACCACGCCGAAACGAAGGTGCTGATCGTCGACAGGGAGTTCTCGGGCGTGGTCGAGGAAGCGCTGGCGACGACCAAGGTGAAGCCGCTGGTGATCGACTATGACGATCCCGAGCATGGCACGGATGCCCCCTATCCCAAGGGCGGACGCATTGGTTCGCTCGACTACGAGGAATTCGTGGCGGCGGGCGATCCGGAATTCGCCTGGTCGATGCCCGACGACGAATGGGACGCGATTTCGCTCAACTATACCTCCGGCACCACCGGCAATCCGAAGGGCGTGGTCTATCATCACCGCGGCGCAGCACTGATGGCCTATGCCAACACCATCCATGCCGGCATGGGCCGGCACCCGGTCTATCTGTGGACCTTGCCGATGTTTCACTGCAACGGCTGGTGTTTCCCGTGGACGCTGGCGGTGCAGGCCGGCACCCATGTCTGCCTGCGCTGGGTGAGGGCCAGCGCCATGTATGACGCCATCGCCGACCATGGCGTCACCCATCTCTGCGGCGCGCCGATCGTCATGGCGACGCTGCTCAACGCGCCGGACGAGGAAAAACGCGACTTCCCGCACACCGTCACCTTCAACACGGCGGCCGCGCCGCCGCCCGAAGCCGTGCTTTCGGGCATGGCCGATGCCGGCTTCGCCGTGACCCATCTCTACGGCCTGACCGAGACCTACGGCCCGGCGGTGGTCAACGAATGGAAGAGCGAGTGGGACGCGCTCGAGAAGGGCGCCCGCACCACCAGGAAGGCGCGACAGGGGGTGCGCTACGCGGCGCTCGAAGACTTGACCGTGATGGACCCGGCGACGATGGAAAAGACCCCTGCCGACGGCGAGACCATCGGCGAGGTCATGTTCCGCGGCAACATCGTCATGAAAGGCTATCTGAAGAACGCCGCCGCGACGGAGGAGGCGCTAGCCGGCGGCTGGTTCCATTCCGGCGATCTTGGCGTGATGCATCCCGACGGATACATCCAGCTCAAGGACCGCTCCAAGGACATCATCATCTCCGGCGGCGAGAACATCTCCTCGATCGAGGTCGAGGACGCGCTGTACAAGCATGCCGCCGTCGCCGCCTGCGGCGTCGTCGCCAAGGCTGACGACAAATGGGGCGAGACGCCGGTTGCCTATGTCGAGCTGAAACCCGGCCGGACGGCGAGCGAGGCCGAGATCATCGAGCACTGCCGCACCTTGCTGGCGCGGTTCAAATGCCCGAAGCAGGTGATCTTCGCCGAAATCCCCAAAACGAGCACCGGCAAGATCCAGAAGTTCCGGCTGCGCGAGATGGCGAAGGAGCTTTGAACCTGGCGTAGTCGCGCCTTCGTCGCCCCAGTTTTTCAGGCGTTGGGCGCGGGCCCTGTCAAAAAAGTCGCGATGCGTTAACCCGGCGTTAAGCTTTATGGGTGTTTACTAATTCCCGTCCAGTTTTCTGGATTCTTACCGAGCGGCTGGGGCTGCTCTGTTTGACGCCTCCCTGTTAAACTCCTGAGAGCCGCTGCCCGCGGCTCTTTTTTTGTCCGCATTCGGGGCAGGTCGCCGGCGCGGCGTTAACCGTCCGTTAAACATCACCTTGCCTTCGCGGGGGAGAACGCGCATTTTTCGCCGCCAGAGGCGTGAGGCTGCGCGGCCCGGCGGGTTATATCCGGGCGGAGCCGGCCAGAAGACGTCGAGCGTGCGGGGTGAAGTTCAATGCGTGAACCGGCAAGAGACAGCGGTACGACCATCAATCTCGCGGAGCGCCGGCTGTTCTCGCCGTCGTTCAAGCCGCTTTATGACGAGGGCATGGGGCTGGTCGAGCGCACGGCCGAATATCTGGACGGCGCCGGTCGCGCCGAGGCCAAGAAGCTGTCGCGGGTGGCGGCCACGCTCTATGCGGCCGAATCGATGCGGCTGACCACCCGGCTGATGCAGATCGCGTCGTGGCTCCTGTTGCAGCGGGCGGCGAATTCCGGCGAGATGACGCGCGAGCAGGTGGCGTCGGAAAAATCGAAGGTCAGGCTCGATACGGCGTCCGCGCATGAGGAAGCCGCGGGCTGGAACGAATTGCCGGACGCCTTCCGCGCCCTTGTCGAGCATTCGCTCAATCTCCAGTCGCGGGTGCGCCGCCTCGATGCCGAGATCTATGGTGATGGCGCCGACGCCGCGTCCGGCGTTCATCAGGCGAACCCGGTGTCCGACCAGATCACACTCCTGAACACCGCCTTCGCCCGCGGCTAAGACGGGCTCTAGTCTAGGCCGTAGCTCGACCGAGAATGGCAAAGAGCGGGTCGGCAGCCGGCAGCGCCAGCAATGCCGCGAGCAGGATGAGCATCAAGGTCGTGCGGCGATAGGCTTCCTCGCTGGCAAGCCCGAACAGCCGCCACCCGCCGAGAAGGCCGAGAAAGTAGACCGGAGTGGCGGCCAGCCCCAGCATCACTGCCGGGCGCTCGAACAGGCCCGCGATCCACAGATTGCCGATCGACAACACCTCGGCCAGGAAAAACAGCACCAGAAGATTGGCGCGCACGATCGCATGCGAGAGCGGCGACGCCAGCCAGTACATGATGACGGGCGGGCCGGGGATCGAGGCGATGCCGGATAATGTTCCGGCGATGCCGCCGACGGTCAGCGAGACCGTAGCGTTGCGTGGACCGCGATAGCGAACGCCGCGCCACAACCCGGTCGCGCAGGCGAGAATCGCGACGCAGATCACCCAGCGCAGCATCAGCGGATCGCCAATTCTCAGGATGGCGACGCCGGCCGGCAGCAGCAGCGCCAGCCCTACAAGCACCGGCACCACCTCGCGCCAGCGTGCGTGGCGCATCGCTGGCAACGTCAACGGGATCACCGGCAGTGAATCCATGATGACGATGATGACGAGAGCCGTTTTCGGGCCGTAAAGGGCGCCGGCGACCGGCGCCACGATCATGCCGGTGCCGAAGCCGGACATGCCGCGTGCGACCCCGGCGACCAGGACGGTCGCAAGGAGCAGGAAAAGCGGCAGGTCGGGTTCTGGAAAGGGCAAGGCGGGCACCATGCAAAATTCCGGGGCTCGGCGGGCCGTTATGCGCGAGTTTGTTTCTCATTTGTTCACATTCGGCTGGCAATGGTCCTGCGCGCGATTAAGGTAAGGCCATGCAGCAGGCGATTCGTATCATGGGCGTCGATCCGGGGCTTCGGCGGACCGGCTGGGGCATCGTCGAAATCGTCGGCAACTCGCTGCGTTTCGTGGCCGCGGGTACGGTGCGGTCCGACGATCGCGCCAGCCTCGCGGCGCGGCTTTGCCAGCTCCATGACGGGCTCTCGGACGTTGTGCGCGACCACATGCCGGAAGAAGCGGCGGTCGAACAGACCTTCGTCAACCGCGATGCGGCGGCGACCCTGAAACTTGGACAGGCGCGCGGCGTTGCGATGCTGGTGCCGGCGCTTGCCGGGCTGGTGGTCGCCGAATACGCGCCCAACGCCGTCAAGAAAGCGGTGATCGGCGTCGGTCATGGCGACAAGAAGCAGATCCACATGATGGTGAAGGTGCTGATGCCGAAGGCGGTCTTCGACACGGACGACGCCGCCGACGCGCTGGCGATTGCGGTCTGCCATGCCCATCACCGGCAGAGCGTTCCGGCCCGGCTCGCGGCCGCACAGGCGGGCGTCGGCGCATGATCGGCAAGCTCAAGGGCACGCTCGACGAGATCGGCGAGGACTATTGCGTGGTCGACGTTCACGGCGTCGGCTACGTCGCCTACTGTCCGGCCCGAGTGCTTGCCGGCCTGCCGGGTACCGGCGAGGCGGTGACGCTGTACATCGAGACCTATGTGCGCGAGGACATGATCAGGCTCTACGGCTTCGCCTCGGTGCTCGAACGGGAGTGGTTCCGGCTGCTGCAGAGCGTGCAGGGGGTGGGCGCCAAGGTGTCATTGGCAGTGCTGTCGACGCTGTCGGCGACCGATCTCGCCAATGCCGTGGCGTTGCGCGACGTCGCCATGGTGAGTCGGTCGCCTGGCGTCGGCAAGAAGGTCGCCGAGCGCATCGTCAGTGAATTGCGTGACAAGGCGCCTGCCTATGCGGGCGCCGCCACCGGCACCATCGGGTTGAAGCAGGAACTCGGGGAAGGTGCAGCGCCGGCGCCGGTCGCCGACGCGGTCTCCGCGCTCACCAACCTCGGCTATGGGCGCGATATCGCCGCCAATGCGATCGCCGCGGCAATGAAAGCGGCAGGAGAAGACGCCGATTCGGCCAAGCTGATCCGCCTCGGACTGAAGGAACTGGCTCGGTAAATCGCCGAATCGACCAAATCCGGAGCCGGCAGATATGCTCTCGGCAAATTAGAATACTCTAATCTGTTTGCGGCGCTGTTCTTGCGGTTCAGGCTTCAAATATAGCCAAAGCACTGTTTGATCGTCCGCCCCATCGCTGATACCTTTTGCGGCAGCTTGAGGTGCGGGTGAACGGCCATGTTCCTTGATCAGGTTGTCTGTGGCGCAGTCGGCGGGTTCATGAACCTGCGACGGGCGGATTTTCCCAAGATCATCCGTGTCGAAACCACGAATGGCTGCAACGCCAAATGTGTCATCTGTCCGCATTCCGCCATGGAACGGCAGATCATCAACATGCGGGCCGACCTCTTCAAGCGGATCGTCGAGGAAATCAGGCAGGAAGGGCTCGACACCATCCACCTGCACAATTTCGGCGAGCCGCTGCTCGACAAGAACCTGGAAGAGCGGGTAGCGCTCTGCCGTGAGATCGGCATCCGCCGGGTCAAGATCTTCTCCAACGGCTCGCTGCTCAACGAGCGCCGCGCGCGGGGGCTGATCGAGGCCGGGCTCGACGAGATCATGATTTCCTTCGACGGCGCCAACAAGGAAGAGTTCGAGCGCATCCGCTACCCGCTGAAGTACGATGTGGTGATCAAGAACGTCATGCGTCTCGTGGACCTGCGCAACGAGATGAAGTCGCCGATGCGTATCGGCGTCGGTTGTGCGACGACCTCCGACAAGGACGAGACGATGCACGCGCTGGAAGACTACGTCGACCGGTTCAGCTTCGGCCGGCTGCACAACTGGTCGGACTGGGACGATCCGGAGGTTTCCGACGCGCATATTTCGAGAGGCATTCGCCAGCCCTGCTCGCGCGTGTGGCGGACCTTCACCATTCTGAGCAACGGCAAGGTGGCGCTGTGCTGCCTCGACTACGAGGGCAAGATCGAACTCGGCGATCTCAACGAACCGGGCACGACGATCAAGTCGATCTGGAACAGCGCCCGTTATCACGAGATCCGCGAATATCACCGCACCGGCCAGCAGGCGAAAATCCCGAATTGCGCCAATTGCTCGAAGGCCTATCTTCACATAGGTGATTCTCACTAATATCGGGTTTCGCCGACACTTGGGTTCCGTGGCGCCTTGCGGGCGGACGAACGCGGGTGTCGCCATGCCGGGCCGCAGGGTTCGCATGTCCCTGAACGCACCGGACCACGGTCCGGCAAGACGGTAAGCTGATGAACGAGGCCACGCGGCTGATCTCCTCGGAAAAGCGCGGCGAAGACGCCGACGCCTCGCTCAGGCCGCAGTCGCTGAACGAATTCGTCGGTCAGCAAGCGGCGCGCGCCAACCTGAAGGTGTTCGTGGAAGCGGCGCGCTCGCGCGGCGAGGCGCTCGATCACGTGCTGTTCGTGGGCCCGCCGGGGCTGGGCAAGACGACGCTGGCGCAGATCATGGCGCGCGAGCTCGGCGTCAATTTCCGCTCCACCTCGGGCCCTGTGATCGCCAAGGCTGGCGACCTTGCGGCGCTGCTGACCAACCTCGAAGACCGCGACGTCCTGTTCATCGACGAGATCCACCGGCTCACCCCGGCGGTCGAGGAAATCCTCTATCCGGCTATGGAGGATTTCCAGCTCGACCTGATCATCGGCGAGGGACCGGCGGCGCGTTCGGTCAAGATCGACCTCGCGCGCTTCACGCTGGTTGCCGCGACGACGCGGCTCGGCCTGCTCACCAATCCGCTGCGCGATCGCTTCGGAATCCCGGTCAGGCTCAATTTCTACGAGGTCGGGGAACTGGAAACCATCGTCAGGCGCGGTGCCCGCATCCTTGGCCTGCCGATGGCCGACGAAGGTGCGGTCGAGATCGCGCGACGGGCCCGCGGCACGCCGCGCATCGCCGGCCGGCTGCTGCGCCGGGTGCGCGACTTCG
The DNA here is from genome assembly GCF_007922615.2 of Nitratireductor mangrovi. NCBI lineage: Bacteria > Pseudomonadati > Pseudomonadota > Alphaproteobacteria > Hyphomicrobiales > Phyllobacteriaceae > Nitratireductor > Nitratireductor mangrovi. Next base: position 3,553,505 of record NZ_CP042301.2, on the reverse strand, counting down.
CCTCGGTCGCCGGTGCGGAGATCGTCGACCGCAAGGTCGCCGACGAGGCGCTGTCGCGGCTCGAGGTCGACGGGCTCGGCCTCGACCAACTCGACCGGCGCTACCTGACCATGATCGCGCAGAATTTCGGCGGCGGGCCGGTCGGCGTCGAAACCATCGCCGCCGGGCTTTCGGAACCGCGCGACGCCATCGAGGACATCATCGAGCCGTTCCTGATCCAGCAAGGTTTCATCCAGCGCACGCCGCGCGGACGGCTCTTGACGGCGAACGCCTGGCGGCATCTCGGGCTGGAGCCGCCGCGCAACCTGGCCGAGGTACAAGGCCGCCTCTTCGAGGAGGAATAGGCGCTCCTGACGCGATGCTGTCAGGAGCCGGGGCATAGGTTCGGGGCGATCGTCAGGAGAGCCGATGCCGACCGCCCGCAAGCTCAACCGTACCCTGCGCGCCTTCATCGAAAGGCAGCCCCTGTTCTTCGTCGCCACCGCGGCCAGGGACGGCAAGGTCAACGTCTCGCCGAAGGGTTTGGACAGCCTGCGCATCCTTGCCGACGACAGGATCGTCTGGCTCAACCTTTCCGGCAGCGGCAACGAGACGGCCGCGCACCTTCGCGATGTGCCGCGCATGACCCTGATGTTCGCCGCCTTCGAGGGTGAGCCGATGATCCTGCGGGTCTACGGCCGCGCGCAAACGTTTCATCCGCGCGACGTGGAATGGCCCGAGCATGCGCCCCGCTTTCCGGACATGGCGGGCAGCCGGCAGATTTTTGACCTTGCGATCGATCTCGTCCAGACATCCTGCGGCACCGGCGTGCCGGTGATGAATTTTGCCGGCCAGCGCGGCGACAGCGAGCTGCTGCCCTTCTATGCGGAGATGGGCGAAGCCGGTGTGCGCGACTACTGGCGCCGGAAGAATGTCGTCAGCATCGACGACAGGCCGACGGGTATCTTTGGTCTGGAGGACGACGGAGACTAAACGGGCAGACAGTCCAACCTAGCGACGAGGCAGGCCGCGAACGACCGTCAGGACATCGTTCTCGGCCGCGTTGCCCTCGAACGCTTCGACCACGCCGAAGGCACCGCCATAACCCCATATCGACCAGGAAAAGCCGTGGCCTTCGGCAAGCGCGATCATGTCGGCGACGTAGGCCGCGCGCCACTCGGCCGGCATGACGAAGTCGTTGCCATATTCTTGGCGGATCATGCCGAACTCGCCCAGCAGAATGTCCGAAGGTGCGATGCCGTGCCGGTTGGCCCAGGAAGCGACGATCTCGAAGGGTGCGGCCATGGCCGCGCCCAATTCCACCTCCGTGTCGATCTTCGCGATTTCCTCGTCGAGATAGGCGAGCATGCCGGCACGGCGCGTCCACGGCGCGTCCGCCCTTATCTTCTCGCGCACCTTTTCGAGCGCCGTGTCGAGTTCGACCGGTGGCACTGCGTGCGGCGGATAGGGCAGGCCAGTCACGTAGGGGATGAAGTCGCCGGCCCAGGTCGCGCCCTGATGGGTCAGCAGAAACGGCGCGTAGGAATGGAACGACCACAGGATGTTGTCGTCCGGGATCGCCTTCGGGTCGAGCGCCGCCAGTCCCTCGGCCGAACCCCAGCAGGCGCCGGAAAGCACCAGCGTCAGCCGGGTGGCCGACGATCGTGCGGCGGCAAAGAGGCGGTAGAGCCGGTCCGGCCATTCGGTATCGCCTGGCCCGCACTCAAGCGTCGGCTCGTTCATCAGTTCGAGCGCTACCTGCCGAGGGTCCTCGCGGGAGAGCGTTTTGGCCATCTCGCGCACGATTTCAAGGTAACGTTCGAACAGGATGGGATCGGCCATCACCTCGGCCATGCCGATCGAGCGGTTTCCCCCCGCATGGAAAAGATGCAGGTCGACGATGACCTTCAGGCCCGCGGCGTTGATGGCGCGTGCCGAGGCCAGCACCTCCTCGTAGAGCCGGTCGCGCAATCCGGCGGTCCGGTCGGAGAGGAAGGGGGAGGGATCGATCGGCATGCGCACGAAATCGAAGCCGTCGTCGGCGAGCTTTTTTAGCGCTGCCTCGTCGACGCTGCGGCGCCATTCCGGGAACGGGAAGAGAACCTCAGGATCGTGCCAGCGGCTTTCGTCGGGCCAGGTGGTCCAGATGTCGAGATTGAGACCCCGGCTCGCCTCGAAGGTCGTTGCCTGCGAGGCCGTTGCGAGGGCAAGCAGGATAAGCAAAGCGGCGACGCCGTTCTTGAACAATGCCGCCGGGAATGCCATCGAGTTGCGCAGGCGCCTCATGGGCGCTGAATGGCAGAGGCGGCGGGCGAAGGGAAGCGCGATGGCGGATCATGGTGAATGGCCGAAGGGTATTGCCGGCGTATGGACCGCCGACGGCCACCGCCTCTACGCACGGGTCTATTACGCCGACACCGACTTTTCCGGTGTGGTCTACCACGCCCGCTACCTCGAGTTTTTCGAACGCGGACGGTCCGATTTCCTGCGCCTTGCAGGCGTGCATCACACCGAACTGGCCGACGGCAAGCATGGCGAGAGGCTGGTCTGGGTGGTGCGCAAGATGGAGATCGAGTTCCGCGCGCCGGCCCGCATAGACGACATCCTCACGATCGAGTCGCGCACTGCCGACATCTCCGGCGCCCGCATCTTCATGGAGCAGGAACTGAAGCGCGGCGAAACGGTGCTGGTCACAGCCAAGGTAGAGGCCGCGATTGTCTCGGAGACCGGTCGCCCGCGCCGCTTCCCCAAGGAGTGGGCCGACGCCTTCCTGCGTCGCACGCAAGGCTAGCCGCGAGGGCTGCACGTAGGCGCGGAATTTCGTCCAACCGTCGGTGGTCGGAGCCAAATCCTAACTGGTCCTTAACCTTAACCCTTCATCAAGGGAAAGGATCGGATTGTCGCCAATCGCCGCGCCTTTGTTTGACCAAGATTCCTCTCGAAAAGGCCGAATTCGCGCATCGGGGTGGAAGCCGGCACGATCTGGTCCGCCGGACGGGCGAAGGCGATGCGTGCGAGCCGGCGATCCGCGGCTCTCCACTTCTTAAGGACGGGACATCCCATGGAATCTCTTGCTCTCGCAGAGCCGACCGCGAGTCTATCGGTCTGGACGCTGTTCTGGCAGGCCGGCTGGGTGGTCAAGCTGGTCATGATCGGGCTGCTTGCGGCCTCGATCTGGACCTGGGCCATCATCATCGACAAGCTTATCGCCTATGGCCGCATGCGCGGTGCGCTCGACCGTTTCGAACAGAGTTTCTGGTCCGGACAATCGCTGGAAGACCTCTACCGGGCGCTGTCCGAGCGCACCACCACCGGAATGGGCTCGATCTTCGTTGCCGCTATGGCCGAGTGGAAAAAGAGCTTCGAAAAGGGTGCACGCTCGCCGATCGCGTTGCAGACACGCATCGACAAGGCGATGGACCTCGCGCTTACCCGCGAGATGGAGCGGCTGGAAGGCCGGCTCGGCTTCCTTGCCACCATCGGCTCTTCGGCCCCCTTCATCGGCCTCTTCGGTACGGTGGTCGGCATCATGACCTCGTTCCAGGCGATTGCCGGGTCGAAGTCGACCAGCCTCGCGGTTGTCGCACCCGGTATCGCCGAGGCGCTGCTGGCGACCGCGATCGGCCTGCTCGCCGCTATCCCGGCGGTTGTCGCCTACAACAAGCTTTCCTCGGATGCCGGCAAGATCGCGGTGCGCATGGAGGGCTTCGCGGACGAGTTCTCCGCCATACTCTCGCGGCAAATCGATGAAAGAGTTTCCCAGAAGGCCTGATCGGCAGGAGCAGCAGAAATGGCCATGTCGGTAATGCAGTCGGGCGGACGCGGAGGCAGGGGTCACCGCCGCCGCGGACGCCATCACGCGCTGATGTCGGAGATCAACGTGACGCCGTTCGTCGACGTCATGCTGGTGCTCCTGATCATCTTCATGGTCGCGGCGCCGCTCCTGACCGTCGGTGTGCCGATCGACCTTCCCGAGACCCAGGCCAAGGCGCTCAACTCTGATACGCAGCCGATCACCGTCTCGGTGAACAACCAGGGGCAGATCTTCCTGCAGGAAACCGAGGTGCCGATCGACGAGGTCGTGCCCAAGCTTGAGGCGATCTCCCGCACTGGCTACGACGAGCGCATTTATGTGCGCGGCGACAAGGCCGCCGACTACGGCACGATCATGAAGGTGATGGCGCGTATTTCGGCGGCGGGCTTCCGCAATCTTGGCCTCGTCACCCTTCAGGAACAGGACAGCTGATTTCGCATGAAGGTCGGCCTCGTCACCTCGACGGCGATGCATGCGGTGCTTCTGGGCTTTGGCCTCGTCACCCTCTCGGCGCCGCGCGCCTATGAGACGGTCGAGGAAGAAGCGGTGATGGTCGACACCATTCCGATCGAGGAATGGACCCGGATCCAGGAAGGCGAGAAGGAAGCTCCGGCGCGCGAGACGCCGGCGCCGCTGCCCACCGAGCGCCCGGAAGTGGTCGAGGAGGCGCAACGCGCGGGAGAGAACACCGTCGACACCGAAGTTGCGCCGACGCCGGAACCCAAGCCGAGGCCGGTGGAGACCGCGGCGTTGCCCGAGCCGCCGCCAGAGCCGGCGCCGCAGCCCGACCCCGAGCCGGAGCCCGCACCGGCCAAGGCCGCCGAGGAAAAGCCCGCGCCGGTGCCGGCGACCGAGGTGACGCCCGAGCCGCAGCCGAAGCAGGAGGTCGAGCCCGACCCGGTCGCCGAGACCGTCGTTGCGGAAAACCCGGAGGCCGAGGCAACTAGGCTTCCCGATACCGCGCCGACGCCGGAAGCCCGTCCGCAGCCGCCGCAGGCACAGACGGCCAAGGCGCCGGAACGCAAGGATGCGCAGGAGCCGGCCGAAAAGCAGGCCGCGAACCTGGCGGAAAGCTCCGACGAACTGCTCGACGACGTCGCCGCGCTGCTCAACAAGGAAAAGCCCTCCGGCGGTGGCGCCAAGCGCTCGACGCGGGAAGCCTCGCTGGGCGCCGAAACGCGGCGCAATGCCGAGAAGCTGTCACGCAGCGAGATGGACGGGTTGCGGCAGAAGCTTGCCGGCTGCTGGGCCATACCCGCCGGCATCGTCGATTACGAACTCCTGAAGGTGTCGGTGCGCTTCCAACTCGACCGCGCCGGCAACCTCGAGGGGCGGCCAGAGATCATCGAGGGCGGCGCTTCATCGGGCCCCGGCCGCATCGCCGCCGAATCGGCGGTGCGCGCGGTGCAGAAGTGCGAACCGTTCAATCTGCCGAGCGAAAAATACGATACCTGGGCCGAAGTGATTGTCCATTTCGATCCCAGCGATATGTTCTAGGGCTTTGATCGGCACTGCCGCAGCCCGCCCCTGACGACAAGACGAAGGGATAGTGATGAAGCTGACGATGAAATCCGTGCTCCTGGCGCTTGCGCTTGCCGTGTCGGGCGCCGCCATGGTCGCGCCGGCGCGTGCGCTGGTCGAGATCGACGTCAACAAGGGCGTCATCGAGCCGCTGCCGATCGCCATCACCGAATTCCTGTCGGCCGGTGCGCTCGGCAAGGAGATCTCCGATATCGTTGCGGCCGATCTCCAGCGCTCGGGCCTGTTCGCGCCGATCGACCGTGGCGCCTTCATCGAGAAGATATCCAATCCCGACGCGGCGCCGCGCTTCGAGGACTGGAAGGTGATCAACGCGCAGGCGCTGGTCACCGGCCGCGTCACCGAAGAAGCCGACGGCCGCGTTCGCGCCGAGTTCCGCCTCTGGGACACCTTCGCCGGGCAGCAGATGATCGGCGAGCAGTTCTTTGCCTCCAAGGCGAACACGCGCCGCGTCGCTCACATCATCGCCGATTCCATCTACGAGCGGCTGACGGGCGAGAAGGGCTATTTCGACACGCGCGTCGTCTTCATCGACGAGTCCGGGCCCAAGAACCAGCGCCGCAAGCGGCTGGCGATCATGGACCAGGACGGCGCCAATGTGCGCTATCTGTCGGACGGTCGTGCGATCGCGCTGACGCCGCGCTTCTCGCCCAACCGCCAGGAAATCACCTACATGTCCTACGAGAGCGGGCAGCCGCAGGTGTACCTGCTGCAGATCGAGACCGGGCAGCGCGAACTCGTCGGCAATTTCCCGGGCATGACGTTCGCGCCGCGCTTTTCGCCAGACGGGCAGAAGGTGATCATGAGCCTTCTGCGTGACGATGGAAACTCCAATATCTACACGCTGGACCTCAGGAGCCGGACCACGACCCGGCTGACCAATTCAAACGCGATCGACACCTCGCCGTCCTATTCGCCGGACGGCAGCGAGATCGTCTTCACCTCGGACCGCGGCGGCCGCGCACAGATCTACGCGATGAGCGCCGACGGCTCCAACCAGCGCCGCATCTCGTTCGGCGATGGCGCCTATTCGACCCCGGTGTGGTCGCCGCGTGGCGACTTGATCGCGTTCACCAAGCAGTCGGGCGGCGAGTTTCAGATCGGCGTCATGCGCACGGACGGGTCCGGCGAGCGCATTCTTTCGAGCGGCTTCAGCCAGGAAGGGCCGACCTGGGCGCCCAACGGCCGGGTGATCATGTTCTTCCGCCAGCCAGCCGGCGCGGCCGGGCCGCAGCTTTATTCGATCGATCTGACCGGCCGCAACGAGCAGAGGATCGGCAGCCCCAACTTCGCCTCCGATCCGGCCTGGTCGCCACTGCTCGACTGAGGCGCCGCGCCAGACGCAAAAGCGTTGTTCTTGCGCAAAATCGTGACCGGGCGCGCACAAAGGGCCGTGTTTCCGCCGCATTTTGGCATAGTTTGCGCGCCAAGTGTGCCGGTAGGACGGGCGCGCTCCAGGGGAGCAACCGAAAATTAACCTCGTTTCTTGTGCGCCGGTTAACCCAGCCGTGGTTACTGGAAGGTCAAAGAAACCCTTATAATGCGAAGGAGTGGCGGTCATGCGCCGTATCGCAGCGCTCAGCAGGAATCCCGCGGCCATGGCGCTTTTCATGGCCCTGGCGGTTGCCGGCTGCGCATCCAAGAAAATTCCCAACAACCCGGCCGACCTCGGCCTCGGCGCGGCAACGCCCGGCTCGGCGCAGGACTTCACGGTCAATGTCGGCGACCGCATCTTTTTTGATACCGACTCGTCGCTGATCCGCGCCGATGCCCAGGCGACGCTGGCCAAGCAGGCACAGTGGCTGGGCCAGTACGGCTCCTACGCAATCACCATCGAGGGCCACGCCGACGAGCGCGGCACGCGCGAATACAATCTGGCGCTTGGCGCCCGGCGTGCCGCCGCGACACGCGACTTCCTGGTGGCGCGCGGCGTTGCATCGAACCGGATCAAGACGATCACCTACGGCAAGGAGCGTCCGGTTGCGGTCTGTGACGACATTTCCTGCTGGTCTCAGAACCGGCGGGCGGTGACGGTGCTGAACGGCGCCGGCAGCTGATCCGGGCGGCATTTAGCAGCAAAGAAGCGGTCCCTGCGGGCCGCTTCTTGCCGTTTCAAGCCGGATCAACGGGTGCGCGTTGGGCCGAAACAAAATTTGGCCGAACTCGCGCGCCCTGATAATGTCGACGAGCGGGCCGGGGCGGCCCGAACTCTCAAGATTCCACAGCGGGACAGTCGATGAAATCGAAGATCACTTTTCTGGTGGCCGTCGCACTGCCGTTCGCGTTTTCCGCGCTCGCTCATGCCGGGCCGGCGGGAATGCCGGTAACGGGACTGCGCGCGGTCGATGGCGCGGCCAAGCCGCGGATCCTGAAGGTGCAGGCCAACGATCCGCGTATCGGTGAGCTCGAGGAGCAGGTGCGCCAGCTCACAGGCAAGGTCGAGGAACTGACCTTCATGATCCTGCAGATGCAGGAACAGGTGCGCAAGATGCAGGAAGACAACGAGTTCCGGTTCCAGCAGCTCGAGGAAAAACGCACCGATGCCGGCGCGGCATCGCCACAGCGGCAGGCCGCCGACGGTGCGACAGACGAGTCGGCCGGGAGCAATGATCGCGGTGAATTGCCGAAAAATCTCGGTACGATCACGTTCGACGAGAACGGCAACCCGACCGGCGGTACCGTCGAGACCGACAACGAGCTGCCGGGCGTCGAGGTGACCGGCGAAGGCGCTGGCGAGGCTCGCGATGAAACGGTGGTGGCCGCGTTGCCCGATACCGACAATCCGGACGAACTCTACCGCAACGCCTATTCGTTCATCCTGTCGGGCGACTATTCGACCGCCGAGGCGGGATTTCGCGAGCATATCGAGCGCTTTCCGGATGACGAGAAGACGCCCGACGCGCATTACTGGCTCGGTGAGGCGCTGCTCGGCAAGCAGGAGTACCGCGGGGCGGCGGAGATTTTCCTGAACGCCAGCCGCGACTATCCGCAATCGACCAAGGCGCCCGACATGCTCCTGAAGCTCGGCGTGTCGCTGGCCGCCCTCAACCAGCGTGACGTGGCATGCGCGACCTATCAGGAGATCGGAAAGCGCTACCAGAACCTGTCGCCGGCGCTGAAAGAGCGGGTCAAGGCGGAGCAGGCCCTGGCGGGTTGCTGAGCGCGGCTGAACGCTTTCTCGCGAACGTCGAATTCGATCCGGCCCGGCCGGTCATCGCCGCCGTTTCCGGCGGGGGTGATTCCCTCGCGCTACTGATCCTCCTCCATTCACATCTGAAACGTCACCATCCCGGGACAAGGCTGCTCGCGGTCACCGTCGATCACGGGCTGCGGGCCGGATCGGCGGCCGAGGCGCGAGCGGTGGGGGAGATCTGCCATCGGCTCGACCTCGACCACGAGGTGAGAAACTGGACCGGCGACAAGCCGAAGACCGGACTGATGGCGGCGGCGCGCGAGGCGCGGGTGCGGCTCCTGCTCGAAGCCGCGCACGATGCGGGCGCGCAGATGATTGTCACCGGCCACACGCTGGATGATCAGGCCGAAACCGTCCTAATGCGCCGCGCGCGTCGCTCCGGGCGCGGGCTGGCGGGTATAGCGCCGGCGACACTGCTTGGCGGGCGGACGTGGCTGTTGCGCCCCTTGCTCGGAGAGCGGCGAAAGACCTTGCGCGGCTACCTAGGCCGTGAGGGGCTGTCGTGGACCGACGACCCGAGCAACGAAAACGCCGACTTCGAGCGTGTGCGCGCACGCCGCGAGATGGCATCGGGCGGCGCGAACTTGTTCGAGGAATTGATCCGGGAGGGAAACGAAGCCGCGCGCCGGCGAACCGACGAGGGACGGCGCGCGGCGGCGCTGATCGGGAATTACGCCTGTATGGCCTCGCCCGGGCTACTGCGCCTGGCGTCCGAACTCCCCGATGATCCCGACTGCGAGGCAGCCGTGCTTGCGCTGCGTGCGCTGATCGCTGTCGTGGGCGGACGCGAACAGCTGCCGGACGAGGCGCGGGTCGCAGACCTGCGCACAAGGCTTGCGACCGGCCCGTTGCGCGCCACGCTCGCCGGCACCGTCATCGACAACCGCAAGGCCGGCATCTTCCTGCGTCGTGAATTCCGCAACGGCTGGACGAGTGCGGCGCCGGCGCGGCCGGGCTTGCTCTGGGACGGGCGTTTCCGTGTCGTCGGATCGGCGCCGCGGGGAGCTAGGGTCGAGGCCGCCGGACACGAGCGGGCGACGAGCCGGGCGGAACCTTCGCCTGACGTGCCGGTCTCGCTGCAACGGTTGGCCATGGCGGCCGAGCCGGTGCTTGCACAGCCGTCGGGAGGCGGCGAGATAGAAGCCTCGGCGGAGGTGTTGCGGCGTGTGCCGGCGCCATGGGCGCGCTACCTGCCGTTGTTCGATTTCGCTCTAGCCGAAGCCGTCGCGGTGCTCCTCGATGCGGAGCGTTTTCCGCCACCGCCTTTGCGCGGTCACAATGCCGCATATTCTCCTTAACCGAGCCCGCCGCAATTGCTTGGCAAGGCGCGGGGCCGACCCTATGTTAGGCGGAATAGTTTTCCAGGCACGCGCGTCGCCGCCTCAGACGCGTACGGGACGCAACGTATGAATCCGAACTATCGCAATCTCGCGCTCTGGGCGATCATCGCCGTACTGCTGATCGCGCTCTTCAACCTGTTCCAGACGCCGCAGCAACGTGGCAGTTCGCGCGAGGTCGCCTATTCGGAGTTCCTCCAGGATGTCTCCAACGGGCGGGTGAAGTCGGTGACGATTTCCGGCGAACGGATCACCGGCACCTACAATGACGGCGGCGGCAGTTTCCAGACCTACTCGCCCGGCGACCCGACATTGGTCAGCCGGCTCGAGGATCGCGGCGTGACCATCAATGCGCGACCTGAAGCGGATGGCTCCAACTCGCTCTTCGGCTACCTGATTTCATGGCTGCCGATGATCCTGATCCTCGGCGTATGGATATTCTTCATGCGCCAGATGCAGTCGGGCTCCGGGCGTGCCATGGGCTTCGGCAAGTCGAAGGCCAAGCTGCTGACAGAGGCGCATGGTCGCGTGACCTTTGCCGATGTGGCTGGCGTCGACGAGGCCAAGGAAGACCTCGAGGAGATCGTGGAGTTCCTGCGCGACCCGCAAAAGTTCCAGCGCCTCGGCGGCAAGATCCCGCGCGGCGTGCTTTTGGTCGGCCCGCCCGGAACCGGCAAGACGCTGCTGGCGCGCTCCGTCGCCGGCGAAGCCAATGTGCCGTTCTTCACCATTTCCGGTTCCGACTTCGTCGAGATGTTTGTCGGCGTCGGCGCGAGCCGCGTGCGCGACATGTTCGAGCAGGCCAAGAAGAACGCGCCCTGCATCATCTTCATCGACGAGATCGACGCTGTCGGCCGCCATCGCGGCGCCGGCCTCGGCGGCGGCAATGACGAGCGCGAGCAGACGCTGAACCAGCTGCTGGTCGAGATGGACGGCTTCGAGACCAATGAAGGCATCATCCTGATCGCGGCCACCAACCGGCCCGACGTGCTTGACCCGGCGCTGTTGCGGCCGGGCCGTTTCGACCGCCAGGTGGTGGTGCCGAACCCGGACATCTCCGGCCGCGAGAAGATCCTCAAGGTCCACTCGCGCAACGTGCCGCTGGCCCCCAATGTCGACCTCAAGGTGCTGGCGCGCGGCACGCCGGGCTTCTCCGGTGCCGACCTTGCCAACCTCGTCAACGAGGCAGCACTGCTTGCGGCGCGCCGCAACAAGCGGCTCGTCACCATGGCCGAGTTCGAGGACGCCAAGGACAAGGTGATGATGGGCGCCGAGCGTCGCTCGCACGCCATGACCCAGGAGGAGAAGGAACTGACCGCCTTCCACGAGGCGGGTCACGCCATTGTCGCGCTCAACGTGCCTTCATCCGACCCGCTGCACAAGGCGACGATCATTCCGCGTGGACGGGCGCTCGGCATGGTGATGCAACTGCCCGAGGGCGACCGCTATTCGATGAGCTACAAGTACATGATCTCCAGGCTGGCGATCATGATGGGCGGACGTGTCGCCGAGGAGCTCAAGTTCGGCAAGGAAAACATCACCTCCGGTGCGGCCTCCGACATCGACCAGGCGACGAAGCTGGCGCGCGCCATGGTGACGCGCTGGGGCTTTTCCGACAAGCTTGGTCAGGTTGCCTATGGCGACAACCAGGAAGAGGTCTTCCTCGGCCACTCGGTGGCGCGGCAGCAGAACATGTCGGAGGAAACCCAGCAGATTATCGACGCCGAGGTGCGCCGGCTGATCGACGAGGCCTATGATGCCGCGCGCGATATCCTGACCAAGAAGAAGAAGGGCTGGATCGCGATCGCCGAAGGCCTGCTCGAATACGAGACTTTGTCCGGCGACGAGATTCGCCAGTTGCTGGCGGGCCAGAAGCCGTCGCGCGACCAGGGCGACGACACGCCGCCGTCGCGCGGCTCGGCGGTGCCCAAGGCCGGCCACCGCGCCGAAGGCAAGAAGAAGGGCGGCGACGAACCCGAAGGCGGGATGGAGCCGCAGCCGCAAGGCTGAAGATCTCGCCGACCAAGTTGCGAAAAAGCCGCGGCCATGGCGCCGCGGCTTTTTTCATCCGGCAGCGGTGGAAAACGCGTTAGCGTGCCGCATTTTCGCCTACCGAACCCGAAAAGATGACATTTGCGTCCCATGGCGCTAGACTCGGCTTGGATCATCAGAAGCAGGGCGGTGGGTCGATGCTTCGTCGGTCAGCAACAATTTTTCCTCTTCGTGCCGGTGTGGTGCTGATTGCACTGGCGTTTGCGACGATGGCGGTTATCTCGTCTGCCCAGATCGCGGCGGCGCGCGATGGCGCGTTGCTCGTGAACCCGCGAGATTTCAAGCAGAAAGAACAACCGGCCAAGAAGGCCGCTACGCCGGCGCCGGCGCCGAAGGCCAGGAAAGCGGTGTCAAAGCCGCCGACGCCGCGCAAGACGATCCGCCGCACGCAGCGCCGCGTTCAGGCTCGATCAGTGCCACGGGAGACGGCGCCGAGTGGTCAGCCTCCGGCGGACGAAGCCCGCTTCATCAACGATCAGGTGATCGTGCGGTACCGGCTGAGTGCGGCCCAGTCGAGCATGGATGCACTGGTTCGGCGGCTCAATTTGCGCCACCTAGACGGCGCGACCTTCCGGCTCGCGGGCATCACGGTGCATCTTTACGAAATCGCCGACGGCAGCTCGGTAAGACAGGTGATCGCGGCGCTTGAGAACGATGCGACCGTAGTCTACGCCCAACCCAACTACATCTACGAGCTGCAGCAGGATTCCGCATCGGGCGGTCCGCAATATGCACTGGCGCGCATGGCGGTGGGTGCGGCTCACAAGCTGACGCGCGGCGCCGACGTGCCGGTCGCGGTGATCGATTCCGCGGTCGACAGCAGCCATCCGGAGTTCAACGGCACGGCGATTGAAACCGCCGACGTCACCGGCAAGCGCCCGGCGCCGCACCAGCACGGCAGCACGATCGCGGCGTTGATTGCTTCCAAGGGAACGCTGGTCGGCATCGCGCCGGATGTGAGGCTGCTTGGCATTACCGCCTTCGATGTCGATAGTGCCGGCAACGCGACCAGTTCGTCCTGGGCCATAGCGTCGGCGATCGACATGGCCGAGGAATGGGGCGCGCGCATTGTCAATATGAGCTTCGCCGGGCCGAAGGATCCGCTGATCGAGCGCAGCAGCAACGGCATGGCGCGGCGCAAGATGATTGCCGTGGCGGCAGCTGGCAACGCCGGTCCCAAGGCCGCGCCGCTCTACCCCGCCGCCTACGACACGGTGGTGGCGGTGACTGCGACGGATCGTTCCGACGCCGTGTTCGACATGGCGAACCAGGGGGCCTACGTGGCGCTTGCCGCTCCGGGCGTCGACATTCTCGGCATCGCGCCCGGTGGGCGCTACGCTGTGTCGTCGGGCACGTCACTGGCGGCTGCGCATATCAGCGGGCTTGCCGCGCTGATCCTTGGGCGCGCCAACGGCATCGACGCCGACGACCTCCTGGAGGCGCTGATCTCGACATCGCGGGATCTCGGTGATCCGGGGGTCGACCCGGTCTTCGGCGCCGGCCTGCCGGACGCTCGGACGGCCATCGTTCAGGTTGGTTCCTGACCAGCGTCTGCAAGATAATATAGTTTAAAATCAATTCGTTGATGCCAGGTCGCACGGCACGTGCGCTTTTTTTCGCGATCCTCCGTGAACCTTTCCAGCCCTGCCGCGACCAAGAGACATGGCCTTCGGGCCGCAAAGCAGCAAACCCTGGAGGATCAAATGTTCACGAAGCTCATCACCACCGCACTCGTTTCCGGCATTCTGGCGACGTCGGTTCTGCCCGCAACGGTTGCTCACGCCCGCGACGGCGGCGGCATGGTGCCTTTCGCCCGCCTGCACAATCCGGACGGTTCCACCGTCACCTCGCGCGGCGGCCCCAAGGAATCGCGGATCGAGACACACCGCAACAAGGGTGGCAAGGTCGTGAAGCGGATTCCGCATCGCAAGCCGATGAAGATTCGCGGCAAGCGTCGCAGCGTTCCGTGGGCGAGCTCGTATGACCGCCGCACCGGCACCAGCATCACCTCGATCGGCAATGGCAACGGCACCCGCACCGTGATCACCATCGGCATCGGCGGGTTCGGAATCAGCATTTCCCGCTAATCACCGGCGTACGGCACGGGTCCGCACAAATGGCGGGCCCGCTGCCTTGTAAGACAATGGCAGGAGGCAAACATGGCAGAACGTTTCGAAATGAGCGAAACTCGGCTCGGGCTGGCGTCATCCGGCCTGATGGCGGCTGGCTGCCGAAACACAAAGGGGACGCGGTTTGGCGCAGGGCGCGCAGGAAACGGACGAGGGCCTTATTCGACGCATCGAGGCCGGCGACCAGGCGGCCATGCGTGTGCTTTATGCGCGGCATGCGAAGCGGGTGTTCCATTATCTCATGCGTTTCACGCGCGACAGCGCGGCAGCGGAAGATCTGACCAACGACGTCTTCATCGACGTCTGGAAGGGCGGCAACCGCTTCGAGGGGCGCTCGCAGGCCTCAACCTGGCTCCTGGCTATCGCCCGCTACAAGGCATTGTCGGCGCGGCGACGGCAGAGGGAGACGGTCGATTCCGAGACGGTTCTGGAGAATTGGGAGGCGCCTGGCGACACGCCCGAGGTTACGGCTCAGAAAGCCGACAAGGGCAGGCGTTTGCGCGAATGTATCGAACAGCTTTCGCAGGAGCACCGCGAGGTCATCAACCTGGTCTACTACCAGGAAAAGTCGGTGAAGGAGATCAGCGAGATAACCGGCGCGGCGGAAGCCACGGTGAAAACCCGCATGTTCTATGCGCGCAAGAATCTGTCGGCGCTGATGGCGCAGGCGGGACTGGATAGAGGCTGGCCATGAACACGAAACTGACCGACGCCGAACGCGAGGAGATCGAACTGCTGCTGCCTTGGTTTGCGGCCGGTACGCTCGAACCCGCCGACGAGAGGCGCGTCGCCGCCGCGCTCGAGGCCGATCCCGAACTCGCGCGCAGTTTCGAGCTGGTGCTCGAGGACCAGGCGGCAGAGCTGGACGGCGTCGCCGAGGAGGCATTGCCCCAGTCCATGCAGGCGCGTTTCGAGGCGCAGCTCAACGCCACACCGCATCCCTCGGCGGCGCTGGCCCGACCGGCGACGGCGGAGCCGTCCGTTGTCGCCCATTTCGGCGCATGGCTGGGCGAACTGCTTTCGCCACGCCGGCTGGCCTATGCCGCAGCCGCGGCGGCGCTGGTGATAGCGCTCCAGGCAGGGGTCATTCTGTCGCTCGTGGGGCCAGGCGCGAAGGACAATTTCACAGTAGCCAGCGAGGAAGATACGCAGGAAGGCGGCATCGCCATGCTGGTGCAACTGGCCAACGACGTCGATTTCAACGAGCTTTCGGCATTCCTCGACCAGAAGGGTGGCCGGATCGTCGACGGGCCGATCCCCGGCGGTTTCTTCAAGTTGCGTTTCGTCGATGCAGAAGACCAGGAAGAGGTCGCCGGCTTGCTGCAAGCGGAACCGCGACTGTTCGCGCTGGTGTTGCCGAGCGAATGAAGCTGTGCGGCGGGCGTCGGGATGAAGGCAAGGAAATGGCACTCCCAACGGGACTCGAACCCGTGTTTCCGCCGTGAGAGGGCGGCGTCCTAGACCGCTAGACGATGGGAGCCTCGGAACCGCGCCGATATAGTCCGTCGGAACGCCGATTGCAACATCGCGATTCGTCGATGGCGAAGGAATCTGAGGCAGTGGGCGCGGTGAGCAGGGTGTCTTGTTACTCGGAGACGAGGTCGAAGCGTCCGGTCATGCGGCCTTCGGCGGTATCGTAGACGAAAACGGCCTCCCCGCCGCCGGCCAGCCTGACATGCAGCGATAGCCGGTGGCCGGAAACTGCCTGCGACAGGACCGTCGCGCCGGTCGGCAATGCTATGGTCTTCTCGACGAAAGGTGTTTCGGCTGGCGAGGGTACGCCGGCGCCATCGCTCGGTCCGCCGTCGTCGGTCAAGCCGACCTTGTAGACAACGGCGGCCAGCACCGCCATAACGGCCACGAACAGGATTCCGAGATTGATGGCGATGAAGCGGACCAGCCGGCGGCGCACCTTCTCGGCGGCCGGATCGAGCGGCTTTTCGTCAAGATCGTCGGCGGAAATGTTCGGTCGATCCATGCGGCGCTGTTCCGTTGCGGCCCTTTCGCGGCGCGCTCCTGATAGCCGAGGCGGCGGCCGAATGAAAGGGCTGCGCCATTGAGCGATGGGCGCGAAGCCGAGGGGATGAAGGCCCGGGAATTCGTCGCCGGGGCGGACGCGGCCGGTCAGCGGATCGATCAGTGGCTTGCCGCGCGGCTTGATGGCGAACTGTCACGCAACCGCATCCAGGCTCTGGTTCGGTCCGGCGCGGTGCAGGTCGGCGGCATCGTCGTTACGGAGACGAAGCACAGGCTGGCGCCCGAGGATGTCGTCCGGCTGGTTCTTCCCGAGGCGCAGGATCCGGTTCCGCGTGGCGAAGACATCGCCCTGACGGTGCTTTTCGAGGATGACGAACTGATCGTCATCGACAAGCCGGCCGGGCTCGTCGTGCATCCGGGCGCCGGCAATCCCTCCGGTACGCTGGTCAACGCGCTGATCCACCATTGCGGGGCGTCGCTGTCGGGGATCGGCGGCGTAAGACGGCCCGGCATCGTGCACCGCCTCGACAAGGACACCAGCGGGGTCATGGTGGCAGCAAAGACCGACCTTGCGCACAGGGCTCTTGCGGAAGCCTTTGCCGATCACGGGCGCTCGGGTGACCTGGAGCGGGCCTATTCGGCGCTGGTCTGGGGTGCGCCGGGACGCAGCGCCGGCACCATCGATGTGCCTCTGGGACGGGCGGCCAACGACCGTACGCGGCGCGCCGTCGTATCCGAACGTCATCCCGATGCGCGCCGCGCGGTCACGCACTACCGGCTTGTCGAGCGGTTTTGCCCGTTGCCGGGCGGAGAATACGCGGCATCGCTTGTCGATTGCCGGCTGGAAACCGGCCGTACACACCAGATTCGGGTCCATATGGCGCATGTCGGCCATCCTCTGATCGGTGATCTCGATTATGGCCGCGCCTTCAGAACCAAGGCGAACCGGCTTCCGGAAGCGGCGCGCGAGGTCGCCGCCGCGTTCCCGCGCCAGGCGCTGCATGCGCGACTGCTCGCCTTTCGTCATCCGGCTTCCGGTGCGACAATGCGATTCGAGACGCCCCTGCCGCGGGACATGGCCGAACTGGCGGACGCCTTGCGCAAAGCCGGATAAGCTGAGAGTTTGCGTTCACTTTTGTGTGACGCAGCATTTTCGTGCCGCAACGCACCGTGAAATGGCCAAGATCGTGCCTATATTTACATTGGTCGCGGTGCGCTGTCGTGCGGCCGCGCCCCTGAGGCCCGCCAAACGGGGGCTGAATTTGATGGAGAGGGAGGGTGCTTTATGGCCCAGACGCTACCCAGTATCGTTTCCGGAGAAGGCGGCCTCAGCCGCTATCTCGAGGAAATCCGGCGCTTCCCGATGTTGCAGCCGGAAGAAGAATACATGCTCGCTAAACGATATCACGAGCATTCTGACACCGACGCTGCGCATCGCCTGGTCACCAGCCATTTGAGGCTCGTGGCCAAGATCGCGATGGGCTATCGCGGCTATGGTTTGCCGATCGGCGAAGTGATTTCTGAAGGCAATGTCGGCCTGATGCAGGCCGTGAAGAAGTTCGAGCCAGAGCGCGGGTTCAGGCTGGCCACCTACGCGATGTGGTGGATCAAGGCCGCGATCCAGGAATACATCCTGCGTTCGTGGAGCCTGGTAAAGATGGGCACCACCGCGAACCAGAAGCGGCTGTTCTTCAACCTCAGGAAGGTGAAGGGCAAGATTCAGGCGCTGGACGACGGCGACCTCAATCCCGAGCAGGTCAGCGAGATCGCCACACGTCTCAACGTCTCCGAGGAAGAGGTGGTATCGATGAACCGCCGGCTCTCGGGTGACGCCTCGCTCAATGCGCCGATCCGTGCGACCGAGGGCGAATCCGGCGAGTGGCAGGACTGGCTTGTCGACGACAACCAGTCGCAGGAAGACATGCTCGTCGAGCAGGACGAGCTGGAAAACCGGCGCGGCATGCTCGACGAGGCGCTGACCGTTCTCAATGAACGCGAACGGCGAATCTTCGAGGCGCGGCGGCTGTCGGAAGACCCGCTGACGCTGGAAGAACTCTCGTCCGAATTCGACATTTCACGCGAACGCGTGCGCCAGATCGAGGTGCGGGCCTTCGAAAAGGTGCAGGACGCGGTCAAGGCAGCGGCGCGCAAACAGGCGCAGTCGCTGCGAACGATCGACGCGCACGCTGAAGCCTAGGCGCTTCCTCCTGCAAAGAAAGCCGTCGCTCGATCAGCGGCGGCTTTTCGGGAGTCTGGTCAGCCGCTTGAGGCGGCTTCCCAGGCCTTGAGCGCCTCCTCGAAGACCTTTTCGCCCGGCAGACCCTTTTCCATGGTGATCAGGGCGCGGCGGCCAGACTTGTAGACGATCGGCACGTCGATCCACTTCTGCTGGCGCAGCAGCCTCAGATTCTGCTCGACTTCGGTCTCGCCATCGTTGAGTGCGACGAGGAAGAAGCCGTCGGCGATCTTCGCCGGTATGCCAAGCAGGGGACTGCCCGCCGCCTGCTCCGTGTCTTTCAACGTCATGCGCAGTACATTGTCGATCGGTCCGCTGGCGAAGTTTTCCGGCGTAAGGAAGATCAGCTCGACGATATGGCTCGCCGGCAAGGTCTGGTCGGCATTGCGGCGCACGGTCAGGCGCAACTGCAGATCCTTGTCCGGAATGGTCGCTTCGGCGCGGATCGCCGGTTCGGGAGGCAGGTCGGCGCCGGGTGACTCCTGGGCGATCGACCAGACGACAGACCCCGAATCGGCCGTACCTTCGGCAACCGCGGTACGCTCCTCGTAGAAAATCGCCTTCTGGCCGACCAGGACGGCCGCTTCCGACGAATCGCCCTGTTCGACGGGAGCTTCGTCTCCAGCCGCCGCGGCCGCGGTCTCGCCGGTGCCCGGCAGCGGTTCCTCGCCCGGCTGCGTTGCCGAAGCGAGCGACGTCCCTTCGCCGACCTCGGCATCGCCGCCGGCCGGCCCCGGATCGGTCTCGCTGCCGTCCGGGTTGAGGCGCTGGGTGAATTTCTGCGTGCCGCCATCTTCGTCTGCCGGCTGGGTATCGGCGGGCTCGGCGGCCGCAACCTCGGGTTCTTCTTCGGCTGCTGCTACTGCCTCTTCCTCGAGGGGCTCCGGTTCGACCGGCGCAGTCGTTTCCTCTGCCACCTCTGCCGGCGCGCTGCCGAACAGGCCGGCGAAACTGTCGCGGTTGAGCCAGAGGCCATAGCCGGCGCCCCCGATGACCAGCAGGGCGACCGCGGCCGCGAGCCAGCGACCCGTCCCGCCAGGCAGGGCGCGGCGGTTGGAGGCGCGCGGTGGCGGTGGCGGCGGGGTGTCAAACTCCATCTCCACCGGCCCCTCGGCGGGGGCTTCCGAATGCTCTGGGCCGACCGGCGGCGGAGCAACGGCCGCCGCGGGCGTGCTCACGGCCTGTGTCGCCGGTTGCGCGCCGGCGAGCGATCGCGGTGGGGGTGCCGCCGGCTTCGCCGCTTCACCCGCCTGCGGTTGCTTGGCGGCACCGGATTTTGCCGGTGTCAGTTCGGCGAACAAGGCGTCGAGTTCGGCCAGAGGGTCGTTGTCCTTGCCCTGGGCCGTCTGGAACTGGCGCTCGATCTCCTTGATGGCATCCTCGAGCTGGCGGCGTTGACGATCGGCCACGGCGGCGGGCGGCGGCGGGTTCATCGCAGCGAGCCGCGCCCCGACCGTCGCGCGGGCCTTCTGGTAGACCTTCTCACGCGTCTCGGGCGTTGCGTCGCCGAGATTATCGATCGTCTTCTTCAGAACCGCTACGAAATCAGCCATTCGTCGCCGACCTGTCCTTTTCTATCTTGCGGCGAATCCGGCAATGCTCCCCGCCACTTCGCCGGTGCGCCAAACTAGTCTTGAAACGGGTCCGTCACAAGTATCGTGTCCTCGCGCTCGGGGCTCGTCGAAAGCAGCGCCACGGGCGCGCCGATCAGTTCCTCGACATAGCGCACATATTTGACCGCCTGCGCCGGAAGGTCGTTCCAGCTGCGCGCGCCGCGGGTTGAGTCCTTCCAGCCTTCCAGCGTCTGGTAGATCGGCTCCACGCGTTGCTGTGCGCCCTGGCTTGCCGGCAGGTAGTCGATCTCGCGGCCGTCGAGGCGGTAACCGGTGCAGACCTTGATCTCGTCGAGGCCGTCGAGCACGTCGAGCTTGGTCAGCGCGATGCCGTCCATGCCGTTGACGGCCACCGACTGCCGCACCAGGACGGCGTCGAACCAGCCGCAACGGCGCTTGCGACCGGTCACTGTTCCGAACTCGTGTCCGCGTTCGCCGAGGAAGTCGCCGATCTCGTTGTCCTGTTCTGTCGGAAAGGGACCCTCGCCGACACGGGTCGTATACGCCTTGGTGATGCCAAGCACATAGCCGATCGCGCCGGGTCCGGTGCCGGCCCCGGTAGCCGCCTGACCGGAGACGGTGTTGGAAGAAGTCACGAACGGGTAGGTACCGTGGTCGATGTCGAGCAGACTGCCCTGCGCGCCCTCGAACAGGATGCGCTCGCCGGAGCGGCGTGCATCGTCGAGAATCCTCCACACCCGGTCCATATAAGGGAGGATCTTGTCCGTTATCGTTTCGAGTTCTGCCATGATGGCGCCGTGTTCCACCTCGGGATGACCCAGGCCCCGCCGCAGGGCGTTGTGATGGGTGAGCAGCCGGTCGACCTTGAGGGCCAGGGTGTTAGGGTCCGCCAGGTCCATCACCCTCACCGCCCGGCGACCGACCTTGTCTTCATAGGCCGGCCCGATGCCCCGGCGCGTTGTTCCGATCCTGGTGCCCGAATTGGAGGCCGCGTCCTCGCGAAACCCGTCGAGCTCCCGGTGCAGGGACAGAATTAGCGCGGTGTTTTCGGCAATTTTCAGGCGCTGCGGCGAGACGTCGACGCCAAGCTCCTGCAAACGCTCGACCTCGGCCACGAAGGCATGCGGGTCGAAGACCACGCCATTGCCGATCACGGAAAGCTTGCCGGGCCGCACGACGCCGGAGGGCAGCAGCGAAAGCTTGTAGACCTTGCCGTCGACAACGAGCGTATGGCCGGCGTTGTGGCCACCCTGGAAACGAACCACCAGATCGGCGCGCTCGGACAGCCAGTCGACGATCTTGCCCTTGCCCTCGTCGCCCCATTGCGAGCCGACAACCACCACATTCGCCATGCGAACTTTCCCTCCGGACAGGATGCTCTGCGTCCGCTCGTGACGGACGGGCCTCTATAGCGACAGCATTGCCGTGTTGCGAGCCCCTGTTTGCCGGGAAACGACGACAGGCACAACCGATTCGCCCGCTGAGCGGCTTTACAGCACGGCTCGTGCCCCATAGGCGGAAGGGCCCGCCACTGGACAAGCCGGATGCACCGCACAGCCTATATCTTCCTTATCCTGACGATGCTGTTCTGGGGCGGCAATGCCGTGGCCGGCAAGTTCGCCGTCGGCCACGTGTCGCCATTGCTGTTGACCACGTTGCGCTGGGTGTTCGCATTCGCGCTTCTTGTCGCCATCGGGCATCGTCACCTGGTCGCCGACTGGGCCCTGGTGCGCCGTCATCTCGTGTTGCTGGCAACACTCGGCTTCTTCGGCTTCACCTGCTTCAACGTCACCCTCTACACCGCGCTCACCCACACCAGCGCCATCAACGTCACGATCGAGCAGGCCGGTATCCCGATGCTGGTCTTCCTGCTCAACTTCCTGTTTTTCCGGACCCGCGTTTCCGCCGGCCAATTCGCCGGTTTCGTTCTCACCGTCAGCGGCGTAGCGCTGGCCGTGAGCCATGGCGATCTTTCGACGCTGCTGCGGTTGCAGCTGAACTTCGGCGATGCACTGATGGTGATCGCGATCCTCGTCTATGCCGGCTATACCGTCGCGCTGCCGCTGCGTCCGGCCATACACTGGCAGAGTTTCATGATCGTTCTGGCGGGTGCGGCACTATTGACGTCGCTCCCCTTCGCCGCGGCCGAACTCGCCACGGGTGGGATGATCTGGCCGGACAGTGTTGGCTGGGCGACGGTCCTCTACATTGCGCTGTTTCCGTCACTGCTGGCGCAGGTCCTTTATGTGCGCGGCGTCGAGATGATCGGCCCCAACCGGGCTGGGCTGTTCATCAATCTGGTGCCGATCTTCGGCACCCTGCTGTCGATCCTGGTGCTCGGCGAGGTGCTGTATGCCTACCATGCCATCGCACTGGCGCTGGCGCTCGGCGGCATCTGGATCGCCGAACTGTCCGGAAGGCATGTGGCGCGACGCTAGCGGCCGCGCCACCGCCTTCCATCTGTTCAGCCGCCGTTGATGTCGAAATGCAGCGGCTTGGCGGAATCGATCTTCGGGTTGGAGCGCAGTTCGGCCAGCACATCCTCCGGAATCGGCGCGTCCAGATAGAGCAGCGCGATCGCGTCGCCGCCGGCCCGGTTGCGGCCGAGCTGGAAGTTGGCGATGTTGACGTCGCTCTTGCCGAGAACGGTGCCGAGCAGGCCGATGATCCCCGGCGCGTCCTGATTCGTTGTATAAAGCATGTGCTCGCCGACCTCGGCTTCCAGGTTGATGCCCTTGATCTGGATGAAGCGCGGCTTGCCGTCGGAAAAACAGGTGCCGGCAATGGCGCGCGTCTTGGTAGCAGTCTTGACCGTCAGCTTGATGTAGCCGTCGAAAACGCCGGACTTGTCGCGCTTGATCTCCGAAAGGATGACGCCGCGCTCCTTGGCCATGATCGGCGCCGAGACCATGTTGACGTCGGCAACCTGCGGACGGATCAGGCCGGCCAGGGCGGCGCTGACCAGCGCACGGGTGTTCATCGTCGCCACCTGCCCGTCGAACAGGATCTCGACCTCCTTGATGGCGTCGTCGGTGACCTGGCCGACAAAGGCACCCAGCACCTCGGCGAGCTTGATGAACGGCTTCAGACGCGGGGCCTCTTCGGCCGTGATCGAGGGCATGTTGATGGCGTTGGTGACCGCGCCCTTGATCAGATAGTCCGACATCTGCTCGGCGACCTGCAGGGCTACGTTTTCCTGGGCCTCGCTGGTCGCCGCCCCCAGATGCGGGGTGCACACGACGTTCTCCATGCCGAAGAGCGGGTTCTCCGTTGCCGGCTCGGTCTCGAAGACGTCGATACCGGCGCCGGCGACCTTGCCGGATTTGAGGGCGTCGATCAGGTCCTTCTCGACAATCAGGCCACCGCGGGCGCAGTTGATGATGCGCACGCCGTCCTTCATCCTGGCGATCGACTTGGCGTTGATGAGGTTGCGCGTCTTGTCGGTCAGCGGCGTATGCAGCGTGATGAAATCGGCGCGCGCCAGCAATTCGTCGAGTTCCACCTTCTCGATGCCGAGTTCGACGGCGCGCTTTTCCGAAAGGAACGGGTCGAAGGCAATCACATGCATCTTCAACCCGACGCCGCGGGTGGCGACGATCGAGCCGATATTGCCGCAGCCGACGACGCCCAGCGTCTTGCCGGTGATTTCCACGCCCATGAAGCGGTTCTTCTCCCACTTGCCGGCATGGGTGGAGGCGTTGGCTTCCGGGATCTGGCGAGCGACGGCGAACATCAGCGACACGGCGTGTTCGGCGGTGGTGATCGAGTTGCCGAAGGGCGTGTTCATCACGATGATGCCGCGGCGCGAGGCGGCGGGAATGTCGACATTGTCGACGCCGATGCCGGCACGCCCGACCACCTTGAGGTTGGTCGCTGCCTCGATCAGCTTGGCCGTGACCTTGGTGGCGGAGCGGATGGCGAGGCCGTCATATTCGCCAATGATCTCTGCGAGCTTTTCCTTGTCCTTGCCGATGTCGGGCAGATAGTCGACCTCGACGCCGCGATCCTTGAAGATCTGCACGGCGGTCGGAGAAAGCTTGTCGGAGACAAGAACGCGAGGGGCCATGATGTCCTTTCCTTCGTAGTTGCGGGTCAGAACCCCTCATCCGCTTTCGCTTCGCGGCCACCTTCTCCCACAAGGGGAGAAGGGAGGTACTGCACCGTCGCTTTCGCCAATCGACAGTTCCTCGATTGGCTCTTGGGATTGAGGCCGGCGACTCCTTCTCCCCTTGTGGGAGAAGGTGGCCGCGAAGCGGCCGAATGAGGGGTGACGCAGTTAGGCCGCCGCCTTGAGTTCGGCTTTCCTGACCGCGAAAGCCCAGTCGAGCCAGGGCATCAGCGCCTCGAGATCGGCGGTCTCGACCGTGGCGCCGGCCCAGATCCGGAGACCTGGAGGGGCGTCGCGATAGGCGCCGATGTCATAGGCCACGTCCTCGGCGTCGAGCAGTGAGACGATGCCCTTGGCAAACGCCGCCTGCGCGTCCTTCTCGAGGGCGGTGACGTCCGGGTCGGAGATCGTCAGGCAGACCGAAGTGTTGGAACGCGTCTCCGGCACGATCGCCAGGTGGTCGATCCATGCGGCCTTTTTGACGAAGGCATCGATGACGGCGAAATTGGCATCGGCTCGGGCGACCAGCCCGTCGAGTCCACCGACCGACCGCGCCCATTCGAGCGCGTCGAGATAATCTTCCACACACAGCATGGAAGGCGTGTTGATAGTCTCACCCTTGAAAACGCCCTCGATCAGCTTGCCGCCCTTGGTGAGGCGGAAGATCTTGGGGAGCGGCCACGCCGGCGTGTAACTTTCGAGGCGCTCGACGGCGCGCGGCGACAGGATCAGCACGCCGTGCGCGGCTTCGCCACCGAGAACCTTCTGCCAGGAGAACGTGACGACGTCGAGCTTGGCGAAGTCGAGCCGCTGGGCGAATGCGGCCGAGGTAGCGTCGCAAATGGTCAGGCCCGCGCGTTCTGCCGGAATGAAGTCGCCATTCAGCACGCGTACGCCGGACGTTGTGCCATTCCAGGTGAAGACCACGTCGCGGTCGAAGTCGATCCTGCCGAGATCGGGCAGTTCGCCGTAGTCGGCTTCGATGCGGCGCACGTCGTCGATCTTGAGCTGCTTGACCACGTCGGTGACCCAGCCGGAGCCGAAGGACTCCCAGGCGACCATGTCGACGCCGCGCGCGCCGAGCAGCGACCACAATGCCATCTCGACGGCGCCGGTGTCGGAGGCCGGAACGATGCCGATGCGGTAATCAGATGGCACCTGCAGCACCTCGCGCGTCAGCGCGATGGCGCGTTCGAGTTTCGCCTTGCCGAGTTTTGAGCGGTGGGAGCGTCCGAGCGCCGCGATATCAAGGGCCTCGGCCGACCAGCCGGGACGCTTTGCACAGGGACCAGAGGAAAAGTTGGGATTTGCCGGACGGAATCCGGGCTTGGGATGTGTCGTCATCGTGGTTCTATCCTTCCAGATAGCTCGCCCCTCGTTGGGGAGGGGTGGCCCACGGACGGCGTTAGGGCTTCGCGGCGACGGCGTCAAGGGAAAACCGTGCGTCGCATGTGGAACATTTTTTCGCCGCCGGGTCGACAGCGTGGGAACCGCCGGCGCGGGGGAATCGCGGCGTGGGGTGACGGGCGCAAACGAAAGACGGCGGGTCGCCCCGCCGTCTTGATGGTTTCCGAGTTGGTCGTTGTCTACCAGATCTCGTAACGAATGCCGACCTTGACCTCGTGCTGGTCGAAGCCGCTTTCGGTCCCCTGGATGCCGGTCGCGCCGGCGGTGACGCTTGCCGGGTCGAAGCGGAACATGTCGCCGCCGTCGATATGGCGGTAGCGGTAGCCGACATCCAGCTTCAGCACATCGGTGACGTCATAGGCGACGCCGGCCATGAAAGCGTAGGTGAAGCGCCAGCTTTGCTCGCCCGGATGGGTGACCGTGGAGATATAGGCCTGCGGCGGCGGACAGGCTCCGCCGCCATCCACGCAGTAGGTGTCGTTGTTCAGCCCGCCCCAGCGCAGATAGGTGTAACCCGCACCGGCGCCGGCATACGGCGTGAAGCCGGCAAAGGTGCCAAGATCGACATAGGCGTTCGCCATGATCGACATGCCGTTGTAGCGGGCCTCGTCCTCCGAGCGGCAGGTCGTGCCCACATAGGCAGGATTGGCGACCGGGTCGAGGCAGGGAAGGGCGCTGGTCGTGGTGCCTTCGAACTTGCCCTGGAAACCCTCGATCGTTGCGTCGGCGCGGATCCACTCATTGAAGCGGTAGCCTATGCCGCCGCCAAAGGTGAAGCCGGTGTCGATCGAACTCGTTGCGAAGGTCGAGGCGCCATAGGTGGCGGTCAGGGCGTCGAAGGTCCGGTAGTTGAATGGTCCCTTGGCGCTGGTCGTGACCGCATAGCCGATATCGCCGCGCAGGTACCAGCCGGAGCCGACCTCCACGGGCACGTATTCGGGCGCTTCCTCGACGAAAATCGGGGGATCGTAGTCGGCGGCCATCAGCGACGGTATCGGCAGCACCGCCAGCGCGGTCCCCGTCAGGATCATGCGAGAAAGAAAAGTCATGTACCTCACTCCGCAAAAAGCGGGCCATCGGTCCGCCGGTCTCGTGAGGCATTGTTAACCATAGTGGTTAAGCGCCGGTTAAGCATGACGCCGCCGAGCGCATCTTCCAAATATCTGATACACAAAGAAAAACCGCCCGGGGGCGCCGGGCGGTTTCGGGTTTCCTTGGAGGCCGGCCTATTTGTAGACCGGCGGCTCGATCGGAGGCGGCTCGTAGGCGATCGGCGGTGCGCAGCGGCTCGATCCGCCGAACTGGTAGCGCAGACCGGCGCGAACCTCATGCACGTCGAAGCCTTCGTCGAAGCCCGGCCCGGCGATCGGCGCATATTCGAACATGCGGCCGCCATTGACATGCGTGAAGCGGTAGCCGGCATCGAGCAGGATATTGTCGGTCACGCAGTAGGACGCGCCGGCCATCAGCGCCCAGGCGAAGCGCCAGTTCGCGGAGCCTTCGTGAACGGTGGTCACGCCGCCGACCGTGTTGCGCAGGTCGTCCCACTTGATGCGGGCACCGCCGATACCGGCGCCGACATAAGGGGTGACGCCATGCCAGGTGCCGAACTCGGCGTAGGCGTTGGCCATCAGCAGCCAGGCCGAATAGGCCGACACGTCGGACGAGGTGCAGGGCACGCCGCCGCAGACGCCGGAGGTCTGGCCGTTGAAGTCCGACTTCGCCCAGTAGTCCAGCGTCAGGTCGGTGCGGAAGTAGCGGTTGATCTGATAGCCGACGCCGGCGCCGACGGACCATGCGCCGCGCAGTTCACCGAAGTCGAAGCTGCCGTAACCGGGCGGGGCATAGGTGACGTAGTCGGCGTCATTCCAGCGCGACCAGTGATAGTCGATATCGCCACGGATGTACCAGCCGCCATGGTCGACCTCCTCGTAGACCACCGGCGGCGGGATTTCGACCACCGGCGGTTCGATGTAGTCGGCAGCGGAGGCTCCGGACACGCCACTCATCAAAAGCGCGCCAACGAGCGTGAGCCTGGCATGCTTGGTCATGAGGATCACCTTTGCTTTGCCCGGCCCGATACGCGCCGGGTTCAATTGAACTCGGCCGGATAATGATTTGCAAAGGTTAAGGGCGGCTTAACCCTGCTTCTTTACCATGTTTGGTGGAAAAGCAGTCGAAGCCGGCGTGGCAATAGTGCCACGCGCCTGGCAGGCAGAGGGGGTTGTCAGGCTGCGGTCTTGACGGTGCCGATGACGCCGATGATGTCGTTGACGACCTTTTCCACAAGCGAGCGATCGTCGCCTTCAGCCATGACACGGATCAGTGGTTCCGTGCCGGAAGGACGGATCACCAGACGCCCGGCCTTGCCGAGACGGCTCTTGGCGTCCTCGATCATGGCGCGCACGGAATCGGTCTCCAGCGGCTTGCCGCCATTGAAGCGGACATTCTTCAGCACCTGGGGCACCGGCTCGAACTTGCGGCAGACCTCGCTGGCCGGCCGGTCGGAGCGCTTGATGCAGGAGAGGACCTGAAGCGCCGAAACAAGGCCGTCGCCGGTGGTCGAATAGTCGGAAAGCACGATATGGCCCGACTGTTCGCCGCCGACATTGAGCCCGTTGGCACGCATATGCTCGACGACGTAGCGGTCGCCGACCTTGGTGCGGTGAAGCTGCAGGCCGAGATCATCTAAACGGCGCTCCAGGCCGAGATTGGACATCACCGTGGCGACGACGCCGCCGCCGGCCAAACGCCCGGCCTGGTGCCAGGATTCGGCGACCAGCGCCATGATCTGGTCGCCGTCGACGACCGAGCCGTTTTCGTCGACGATCAGCACGCGGTCGGCGTCGCCGTCGAGCGCGATGCCGATGTCGGCCCTGACCTCGCGCACCTTCTTGCAAAGATTGAGCGGATGGGTCGAGCCGCAATCATCGTTGATGTTGAGGCCGTTGGGCTCGTCATTAATGGCGATGACCTCGGCGCCAAGTTCCCACAGGGCTGCCGGCGCCACCTTGTAGGCCGCACCGTTGGCGCTGTCGACGACGACCCGCATGCCGGCCAGCGACACCGAGCGCGGCAGGGTCCGCTTGGCAAATTCGATATAGCGGTCATGCACGCCGTCGATACGCTTGGCCCGTCCGAGGCCTTCCGAACTGGCAAGTTCGCCCGACAGGTCGCGGTCGAGCATGCTTTCGATGCGCATCTCGATCTCGTCCGACAGCTTGTAGCCGTCTGGCCCGAAAAGCTTGATGCCGTTGTCATGGAAGGCGTTGTGCGACGCCGAAATCATCACGCCAAGGTCGGCGCGCAGGGATCGGGTCAGCATGGCAACGGCCGGAGTCGGCACCGGGCCGAGCAGGAAAACGTCCATGCCGGCGGCGCAGAAGCCGGCGACGAGCGCGTTCTCGATCATGTAACCGGAAAGGCGCGTGTCCTTGCCGATCACCACACGGTGGCGATGGTCGCCGCGCTGGAACGACAGTCCCGCCGCCATGCCGACCTTCATGGCCACATCGGCGGTCATCGGGAACGAGTTCGCCCTGCCGCGGATTCCGTCGGTTCCGAAATATCGTCTCGACATGCCTGTCGATTTCCCCACCTCTGAAGCGCCCCTTCAATGGTCTGCCACAGACGCGGCCGACGCAGGAATCACATTGTATAAGCCAATGTAACCGATTCTTGACGCAGGGGCGAAGCGAAGGAGCTTAATTCACAAAGGGTTAACGGAGCGTCGCGATCCAGTCGCGCAGCAGCTTGCCCGCGTCCGGCTGGGGCAGGCCGCGGCCGAGTTCGGGCATCATAACGCCGGGCTCGGTGCTTTCGATCCGGTAGAGCAGGATCGAGCCGTCCGGATCGCCGGGCTTGATGTCGAATTCGCGGCCGCCCGAACCGCGCCCGGCGGCGACCGGCCGCTTGCCGATGCCAAGCGCCACCGGGTCATCCTCTCCATAGGTCAGGAAGAGCCCGGAATTGCTGGCCGGCCCCTCGCGGCGATGGCAATGGGCGCAGTTGACGTCGAGCCAGGCGCGGGCGCGGGCCTCGAGCGGCGCGGCCTCGTCGCCCCATGCGGGAACCGCGGGTGCGTCGCGCGGAGCCGGGGCACCTTGCAGGATGCCGGCAGCGCTCCAGTGTTCGAGCTGGTTTGCCGCGCCGTCGGCATAGGCAAATTCGCCGTTGAGGTTGCGTGCCTTGGGCCCGAGCGGCGCGATTTCGCCGTTGAACGCGTGGCAACCCTTGCACTGGTTCTTGTTGGGCACCGAATAGGTGAAGCGAACA
Organism: Nitratireductor mangrovi; assembly: GCF_007922615.2. Taxonomy (NCBI): domain Bacteria; kingdom Pseudomonadati; phylum Pseudomonadota; class Alphaproteobacteria; order Hyphomicrobiales; family Phyllobacteriaceae; genus Nitratireductor; species Nitratireductor mangrovi. Next base: position 3,523,885 of record NZ_CP042301.2, on the reverse strand, counting down.
GGCTCCGGCGCGATGCCGCCAAGCTCGATGTCGACCTTGGCGCCGGCGATCTTGAGCACGGCGTCCTGCTGGGCCTCGTCCCAAAGATAGGCCCAGGCCTGCCAGCCGTCCTCATGCCTGATCAGAACCCGCGTCTCGATCAGGCGCACATCCTTGTCCGGCTCCCTCATGTCGGCCGGGAAAGCGAAGGTCTTGATCAGCGCGGCGCCGGCCGGAAAGGCAAAGGCCTCCTGCGGGTCGTAGCGGGCCGCCTTGCCCTCGGGCAGGTAGACGAAGCGGAACTTCAGCGCGTTGTCGGAAAAGAGCGGCGTGTTGATCGCGAAGGGAACAACGCCTTCGGCCGGCTTCTGAGTGCGGCTATCCTCGAAGAAGCCAAATTCGGAGAGGAGCTTTGGCGGCCGCTCGGCGAGGATCGCCGCGTCGGAGACGGCGAGAGCCGGGACGACGAGGGCTGCGCACAGAGTGACGGAAACGAGGAGGGCAGCCGCGAGTCTGGCGATACCCACGCCGCTACGCGCCGACCGGCCGCCAGTCGACCATCTGCCCAAGGAAGGGCCCAGCGACGTCAGACGCCCATGGTCCGAGATCATCGGTACTTTTTCTTGTGTTTCAGGCACCGCCATCCTGCGGCAGCTTCACGGGCGCCGGTTCCGGCAGTGAACCCTTGTAGCCGGAGATGTCGGTGTCCGGGGACGTCGACCAAGGCAGCAGCAGCTGCGAAATCATCTTCAGATTGACGAAGGTCGTGCCGTCCGGCTCATCGACATAGATGCGGTTTTCGGCCGAGACCCAGGAAAAATACTCCGGGATCGTTGTCACTCCGTCCCAGACAATGTCCGGCACGGGCGTGCCCGAAACATCCGAAATCGTCTTGCCGACCTCGCCGTCGGGCTCGCCGCCGCCCTCGCCATACTCGTTGTCATGCACGTAGACCCCGCGCGGCACGAACAGATAATCGTCGTCCTCGTAGTCTTCCGGATAGGCGGCGATCAGCACGTGGGTGGTCGCGTTGCCGGAAAGGCGGTTGTTGAAGACGTGGACGTTGCGATTGGCCATCACCATGATGCCCATGCCTTTCGGCACGATGGCGACGATGTTGCCTTCCGGGGCAAAATTGGGCGTGTCGTTGTCGACAACGTCGTTGTCGAAGACGCGGATGTCATGACCGCCCTGCACCGGCAGGTTGGGCAGATCGAAGACGAGAATTCCGCCGGTGTTGCGGGTGGCAACGTTCTTGTAGACATCGGCGCGGAAGGAATTCTCGATCTCGATGCCGGCCACGTTGAATTCGGCGCGGCTGTTGCGTACCACGATGTCCTCGCTCTGGCCGACATAGATGCCGGCATCCGAAGCGCCACGCACCAGCACGCCTTCGATGAGCACGTTCTTCGACGACACGGGATAGACGCCATAGGCGCCGTTCTCGGCCTTCGGCCCGCCGGTCCATTCGACGCGCAGGTTGCGGAACGTGATCTGGTCCGAGCCCTTCGACTTGACGCCGTCGCCCCTGGTGTCCTCGACCGCGAAATCCTCCAGCACCACCCGGTCGGAGGTGACCAGAAGACCCTCGCCGGCCCCGGTCTGTCCCTTGAAGGAAAGAACGGTGCGATCCGTGCCTTCGCCGCGCACGGTGACGTCGTCGACGTCGAGCGACAGGCCGTCGGTGAGTTCGTAGCGTCCGGCGGCGATCAGCACCGTATCGCCCGGCTGCGCCAGGATCAGCGCCTCGATCAGCTTTTCATTGGCATCGTCGTCCGGCTCGACGCGAAGCTCCGCGGCGGCGACAGCGGCGGTCAGTGCAAGCGATACGGCCAAGCCAGCCGCGGCCCTGAAGATAGCTCGCATCGGCATTCCTCCTCCATTTCCGGCTTGACGATGCGCGCTCGGCAATGCGAAGTCAACAAAAATGAAACTGTTTCATTTTTGAGCGCATGGCCGGACCACCGATGAGCGACGCGACCGCCCGCGAGCAGGCCTATCGCCCGCGCCAGACACGTGCGCTCCAAACCCGCGCGGCGTTGATCGCGGCGGCCGAAAGGCTTATCGCCGAGTTCGGCGAGGAAACGGTGACAACGTCGCGGGTCGCGGCGGAATGCGGTGTCGCGGTCGGTTCGGTCTATCGCTATTTCCCGGACCGCGATGCGCTGTTGCTGGCCGCTTATGACGAAACCGTCGCCCGGGTCGTCCAAGCCTGCAGCCAGGCGCTGGAGGGGCTGGAACAGGGCCTTGCGGCCCAAGTCGCCGCGCGAAAATTGCTCCGCGTCTACCTCGACGCCGCCGAGGCCATCCCGGCGCATGCGCGACTCTTGCGCGCCATGCGCCGCATCCGCCCGGTCGAGCACGACCAGGGCGAGGCCGAGGATCGTATCGCCGGTGACATTCTGGCGCCGTTCCTCGAGCGATTTGCGCCCGGCGCCGGTCGGGTCGACCGAGCGTCGCTGACCTTTCTCAACGTACTGTTGGGCACGCTGGTCGATCTCTACCTCGTCGAGGAACGCACAGCTGTGCGTGCGCGCCTACGCGATGATATCGAGGCGCACATGCTGCTTGCGCTCGGGCGCATTATTGGGGGGGACGCGCCGTCAGCAGGCTGACCAGCGGCGGCTTGCCGTACAGGTGAAGCATGGCCATACTTCGCGGCTTCGTGGCCGGAAGGAATTGCCCATGGACCTCGCCTCGCTCATCATCTTCGCCGGCGCCCTGCTTGTCGCCGCCGGCTCGCCGGGGCCAAGCATCGCCGCGCTGGTGGCGCGGGTCATCTCGAAGGGCTTTCGTGACGTGTTCCCCTTCCTTGCGGCGATGTGGATCGGCGAGGCGATCTGGCTGTCGCTGGCCGTCTTCGGACTGGCCGTCGTTGCGCAGAGCTTCCATGTCGTCTTCGTCGTGATCAAATGGGTCGGAGTCGCCTATCTAGTGTGGCTGGCCTTTAAGATGTGGACAGCGCCGGTCGTCGTTCAGGGCGAAGATGAATTGCCGCGCCAGGATTCGCCGTGGCGGCTGTTTCTCGCCGGCATGGCGGTCACCCTAGGCAACCCCAAGATCATGATGTTCTACCTTGCGCTGCTGCCGACCATCGTCGACCTGGCCTCGGTCGGCCTCCTTGGCTGGGTCGAACTCACCGCAACGATGGCGGTGGTGCTGATCCTGATCGATCTGGCCTGGGTTCTTGCCGCCGCGCAGGCCCGACGCCTGCTGCGCAGCGCGCGCGCCATGCGGGTCGCCAACCGGGTCAGCGCGACGACCATGGCGGGCGCAGCGGCCGCGATCGCATCGCGCTGACGGCCACCGGCAGGTGATTACATGTCCATCGTCTCGGCGACCTCGACGCTGCCGCCGGCATCGAGGATCGGGCAGCCCTTGGCCTTCGCGAGCGCATCGTCCATGTCGGCAGCGTTGATCAGACTGTAGCCGCTGGCCGGGTTGGCGCCGCCATTGGCCTCGACCTTGCCTCCGGGCACGACGGTCTTCGACATGCCGACAGGGTTGCCGCCGTCGATGATGGCATCGCCCAGCGATCCCATCCAATCCATCCAGGCCTGCATGACCTTTTTGCCTTCCTCCTCGGATTCCGGCACGCTGCCACCGTGATAGACATAGAGAAATTTCGGCATGTTTCCCTCCGTTGTCGCCCGGCCGATGCTGACCGTTCACCCTCACTTCCTCGCATTGTTTAACATAAACACGAAATAACGTTTTCGCGAGAGCGGGCGAGGGCTTTTGAGGGTTATCGTGCCGTGGTGTGGTATTCCGGGTTCGGCCGCATGTCGACGGCGGCGGCAACGCGGTTGGACATGTTGAAGAAGGCTGCTGTCGAAGCAATGTCCCAGATGTCGCGATCGGAAAAGCCAACCTCGCGCAAAGCCGCCCGGTCGCTCTCCTCGATCCGGTCGGGCGCCTCGGTCAGCTTGACCGCAAAATCAAGCATCGCCTTCTGGCGCTCGCCCAGATCGGCGGCGCGGTAGTTCATCACCATCATCTCGCCTAGTGCGGGGTCCCCCGAGAGCTGGCGCACGGCCGCCCCATGCGCGGTCAGGCAGTAGAAGCAGTGATTGACCGAGGAGACCGCGACCGCGATCATCTCGCGTTCGAGCTTCGACAGGCCGGAATCACCCAGCATCAGGTCGTTGTACATGTCGGTGAAGGCTCGTAGTTTCTTTTCGTCGAAGGCGTAGGACAAGAGCACGTTCGGCACGAGGCCGAGCTTTTCCTGGCACTTGTCGAAATAGGCCCTGGTTTCCGGGCTGAGTTCTCCGGACGGCGCCAGATCGAGGGCCGTTACGGCGTCCTTGGCTGCTGTCATCTTTCGTTGTCCACCTGTCCCGCATATTCGACTGTGACGCGACCCCCGGCCGGGGTCGCAATCGTGATTGTCTCTGATACGATAGCGAAAAATTCCCGCCGGAGGAAAGCATGGCTGCGAGCAAGGGCAAGGCGAGGTCCAAGGCAGGCAAGGGCGGCGCCGACCCCGCCGGCGGCAGCAAGATCGACTTCAAGGAACTGCTTCTTTCGCGCGCGCCGGCAGAAGATGTCGCCGCCTACGAGCCTGGTGCTCTGGCGCGGGCTGCAGAACTGGTGCGCAGCGCGTTGCTCGGACACCGCAAGGGTGAGAGCGTCATCGAGATCGTGCGCGACAGTGGTGTCGAGCGCGACGGCAGGCAGCTCACCGCGATCACCGTCGTCAACGACAACATGCCGTTTCTGTTCGATTCGGTCATGGGCGAGATTGGCGCCGACGGTGGGGAACTGCTGCTTGTCGCGCATCCGGTGCTGATCGTCACCCATGACGAGAATGGCGTGTGCGCCATATCCGGCGACGCAGGCGGGCGCGCCGAAGGCGACAAGGTCAGCATCATCCATGTCCATGTCGCGGCCATCACCGAAGACGATGCGGCTGGCCTGAAGGCGCGGCTGGCTGCTGTTCTGAAGCAGGTGCGAGCAGCTGTTACCGACTGGAAGCCGATGCTGGCGCGGCTCGAACATACCATCTCGGACTATCGCTACATGCCGATCCCGCTCGAGCCGGAAGCGGTGTCCGAGGCGGTTGCCTTCCTGGAGTGGCTGCGCGACGACAACTTCACCTTCCTCGGCATGCGCGAGTACCGCTACACCGGCGAGGGCAAGGACGGAACGCTGGAGCGGACCGGCAATCGCGGTCTCGGCATCCTCTCCGATCCGGACCTCAAGATCCTGCGCGGCAGCACCTCTTCGGCGATCACAACGCCCGAGATTCGCGAGTTCCTGCTTGGTCCCGAGCCGCTGATCGTGACCAAGGCCAATGCACGTTCGGTCGTCCACCGGCGCGCCTATCTCGACTATGTCGGCGTCAAGACCTTCGATGCCGACGGCAAGCTTTCGGGCGAATTGCGGCTCGTCGGCCTGTTCACGTCGACGGCCTATACCCGCTCGGTGTTCCGCATCCCCTATCTGCGCTCCAAGGCCGAGCGGGTGATGACCAAGTCCGGATTCGAAAAGACCGACCATTCCGGCAAGGCGCTGATCAACGTCCTGGAATCCTATCCGCGCGACGAGTTGTTCCAGATCGATACCGCCATGCTGCGCCGCCATGCCATGGCAGTTCTGGCGCTCGGCGAACGGCCACGGGTGCGGGCTCTGGTACGTGTCGATCAGTTTGACCGCTTCGTCTCGGTGATCGTCTTCGTGCCGCGCGACCGCTACGATTCGGAGGCACGCTCCAGGATCGGCGACTATCTCAGGAAGGTCTTCGACGGGCGGCTTTCGGCCTACTACCCGGCCTTTCCGGAGGGTTCGCTGGCGCGCGTCCATTTCATCGTCGGGCGCTCGGGCGGCAAGACGCCGAAGGTCGATTCGGCGGAGATCGAGGCCGAAATCCGCGGCATCGTCCGAACCTGGGACGACGCGCTGCGCGAAGCGGCGACCGATGCCGGCGCCGGCGCGAAACTCATCGGCATCGCCACGCGCTTTCCGGAAGCTTACCGCAACAGCTTCAGGCCCGCGGTGGCGTTGCGCGACGCGGAGCGCATCGACCCGCTCTCGCCCGACAATCCGATTGCCGTCGACTTCCACCGTCACGGCGATCAGCAGGATCATCAGGCGGCGCTGAAGATCTACCATCACGGCGAGGCAGTCTCGCTGTCCTCGCGCGTGCCGCTTCTGGAGAACATGGGCTTCCGCGTGATTTCGGAGCGCACCTTCGAGATCGAGACGGCGGGCAACGGGCTCGTATTCGTGCACGACATGGAACTGGAAAGCGCGGTCGGCAAGACGATCGCGCTCGAGACCGACGGGGCGCTGTTCGAGGATGCGTTCCTGGCTGTCTGGCGCGGACTTGCCGACAATGACGCCTATAACGGCCTCGTACAGACTGCCGGGCTGAAGGCGGGCGAGATCGTCATCCTTCGCGCCTATGGCCGCTATCTCCAGCAGGCCGGAATCCCGCAGAGCCAGGATTTCATCGCCGCTGCGCTCAACCGCTATCCGGAGATCGCCCGACAGCTGTACGAACTCTTCGTGGCCCGCTTTGATCCTGCCGTCGGCGATGCGGATGCGGCGCGCCGGCAGGAGGCTGCCGTCGAGGCCATCCTGGCTGCGCTCGAGGACGTTCCGGTGCTCGATGACGACACCATCGTCCGCCGCTTCCTGAATCTCATCCAGTCGACGCTGAGAACGAGCTGCTTCAAGCCCCGCGACGGCTCGGAAAGCCGGTCGCTCGCCTTCAAGCTCGATTCGCGCATGCTCACCGGCTTGCCGGAGCCGCGCCCGTGGCGCGAGATCTTTGTCTACGGCCCGGAGGTCGAAGGCGTGCATCTGCGCTTCGGTCCCGTCGCGCGTGGCGGGCTCAGATGGTCGGACCGGGCCCAGGATTACCGCACCGAGGTGCTCGGTCTGGTCAAGGCGCAGCAGGTCAAGAACGCGGTCATCGTGCCGGTTGGCGCCAAGGGCGGCTTCTTTCCCAAGAAGCTGCCGGTGGGCGGCAGTCGCGACGAGGTGTTTGAGGCCGGCCGCAACGCCTACATCAACTTCATCTCCAGCCTGCTTTCGATCACCGACAATCTCGACGGCGACAAGGTCGTGCCGCCCGAACATGTCGTGCGGCGCGACGGCGACGATCCTTATTTCGTGGTCGCCGCCGACAAGGGGACGGCGACCTTCTCCGACACCGCGAATGCCATCAGCCAGGAGCATGGTTTCTGGCTCGACGACGCCTTCGCCTCCGGCGGCTCGGCCGGTTATGACCACAAGAAGATGGGCATCACCGCGCGTGGCGCCTGGGAGGCGGTGAAGCGACATTTCCGCGAGATGAACCGGGACATCCAGTCGGAGCCGTTCACGGTCGTCGGCGTTGGCGACATGTCCGGCGACGTGTTCGGCAATGGCATGCTCTTGTCGGAGCAGATACGCCTCATTGCCGCTTTCGACCACCGTGACATCTTCATCGACCCGGCTCCGGACCCGGCGACGACTTTCGCGGAGCGCAAGCGGGTCTTCGAGCTCGGCCGTTCGAGCTGGCAGGATTACGACAAATCGAAGATATCACGCGGCGGCGGCATCTTTCCGCGCTCGCAGAAGTCGATCACGCTGTCGCAGGCGGCCGCCGACGCCATCGGTTTAGGAAAAACCACGGCCTCGCCAGCCGAGATCATGACCGCGATTCTGAGGGCCCCGGTCGACCTCTTGTGGTTCGGCGGCATCGGCACCTATGTCAAGGCAGCCGGCGAATCCCATCCGGACGTCGGCGACCGCGCCAACGATGCCATTCGCATCAATGCAGGCCAAGTCGGCGCCAAGGTGGTGGGCGAAGGCGCTAATCTGGGCCTGACCCAGCGCGCCCGCATCGAATACGGCCTTGCCGGCGGCCGCTGCAATTCCGATGCGATCGACAATTCGGCCGGCGTCAATTCGTCCGACGTCGAGGTCAACATCAAGATCGCGCTCGCGGCGGCGATGCGCACGGACAAGCTGGCGCGTCCGGCGCGCAACAAGCTTTTGGCCTCGATGACGGAGGAGGTCGCGGAACTGGTGCTGACCAACAACTACCGCCAGACGCTGTCGATCTCGCTCGCGGAGCGGCGCGGGCTCTCCGACCTCGGGCACCAGGCCCGTTTCATGACCGCGCTCGAGGCGCGCGGCCTGCTCGACCGCGTGGTCGAGACGCTGCCCGGCGACCAGCAGATCGCCGAGCGCACGGCGCGCGGCGAACCGCTGACGCGGGCCGAACTTGGGGTGCTGCTCGCTTATGCCAAGATCGTGCTGTTCGCGGACCTTGTCGAAAGCAGGTTGCCGGACGATCCGCATTTCGCCGACGATCTCGTGAGTTATTTCCCCCGACAGATGGAGAAGAAATATGCGGGCGAGATTGCCGGTCACCGGCTGCGTCGCGAGATCATCTCGACACTTCTGGCCAATGACGCCATCAATCGCGGCGGTCCGTCCTTTGTCAGTCGCCTGCAGGACATCACCGCCTGTACGCCGGTCGAAGCAGTCGGCGCCTTCGTTGTCGTGCGCGACGGTTTCGAGCTCGACGCTGTCTTCGACGATATCGACGCCCTCGACAACAAGGTCGATGGCGAGGCGCAACTCGGTTTCTACCAGGCCGTCGGCCGGCTGATCCATTCTGCCTCGGCCTGGATGATCAAGAACGGCGACAACGTATCGCCCGTCGGCGAACGAATCGCTGAGCTGCGCAAGGCACGCCGGTTCCTGGAGCCGAAATTCGCCGAACTGCTGCCCGATTTCATGCAGGCACGCCTTGCTGAACGCGTGCATGAATTCCACGTCGCCGGCGCGCCGGAGAAGCTGGCGGCGATCCTGGCCTATTTCGGCCATGCCGAGATCGTGCCGGATATCGACCTCGTGGCGCAGCGCGCCAATGCCGATCTCGAACGCGCTGCACGGACCTATCTCGGCATCACCGAGGCCTTCCGAATCGCGCGGGTCGAGGACGCCGCGCGCGCGGTATCGCCGGTCGACTATTATGACGGGCTTGCGCTTTCGCGTGCCAATGACATGATCGGCGCGGCGCGCAGGGGCATGGCCGTCTCGGCGCTTTGCCGGCACGACAAGGCGGAGGATCCCGTCGCGGCCTGGATCGAGGCGGGCGGTTCGCGTGTCTCGCGGGCGCGCGAACGGCTGCAGGCGCTGACCGAGGGGGGCGACCTCTCGCTTTCGCGGCTGACGGTCGCGGCCGGCATGATGGCGGACCTCGCCGATATCTGATCGCGGCGTTCGTGCCGACGGAGGGGACATGGACGAAGCGGTTGAGCGGCGGGCCTCGCGCCGGGGTATCTGGGGCTGGATGTTCTTCGACTGGGCCCAGCAACCCTTTCACACGCTGATCATTACCTTCGTCTTTGCGCCCTATTTCGCCGCCAGCGTGGCCTCGGATGCCGCGCGCGGGCAGGAACTCTGGGGTTATGCGACCGGCATCGGCGGGCTCTTGATCGCGCTCTCCTCGCCTGTGCTCGGCGCGATCGCCGACGCCACCGGGCCCCGCAAGCCCTGGATCCTGTTCTTTTCGGTGCTGGGGGTCGTTGGTTGCTTCATGCTTTGGCAGGCGGTGCCGGGCATGGAGAATATCGGTCCGGTCCTGTTCTTCGTTGCGCTCGCCGTCTTCGGCATGGAGTTCGCCGCGGTCTTCAACAACGCCATGATGCCAGACCTTGTGCCGCGCTCCGAACTCGGGCGCCTGTCCGGCTCGGCCTGGGGGCTGGGTTATGTCGGCGGCCTGATCACGCTCATCTGCGTGCTCGGACTGATGTCGGCCTCGCCTGAAACCGGCCGCACCCTGCTCGGCCTCGAGCCGATCTTCGGCCTCGATCCGGCCACGCATGAGGGCGACCGAGCGTCGGGTCCGTTCACCGCGATCTGGTACATCGTGTTCGCGCTGCCGATGTTCCTGTTCACGCCGGATGTGGTGCGGCGTGCGTCGGCCTCCGGGGCCGTGCGGCGGGGGCTTGCCCAGCTCGGGCGAACGTTGAAGAGCCTGCCGTCGCAGCGCAGCTATTTCAGCTTCCTGATCTCCAGCATGTTCTACCGCGACGCGCTTAACGCGCTCTACACCTTCGGCGGGATTTATGCCGCCGGAGTGCTCGGCTGGTCGATCATCCAGATCGGCATCTTCGGCATCCTCGCCAACATCACCGGCGCGGTCGGGGCTTGGTTCGGCGGGCGCATCGACCAGCGTTTCGGGCCGCGCTTCGTCGTCGCCTGCTGCGCGGTGCTTCTCACCGTGTCATGCCTGCTCGTCATCTCCACGACCAAGACGGAGATCCTGTTCATGACCGTTGCGGCCAGCGGCGAGGGCAGCCGGCTGCCCGACATCATGTTCTATTTCGCCGGCGGCGTGATCGGGGCGGCGGGCGGTGCGATCCAGGCCTCCTCACGAACGCTTCTGGTCGACCAGGTCGAGCGCGAGCGCGTGACCGAGGCCTTCGGCCTCTACGCGCTTTCCGGCAAGGCGACGACCTTCATCGGGCCGTTGGCAATCGCGGTCGCGACCGGCTTCTTTGCGTCGGAAGCGTTCGGGCTATCCGCGCAGGATGCGCAGCGGCTCGGCGTGACCCCGATCATCGTCTTGTTCGCGCTCGGTCTTGTCCTGCTGCCGTGGGTCAAGAGTCGTCATCAGGGCGCGGCCGCCGCCACGGAGTCGTGACGCGGTATTTCTAATGCCGGAAATGGCGGATGCCGGTGACGACCATGGCGATGCCGTGCTCGTCGGCAGCGGCGATCACCTCGTCGTCACGCATCGAGCCGCCGGGCTGGATGACGGCGGTGGCGCCGGCTTCCACGGCGGCCAGAAGCCCGTCCGCGAACGGGAAGAAGGCATCCGAGGCCACGACCGAGCCTTTCGTCAGCGGCTCGGCGAGCCCCTTTGCCTCGGCCGCGTCCAGCGCCTTGCGCGCAGCGATGCGCGATGAATCGACCCGGCTCATCTGCCCGGCGCCGATGCCGACGGTAGCGAGGTCGCGGGCATAGACGATGGCGTTGGACTTGACGTGCTTGGCGACGCGGAAGGCGAATCTCAGGTCGGCCATCTCGCGCGCATCGGGGGCGCGCCGCGTCACCACCTTCAGGTCGAGATCATCGATGACGGCATTGTCGCGCGACTGAACGAGAAGGCCGCCGGCGACCGACTTGACCGCCAAGCCGCCGGCACGCGGGTCGGGCAGGCCGTCGGTCAGGAGCAGGCGCAGGTTCTTCTTCGCGGCGATCACCGCTTCGGCTTCGGGATTTGCGCCCGGCGCGATGATGACCTCGGTGAAGGTCTTGACGATCTCCTCGGCCGCCTCGGCGTCGAGCGCGCGGTTCAGGGCGACGATACCGCCAAAGGCCGACACCGGGTCGCAGGCGAGCGCCTTCAGGTAGGCTTCCTTCAGGTCGGCGCCTTCCGCGACGCCGCAGGGGTTGGCGTGCTTGATGATCGCCACCGCGGCGGTGCGGGCGGGATCGAACTCGCCGGCGAGTTCGAAGGCCGCATCGGTGTCGTTGATATTGTTGTAGGAAAGCTGCTTGCCCTGCACCTGGCGCGCGGTCGCGACCCCGTGACGCTTCTCGCCGGAGCGATAGAAACCGGCAGACTGGTGCGGGTTCTCGCCGTAGCGCATCTCGGCGGCGAGCCGGCCACCGAAGGCCCGGTAGTCGGGCGCGTCGAGTGCCAGCGTTTCGGCGAACCAGCCAGAGATTGCGGCGTCGTAGGCGGCTGTGCGCGCGAACGCCTTGGCGGCGAGTTCCTGGCGCAGGCGGTAGGGCAGGCCGCCGGCATTGCCGGCCAGTGCTTCCAGCACACGCGCATAGTCCGCCGGTTCGGTCAGGACGGCGACATAGGCGTGGTTCTTGGCCGCCGCGCGCACCATGGCCGGACCGCCGATATCGACGTTCTCGACGGTCGTCGGGTAGTCGCCACCGGCAAAACGCACCTCTTCGAACGGGTAGAGGTTGATCACCACCAGATCGAACGGGCGGATGCCGTGTGTCTCCATGGCGGCTGTGTGCCCGGGATCATCGCGTACGCCCAGAAGCCCGCCGTGGACGAGCGGATGCAGGGTTTTTACGCGCCCGTCCATGATCTCCGGGAACCCGGTGATGTCGGCGACATCAGTGACCGCAAGCCCCGCCTCGGCGATCGCCCTGGACGTACCGCCGGTGGAAACCAGTTCGACGCCGCTGGCTGCGAGCGTACGCGCGAAGGCGGCCAGCCCGACCTTGTCGGAAACCGACAGCAGCGCCCGGCGCACGGGCACGAGGTCGGGCGCGGGGATGTTTTTCGACGCGACGGCCATAGACCGGCAGCCTCCTGTGCGATTTGTCCGGGGATTGTGGCGCCGCCCTAGCACAGGTGCGGGCGAAAACAAACGCAGTTGCGGGGCCATGCACAGCGGCGCTGTCGGTTCAGATGCGGTCGATGTCGGTACGCGTCAGACGCCAGGCGAGTTCGCCGAGTTCCGAGGCGCGGAAGGACAGCACGATCTGCAGGTTGCGGCGCGGTCCGCTGATGCCGGCGAAGAAGATCGATTCCTCCACCGACGGCATGACGCCGTCGCAGGAAAACACCCAGGCATGGCCGTCACGGGCGTTCAGCACCAGACGCCCGGTGTCGTCGCGCAGAAGGTCGATGTCGGGATGGACGTGGAACCGCACCGCAACCTGATCCTTCGCCCCCGGTGCGACTGGCAAGCCGTCGGGTCGGCGAAAGCGGTCGGTGCCGTCAAGGACGTCACCGTCATGTGACAAGGCAAGCTGCCTTTCGTGCACGATCCCGAAAGGGGCGCCATAGCCGTCATGCGAGGCCGTGAAGCCTTGTGCGCCGTCGCCGTCCCTACGCTCCACGCGCACCTCGCGCGGACCGCTGATGACGGCGGCGCCGATCAGGCCCTTGAGCCGTGGCGAGGCGGAGAACCGGCAGGAGGACGTGTCGTTGAGGGTTGCGGTCGAGTGAGCGGCGGTCGCGCGCGACAAGGGCCTGAAATCCTCCGGCCCATATTTGTCGACACCGGCATTGACGACGAACATGCGCCGGCCCGACGACAGCTCGAAGGACAGGCAGCCGGCATGGGCGCCGGCGGCGGCTTCCGGCTCACGGGGTGCCCCGGTGTCGGCGATGACGGTGGTGTCGCCCATCGTCAGCCTCTCGAAGCCGGAATGCGGCGCATGCAGCAGCGGCTTTCCCTCGGTGTCGTCGTGGCGAAGGATGGCGACGATGCGGTCCGGTACCGTGGCGCCCATACCGTTGAAGCGGGCAAGGTTGCCGTCCTGGTGGCGGAAGAAGCGCAGGGCAGGCAGCATGCGGTCGATGGCGCCGATGAGTGCGGGAGGCGGCACCTCGGCCTGGTTGGCATAGGTCTGGCGCAACGGCAGGAGGTCGGCCAGGATTTCCATCACCGCCGCCGGCCGGCGCGAAATATGGCCGCCGTCGGGCAGGATCTGGTGCTCGAGTTCACGCGCCAGGTGGCGGGTCGCGTTGCGTAGCACGGAGGGCGCGGTCGGAAGCGAGAGAGCGGCGAAGGCAAGCGAGATGCGGGCGCGCAGGCGCTCCTCGCCGCCCGGCATGTGCTGGCACATGGCCCGCAAATAGCGGATCTGGGTGATGAGGGATCTCAGGAAGTCACGATAGAACTGGAACTCCGCGCCCTGCAGCACGATTGTCGAATGCTGCAGCCAGGCAATCACGCGGCGTGCGACGACGGCCGGTTCCCAGGCGACGCCTGAAATATGCATGCCATGCGTTTCGATCCAGTCGCCGACCAATGCACGCGCATTGGCGGCGGCAAGCTCGGTACCGGCCTCGCGCAGATGGCGCAGCCAGCGGAAGCCGTGCAGGGATTCGAGCCAGGCCGCGCTGGCGCCCTCCACCGCGAAGGGCGAACGTCCGCCGGTCTCGACCAGCCTGCCGGCCAGTGGAAAGCGGCCGTGATAGATTTCGGTTGCGATTTGCGGGTCGGCGAGGCGCAGGTCGGGCGGCGCGATCAGGACGCGCTCGGGCGTGCGGCCGGCATAGCGCCAGCGATAGGCCGGCGCCGTCCGCAGCTTCTGGCGCGCACGACGCCAGATCTCCCTCGCAACAAGCCCCCATAAGCGCGGTGATTGGCCCGTCGCCGTCGCCAATGGCATTCCCTCAGTACTCTCCGGGCACAAGTCTATCCGATTCAGGATTCACCGCGACAGCAATTTTTTGGCGGCGTTCAGCCCTTGCGGCGAAGTCGCGCCGCAAAAAACCCGTCCAGCCCGGCCTCGCGGGGATCTTCGGCGGGCCAACCGGCGGGTGTGGTACGCAAATCGCCGTTGGCGTCGAGGAGGCCGTCGATGCCGGCGATTTCGTCGGGCGCAACCGGTGCGCGCTCGACCTCGGCATGATCGGCGAGAAAATTTGCGACAAGCGTCTCGCCTTCGGCGGGATCGAGGGAACAGTTGGAAAAAACGAGCAGCCCGCCCGGCCTGACCAGCTTCACCGCGGCTTCGAGCAGCCGCCGCTGCACGGCGGCGAGTTTTTCGATGTCCTCGGGGGACTTGGTCCAGGCGACGTCCGGATGGCGCCGGATGGTGCCGGTCGAGGAGCACGGTGCGTCAAGCAGGACCGCGTCGAACGGCGTTTCCGGCGTCCACGCCGCGAGGTCGGCATGGACGATCTCGGCGTCGAGCTTCAACCTGTCGAGATTGGCGGCGAGGCGCTTCAGCCGGTTTTTCGAGCTGTCGATGGCGGTGACCGACGCACCTGCCGCGGCCAGTTGCGCCGTCTTGCCCCCGGGTGCGGCGCAAAGGTCGGCGACGCGCCGGCCGGCGACATTTCCGAGAAGCCGCGTCGGCAGAGCGGAGGCCGCGTCCTGAACCCACCACTCGCCGTCGCCGTAGCCGGGGAGCTCGGTGATCGCGCCCGCGATCCGGGCGACGCGCACGCTCCCTGTCGGCAGCACGCGGCCGCCAAGGCGTTCTGCCCAGCCCGGCGGATCGGATTTGACCGTGAAGTCGAGCGACGCTTCGGCGCGATGCATGGCGACGATCGCGGCGGCCTTGTCGGCGCCATAGGCCTGCGAAAGGCGTTCGAGAAGCCATGCAGGCGCATCGAGCGTGGTTGCCAGCACTTTCGGCAGCGAACGCTCCTTGCGCCGCGCCAGTTCGCGCAACACGGCGTTGACCAGACCGGCGAAACGCCTGGTTCGCGGGTCTTCGCCGGCGTGGGCGACGGCGAGGTTGACGGCCGCACTGTCGGGCACGTCGAGGAACAGGATCTGTGCCGCCGCAACGTGAAGGATATGCGACAGCATGCCGGCGCGCGCAGGCAGCGGGCGATCGAGACGGCTTTCGATCAGGCTTTCGATGCTCACCCGGTGGCGCAGCGCGGAGGCGAGAATGGCGCGCACCAGCGAACGGTCACGGGGATCGAGCGTACGGAACTGCGGATGGCCGTGCTCATTGTCGGTCAGGCCGTCGAGCGCCGTCTTCGCCTCGATTACCGCGGCCAGGAGCCTGGCCGCCGCCTTGCGCGCCGCCAGTCCCGGAAGTTCGGAGCCGTTGCTACGGGCCGTCGGTCCTGGCGTCACGACCACGGGCCTTTCGGCCCGGTCGGGTTGCGGCCCCACGGATTGGGCTTGGCGGCCGGTTTTTCGCCCCGGCTCTCGGGCTTGTCGGCCTTGCGCTCCCACGGCCCGTCGCTGCCGGTCGTGGCCGGCGGAGGGGCGTCGTCGGGCCCGGTCGGCGCCACGCTGCGCGTTTCCTCGAACTCCGCCGCCATCGCCTCGAGCGCGGCGATGCGGTTTTCCGTGTTCGGATGGGTGGAGAAGAGACTGTCCATGCGCTCGCCCGAGAGCGGGTTGATGATGAACATATGGGCGGTCGCAGGGTTACGTTCGGCGTCGTCATTGCGGACACGGCCGGCGGCCCTTGCGATCTTGTCGAGCGCGGAAGCAAGCCACAGCGGCTGGTCGCAAATCTCGGCGCCGAGCCGGTCGGCCGAGTATTCGCGGGTGCGGCTGATCGCCATCTGCACCATCATGGCGGCCAGCGGTGCCACGATCATCGCCGCCAGCACGCCGATCAGGCCGAGCGGGTTGTTGTTGCGGTTGCCGCCGAAGAAAAACGCGAAATTGCCGAGCATCGAAATCGCGCCGGCGAGCGTCGCGGTGATGGTCATGGTCAGCGTGTCGCGGTTCTTAACGTGTGCGAGTTCGTGCGCCATCACGCCGGCGACCTCCTCGTAGGAAAGCCGGTCAAGCAAGCCGGTGGTTGCGGCCACCGCGGCATTCGCGGGATTGCGGCCGGTGGCGAAGGCGTTGGGTTGGTCGCTCTTGATCAGATAGACCTTCGGCATCGGCAATTCGGCATTTTGGGAAAGGCCGCGCACGATTTCGAACAGTTCAGGCGCGGAACGCTCGTCGATTTCGACGGCATGGTGCATACGGAGCACCATCTTGTCCGCGTTCCAGTAGCTGAAGAGATTCATCCCCGCCGCGATCAGGAACGCGATCATCATGCCGCCGGAGCCGCCGATCAGATAGCCGACGCCCATGAAAAGCGCCGTCATCACGGCGAGCAGCATCGCGGTGCGAATCATGTTCATCGGCTTCTCCACGCAGGGCCCGGCTCGAATTCCAGGCGCGACCGCTTTATATGATGGGTCGGACGCACGCCAACTTCAATCTCCTCAGCGAGGCGCGAATGCCGGCATCCAAAGGCCCCGAAACCGGTCAGAGCGGCGACAAGTCCGCAACTGGACACAAAAAATTGCCGCCGCATGCCGAGCGTGCGCTGGCCGAGGCGCAGGCGCGGCGCGATGCCTACCGCAAGGCGGAAGCCGGGCGGCCGAAGGAAGTCGGCGGCCGCGATGGCCTCGAACCCGCTCGGTACGGCGATTGGGAAGTCAAGGGGATCGCGTCCGACTTCTAGCGTTCGGGATTGCCTGTTGGACATCACAGGAATATATTCCTGTGATGTTATGTCGAACAGACCTGACCTGCCGACTGGCCACGTTCGCGGCCATCCTCGGCCTTGTGCAGATATTCGTCGGCCGGGCCATGGCGGCGGATGTTTTTCGCGGACCGGTCGAGGCGCGCGTCATGCGTGTCATCGACGGCGACACGATCGCGGCCGAGGCGCGGCTTTGGCCCGGGCACACGCTGGCCGTCAGTGTCAGGCTGCGCGGGATCGACGCGCCGGAACTGCGTGGCAAATGCGCCGCCGAAAGGCGGGCCGCGATTCGGGCGCGCGCGGCTCTCACGGCCCTGATCGGCCACGGGTCGGTATCGCTCTCCAACATTGCCGGTGGCAAATATTACGGCCGCGTGCTTGCGGATGTGGCGGCGTCGGACGGCCGGGCGCTGGCGCCCCTTCTGCTCGACCGCGCGCTGGTGCGCCCCTATCGCGGGCGGCGGCGCGAATCCTGGTGTTGACGCCTCGCACTAGCTATTCGCCGCGTCCCGTTTCGGGACGAAACACGCACGCGTCCGCTTCATCTTCCCGCAGCGGGGCATGGAGGATGACCGGCCGCCCGCGCATGCGCTGAGGCCGTTAACCGGTCGCTAACCCTGCGGAAACGTCGCTCCCAACAATATCAACTGGTTGGAACGACCCGTTCCCGGCGGGCTCGCCTTCGCGGTCGTCCGGCAAGATACCTGCATCGTCCCTTTCGACAAGTTTTGGCGCGTCGCAAAGGGAGACAATCGATGCCGGCGACCACAAGGGTGCCCCGCCTTTTCCGCAGCTTCGTTTCCGATCGCTCGGGCAATTTCGCCCTCGCCACCGCCGCCGTCATGACGGCGCTGCTCGCCGGCGGCGGCTTTGCCATCAATCTCGCTCAGGTCACGCTGACGCAATCGAACCTGACCAACGCGCTTGATGCGGCGGTTACCTCGACCGCGCGCGACCTCACCACCGGAAAGATCACGCCGGAAGAGGCCAGGGAACTGATCTCGGCGTTTTTGAAGACCAACGGCTCGACCGGGTTCGCCCGAGCCAACCGTGTCGTGCTCGACAACGTCACCGTCGACAAAAACGCGCGCACCGTCACGGCGCTGGCCAGCGCCGACATCGACCTCGCCTTCCCGGTCTTCAAGACCTCGGCCTCACGCCTCATTCAGGTGGGGTCGACGGCGCTTTATTCGGATCGCAAGATCGAGGTCGCGATGATGCTCGACGTTACCGGCTCGATGAGCGGCCAGAAGATCAGGGATCTGCGAACAGCCGCCAGCAACGTGGTCGACACTTTCCTTTCCGGGCAGAACCCGGCCGATCCGCGCGTGCGGGTGGCGATCGTGCCCTACGCCGATGCCGTCAACACCGGCGATCTCGCCCACACGGTCCATGTCGAGACGGGGTTCACCACCGGCGAACCGCCGCCGCTGACCAATCTGCTTCTTGCTGCGATCGGCAGAGGCGCCGGGGCGCTGCTGCCCGGCGGGTCGAGCCGCCCCGACGCCTGCGCCACGGAGCGCAAGGGCTCGCACCAGTTCAGCGACGCCTCACCGCGCATGGCGATGATCAACCGTGACGTCCGGCTCGCCTTCTGCCCACAGGCCGCACTGGCGCCGCTGACCGCGGATATCGGGCGGCTCAAGTCGGCGATCCGCGATTTCAGGGCCAGCGGCCACACCGCCGGCCATATCGGCATCCAGTGGAGCTGGTATCTCCTGTCGCGCAAATGGGCCGACATTCTGCCCGCCGGCTCGCAGCCACTCGCCGGTGATCCCAAGAAGGTCGGCAAGTTCGCCATCCTGATGACCGATGGCGAGTTCAACACCGCGTTCGCCGGCGTGGCCCAGGGAGGCTCGACCAAGGGCGGACAGCCGCGGCGGTCACGCGACGCCGCCGAGCGGCTCTGCGACGAGATGAAGAGGGACGGCATCGAGATATTCACCGTCGGCTTCATGCTGAAGGAAAAGGCCGCAAAGGACGTCATGCGTGGCTGCGCATCGCCCGACCGCGGCTCGGTCGTGCACTATTTCGAGGCGGTGGACGGCGACGAGCTTAACGCCGCTTTCCAGAAGATCGCCGCCAATATCGAGCGGCTGGCGATCGTCAAATAAGCCTCCCGGAACGGAAAGGGCCGCCTCGATGAGGCGGCCCCCGTGTTTCCGTTCGCAGCGCGACCGTCGGAGGTGATCCAGGGATCACCGGCCGCGCGTCATGCCGCAATCAGGAAGGCTGCTTCCCGAAAGGGCAATCCGCCGAGACCACGCTACGGAAAACGAAACCACTCGACATTGGATCACCTCCTTTCAGTTCGTTGAACACATCCCGAAGGTGGGCGATTTCGGTCCTTCTTTCAAGGCCGAAGATCGTCCTTCCTATCCCTTCTTGTTCTGCCGGTTCTTGACCAGGTCGTCGACGACGGCCGGATCGGCCAGCGTAGAGGTGTCGCCGAGCGCGCCGTAATCGTCCTCGGCGATCTTTCTCAGGATACGGCGCATGATCTTGCCGGAGCGGGTCTTGGGCAGGCCGGGCGCAAACTGGATCTTGTCGGGCGAGGCGATCGGACCGATCTCGCTGCGCACGTGCTTGACCAGTTCCTTGCGCAACTCGTCCGAACCTTCCTCGCCGGCCATCAGCGTCACGTAGCAATAGATGCCCTGTCCCTTGACGTCGTGCGGATAGCCGACGACGGCGGCCTCGGAGACCTTGTCGTGGCTGACCAGCGCCGATTCCACCTCCGCCGTGCCCATGCGGTGGCCGGAGACGTTGATGACGTCGTCGACCCGCCCGGTGATCCAGTAGTAGCCGTCCTCGTCCCGGCGGCAGCCGTCGCCGGTAAAATATTTGCCCTTGTAGGTGGAAAAATAGGTCTGCACGAAGCGTTCGTGATCGCCATAGACCGTGCGCATCTGGCCTGGCCAGGAATCGGTGATGCACAGATTGCCGTCGGCCGCGCCCTCGATGATATTGCCTTCATTGTCGACCAGTTGCGGCTGCACGCCGAAGAACGGGCGCGTCGCAGAGCCTGCCTTGAGGTCGGTCGCGCCGGGCAGCGGCGTGATCATGATGCCGCCGGTCTCGGTCTGCCACCATGTGTCGACGATCGAGCAGCGCTTTTCGCCGACGACGTTGTAGTACCATTCCCAGGCTTCCGGATTGATCGGCTCGCCGACCGAGCCGAGCACGCGCAACGACTTGCGCGAGGTCTTCGTTACATGATCGTCGCCGGCGCCCATCAGGGCGCGGATCGCGGTCGGGGCGGTGTAGAAGATGTCGACCTTGTGCTTGTCGACCACCTCCCAGAAACGCGCCGCCGTCGGGTAGTTGGGCACGCCCTCAAACATCAGCGTCGTGGCGCCGTTGGCGAGCGGTCCGTAGACGATATAGGAGTGACCGGTGACCCAGCCGACATCGGCGGTGCACCAGTAGATGTCGCCGTCATGGTAGTCGAACACATATTGGTGGGTCATCGAGGCGTAGACGAGGTAACCGCCGGACGTATGCAGCACGCCCTTGGGCTTGCCGGTGGAGCCTGATGTGTAAAGGATGAAGAGCGGGTCCTCGGCCTTCATCTTTTCCGGTTTGCACTCGGGTTTTACCGCCGCGACCGCGTCGTGGTACCAGATGTCGCGCCCGTTGGCCCAGCCGACCTTGCCGCCGGTGCGGCGCACCACCAGCACATTCTTGACCATCACGTGGTGCCTGGCGGCGATGTCGATCGCCTTGTCGGTGTTTTCCTTGAGCGGGATCGTGCGGCCGCCGCGCAGGCCCTCGTCGGCGGTGATGACGAAGGTCGATTCGCAGTCGACGATGCGCCCGGCGAGCGCGTCGGGCGAAAATCCGCCGAACACCACCGAGTGGATGGCACCGATGCGGGTGCAGGCAAGCATCGCATAGGCGGCTTCGGGGATCATCGGCATGTAGATGGTGACGCGATCGCCCTTCTTGACGCCGTTCTTCTTCAGGACGTTGGCGAGCCGGCAGACATGCTCGTAGAGCTCGCGATAGGTGATCTTCTTGTCGTCATAGGGATTGTCGCCTTCCCAGATGATCGCGACCTGATCGCCACGTTTCTTGAGATGGCGGTCGATGCAATTGGCGGAAACGTTGAGGCGGCCGTCCTCGAACCACTTGATTGCCACCTTGCCCTTGAAGGAGGTGTTCTTCACCTTGGTGTAGGGCGTCATCCAGTCGAGGCGCTTGCCGTGCTTGCCCCAGAACTTGTCCGGGTTCTTCACGCTGTCCTTGTACCATTTCAGGTAGGTGTCGTTGTCGATCAGTGCGTGCTTCTTCCAAGCAGGCTGGACGCGGTGAACATGTACCTCGGACATCATTTCCTCCAAATCGGGATCGGCAACCTCTTCGCTGCCAGATCGCAGCCGTGCGGCGGCGAGTTGGCGGCATTATTAACATTCGTCTGCCGCACACAACATTAGACATTGGTCCGTTTTGCAAGGCGGACAGCGAAGGGAATCTCAGGCGCCCGGGCTCAGCCCGCACGGCGGCCGGCAAGCGGCGGGACCCGTGCCGGCAACGACTGCAGCAGCGCCCGAAAATGGCCGAGCGGCCGCTCGAAGGCCTGGGCGAACACGAAGCAGGCGGCAAGGGTGGCCGCGAGGATCAACCCCTGGCGCGAGCCCGATGCCATCTCCGCCGGCAAGACGGCGTCGAGGAACTGAAGCAGCGGGTAGTGGACGAGGTAGATCGAAAAGCTGGCGCCAGCGAGCCAGCGTATGCTCGCCACCGGCACTTTGACGTCGTCTCGTGGCAGCCGTCGGCGGGAAAGCCCGGCGGCGCCGGCGAGGTGGACGGCGACGAGGACGCCGAGAACGAAGTTCCAGACACATTCATCGGAAAAACCCAGCACCTTTCGCAGCACGTCGGGGTCAACGCCCGCGAGCGCCGCACTGGCCTGAAACAGCATCGCCGGCACGCCCGCCCACAGGCAGGCTGCGTAAATGACCGGCGGCAAAATTAGCATCATGGCGCATGCCCTTGCGGAGGTCGGCATGCGCCCTCGCCGGATCATCTGCCAGGTCGCAACACCGAGGTACCAGACCGGCAGGAGCAGCAGCACCTTGAGCCCGGCGATCACGGCGAGCGCGGCCAGCACCAGAATGCGCTTCGCGCCGGAGAGGAACAGGGCAGCGGCGAAGATCAGATAATAGGCGACTTCGTAGCTGAGCGACCAGTAGGGACCGTTGGTGCCGAGCCGCGTACCGGGAATGTGCCATTCGCTGGAAAAGGTGAGCCCGTGCCAGAGAAGGGTCGCGAGCGGCGCCTCGGCATACCACCAGCCATCATAGGCGGCGGGGTTGATCGATGCACCGAGCCGGTCGAGCGCAAAGGTCAAGAGCAGCGCCGGCAGGGCGACCGAATAGATGCGGGTGGCGCGGTTGAAGAGATAGCGCCCGGCGTCGGCGTCCTTTTCCTCGGCGGTGTAGGCGATCACCAGTCCCGACAGGACGAAGAAGATCACGACGGCGTCGCTGCCGAGGTTGAGTTCGCGCACCCACAAATGCGCGCCGCCGCTGATGCGCTCATAGGCGAAATGCGAAAACAGCACAGTCAGGGCGGCTACAAAGCGGACGGCGTCGAGATAGGTGGAAAAGGTGCGATTCATCATTCGGCTGGCGGGTCGGCAACCGGTCGCGGCTCTGCGAGGCGGTTCCGGAACTGACGCCAGCTTTCCTCGACCGGACCGATCAGGGCGCGGGCAAGCGAGGGATGCGGCTGGTCGATCGGCGTTCCGTCGCGTTCGGCGAGGCCGAATTCGAGCTTCTCCTCATGAGCGGGCACATAGAGCGTTCCGAACATCCAGTCCCAGATGGCGAAGATTTCACCATAGTTGCGGTCGTGATGGACCACCGCGCGGCTGTGGTGGATCTGGTGCTGGGCCGGAGAGATCAAGACGTGTTCGAGCACCGGGCCGTAGCTGATCCAGATGTGGCTGTGGCGGAAATTGGCGCCGACAGCGTTGAACACCACGAACACGACATTGGCGCCGCCGATCGAGATGATGTCGATGTTGGGCGAGATGGCGAAAAGCAGCGCGCCGGCCAGGAAGCCGATGGCGAGCGAGCTCACGGCATCCGACAGGAGATCATAGACAGGGTGCTTCCGGTAGACCGTCACCGGGGTGAGCACCTCGGCGCTGTGATGGACGGAATGGAACGGCCACAGCACGGGATATTCGTGATGAATGCGGTGCACCCAGTAGGTGCAGAAATCCGAAACGACGGCAAAGAGCAGCGTCGCCAGCGCGATCTGCCCCCAACTCCAGCTGCCGGTGCCGGGCTCGGTGCCGAACGACGCGGCGAGCAAGGCCATTGCGAAGGCCGCCGATGCGGTGCGCACCACGACGAGGTTGATCACGCCGGCAACCGATAGCAGGCGCCCGACTACGAAGAGCTTCAGGTCGACGATGTGGGAAGGGTGCAGATAGATGTCCTTCGGCGTCAGCCAGCGGAAAAAGCTTCTCCATTGGCGCCAGCCGTACCGCCAGCCATAGATCACAACCGCGATCAGAAGCGTGGCGCCGACATAAAGTGGCATCAGCCGGAGCGTGAAATCTCCGAACACGGCGACAATGATCGAAGCCAGCCAGTCCATGACGCGCTCCCGGGAAGGATGGGCGAAATCTAGGCGGCGGACGTTAGGGAAGCCTTAAGGGCAGAAGCAGCGGCGGCCTCGACATCACGTTGCGGCCTGTCAGCACTCCTGTCTTCCGGCTGCTAAGGCAATGTTTTTCAAGAGAAAAATCTTGATTCAAATCCCATCGCAAGGGATGGTTAAGGAATGCGGCGCACCATCAGGCGCGAGGAGGAGACCCCAGCGTGCGGAGTGAGCACATGAAACGGACCTCTGAACTGGAACGGATGCTCGAGGGCTACGGTCTCACGACCGCCCGCATCCTCTATCACATGCCCGACCATCCGCACCTTCTGCAGACCTATGTCTGGCAGGATTACGATCTGGCGCCGCGCTTCCCGGTGCTGATGAAATTCGTTGAATTCTGGATCGACAAGCTCGACGGGCCGCTGCATTCGATCGCCTACACCCATAACAAGCTGATCGCGCCCAACGAGTGGAAGAGGGTAGACGGCGAGATCATGCTGCACTGACCGGCGCTCGCGGCAGTCTCCGGTCCGATTAGCCTGGTTCGCGCGACGCCTTTTCCACGATCGCCTCGATGAGCCAGTGTATGGCCGGCAGCACGGCCTCTCGCTTCATGTGGCAACTGTCGACGGCGGAGACGAACATCTCGGGTCCGACGACGAGCGCAGCCATCTCGACAATACGGGCGCGCTGATCGTCGGGGATGCCTGAACTCTCAAGCGCCTTTTCCAGCAGCCCCATGCGCCGCCCGCCGCGCCGGAAGGCCTCACGATCGCCCGACGAGAGTTTTCCGGCACTGTCGAGCAAGGTGGCGGCGAGGAAGCGGCGAAAATTGGCCTCGTCCTTGATCATCACGGAGATCAGCAGGTCGGGCACGCTTTTCAGGCGATCGGTTCCTGAACGGTCCTGCTGGTCGGCAAAATAGTCGGCCGGCGCCGGAACTTCGGCGTCGAAGCCGGCCTCCATCAGCATGGTCTGGATGTTCGGGTAATATCGGTAGGCCGTGGCGCGCGAGACCAGAGCCCGATCGGCGACCTCCTCCATTGTCGGTTCGGCGTGCTCCTTCATCAGTTCGCGTGCGGCCGCGAGCAGCGCCCGTCGCGTGCGGAGGCGCTGGTTGTGGCGGGTGAAATCGTTGCGGCGTGTTTTTGTCATTGACACTTCGTCGCTTTATAAGACAAAATCTCATTACAGGATGCAGTATCATCAATGGGTGGAGGCGACAATGAAAATTGCGACGATGAAGGAACAGTTTTCACCGGGTTACGTGCTCGGCCACCGCGTCACGCCATTGCCGACCATCGGCGATTTCGCCATGCTCGAAGTCGTCACCGACCCCGGGACCCCAGGTCCTCCGATGCACCATCACCCTGGCTTCTCCGAGTTCTTCTACATTTGTGACGGCACGCTCGACCTCGTGCTCGAGGACGGCAAGCGTCGGCTGGAAGCCGGCGAGGGCGCGACCATTGCTGCCGGAGTGTTGCACAGCTTCGACAACCCGGGCGATGCACCGGTACGCTTCGTGACCGGCTTCTCGCCGCGCGGTTTCGAGGCCTTCTTCGAAGGCGCGCGGGTACCGTGCGACGAGCCGGACGCAAGGGCGCGCTCGGTTTCACCGGAAAAGCTCGGCTGGGTGGGCGCGAACGCCGCCCCGCTGGGAATGGTCATCAAGGAGGGTTAGATGAACACGCTTTCCAAGGCCTGCTGGATCGGCGCCGCGATCTACGCATCGCTCGGCATGATCTTCGGCATCGTTATGTCGGCCACCGGCGATCACAGCCTGGCGCCGGCGCACGGACATCTCAACCTGCTCGGCTGGGCCTCGCTGGCGCTTTACGGGGCGTTCTATTCGATCTTTCCGGGTGCCGCCGACGGCTGGCTGGCCAGGGCGCAGGTGCTACTTGCCCATCTCGGCGTCATCGTGCTGACTCCGGGCATCGTCTTCGCCCTGCGCGGCGAGGGGGAAGGGCTGGCAAAGGCCGGCTCGGTGATAATCCTGCTATCGATGCTTCTGTTTCTGCTGGTCGCTCTCATGCAGTCGCGGCGCACGCCCGAGGCAGCCTGACGCTGTCCGACGCCCGCCCGCGCGCGATTGCGGCGGGGGTTTCCGGCCAGGTCAGCGTGCGCCGAAGATCGCCGAGCCGACCCTGACGCTGGTCGCGCCGAAGGCGATGGCGGTCTCGAAATCGGCCGACATGCCCATGGAGAGCCGATCGAGGCCCGCCTCGACGGCGATCTTCGCCAGCAGGGCGAAATGCGGGCCGGGGTTCTCGTTAAAGGGCGGAATGCACATCAGCCCCTCGACTTCGAGCCGGTGGACATCGCGGCAGCGTGTGACGAACGTCTTCGCCTCACGCGGATCTATCCCGGCCTTCTGAGGCTCGGCTCCGGTATTCACCTGGACGTAGAGCCGAGGGATGCGCCCCTGCTTCTTGATCTCCTTGGCGATCTCGGCGGCGATCTTGTCGCGGTCGACCGTCTCGATCACGTCGAAAAGCGCCACGGCGTCGCCGGTCTTGTTGGATTGCAAGGGGCCGATCAGGTGCAGTTCGATGTCGGCATGATCCGCCTTGAGTGCCGGCCATTTGGCTTGCGCCTCCTGGACGCGGTTTTCTCCGAAGACGCGCTGTCCGGCACCGATCACCGGGCGGATCGCTTCGGCGTCGAACGTCTTGGAGACGGCGACCAGCGTGACCGACCCGGCTGGCCGCCCCGCCTCCTGCTCGGCACGGGCGATTTCGGCCCTTACCTTCGCCAGGCGCTCGGTCGCATCCGTCATGGCAACACCCTTGCAGTTTGGCCGCGCCGGCATCGCCGGCGGAGTTGACGCTTCGCGAAAACCATGGTGAAGGTCCGCCCCGGCACATTCCAGCCCTCCTCTTAAGTGAAAAACCGGTCATGGCAACCGAGCGATACAATCCACGTGTCTCCGAACCCCGCTGGCAGAAGGCGTGGACCGAAGCCAGGCTTTTCGAGACCGCGAACGACGATCCACGGCCGAAATATTACGTGCTGGAGATGTTTCCCTACCCCTCTGGCCGCATCCATATGGGGCATGTGCGCAACTACACGATGGGCGATGTCGTGGCCCGCTACAAGCGCGCCACCGGCCACAACGTTTTACACCCGATGGGCTGGGATGCGTTCGGTTTGCCGGCCGAGAACGCCGCGCGCGACAACAAGGTCAATCCGCGCGACTGGACCTATGCCAACATCGACACGATGAAGGGCCAGTTGAAGACGATGGGCCTGTCGCTCGACTGGGCGCGCGAATTCGCGACCTGCGACCCGGCCTATTACAAGCACCAGCAGAAGATGTTCCTTGACTTCTGGAGGGCCGGGCTGGTGGAGCGCCGCTCGGCCAAGGTCAACTGGGACCCGGTCGACATGACGGTGCTCGCCAACGAGCAGGTGATCGACGGCCGCGGCTGGCGCTCCGGCGCTCCGGTCGAGCAGCGCGATCTGACGCAATGGTTCTTCAAGATCACGGCCATGAACCAGGAATTGCTGGACGGGCTCGAAGCGCTCGACCGCTGGCCCGAAAAGGTCCGCGTCATGCAGCAGAACTGGATCGGCCGTTCGGAGGGATTGTTGATCCGCTGGCCCCTGGCTGCCGGCACGGCGCCGGCCGGCGAAAACGAATTGGAGGTCTACACCACACGGCCGGATACGATCTTCGGCGCCTCCTTCATGGCCATCGCTGCCGATCATCCGTTGGCCAAGAAGGCGGCCGCGAACAACCCGGAACTCGCCGCCTTCATCGAGGAAATACGCCGCAGCGGTACCTCGGCCGCGGCGATCGAGACCGCCGAAAAGAAGGGCTTCGACACCGGCATCCGGGTCGTGCATCCTTTCGACGACAGCTGGACGCTGCCGGTCTATGTCGCGAATTTCGTGCTCATGGACTACGGCACCGGCGCCATCTTCGGCTGCCCTTCGGGCGATCAGCGCGACCTCGACTTCGCCAACAAATACGGCCTGCCGGTGGTGCCGGTGGTCATGCCGGAGAACGCTGACGCCGCGACCTTCCAGATCATCGACGAGGCCTATGTCGATGACGGCGTGATGATCAATTCGCGCTTCCTCGACGGCATGAAGCCGCAAGCCGCTTTCGACGATGTCGCCGACCGGCTGGAGAAGATCTCGATCGGCAACCGGCCGATGGCTGAGCGCAAGGTGCAGTTCCGGCTGCGGGACTGGCTGATCTCGCGTCAGCGTTATTGGGGCTGCCCGATCCCCGTCATCCACTGCGAGGCGTGCGGGGCGGTGCCGGTGCCCGATTCGCAACTGCCGATCGAACTGCCGACGGACGTCTCCTTCGACCGGCCCGGCAACCCGCTCGATCACCACCCGACCTGGAAGAACGTCGCCTGTCCGCAATGCGGTGGCGAGGCGCGCCGGGACACCGACACGATGGACACCTTCGTCGACTCGTCCTGGTATTTCGCGCGCTTCACCGACCCATGGAACGAGGACCAGCCGACAACCCTCGACTATGTCGACGGCAAGAACGGCTGGCTCCCTGTCGACCAGTATATCGGCGGCATCGAGCACGCGATCCTGCACTTGCTCTATTCGCGGTTCTTCTCGCGGGCGATGAAGGCGACCGGCCATGTCAATACGGTCGAGGAGCCTTTCGCCGGGCTCTTCACCCAGGGCATGGTGGTGCACGAAACTTACAAGGGGCCGCAGGGTTGGGTCACACCGGCCGAGGTCAAGGTCGAGGAGGCCGACGGCAAGCGCAGCGCGACGCTTCTGGCGACCGGCGAGCCGCTGACGATCGGCCCGATCGAGAAAATGTCGAAGTCGCGCAAGAACGTCGTCGATCCCGATGACATCATTGCCAGTTACGGCGCCGACACCGCCCGCTGGTTCATGCTTTCGGATTCGCCGCCGGACCGCGACGTGATCTGGACCGAGGCGGGGGTGGAAGGCGCGCACCGCTTTGTGCAGCGCCTGTGGCGGTTGACCTCGGGCGCGGCGCCGCAGCTTTCGAAGACCGCGCCGGCGACGGCGCGAGACGGCGAGGGCGCGGCGATCTCGAAGGCCGCGCACAAGGCGCTGAAAGCGGTCGGCGAGGACATCGAGAAGCTGTCCTTCAACAAGGCGGTGGCGCGCCTCTACGAGTTGACCAATGCGCTGCAGGAACCGCTCAACCAGGCGGCAGAGGGCACACTAGCTCCGGAGAAGGCGCCGGCCTTGCGCGAGGCGGTCGACATGCTTGTCGCCATGATCGCGCCGATGATGCCGCACCTGGCCGAGGAGTGCCGGGCGGCGCTGGGCGGAACCGGTATGGCCGCCGAGCAGGGCTGGCCCGGTTTCGATCCGGCTCTGGTGGTGGACGACCAGTTTACCTATCCGGTCCAGATCAACGGCAGGAAGCGTGGTGATTTGACAATTGCGCGCGACGCAGATCAAGCTGCCGTCGAAACGGCGGTGCTCGAGCTCGATATCGTCCGCAAGGCGCTCGACGGCAAGGCTCCGCGCAAGGTGATCGTCGTTCCGCAGAGGATCGTCAATGTCGTCGCTTGAGCGCCACACACATTCCCTCGGCGGGATCGCCCGAAACGTGATCCTCGCCATGGTGCTTGCCATGGCCTTTGCCGGGTCGGCCTGCACGGTGCGGCCGCTCTACGGCGACATCTCGTCGTCGGTCGATGGCGGTAGCACGGCCAGGCTGGCCTCGATCTCGGTCAAGCAGGTCTCCACGCGCTACGCGCAGGAGGTCCGCAACCACCTGATCTTCGGCTTGAATGGCGGCGCCGGCGAGCTTTCTTCGCCGCAATATGTGCTCGACCTCGGCGTGACCTCCTATGTGCGCTCCTCGGCATCAGTACAGGTGGTTCTGGAAAACGAGCCGACCGCCGGCGCGGTCGTCATGACCTCCGTCTACAAGCTGATCGATGCCGAGACGGGCGATGTCGTGGCGCGCGGCAAGCGCTCCGCCACGGCTTCATTCGACAAGCCGCGGCAGGAATTCGCGGCATTGCGCGCCGAGCGCGACGCGGAAAACAGGGCAGCGCGCGAACTGGCGGAGTTCATGAAGCTGGCCGTTCTGCAGGATCTGGAGAACCTTCCTTCAAGTTGAGCGTTGATTTCCTGTCGGCAGCGGACAGGTGGGCTTCGGGGGCGTCATTCTTGCGTCACAGAGATTGGCCACACAGGGCCGACCGGAGTGGATGACCATGGATATGCCGACGTCACCGTCCTCGATCGCCAGACTTTTCGGCGGGCGCTCGCTCTACGGCCTCGTTCCTACCAGTCAGGGCCACATCATCGACCAGTTGATCGAGGAGCGGACAGTCAACCTTTCCCGCCACCCTCTGTGGCCGATGTTCAAGCCACTGCTTTACCGGCTTTTTCACTATGGCGAAGCGGTACGTATGGCCGACCGTATCGCGCCGATGGCTGGCCGCGACGCGTTCGAACATATCAGCGAGCTCCTGTCGCTTGACCTTGAGGTGAGCGGCCTCGAGCATCTGCCGCGCGAAGGCTCGGTGATCGTTGCGCCGAATCACCCGACCGGGATCGCTGACGGCATTGCGATGTACGATGCGCTCAAGCGTTATCGTGAGGATATCGCCTTCTTTGCCAATCGTGATGCCTTGCGCGTGGCGCAGGGTTTTCGAGACGTCATCATCCCTGTCGAATGGCGCGCCGGCGAGAAGTCGCACGCCAAGAGCCGCGACACGCTGGAGATGACCGCACGCGCCTTCGCCGCGCAGCGCGCGATCGTGCTCTTTCCCGCCGGCCGGATCGCCTATTGGCACGCCGGCCGGTTGACCGAACGGCCCTGGCAGCCCTCGGCGGTGACACTGGCGCGGCGGTTTGAGACGCCGATCGTGCCGGTCCACATCACGGCTCGCAATTCAGGGCTGTTCTATTTCCTGGCCAAGCACTCGACGGAGTTGCGTGACATGACGCTGTTCCACGAACTCCTCAACAAGAAGCGGTTCCACTTCTCGATCACCTTCGGCAAGCCGGTCGCACCGGCTGACCTCGACGGCGATGCGGCCGATGTTACCGCGCGGTTGCAGGATCACACGGTTTTTGCGCTGGCCGCCGACCCGCGGGCCGAATTCACGGCCCGCGTACCGGCCTGAACCGCGTCAGCCGATCTTCTGCCCGGTCTTTGCCCAGTCGGCGAGGAAGGCATCAAGCCCCTTGTCGGTCAGCGGGTGCTTGACCAGAGCACGCAGCGTCGCTGGCGGCACGGTGGCCACGTCGGCGCCGATCAGTGCGGCCTGCTTCACGTGGTTCACGGTGCGGATCGAGGCCGCGAGGATTTCGGTCTTGAAATCGTAATTGTCGTAGATCGTGCGGATCTCCGAGATCAGTTCCATGCCGTCGATGCCCATGTCGTCGATGCGGCCGATGAAGGGCGAGATGAAGGTTGCGCCCGCCTTGGCGGCCAGCAGCGCCTGGTTGGCGGCGAAGCACAGCGTCACATTGACCTTGCGGCCGTCCGAGGTGAGCGCCTTGCAGGCCTTCAGCCCGTCGAAGGTCAGTGGCACCTTGATGCAGATATTGTCGGCGATCTTCGAAAGAACCGCTGCCTCTTTCATCATGGCGTCGTATTCGGTGGCGGTCACTTCGGCGGAAACGGGACCGTCGACGATGTCGCAGATTTCCTTGGTCACCTCGATGATGTCGCGGCCCGCCTTCATGATCAGCGACGGGTTGGTGGTGACGCCGTCGAGCAGGCCGAGCGCGTTGAGCTCGCTGATCTCCTTGACGTCGGCGGTGTCGACAAAGAACTTCATTTCCGGTCTCCTCGGGCCTATTTCCTAGGGCGGCGGCTGGTCCCGCGCGTGTCGGACTTTGCTCTAGACCAAAGTCGAGGCAAGGTCACGACCGATGAAGCAAGATTCGCCGGTCCGGCGTGTCGTACCGGTGCTGGTGCCGGTGCCGACGGAAACGCCCTATTCCTACGCCGTGCCGGATGGCGAAAGCGTTCGCCCCGGCGCCATCGTGCGCGTGCCGCTTGGACCGCGCGAGGTGGCCGGCATCGTCGGCAGGGGGACCGGCGGCGATGTCGATCCGGCGAAGCTGCGATCGATCTCGGCCATCTTCGATTGCCCGCCTCTCGGCGACGACGCGTTGCGCTTCATCGAATGGATCGCCGCCTACACGCTGACGCCGCCCGGCCTGGTGGCGCGCATGTTCCTGCGCGCGCCGGCTGCACTCGATCCTGAACCGCTGATCGAGGGAATAGTCCGTACCGAGCTGCGGCCCGACCGCATGACGGCGGCCCGCCATCGCGTGCTCGAACTCGCCGAGCCCGGCGCGGCCTGGACGCGCCCGGGGCTGGCGCGTGCAGCGGGTGTTTCGTCCACGGTCATCGACGGGCTGAAGGCACAAGGGGTCTTCGAGGACGTGCTTCTGCCACCGCGTCCGGTGGTCGCCGAGCCCGATACCGGCTTTGCCGTTCCCGAACTCACCCCCGACCAGAGCGCGGCCGCGCGCACCATGCGGGAGCGCGTCGAGGCCGGCGGCTTTTCAGTGACGCTGATCGACGGTGTCACCGGCTCCGGCAAGACGGAAGCCTATTTCGAGGCGGTGGCGGCAGCGCTCGACAAGGGGCGGCAGGTGCTCATCCTCTTACCCGAGATCGCGCTCACCCACGCCTTCCTGGAGCGTTTCCAGGACCGGTTCGGAACCAAGCCGGCCGAATGGCACTCCGACGTCGCCCCGCGCATGCGCGAGCGTGTCTGGCGGCAGGTCGCCGAAAGGAGCGTCAAGGTGGTGGCCGGCGCCCGCTCGGCGCTGTTCCTGCCATTTGCCGATCTCGGCCTGATCGTCGTCGACGAGGAACACGATCCCTCCTACAAGCAGGAGGAACGCGTCTGCTACAATGCGCGCGACATGGCCGTGGTGCGCGGCCATATCGGCGGCTTCCCGGTGATTCTTGCTTCGGCGACCCCATCGCTTGAAAGCCGCGTCAACGCTCTTCAGGACCGCTATGGACGCGTGCTGCTGCCGGCGCGTTTCGCCGATGCCTCGCTGCCGGAACTCGCGACCATCGACATGCGCAAGGCGCCGCCGGTGCGTGGGGGGTTCCTGTCGCCGCTCCTGATCGAGGCGGTGGCAAAGACACTCGATCGTGGCGAGCAGGCGCTGCTCTTTCTCAACCGTCGCGGCTACGCGCCTTTGACCTTGTGCCGCGTCTGCGGCCACCGCTTCCAATGCCCGGACTGTTCGAGCTGGCTGGTCGAGCATCGGTTTCGCGGCCAGATTGTCTGCCATCAGTGCGGCCATGCCGAGCCGCGTCCCGAGGCCTGCCCCTCATGCGGCGCGCTCGACCATCTGGTCGCCTGCGGTCCAGGCGTGGAGCGCATCGCCGAGGAGGTGGTCGCGCATTTTCCCGACGCGCGTTCGATCGTGCTTTCCTCCGACCTGCTTGGCGGCGTGCGGCGGCTTAGGCTCGAGCTCGAAGCGATTGCCAAGGGCGAGGCCGACATCGTCATCGGCACGCAACTGGTCGCCAAGGGGCACAACTTTCCCAACATGACGCTCGTCGGCGTCGTCGATGCCGATCTGGGGCTCGCCAATGGCGATCCGCGCGCCGCCGAGCGCACCTTCCAGCTCCTGTCGCAGGTCACCGGCCGGGCCGGGCGGACCGGCAAGAAAAGCCGCGGCCTGCTGCAGACCTACCAGCCAGAGCACCCGGTGATGCGGGCGATCGTTTCCGGCGACGCGGAAGCCTTCTACGAGCGCGAAACCGCCGAGCGCGAACGCGCCGGCCTGCCGCCCTTCGGCCGGCTGGCCGGGATCATCGTCAGCGCAGTGTCACGCGGCGAGGCCGAAGGCCACGCCAGGGCGCTCCGCCGTGCAGCACCCGCCAATGCCGACATCCAGGTGTTGGGGCCCGCCGAGGCGCCACTGGCTTTGATCGGGGGGCGTTACCGGTTCCGGCTGCTTGTCCATGGTGGCAAGCGCGCCGATCTGCAGTCTTTTGCGCGCGCCATGCTTGCGGCCGCCCCCAGGCCGCGCGGCTCGGTGCGGGTGCAGGTCGACATCGATCCGCAGAGCTTTCTTTGAGTTCGAACGAGGAAGAGCCCATGCAACGGCTCGAGGTCGTGCCGCGACTGTTCCCGCTGGTCGAAAACGGCGACAAGCGCTCGACCATACGCTGGCGCGAGCCGCCGATCGTCCCTGGTTACATGTGCTACGTCTGCGCCGGCGATCCGGACCGAACGGTGGTCGTCTGGGTGACGCGCATCACCTCCATGCCGCTCCGCAACGCGGCCGCTTTCGTGGGACGGCAGGACGAATGGCCCGATCAGGTCATGCTCGCCGGCATGCGCGAACACTACCCCGGCATCGAACTCGATGACGAGGTGCAGGTGATCGAGCATCTGACACCGGCGGAGACACGGGCGCGGCCGGGCTTTCCGGCGGCGGATGACCGCTGAGGCCTGCGGAAATCGGTCCGGACGTCGCCGCTGCCGCGGGTGCGGCTTGAATTGCTCCCAGCTTCTGTCACGCTTGCCGATGTTTCGGGAGGGGATTTCATGACGCGTTTCCTTGCAACGTCGGCGGCCGCGTTGCTGACGACAATGTCCGCCATGGCGCAGCCCAGCGTGATCACCGACATTCACTGGCCCTATATCGACAGCTATTGCACCTTCTGGCGCCTGGGCCATCGCTTCGATTTCAACGATCCGGAAAGCTGGCGCTTTGTGTTCTTCACACAGAAGGACGGCTTGCACGAGCCTTATGCCGAAACCGGGTTCGCCGCGATCGGTCACCAGTTGCGCCAACTCGAGCTCGTCTCGCGCGAGGAAACGCCAGCGGGCGAGACACGGCACTACCGCAGCCTCGGCGAGGCGCCGCACGACGTTGTCGTCACCATGAAGGCGGGCGAGGAAGGGTACGAGTCAACCGGCTACGCCGGCTCCATCGCCGTCAGCGGACCTTACGGGGAGGAGACGGTGGCGTTCGAGGGCGATTGCGGCGCCTAAGAGCAATTCCAGGAAAAGTGGAAACCGGTTTTCCGTCCGGAATTGCGCAGAAACGAGCGGTCAGAGCCGTTCGACGATTCCGTGAAACGATGAACCGCTCTATGTGAGAGAACGCGATCGCACGCCGGGCCGATTCGCTTAGTCATCGGGTACCAGATCGGGATTGTAGACAGCCTCCCAGAGATGGCCGTCGGGGTCGGCGAAATAGCCGGCATAGCCGCCCCAGAAGGTTTCTTGTGCCGGCTTCACGATCCTGGCGCCGGCGGCCTCGGCCTGTTTCATGACCGCGTCGACCTCCGCTGCGCTGGCGGTATTGTGGCCCAGGGTGAATTCGGTCGGGCTCGCAGAGGAGATATCGATGCCCGCGTCATGCGCAATGCTCTTGCGCGGGAAGAGGGCGAGCCTGAGGCTCGGGCCGAGGTCGATGAACACCACCTCGCCATGCTCGAACTCGGCGCCAACGATGCCGTCAGTCTTCAATCCCATGCCGTCGCGATAGAAGCGCAGCGACTTCTCCAGATCGTCGACGCCGATGGTGATCACGTTCAGCCTCGGTTTCATGGATCGTCGTCCTCCGTTTGTGTTTTCAGTTGTCGCGACTGTTTGCCGGAACATAGGCAACGCGACAGCTTGCGACGCAGCGGCTATCCTCTCGCACGATTCGATGTGGAGGGGATGCCGTGGATTTCGCTTTTCCGATGCCGGTCAGCCAGGGTGAGTGGCTCGCCTGGAGTTCGGCGATCGTCACCGTCCTGATCGGGCTGGTGTTGCTGTTCGCGCCGCGCCTGTCGCTGCGGATCTTGCGTCTGGAGACGACCGCGGCACATCCCGAAGCCCTTTCGGAGCCACGCGCGACGATGTCCGGCTTCTATCTCGGCGTCGGCATCTGCGCGATCCTGCTGGCACAGCCGCTCATCTACATGACGCTCGGCGTTTCCTGGCTGCTGACCGCGTTCGGGCGGCTGATCTCGATCCTGTCCGACAAGGGCAATACGCTCTACAACTGGTTCAGCCTGATCGTCGAACTGGTGCTGGCCGGCCTGCCGCTGGCCTTCGTTTTCGGATTCGTGCCCTAGCCGGCGAGGCGCTGTCGCAAAGTGCGCACGGATGCGACAAAAGTGCCGGGAAGGCTGACGTTGCGGGTTGTTGCGAGTCCCGGAAGCGTGTGCTAGACGGCAAGCGACTTTCGGCCGGGGGATGCGGCGTGACCGCCTTCGTGGTTGGAATTAATCAATAAGGTCAAAGATTTAGCCGGCATCGTCCGCTTGCGCAGAAATCTTGCGGCCTTCCCAGGAAGAGAAGACCGTTCGTGGCACAGTCTACTTCACCCGTTTCCGATGTCGCCGAGCGCTATGCCGGATCGCTTTTCGACCTGGCGCTCGAGGCCAAGTCGGTCGAGCAGGTGGAGAACGACCTTACCGGTTTCGAGGCGATGCTCGCCGACAGCGACGATCTGCAGCGGCTGATCACCAGCCCGGTCTTTTCGGCGGACGACCAGTTCAAGGCGATGTCGGCCATCGTCGCCAAGGCCGGGCTGACGGGCCTCGTCGCCAATTTTCTGCGCGTCGTTGCCCGGAACCGCCGGCTCTTCGCCATCCCCGGCATCATCAAGGCCTTCCGCCGCATCGCTGCCGAGCAGCGCGGCGAGATCGCCGCCGAGGTAACGTCCGCGCACGACCTGACGGCCGCGCAGCGCAAGGAACTCGAAGCGACGCTCAAGGGTGTGGCCGGCAAGGATGTCGCCATCAACCTGACCGTCGATCCCTCCTTGCTCGGCGGTCTCATCGTCAGGATTGGTTCGCGCCAGATCGACACGTCGCTCAAGACAAAACTCAATTCGCTCAAGCTTGCACTGAAAGAGGTCGGCTGATGGATATCCGGGCCGCGGAAATCTCCGCAATTCTGAAGGACCAGATCAAGAATTTCGGCAAGGAAGCCGAAGTCTCAGAGGTTGGTCAGGTTCTCTCCGTCGGTGACGGCATTGCGCGCGTCTACGGCCTCGACAATGTCCAGGCTGGCGAGATGGTCGAGTTCCCCGGTGGCATCCGCGGCATGGCGCTGAACCTCGAAAGCGACAATGTCGGCGTCGTCATCTTCGGCAACGACCGCGACATCAAGGAAGGTGACACCGTCAAGCGGACCGGCGCCATCGTCGACGTGCCGGTCGGTCCCGGCCTGCTCGGCCGCGTCGTCGATGCACTCGGCAACCCGATCGACGGCAAGGGCCCGATCGAGGCTGCCGAACGCCGCCGCGTCGACGTCAAGGCGCCCGGCATCATTCCGCGCAAGTCGGTTCATGAGCCGATGTCGACCGGCCTCAAGGCGATCGACGCGCTGATCCCGATCGGCCGCGGCCAGCGTGAGCTGATCATCGGCGACCGCCAGACCGGCAAGACCGCGATCGTGCTCGACACCTTCCTCAACCAGAAGCCGCTCAATGACGGCGACGACGAAAGCCTCAAGCTCTATTGCGTCTACGTCGCTGTCGGCCAGAAGCGCTCGACCGTGGCGCAGTTCGTCAAGGTGCTCGAGGAGCGCGGTGCGCTCGAATATTCCGTGGTGATCGCGGCGACCGCCTCCGACCCGGCGCCGATGCAGTTCCTGGCGCCGTTCGCCGGCTGCGCCATGGGCGAATATTTCCGCGACAACGGCAAGCATGCCGTGATCGCCTATGACGATCTTTCCAAGCAGGCCGTCGCCTACCGCCAGATGTCGCTGCTCCTGCGCCGTCCGCCCGGCCGCGAAGCCTATCCGGGCGACGTCTTCTACCTGCATTCGCGCCTGCTCGAGCGCGCCGCCAAGATGAACGACGACAACGGTTCGGGTTCGCTCACCGCGCTGCCGGTCATCGAAACCCAGGCGAACGACGTTTCGGCCTACATCCCGACCAACGTGATCTCGATCACCGACGGCCAGATCTTCCTCGAGACCAACCTGTTCTTCCAGGGCATCCGCCCGGCCGTGAACGTCGGCCTGTCGGTGTCGCGTGTCGGATCGTCGGCGCAGGTCAAGGCGATGAAGCAGGTCGCCGGCTCGATCAAGGGCGAGCTTGCCCAGTATCGCGAAATGGCCGCCTTCGCACAGTTTGGCTCCGACCTCGACGCGGCGACGCAGCGCCTGCTCAATCGTGGTGCGCGCCTGACCGAGCTTCTGAAGCAGCCGCAGTTCTCGCCGCTCAAGACCGAGGAGCAGGTCGCGGTGATCTTCGCCGGCGTCAACGGCTATCTCGACAAGCTCGCCCTGGCGAATGTCGGCCGCTTCGAACAGGGGCTGCTCACGCATCTTCGCACCGAAGGCAAGAGCGTGCTGGAGGCGATCCGCAAGGAGAAGGCGCTGTCGGACGACCTGCGCGACAAGCTGAAAGCCGAGATCGACGCCTTCGCCAAGAACTTCGCCTGAGGCTGACGGAACAACGTCATGGCGTCACTCAAGGACCTCCGCAACCGCATCGCCTCGGTGAAGGCGACGCAGAAGATCACCAAGGCGATGCAGATGGTCGCCGCGGCGAAGCTGCGTCGCGCCCAGGAAGCTGCGGAAGCCGCGCGGCCCTATTCGGAGCGCATGGCCACCGTTCTCGCCAATATCTCCAATGCGGTGTCGGGCACCGATGCGCCGCCCCTGATGACCGGGACCGGCAAGGACGAGACGCATCTGCTCGTGGTTTGCACGGCCGAGCGCGGCCTGTGCGGCTCCTTCAACTCGCAGATATCGCGCCTGGCGCGCGAGCATGTGCGCAAGCTCCTCAACGAGGGCAAGACGGTCAAGATCATCTGCGTCGGCAAGAAGGGTTTCGATATCCTGCGCCGCGACTACGCGAAGCTGATCATCGACCGGGTTGACCTTCGCGAAGCCAAGAAGATCGGCTTCGAACACGCCGACGCGGTCGCCAGGAAGGTGATCGGCATGTTCGAGGCGGGCGAGTTCGACATCTGCACGCTGTTTTATTCGCAGTTCAAGTCGGTCATCAGCCAGATCCCGACCGCGCAGCAGATCATCCCGGCCAAGCCGGCGGCGGCAGCCGACGACAAGGCCGATGGTGGCGCCGTCTACGAATACGAGCCGGAGGCGGCCGAGCTTCTCGACGACCTCATCCCGCGCA
Organism: Nitratireductor mangrovi; assembly: GCF_007922615.2. NCBI lineage: Bacteria > Pseudomonadati > Pseudomonadota > Alphaproteobacteria > Hyphomicrobiales > Phyllobacteriaceae > Nitratireductor > Nitratireductor mangrovi. The sequence goes on along the minus strand of NZ_CP042301.2, from coordinate 3,485,329 downwards.
ACATCGCCGTTCAGATATTCTCGGCGCTGCTTGAGAACGCGGCCGGCGAGATGGGCGCCAAGATGAGCGCCATGGACAACGCGACGCGGAATGCCGGTGACATGATCAACAAGCTGACGATCACCTACAACCGTCAGCGCCAGGCGCAGATCACCAAGGAACTGATCGAGATCATTTCGGGCGCGGAAGCGCTCTAGGCCTCCGGAAAGCGGACAGCGCACCGGCGGCAGGAACACAAGGACGAAGAGGCACACGACGATGGCGAAAGCAGCGACCCCCAAGAAGACGACGGCCGCATCCGCCTCCAAGGCGGCGGCCAAGCCCGCCGCGGCGAAGAAGCCGGCGGCCAAGCCCGCCGCGGCCAGCAAGACGTCCGCGCCGCGCAAGGCGAGCGGTGCGACCGGTCAGGTGCGTCAGGTGATCGGCGCCGTCGTCGACGTTTCGTTCGAAGGCGATCTGCCGCCCATCCTCAACGCGCTCGAGGCCGACAATCAGGGCATGCGCCTGGTGCTCGAGGTCGCCCAGCATCTCGGCGAGAACACCGTGCGCTGCATCGCCATGGACACCACCGAGGGCCTGGTGCGCGGCCAGGAAGTGCGCGACACCGGCAACCCGATCGCGGTTCCGGTCGGCGACGCCACGCTCGGCCGCATCATGAACGTGGTCGGCGAGGCCATCGACGAGGCTGGCCCGGTCAAGGGCGAAGGCACCCGCGCCATCCACCAGCCGGCACCCGAATATGTCGACCAGTCGACGGAGGCCGAAATCCTGGTGACCGGCATCAAGGTCGTCGACCTTCTGGCGCCCTACGCCAAGGGCGGCAAGATCGGCCTGTTCGGCGGCGCCGGCGTCGGCAAGACCGTTCTGATCCAGGAACTCATCAACAACGTCGCCAAGGCGCATGGCGGCTATTCGGTGTTCGCCGGCGTCGGCGAGCGCACGCGCGAGGGCAACGACCTCTATCACGAGATGATCGAGTCCGGCGTGAACAAGGACCCGCACAAGAACAACGGTTCGACCGAAGGCTCCAAATGCGCCCTGGTGTTCGGCCAGATGAACGAGCCGCCCGGCGCCCGCGCCCGTGTCGGCCTGACCGGCCTCACCGTCGCCGAACATTTCCGCGACCAGGGCCAGGACGTGCTGTTCTTCGTCGACAACATCTTCCGCTTCACCCAGGCGGGCTCGGAAGTGTCGGCGCTGCTCGGCCGCATTCCTTCGGCCGTCGGCTATCAGCCGACGCTCGCCACCGACATGGGTGCCCTTCAGGAGCGCATCACCACCACCCAGAAGGGCTCGATCACGTCGGTTCAGGCGATCTACGTTCCGGCCGACGACCTGACCGACCCTGCGCCGGCGACGTCGTTCGCCCACCTCGACGCCACCACGGTGCTGTCGCGCGCGATTTCGGAAAAGGGTATCTACCCGGCCGTCGATCCGCTCGATTCGACCTCGCGCATGCTCGACCCGCGCATCGTCGGCGACGAGCATTACGAAGTCGCACGCCGGGTGCAGGAGATCCTCCAGCGCTACAAGTCGCTGCAGGACATCATCGCCATCCTGGGCATGGACGAGCTTTCGGAAGAGGACAAGCTGACGGTGGCCCGCGCCCGCAAGATCGAGCGCTTCCTGTCGCAGCCGTTCTTCGTGGCCGAAGTGTTCACCGGCAAGTCGGGCAAGTTCGTCGACCTCGCCGACACCATCAAGAGCTTCAAGGGTCTGTGCGACGGCGAATACGACCACCTGCCGGAAGCTGCCTTCTACATGGTCGGCTCGATCGAGGAAGCCGTCGAGCAGGGCAAGAAGCTGGCCGCCGAGGCCGCCTGACCCGTTGGTGCTTTGGGCGGAAGTCGCTAAACATTTCGCCTGGGATGGCGGGCTGCGCGACATTATTGTGCCGGGCAGCTCGGTTGTGGACTGGGACAGGTTCCTTCAGGCCATGGCCAACGGATCTTGGACGTATTGCTGCTACCGCAACGGCGAACTTGGTATCTTACCTGGGAGCACAGCGGAGGTTGACCACGACATCGCCCATGCGATGATTGTTGATGTCCTGGACAAGGGACTGAAATGTCATTTCTGGACCGATGGCGAGATCGAATTGGACTTCGTACCGACAGACATATCTGGCCAACCTGCTCTGGATCAGCTGAAGGAGTTCTGTTTCTGGTTGGCCGCAACGGTGGGGAAGCCGGTTCGAGTAACCGAAGAAAATGACCCGGACGCGCCCATTTTGGAGTTTCGGCCGGACAAGAGCGCAGAGTATCTGGGAAAAGAGCTTTAGCCATGGCTGAATCCTTCAAGTTCGAACTCGTCTCGCCCGAGCGGCTCCTTGTTTCCGAGGAGGTCGAATCGGTCATCGTGCCCGGTGCCGAGGGCGAGATGACGGTGATGGCGAAACACGCCCCGGTGATGACCACGGTCAAGCCGGGCGTGGTCACGGTGAAGACGGCGTCCGGCAAATCCGACCGCTATGTCGTTTTCGGCGGGTTTGCCGACATCCTGCCGGAATCCTGCACGCTGCTCGCCGAATCGGCGACCCGAGTCGACGAAATCGACCGCGAGGAACTCGCCCGCCGCATCCAGGACGCGCGCGAGGACGTCGCCGACGCCAAGGATGAGGCCGCGAAGACCAAGGCCGAAGCCTATCTGGGGCAACTCACCACGCTCGAAGGCGCGATCCTGCCGGCGTGAAGGAACGGTACGTTTCGGGAATGCGGAAGCCGGGCGCACAGCCCGGCTTTTTTGTTGACGGAACGATAGGCAGCCGAAGACCGTTGTCCGGTTGCAATCGGGACAAGGTTGGAACTCATGAAAATCGTCATCGGCGCGATACTTTTTGCCTCCGGAATGTCCGTGGCCCATGCCCAGGGTCCCACGGCGGCGGCAAACATGATCGATCCGGCCGAAGCCGAGGCCGGCACGGTCAGCTTCGAGACGACGCGTTCAGGAACGCTGCGCATCATTGTCGAGATGATCGGACTTCCGCCCGGTCCGCACGGGCTTCACCTTCACGAGACCGGACAATGCACCGTCGGGGACGGCTTCAAATCGGCGGGCGGGCACATCGCGGGCGACCGCGCGCATGGCATCAATGCCGAGCATGGCCCTCATCCCGGTGATCTGCCCAATGTCTATGTCGCTGAAAACGGCGTGCTCAAGGTCGAGTTCTTCACCGACCGTGTCTCGCTGGAAGACGGTGCGCATCCTTTGCTGGACGGCGACGGGACTGCCGTGATCGTGCACTCCGACCCCGACGACTACGCGAGCCAGCCTTCCGGCGACGCCGGCGACCGCATCGCCTGTGGGGTCGTCAGGCGGTAAGCCGGAGCCGGTTTCGACGCTCTAAAAAAAAGCTGTTGATCTTCCAGTGACTGGAAGGTCTATCTGTGTTTGGCCTGAAGAATTTTCTCTCCCGACGGAGCACGACCACAGATGGCCCACGACACCCACAGCCACCAACATACAGGGGCGGCGTGCTGCGCCGATCACACCGGGCCGGAAGCCGGAAAGGTGGTCCGCGACCCCGTTTGCGGCATGACCGTCGATCCCTCGGCCGGCAAGCCGAGCGTCGAGCATGACGGCCATGTTTTCCATTTCTGCAGCACCGGTTGCCAAGCGAAGTTCAAAAAGTCGCCCGAAGCCTTCGTCGAGGCAACCGACCCGGTCTGCGGCATGAAGGTCGACCGCGCGAGCGCGGAGCATTTTTGTCGCCATGCCGGCGAGGGTTTCTATTTCTGCTCCGCACGCTGCAAGCAGAAGTTCGAGGCCGATCCGGAAAGCTATCTCGGCGACCGGCCGGCGCCCGAGCCAATGCCTGCCGGTACGCAATACACCTGTCCGATGCATCCGGAGATCGTGCGTGACGCGCCCGGCTCCTGTCCCAAATGCGGCATGGCGCTGGAACCGATGGGCGTGCCCACCGGCGAGGAGGGACCGAACCCGGAACTGGTCGACTTCACGCGCAGGCTGTGGGTCAGCGCCGGACTGGCGCTGCCGCTGCTCGTCATCGCCATGGGACCGATGGTCGGCTTGCCGGTCCGCGACTGGCTTGGCGAGCGGGTTGCCGTCTGGGCCGAACTGGCGCTGGCGACGCCTGTGGTCCTGTGGGCGGCGATACCGTTCTTCGAGCGCGGCTGGCAGTCGATCGAGAACCGCAGCCCCAACATGTGGACGCTGATCGCGATCGGGGTCGGCACCGCCTATCTCCACAGTGTCGTCGCCACCCTTTTCCCCGGCATCTTTCCGCACCAGTTCCGCGGCCATGGCGGCGCGGTGCCGGTCTATTTCGAGGCCTCCGCGGTCATCGTCGCGCTGGTCTTCGTCGGCCAGGTGCTGGAACTCAAGGCGCGCGAACGCACGGGCTCGGCAATCCGCGCCCTGCTCGACCTGTCGCCGAAGACGGCGCGACGCATCGCAGACGATGGTACGGAAAGCGACGTGCCGCTCGACGAAGTGGTCGCAGGCGACCGGCTACGCGTACGGCCGGGCGACGGCGTGCCGGTCGACGGCACCGTGGCCGAGGGCCGCTCCTCGGTCGATGAATCGATGATCACCGGCGAGCCGGTACCGGTGGAGAAGGTGGAGGGCGACACGGTTACCGGCGGAACGCTCAACAAGAACGGCACCCTCGTGATCACTGCCGACAAGGTCGGCGCCGAAACCATGCTGTCGCGGATCGTCGAGATGGTCGCCAAGGCGCAGCGTTCGCGCGCGCCGATCCAGGGGCTGGCCGATCGCGTGTCGTTCTATTTCGTCCCCACGGTCGTGCTGGTCGCGATCGCGGCCTTTGTCGTCTGGGCCCTCTTTGGCCCTTCGCCCTCAATGATCTTCGCCATCGTCTCGGCGGTCTCGGTGCTGATCATCGCCTGCCCATGCGCCCTGGGGCTGGCAACGCCGATGTCGATCATGACGGCGACGGGCAGGGGCGCGCAGGCCGGCGTGCTGATCAGGGATGCGGAAGCGCTCGAGCGCTTCGCCAGCGTAGACACGCTGATCGTCGACAAGACCGGGACCCTGACCGAAGGCCGGCCGAAGCTCACCGACGTGGCCACTGCCGAAGGTTTTTCCGAGGACGATGTCCTCGTGCGTGCAGGAAGCCTGGAAAAAGGGTCGGAACATCCGTTGGCCGAAGCGATCGTGGCCGGCGCCACGGAGCGCAACATCGACCTGAAACAGGCAACCGATTTCGACGCGGTGACGGGCAAGGGCGTGCGCGGCAAGGTCGACGGTCGCGAGGTCGCGCTCGGCAACCGGGCGATGATGGACGACCTCGGGATCGACGTCGGTGCGCTGGCCGAAAAGGCCGATGCGCTCGCTGGCGAAGGCAAGACGGCGATGTTCGTTGCTATCAATGGTCGAGCGGCCGGCCTCCTCGCCGTCGCCGATCCGATCAAGGCGACCACGGCGGACGCCATTCGCGACCTGCATGAAAGCGGCCTCAGGATCATCATGGCGACCGGCGACAACGAACGCACGGCGCAAGCTGTAGCCGGGAAACTCGGCATCGATGACGTTCGGGCCGGAATGCTGCCCGAGGACAAGCAGCGGCTGGTCGAGGAACTGCGCGCCGGCGGCGCCAGAGTCGCGGTCGCCGGCGACGGCGTCAATGATGCGCCGGCGCTGGCCGCCGCCGATGTCGGCATTGCAATGGGCACGGGCGCCGACGTGGCGATGGAGAGTGCAGGCATCACGCTGGTCAAGGGCGATCTGACCGGCATCGTGCGCGCCCGTACCCTGGCGCAAGCCACCATCCGAAACATCCGCCAGAACCTTTTCTTCGCCTTCGCCTACAACGCGCTTGGCGTGCCGGTGGCGGCGGGCGTGCTCTACCCGGTCTTCGGCACGCTGTTGTCGCCGATGATCGCGGCCGCCGCCATGAGCCTCTCTTCGGTGTCCGTCATCGGCAACGCGCTGCGGCTAAGGACGCTCTCGTTGAAATGAACAGCACAGGTGTCTGGAAAGTTTCCGGCCAAACGGAAGGGTGATGACATGAACATCGGACATGCGGCCGAACGCTCGGGCCTGCCGGCGAAGACGATCCGCTACTACGAGGATATCGGGCTTCTGAAGCCGGACCGGTCCGGCAATGGCTATCGCGACTATTCGACGTCGGACGTGCACAGGCTGCGCTTTCTGCAAAGGGCACGCGGGCTCGGCTTCTCGGTCGCCGAATGTCGGCAATTGCTGTCGCTCTACAATGACCGCGAGCGCGAAAGCGCCGACGTCAAGACTATCGCGAAAGCCAAGCTCACCGAGATTGATCGCAAGATCGCAGAGCTGAAAGGGCTACGCGACGCGCTGAGCCATCTCGTCGCCCATTGCCATGGCGACGAGCGGCCGGAGTGCCCGATCATCGACGAACTGGCCGGCGCCTAGGCAACGGCCAGCATCCAGACGACGAAAAGCCGCACCGTCAGGCGAGGTGCGCGAAGGCGGCCAGCACCTCGTCGTAGACGCTGCGCTTGAACGGCACCACGAGGTTCGGCAGGTCGCGCATCGGCTTCCAGGCCCAGGCGTCGAACTCGGCCTCGTGGCCCCCGGGCGGCGGGTTGATGCGGATTTCGTCGTCGTCGCCCTCGAAGCGGAAGGCAAACCATTTCTGGGTTTGGCCGCGAAACTTGCCCTTGAGCGCGATGCCGACAAGGTGTGCCGGCAGGTCGTAGTTGATCCAGCGCGGCGCCTCGGCGACGAGCGAAACCGTCTTGATGCCGGTTTCTTCGTAGAGCTCGCGGCGGGCGGCTGGCAACGGTTCCTCGCCCTTGTCGATGCCGCCTTGCGGCATTTGCCAGAGCTTTTGCGAACCGCTCATCTCGCTGTCGGTTTCGTGGATGCGACGGCCGGCCCAGACCAGCCCGTCGCGGTTCAGCACCATGATGCCGACGCAAGGCCGGTATGGCAGGGTTTGAGGGTCCACCAGACGGGTCTTGTCGCCCAATGCGTCATTCCTTCTCGGGATCGTTGGCAAGGGCGGAGACCGGGACGATCTCGATGCCGCGCCTCTTGGCCTCGGCAACCCACGACGTCACCGCATCGATGGTGACATCGAAGGCCGAGCCGGTGCCGAGCGCAAAGCCGCGGGCGCGGGCGGTGCGCTCCAGCTCGTCGAGCTTTTCAAGGATCTTGCCACGCTCGCGCTCTTGGTCGATCGGCGTATCGCCTTGCGCGTAGGGAACCCTGCTTGCCGTGGCGAGGTCATTGGCCAGGCTGCGCGCCGAGGTGCCGTCGTCGAGATAAAGCAGGCCGCGTGCGCCGAGTTCGCGCATCACCGGCGCAAAGGAGTCGCGATCGGCCGTGAATCGCGCGCCCATATAATTCATCACCCCGACATAGTTGGTGGTGCGCGCCAGGACGAAGTGCAGATTGTCGATGTTCTGCCCGGCTGTCGCCTGCGTGGTGAGCGTGCTGCGGCCGGGATTGATGTTCGGGTAGTCGAAGGGTTCCAGCGGCAGTTGCATCAAGAGCTCGTGCCCTTGCCTGCGCGCCGCCTGCATCCAGCGGCCGATCGAGTTGCCTTGCGGCGAGAAGGCCAGCGTCACCTCTGGCGGCAGCTTGTCGATCGCGGCCTGGGTGCCGGTCTGCGACAGCGCCAGCCCGCCGATGACGATCGCGACCCGCGCGCCGCGCGCGCCGGACCAGGGACGCGCATAGACATCGACCGGGCGGCGCCCGTCGGCACCCCTGATCGGCAGCGGACCGTGCGCGGACTGTTCGAGCAGGGCGCGGTCGGGCAGGTGGGCCACCCGCAGGTCCTGGCCGAGCGCCGACGGATCGCGGATGACGATCACGTTCTGGCTCGAATCCTCGTCCGGCACGCGAATGATCGACGGCGCTGCCGGCGCAGTCCGTTCCGGCGGCTCCGTGTTCGTCGCTAGTTCCTTGGGCTGGGGCGCCGGCTGGTCTGCCGGCGTCGAGGCGACTTCAGGCTCGGGCTGGCGCCACGGGGCGGGCTGGAGTGCGATCACGCCGCCTGCGGCCAGCACGGCGCCGGCAAGCAGGACGCCGCCGACGCGCCCGGGGCCCGGCAACATACCCGCCGCCCGCGGCGCTACTTCGCGCGCGGGCCGGTCCTGTCCGAGCGGGCGTTCGATCTGCTTGTCGAGTGGCAAGCTGAGAGCCTCTCCAGAATGACATGCGATCCGGTCGAAACGCGAAACCGGGAGAGACGGCCCGCGCATCGAAATGCGCGGGCCCCTACTGGCTACTGGTTGAGGACGGCCTGGTCCGGATTGGGCGGGAAGGCCGGATCGGTCTTCACGCCGCGCAGCAGGTCGAGAGCATAGGCCAGCTGGACGTCGTCCTTGGGCTCCGGCGGCACATAGGCGGCCGAACCCGAACCCTCGTCGCTTTCCTCGTCGCCCTTGATGTGGCCACGCAGCTCCGATTCACCGCGGGTCACGTCGCGGCCCAGCAGTTCGTCGGGCAGCGGCTGCTCGACACGGATGTCGGGCGAAATGCCCTTGCCCTGGATCGACTTGCCTGCGGGCGTGTAATAAAGCGCCGTCGTCAGCCGCAGGGCGCCATTCTCGGCCAGCGGAATGATCGTCTGCACCGAGCCCTTGCCGAACGAGCGGGTGCCGAGGATCGTCGCCCGGCGATGATCCTGCAGCGCGCCGGCTACGATCTCGGACGCGCTGGCCGAACCGCCATTGACGAGCACGATCACCGGCTTGCCGCCGACCAGATCGCCGGGTCGGGCGTCGAAGCGGGTGACATCCTTGGGATCACGCCCGCGGGTCGACACGATCTCGCCGCGGTCGAGGAAGGAATCAGACACGCTGACCGCCTGATCGAGCAGGCCGCCAGGGTTGAGCCGCAGATCGAGCACGTAGCCCTTGAGCTTGTCGGCGGGCACCTCTTCCTGGATGCCGGTGATCGCCGACTGAAGGTCGTCGAAGGTCTTCTCGGTAAAGGAAGTGATCTTCAGGTAGCCGACGTCCTCCTCGACGCGCGACTTGACCGCCTTCACCTTGATGATGTCGCGGATGATGGTGATCTTGATCGGCTCGACGGCGCCCTCGCGCAGGATGGTCAATTCGATCGGGGTGTTGACGCCGCCGCGCATCCTGTCGACCGCATCCGCGAGCGAAAGGCCGCGCACGTCCTCGCCGTCGATTTCGGCGATCAGGTCGCCGGCCAGCACCCCGGCGCGCGAGGCGGGCGTGTCGTCGATCGGCGTGATGACCTTGACGAGTTCGTTCTCCATCGTGACCTCGATGCCGAGGCCGCCAAACTCGCCCTTGGTCTGGACGCGCATGTCCTTGGCGTCGTCCGGATTGAGATAGGAGGAATGCGGGTCAAGCGAGGCCAGCATGCCGTTGATGGCGCTCTCGACCAGGTTGCGATCTTCCGGCGGGGTCACGTACTGGGCCCGCACGCGCTCGAAGATATCGCCAAACACGGCGAGGTAGCGGTAGGTGTCCGACCCTGCCGCGATCGCGGAGGAGCCGGCGGGGCCGTATACGACGCTCATTGCGGAGGCGCCCATCAGGGCGCCGGCAAGAAGAAGCGACAACCTACGAATCATTTTCAGTCCTTCCAGAACGCCGCTTCGCCCACCATGGGGCGGGATCGACGGGTTTGCCATCTTTTCGGAACTCTATGTAGAGCTCCGGCCCGGAACCTGCACTGCCCAGCGCCGCAGCGCTTGCCACTCTGGCTTCGCCCATTGCTCCGACCGGTTCTCCGGCGAGGACCGACTGCCCGAGCGACACGCTGATCCTGCCCATGCCCGCAAGAACGATATGATAACCGTCGCCAACATCCAGTATCAAGAGTTGCCCATAGGATCGGAAGGGTCCCGCGTACAAAATCACGCCTTCGGCAGGCGCTGTGACGATAGAATTGGATTGTGTTTGAACCGTGTCTCCGGCCATGTGGCCGCCCAGCCCATCCTCCTCGCCAAAGCGCCTGACGACGGCTCCGGCGACCGGCAGCGAGACATTTCCTTCAAGGCTTTCAAAGGGTAGGCCGGCTTGCAGACGGTTGGCCTCCGGCACCGGACGCCCCGCCGCCTCCGCTTCGCGGCGAGCGCGCTCGGCTTCGGCCTGGCGGGCGGCCGTGGCCGCCTCGCGCACGCTCACGATCTCGGTCTCGATCGAGGCGATCAACTCTTTGAGACTGCCGGCGCGCGCGGCAAGCGCCGCGGCCTGTTCGCGTTCCTCGGCGAGCGATGATTCGGTCTTGCGCAGGAGGCGAGCCTTCTCTTCCAGAAGCAGCGCCAGGCGTTGCTTCTCCGCCGCCTGATCCTGGACGGTGGCAAACAGGCGTTCGCGCTCGGCCTGGATCGCGTCGCGCAGCGAGGCGAGTTCCCTGAGGTCGCCGAGCAGGATTTCCGTCTCGGCGCGCAATTCAGGCACCACCGCGCCCAGAACGATCGCGCTGCGCACCGAGGCCAGCGCATCTTCGGGACGCACGAGGATGGCCGGTGGCGGGTTCAGGCCCATGCGCTGCAACGCGCCGAGAACCTCGGCCAGGACGCCGCGGCGGGCATGGAGCGAAAGGCGGATCGCTTCTTCCTGATCCTTCAGCGCCGTCAGCCGCGCCTCGATCTCCGCGATGTCGTTGGTGAGCTTGCGCTCGGTCTTGGCGGCCTGGATCAGCGCAGCGGTGACGGCCGCATTGTCCTTGCGCATGGAGGCAACCTCGCCCTGCAGTTCGGCGAGGCGCTCATTGGACAAGGTCATCTGACGCAGGATCTGCTGATACTCGCTGTTGCGCTGCTCCTGCCGGCGCTCCAGGGCGCCGACGTCCTGGGCTGCGGCCGGCAGAGCCGGCAATCCGGCGGTCAGCGCGATCGCCAATGTGACGCAAAGCTGCGGCAGTCTCCGATCCGGCCGGCCCCCTCTTGGCGTCATCCTGCGATCTCGTTCGATCATTCGCGTACGGTCGTGCGAACAGAATCAGCACACCGCACTAGTCACTGCTATCTCAATCTGTGCAGCCAATTTGTCAAAAAAACGCGCGGCCGTGGGCTCATGCGCGGTGATAGGGGTGACCGGACAGGATGGTGGCGGCGCGATAGAGTTGCTCGGCGATCATGATGCGAACGAGCTGATGCGGCCAGGTCAGTGCGCCGAGCGACATCACCAGCGCAGCGTCACCCCTCAGTTCCGGCGCATGGCCGTCATGGCCGCCGATGGCGATCATCACCGAGCGCTGGCCGTCGTCGCGGTACCTGGCGAGCCAGCCGGCGAACTCTTGCGAGCCCGGGTTATTGCCGCGCTCATCGAGAAGCACCAGCGCGGTCCCGCCGCCGAGATGGGTGATCAGTCGCGCAGCCTCCTCGCGCCGCCGTTCGTCGGCGCTGCCGGCACGGCTTTCCGGCGCCTCGGTCACGCCGGCCCATTCGAGGCCGAGCGGCGGCCCGGCCTTGCTGAAGCGATCGAAGTAGCGGTCTGCAAGCTCCCGTTCGGGGCCGGCTTTCATCCGGCCCACCGCGTGAACGGCAATCCGCATCGCCCTGACGGCCGGCTAGTGGACCGTTTCGTCCTCGAGATCGGGAGCCTGCCACATCTTTTCGATGTTGTAGAACTCGCGTACCTCGGGGCGGAAGACGTGGACGATGATGTCCCCGGCGTCGATGAGCACCCAGTCGGCGCTGCCCAGGCCCTCGACGCGGGCATTGCCCAGGCCGGCATCCTTCAGCGCCTTGATCAGGTGATCGGAAACGGCCCCGACATGGCGGTTCGAGCGGCCCGACGCAACGACCATGTAGTCGCCGAGGCTCGATTTTCCCTGGATGTCGATGGAGACGATGTTTTCGGCCTTGGAGTCTTCCAGAGATTCAAGGACGGTTTTCAAGGCGTGGGATTGACCATCTCGGCTCATCCCAGCCGGCGAAGGCATGATCTCAGCCTTCTTGCCCAGTGCTGTTCTCAGTGTCTTTCCTTTCGCAACAAGAACAACCGCACCGCGTGAATCACGCGACATACCGAAGATAGGCATTAACCCTTAACACTTTCAAGACATGCCGGCGGGCCGTCCTTCACCGGCTTCCTGCTCCTCGGCGGAGGGATAGGCCAGTTCCGCCGCCGGCGGCGCCTGAGCGGAGAGCGGCGCGAAATCGCCGCTTTCGGCCGCCGGAACGGCCTGTGCCTGGGTCAGGCGCCAGACGACGAAGGCGCAATAGACCGCCGCAATCGCTATGGCGATGAAGATGAAGGCGCCGGTGCCGGTGAATGCGGTGAGCGCGGTTGCAACGCCCGGTATCACGAAGCCGGAAAGCGACCAGGCAAACAGCATGGTGCTCGACAGGAGCACGAGATCGTCCTTTTCGGCGCGGTCGTTGGCGTGCGCGCTGGCGATCGAGTAGATCGATTCCGTCGCGCCGCTCCATACCATGTAGACGGCTATCATCCACAACAGTACCGATCCGTCCGCGCCCGTCGCAAGCAGTCCGGCGCCGATCACGATCAGCGACGCGGCGACCAGCACGTAGCGGCGGTCGGTACGGTCCGAAATCCAGCCGAGCGGCAGCTGGAACAGCAAGGTGCCGAGCGGCATGGCGAACAGGAGCAGTGCGACCTGATCCTTGCCGAAGCCGATCGCCGTGGCGTGGATCGGCGCGAAGCCGGCGACCATCATCGACAGGCCGCCGACCGCGAGCATGCCGGCAAGGCCGACCGGCGAGATCTGCCAGGCGCGGCGCAGGGCGATCGTGGCGATGGGCGGCGGTGGCGGCGTGCGCAGCCGCGTCAGCCCCACCGGAATGATCGACAGGGCTCCGAAGGCGATCGCCACTACCGGCGCGGCGTTGGTCATGGCGTCGATATGGCTGAGCAGATAGGATCCGACGCCGAGGCCTACGACGTAAGCCACGTAGAAGAAGGCGGTCACCCGGCCGCGAATGTGGTTTTCGACAACGTCGTTGAGCCAGCTCTGGGCGACGATGAACAGGCCGGAGATGGCGAAGCCGTAGAGCGCCCGCGCCGGGATCCAGAGCCAGGGATCGACCCGAATGCTGACGACGACACAGGACAGGATGATCAGCGCCGAAAAGGTCATGAACACGCGTGCGTGGCCGACCCGGCTCACCATGCGCCCGGTGAGGAAACAGCCGGCCATGCCGCCTGCCGAAAGCCCGGTCAGGATCAGGCCGGCCCAGCTCGGCGGAAAGCCTTCGGCGCCCAGCCTGACCGGCACGAAGGCAAACATCAGCCCGTTGCCGATCGCCACCAGCGCCATCGACAGGATAATGCTGGCGATCGCGATCACTGGCGCGGATTGCACCGGTTCGACGATCGCGGCGGGTTCCGCTTCGGTCGGCGTGGCAAGCGTCATGACGTGATGAGAATGTCGCTTTTGCAGGCCGCGAAAGGCGACGAAAACGGCAGAAACTGTCCGGAAGTGGACGGCTCTTCGCCGGCATGCCGCTTGGATGCCGCCGCGCCTTTGGGTTGGCGGGCGCTTCAGTCTTCGTCGCGCCGTGCCTGCCTGAGCGCGGTCGAGGAAAGCGATGAGCGCGGACCGTGGATGAAGGTCCAGGCCGGCGGCCGCAGCCGGGCAAGCAGCGGTGCCTCGTCCTCGTCGACGCGGGCGCGGCTATAGGCCTTGGCCATTACCGACGACAGGAAGGACAGGGTCGAGCCCGGCCGGTCGACCACGGCGATCGGCATCAGTTCCATGATGTCGCGCCAGCGCTGCCAGCGATGGAAGCTTGCCAGGCTGTCGGCGCCCATGATCCAGACGAAGTCGACGCCGCGATTGCGCGAGGTGACCAGTTCGAGCGTGTCCGCGGTGTAGCGGATGCGATGCGCGGCCTCGAAGGCGGTGACCTTGATGCGCGGGTCCGGCGTGATCTTCTCCGACAAAGCAAGGCGCTGTGCGAGCGGGGCAAGTTCGCCTGCGTCCTTCAACGGGTTGCCGGGCGTGACCAGCCACCAGAGCTGGTCGAGCTGCAGCCGGCGAATGGTGATTTCGGCCACCAGCGCATGGCCGGCATGCGGGGGATTGAAGGAACCGCCGAAGATGCCGACCGCCATGCCGCGCTCGACATAGGGCATGCGCAGGTAGCGGGCATCGACGCCCGCGTACTGGCCTGCGGTGTCGGTCAAGGCCGGATCTGGCCGGTACCGCGCACGCGGTATTTGAACGAAGTGAGTTGCTCGACGCCGACCGGTCCGCGCGCGTGCATCTTGCCGGTGGCAATGCCGATCTCGGCTCCCATGCCGAACTCGCCGCCATCGGCGAACTGGGTCGAGGCGTTGTGGAGCAGGATCGCCGAATCGATCTCGTTGAAGAAGCGCTCGACGGCTTGCGCGTCCTCGGCCACGATCGCCTCGGTATGGTGGGAGGAATGCGTCTCGATGTGGTCGATCGCCGCTTCGATGCCATCGACCAGCTTCACCGAGATGATGGCGTCGAGATACTCGGTGGACCAGTCTTCCTCGCTTGCGGGCTGCGCCGCCAGGAAATGGGCCCGCGCGGCGCCGTCTGCGCGGATTTCGCAGCCGGCGTCGGCCAGCGCCTGCATGATCGGCACCAGATGGGTCTCGGCGGCGGCACGGTCGATCAACAGCGTCTCGGCTGCGCCGCAAATGCCGGTGCGGCGCATCTTGGCATTAACGGCTATGTCGCGCGCCATGTCGAGATCGGCGGAGCGATCGATGTAGAGGTGGCAGATGCCTTCCAGATGGGCGAAGACCGGTACGCGGGCCTCGGCCTGCACGCGGCCGACCAGGCCCTTGCCGCCGCGCGGCACGATCACGTCGATGGCACCATCGAGCCCGGCCAGCATCTCGCCGACGGCCGCGCGATCGGTCACCGGCACCAGCTGGATCGTCGTCTCGGGCAGGCCCGCGGACTTCAGCCCGCGCGCCAGGCAGGCATGGATCGCCGCCGAGGAATTGGCCGAATCCGAGCCGCCGCGCAGGATCACGGCGTTGCCGGCCTTGAGGCACAGGGCGCCGGCATCGGCCGTTACGTTGGGGCGGCTTTCGAAGATGACGCCGATGACGCCCAGGGGGGTGCGCACGCGCTCGATCTTGAGGCCGTTCGGCCGCTCCCAGGCGGCGATCACGTCGCCCACCGGGTCCTTCAGCGCCGCGATGGCGCGCAGCCCGTCGGCCATGGACCGTATCCGCCCCGGATCGAGGCGCAGCCGGTCCATGAAGGCGGCGGAAAGATTGTTCTGCTCACCATTGGCGATGTCGATGGCGTTGGCGGCAAGAATTCTGGCCTCGTCCCCGACAAGCGCGTCGGCCATGGCCTCGAGCGCAGCATCCTTCTGGGCAGTGCTCGCCAGGGCCAGCGGACGCGCCGCGGCGCGGGCGTCGCGGCCCATCTCCAGCATCAGGGCGTGAATATCGAGCGCGCTGGCGTCGTTGGTCTTGAGCATGGCTGCAGCCCTACCCGCGGGCCTCCTGTTGCGCCGGCGCCTCCGGGGTCACCACCAGATCGTCGCGGTGGATCATCGCCGCCCGCGCCTGGTAGCCGAGCACACCGGCAATGTCGGCACTTTTCAGTCCGGCGATCTTTACGGCATCGGCGGCGTCATAGGCAACCAGCCCGCGCGCGATCTCGCGTCCGTCGGGCGCGACGACGGCAACCGTGTCGCCGCGCGAAAATGCCCCTTCGACGCCACGCACGCCAGCCGGCAGCAGCGACTTGCCGCCACGCAGCGCACCGACCGCCCCTTCATCGACCGTCAGCCGGCCGGCCGGCTCGAGCTGGCCGGCGATCCAGGTCTTGTAGCCGCGCACCGGGCTGGCCGAGGGGCGAAAGAAGGTCGCGCGTTCGCCGCGGTCGATGGCGGCCAGCGGATTGAGGCGGGTGCCGGCGGCGATGACCATGGCAGTGCCGGCCCGGGTCGCGATCTTGCCGGCGTCGAGCTTGGTGCGCATGCCGCCCCGCGACAGCTCGGAAGCGGCGTCGCCGGCCATGCTCTCGATCTCCGGTGTGATCGCCTCAACGACCGGAATGAAGCGCGCTTCGGGATCGCGCGCCGGCGGCGCGGTGTAGAGCCCGTCAATGTCGGAAAGCAGCACCAGAAGATCGGCCTGCATCATGGTGGCCACGCGCGCCGCCAGCCGGTCGTTGTCGCCGTAGCGGATCTCCGACGTCGCCACCGTGTCGTTCTCGTTGATCACGGGGATCGATTTCAGCTTCAGGAGCGTGGACATCGTGGCGCGCGCATTGAGATAACGTCGGCGTTCTTCGGTGTCGCCAAGGGTCACCAGCACCTGGCCCGAGGTCAGGCCCAGCCGCCCGAGCGCCTCCGACCAGGCGCCGGCCAGCGCGATCTGGCCGACGGCGGCGGCGGCCTGGCTTTCCTCGAGCTTCAGCGCGCGACGGCCGAGCCCGAGCATCGAACGGCCGAGCGCGATGGCGCCGGAGGAAACGACACAGACCTCGACGTCCTTGCGCGCCAGCGTGGCGATGTCGTCGCAGAGCGAGGCGAGCCAGTCGCGTTTCAGGCCCTGCTGGCGATCGACCAGCAGCGCCGACCCCACCTTCACCGCAATGCGGCGATAGGCCGAAAGCGGGCCCAGGGCCATCACGCTTCTCCCGGTCGCCAGCGCGGATCGGGCGCCGTGTCCGCCCCGGCGTCAGCGGCTCGCGCCTGTTCGATGACGGCCATCAGGTCGCGCAGCACCCTTTCCACACCTTCCCTGGTCGCCGAGGAAAGCGTCAGCGGCTCGCGGCCGGCCGCTTCGCGCAGGGCGCCGAGCCTGGTCGTCCGCTCGTCGCCATCCACGACATCAGCCTGCGACAGCACCACGATCTCGGGTTTTTCCGCCAGGCCGTGGCCGTAGGCCTCGATCTCTCCGCGCACGGTCAGATAGGCGGCTGCGACGTCCTCCTCGCGTGCCGACACCAGGTGCAGGATGACGCGGGTGCGCTCGACATGGCCGAGGAAGCGGTCGCCGATGCCCGCGCCCTGATGCGCGCCCTCGATCAGGCCCGGAATGTCGGCAATGACGAATTCGCGGGCGTCGATCCGCGCCACACCGAGGCCCGGATGCAGCGTCGTGAACGGATAGTCGGCGATTTTCGGCTTGGCCGCGGTAACGGTCGCCAGGAATGTCGATTTGCCGGCATTCGGCAGGCCGACCAGCCCGGCATCGGCGATCAGCTTCAGCCTGAGCCAGATGGTCTTTTCCTCGCCGGGCAGGCCGGGGTTGGCGCGCCGCGGCGCCTGATTGGTCGAACTCTTGAAATGGGTGTTGCCGAAGCCGCCATTGCCGCCGCCTGCGAGCTTGAAGCGCTGGCCGGCCTCGGTCAGGTCGCAGATGAGCGTCTCATTGTCCTCTTCGAAGACCTGGGTCCCGACCGGCACCTTCAGGACGGCGTCGGCGCCGCCGGCTCCGGTGCGGTTGCGGCCCATGCCGTGCATGCCGGTCTTGGCCTTGAAATGCTGCTGGTAGCGGTAGTCGATCAGCGTGTTGAGGCCTTCCACCGCCTCGACCCACACATCGCCGCCCCGGCCGCCGTCGCCGCCGTCGGGGCCGCCGAATTCGAGATATTTCTCGCGGCGGAACGAGACCGATCCGGCGCCGCCGTCGCCCGATCTTATGTAGACCTTGGCCTGATCGAGGAATTTCATCGGATTGACAGCTTGCGGTTCTATCTGCTTGTGCGGTTTGCCCCGCCTTGTCGGGCGCGAGAGCGATATCGGAAATGAGGGTTCACCGCAATCTTCGCGGGCGGTGTGCCGGGCAGGGGAGGCGTCCGCGATGAAATGTGTCACCTACAACATTCAGTACGGCATCGGCCTCGACGGGCGTTACGACCTGGCGCGCATCGCGGAGGCGGTGCGCGGTGCCGACGTCATCGCGCTGCAGGAGGTCTCCCGCAACAATCCGGACAATTCTGGCCGTGACATGGTGGCCGAACTGGCGGAGTTGCTGCCGGAGTACTTTTCGGTTTTCGAGGCACCGTTCCAGGCTGACATAGGTTCGGCGGTCGAAGGCGGCCGTGCGGTCACCCGCATGTTCCAGTTTGGCAATATGGTGCTGTCGAAGACGCCGATCCTGGCCGTGCGCAACCACCTCCTGCCGCGCCAGCGCAGCTTCGACCGGCTCAATTTGCAGCGCGGGGCGCTGGAGGCGATGATCGCGACGCCGTTCGGCCCGGTGCGCTTCTATTCCGTGCATCTCGACCATACCAGCCCGGCCGAGCGCATCAGCCAGATACGATACCTCGTTGCCAGGGCACTCGCTTATGGCACCGAGGGCGGCGCGCTGTCCGGCACCTCCGAACGGGGCTTTCCCGAGCCGCCGCATCCCGAGGATTTTGTGCTGATGGGCGATTTCAACCTGATGCCGGGTTCGCCGGAATATCTGGAGATCACCGGCATTCCGGATGTCGAGTTCGGCATCACCCATCGCAGCGGCCTGCCGGTTGACGCGGCAATCATCGGCGATCCGGATCACGCTGCCCGCGTGACCTGGCTCGACCCGAAGCGGCTCGACGACCCGGTCGGACAGCGCTGCCTCGACTATGTCTTCGTCTATGCCGGGCTGGCTGCAAGGGTGAAACGCGCCTGGGTTGACACGGAGGCTGTGGGCTCCGACCACCGCCCGGTCTGGGTGGAGTTCGGTTGAGACCTCAGCCGAACGTCATCACCGAACAGATGACGATCCCGATCAGCGCAAACCGCATCGTGAGCCCAAAAATCCTCGGGTTGATCTGCTGTGGCTTGAGAATGAGGCCGAGAACCGTGGCCAGGAGGATCACCCCGATGAATGCGAGCTTTGCGATAAACCACGGCCCCAGCGCGACAATCTGGCCGTCATAACGCAGCCAGAGCATGGCGATGCCGGTGAGGACCAGCAGGGTCAATGCAATCTGGGCGTTGAGCTGAAGCTGCTTCGCGATCGGGCCCAGGCGGGCGAGCGTGTCGGGCGAAGCCCCCGCCATTCGGCGGCCGATCAGCGGCATGGCGACGTTGGTGGCGCCACCAACGACGAGCGACGCCAGATGAATCATGAGAAGAATGCTGAAGGCGATGTCCATGTGAGGCTCCGTTGACTGCGACTGCGAGCCTGCTACAACCTCAACATTAGTTGAGGTCAAGAAATGAAATCGCCTAGGCGCGAATTGTCGGTCGGTGAGGTCTCGGCACGCAGCGGCGTCGCGGTGTCGGCGCTGCACTTCTACGAAACGAAGGGCTTGATCGGCAGCTGGCGGACTTCCGGCAATCAGCGGCGCTATCCGCCGGGCACGCTGCGGCGGGTCGGAATCATCCAGTTCGGTCAGTCGCTCGGCATTCCGTTGGCGGAAATCCGCGACGCCCTCGACGCGTTGCCGAAGGACCGGGCGCCGCTTGCCGAAGATTGGGAACGGCTCTCGCGGCAATGAGCGAACAAGCTGGACGAGCGCATCGCGCGGCTGGCGCGGCTGCGCGATGCGCTGACCGATTGCATTGGATGCGGATGCCTGTCGACGGAACATTGCCCGCTGCGCAACCCGGAGGATCGGCTGTCGCAGACGGGCAAGGGCCCCCGCCGCCTGCTCGGCGATTGAGCGCGGCGGGCGCGTCGCACCCGGCGCGTCAGGACGTCGACTGCGCCCACGTTCTGAGGCTTACCCAGGTCTTGCGGTCGAGCTGATAGCGCTCGACCGGTACTTGGCCGGCGGCGATCGAGTTCAGCATGCCCTGGCCGCAATACTGGAAGCCGCATTTGTGGATTACCCGCCGCGATGCCGAATTGACGACGCGGCAGGAGGCGTGCAGCGTGTCGATGGCGGTGGCGCGAAAGGCTAAGTCGACCAGAGCGTGCGCGGCCTCGGTGGCATAACCCCGGCCCCAATAGGGCCCGCCGATCCAGTAGCCGATTTCGAGGCCACGCGGCGTGTCGTTGAGGCCGGCGCAGCCAATGAAGGCACCGTTGTCGGCGTTGGTGACGGCGTAGGTGCAGCCGTCGTTCCGACGCCGCGTGGTGGCTACGAAGGCGCGCGCCTCCATCTCGCCGTAGGGGTGCGGCATGCGGCCGAGCATCTCGGCGATGCGGCGCTCATTGGCGAGTTCCACCAGTTCCGGCACATCGTCCTGGTGCGGCGGACGCAGCACCAGCCGCTCGGTGACCAGCACCGGGCAGTCGATGGCCCTGCTGCGACTTTCCTGCTCTTCTTCGTCATCGATCATTGTTAGTCCTCCTTGCAGGGGCTGCGTCACGCGGCGGCCTTGCGTTCAGTTTCCATGGTTCTGGCGAAGGCCGTCGCGGTCAGCCGCGTCGTCCAGGTCGGCACCTGCGCCTGGCGTGAGCGCGACCACGTCTGGCGCGCGCCGCTCACGACGAAGCCGAGCTTTTCCTGCACCCGCATCGATGCTGGATTGTCGGCAAAGACCGAGGACGAAATGGCGTGGATGCCGCGCGTCGCGAAGGCGTGCGCGATCAGTGCTCCCGCCGCTTCCGTCATGAAGCCGTGGCCATGCCATGCTTCGCCGAGCCAGTAGCCGAGCCGAGGCTCGCCCGCGTCACCTTCCAGCGACACGACGCCGATCAGGCGCTCGCGGTGGATCGTGTAGACCAGGCCGTGGGGCCTGTCGGCGAGGCCGGCGATCCAGTCCTCGGCGTCGGCCGCCCAATAGGGAAACGGCACCGGACCGAGCATGCGGGCCACGTTCCAGTTGTTGAGCCAGAGGGCGATGTCTTCGGCATCGGGCAGCGCGGGCGGCCTGAGTGTCAGGCGGCTGGTGAGCAGGACGTGCATCTGGACCTCCGGGAAACGAAAAAGGGGAGATGGTGGCCCATCTCCCCTGATCTCATTTCTGGCTATCCAGACACCGGGACCCGAGATGGGCGCCGGTGTTTTGGTGCGGAACCGGCTACTCCGCGGCTTCCATGGTCGGGTTTACCGACACATAGGTGCGACCGTTGGCTTTCTTGCGGAACGCAACCGCACCGGCCTCGAGCGCAAACAGCGTGTGGTCCTTGCCCATGCCGACATTGTCGCCCGGATGCCACTTGGTGCCGCGCTGACGCGCGATGATGTTTCCGGCGAGAACCTGCTCGCCGCCGAACTTCTTCACGCCAAGGCGCTTGGATTCGGAATCGCGACCGTTGCGCGACGAACCGCCAGCTTTCTTGTGTGCCATCTCTCTAAACTCCTTTGCGCCGCGCGGGCGCCCGAAATCCTTATGGACGCATTCGCGTCCGTTTTCAAACCCCGATCAGGCTACTTGGCCAGTTCCTTGGCCTGATCGCGCCAGTCCTTGATCTGATCGGCGCTGAACGGCATCGCCTCGTCGATGCGCGCGACGTCGTCGTCCGACAGCGCCGCGATCTGGGCGAAGGTGGTGATGCCCTGCTCCTTCAGCTGGCCGGCGGCGACCGGGCCGATGCCCTTGATCGTGGTCAGGTCGTCGGCCTCGCCCTTCGGCGCGGTGAAGAGCGGCGCGGCCGATGCCGTCGTTTCGGCCTTGGCTTCGTCCTTCTTGGGCGCGGGCTGCTTCTTGGCGGCCGGCTTTTCCTCGGTCGCCTTCGGCTCGGCAGCCTTCTTCGGCGCCGCCTTCTTCGACGGCTTGGCACCGCCGGTCAGGATCTCCGAGATGCGCACCGTGGTCAGAAGCTGCCGGTGGCCGCGCTTGCGGCGCGAATTCTGCCGGCGGCGCTTCTTGAACGCGATCACCTTCTTGCCGCGGCCCTGCTCGACGACTTCGGCGGCAACCATGGCGCCATCCACGAACGGGGCGCCCAGGGTCACGTCTTCGCCTTCGCCGACGACGAGGACATGCGGGAATTCGACGATGTCACCGGCTTCGCCGGTTACCTTTTCGACCTTCAGAAGGTCGTCTGCGGCAACGCGGTACTGCTTGCCGCCGGTTTTGATGACTGCGAACATTTCTTGCCTTTCGCTGTTCGGACCGGCTCGTTGGACGAAACGGTTTTCCGCCCGGCCGTCTTCTTTTCAGTCTGTTTCGGGTTCAAACGACAAACGGCGCGGAGGTTTTCCACGCCGGAAGCCTCGCGTCGTTAACGGAAGGGGTTGGCCAAGTCAAGCCGGGAGCGTGTTTTTCGCCGCCGCGGGCCTTGTTTCCGCAATCGACCTTCGCTATCTGTGCGCCGCGCCGTCAAACGGCGGACCACGCCCCGCGGAGAGGTGGCAGAGTGGTTGAATGCACCGCACTCGAAATGCGGCATACTCGCAAGGGTATCGGGGGTTCGAATCCCCCCCTCTCCGCCAGGTTCTCTGTCATGTTATTGTTTTTTTAGTTTTTTATCTGAAGCTGCTCAGCCCATCTTTCAGCCCCACGATCGGCTCCGGCTGACCGCGTGATCCGCCCGGCCCATCATGACGTGCCGCCAACCTGAGGCTTGGTCGGGCATCATTCGCCTCTTTGCTCGGGAACAAAGTAAAAAGCGCTGGTTCGGGTTTCCTATTGGTAGAGGAGCCTGCCAATGAAGCCTTCTACCCTGGACCCCGACATGCCCGTCGACGAAATCATGCGGCGCTGGCCCGCCACAGTCGGGGTGATGATGCGTCACGGCATGCTGTGCGTCGGTTGCCCGATCGGCGGATTTCATACCGTCACCGAGGCGTGCGAGGAGCATGGACTCGAAGAGACGGCATTCGTCTCCGAACTTCTGACGGCGATGAACGGCTGAGCCTCAGTCGCCTTTTCGGCTCTCGGCAATCAGCATCAGACGGTGCGGGTCTGTTACCGTCACCTTCCGGCGACCGCTGCGGACGATGCCGTCGCCCTCCCATGCGCTCAGGACGCGGCTGACCGTATGGAGCGTGGTCCCGGTCATCTCGGCAATGTCCTGCCGGCTGATCGGGAAATCGATCTCGACCCCGTCGGTGACCTTGCGGCCCGACTGCCGGACAAGCCGCAAAATCGTGCGCGCGATGCGCTGCTCGACCTGTTCGGTGGTCATTTCCATGACCCGTGCTTGAGTATCCTGCAGCCTCGCGCCGATCGTCTGGTAGGCGACCGCGCCGAAGGCGGGAACCTTTGCCTGCAGGTCGGGCCAGGCGCTGTTGGGCCAGGTCAGGACGACACAATCGACAGCTGCCACGGCGCTGGCCGGATAGGTGGTCCTGCCCATCGCGATGGCAATGCCGAACAACTCGCCTTCATTGATATAGCGTGCAATGACCTGATGACCCTGCGCCGACGTCCGGACCACACGGATATGGCCCGACAGGAGCAGGAAGAACCGGTCTGCTTCCTCGTCCTGCGAGAATATCTCGCTGTCCCTGGCATGCCGTGCCGAACGAGCGCCTTCGAGGATAGCGTCAAGTTCGGGACCCGACAGCCCCGCAAATGCGGGCAAGCTCGCGATCAGTGTCCGGTCAAGCCTTGCCATGGAATTCCTTCACCCGGCGGATGCTCCGCGCGGCTTTCTAGCGCCAGTTTGAGCAAGCGCAAATCTTTTAGCGGCCCGTTGTCGTAGTGAACACATACCCTCCCGAGAACAAAGGAAAGATCGATGAAAAAGCTGATTTCAATGCTCGCGCTTGGCGCGGCGGTCACCTTCACCAGCGCCGCCAGCGCCGCCGAGCACGAGGTAAAGATGCTCAACAAGGGCGAGAAGGGAGCGATGGTCTTCGAGCCCGATTTCATCCGCGCCGCGCCGGGCGACACGGTCCGCTTCGTGCCCACCGACAAGGGACACAACGCGGAGGCGATCAAGGGCATGCTTCCGGAAGGGGTTACCTCTTTCAAGGGCAAGTTCAACGAGGAGATCGTTGTCACGCTCGACAAGGAAGGCATCTACGGCATCAAATGCGCGCCGCACTACGCCATGGGAATGGTTGCGCTGATTGCCGTCGGGGAGCCCGTCAATCTCGACGAAGCCAAGGCCGTCAAGCATGCTGGCAAGGCCAAGACGGTGTTCGGCGAACTGTTCGGGCTTTCCGTCGCTGCGAAATAGCCTGGCGTAGAGCCATGGGGGCGGCGCCTCGCCGCCCCCATTCTCTCAAGGCTCCGCGTCGCGCTGGCCGGTCGGCGAAGCGATCATCGTGGCTACCGGCAGGTAGGGATGAATGGCGCCGGCAACCCGCTCGAGGCGGCGGGCAACGTCTTCGCCCGGGTTTCCGGCCTGCAGTTCCGGCGGTACCTTCCAGCCCGGATCGACACCTTCCATGTTGGGCAGTTCATGTGCGATGCCCTTGTGGCAGTCGATGCAGGTCCTCTCACCCGAGAGCAGGTAGCGCGTGTGGATTTCCGCCGCGCGCTCGGTCTGCCGCGAGAGGTCCATGGCGACTTCCGAGTGGCAGTTGCGGCATTCCAGGCTGTCATTTGCCTTGAGCCGCGCCCATTCGTGCTGTGCCAACTCGAGACGGTGGTCGAGGAACTTGCGCCGGGTATTGATAGTGCCGAAGATCTTGCCCCAGACCTCCTTCGAGGCCTGCATCTTGCGGGCGATCTTGTCGGTCCACTCATGCGGCACGTGGCAGTCCGGACATGAGGCACGTACACCCGAGCGATTGGAGAAATGCACCGTTCGCGACAACTCCTCGTAGACATTGTTCTTCATCTCATGACACGAGATGCAAAACTGCTCGGTATTGGTGAGTTCCAGGGCAGTGTTGAAGGCACCCCAGAAGATGACTCCGCCAAGGAAGCCGCCCAGCGTCAGAAAGCCGAGGCTCAACGTTGCGGCCGGTGTCGAAACGATGCTCCAGGCCCGCCAAGCCGCGGCTTTGATCCCGGCCAACATTCACTCTTCCCCCGCATGGCCGACGCCGAGTTCACTCATGTCGATGAAGGTGTTCTCGACAAGCGGCGCCGTGTCGGCCTGGGGAACATGACAAGCGGTACAGAAATAGCGGCGTGGTGACACATCAGCCAGCATCTGCCCCTCGCGCGTCATGTAGTGCGTGACGCTGATCATGGGCGCGCCGGAGCCTTGTGTGAATTCGCGCTTGTGGCAGGAAAGGCAGCGATTGGCGTTCACCGACAGCTGATAGCCTTCGATCGAATGCGGGATCACCGGCGGCTGCTCGGGATAGGCGCGCATCTTGCGCACGTCGTCCACGATCCACTTGGGCAGGGGGTCGGCCGGAACCGGTTCGGCGAAGGGCACAGGCCCGGTCAGTGGCGGAACCATCTGGGCGAGTGCAGCCCCTGCCGTCAGCATCGCGGCAGCGAGGGCCAGAAAAAGCCTGCGCCTGCTTTTCAGGCGGAAACGATCTTGACCGCGCATTTCTTGAAATCCGTCTGTTTTGAGATCGGGTCGGTGGCATCCAGCGTGCATTTGTTGATGAGTTGCGAGGCGTCGAACCACGGCACGAAGACGACGCCGCTCGGCATCCGGTTGCGTCCGCGGGTCTCGACGCGGGACCGTATCTCGCCGCGCCGCGACACGATCCGCACCTCGGCACCCTGGTTTATGCCGCGATCGCGCGCATCGGCCGCGTTCATGAACACCTTGGCGCCCGGAAAGGCCTTGTAGAGTTCCGGCACGCGCATGGTCATCGAGCCAGAATGCCAGTGCTCCAGCACCCGTCCGGTCACCAGCCACATGTCGTATTCGTCATCCGGCGACTCGGCAGGCGGTTCATAGGGCACCGCCAGGATGACCGCGCGGCCATCGGGCCGTCCATAGAACTCGACGCCAGCACCGGGCTTCACATAGGGATCGTAACCCTCTCGGAACCGCCACTTGGTCTCCTCGCCGTTGACGACCGGCCAGCGCAGCCCGCGCACCTGGTGATAGGTGTCGTAGGGTGCGAGGTCGTGGCCGTGACCGCGGCCAAAGGCGGCATATTCCTCGAAAAGGCCCTTCTGGATGTAGAAACCGAAATCATTGGCTTCCCGGTTGGCGTATTCCGCGGCGGTGTCGGACAGCGGGTAGCGGTCGACCTGGCCGTTGGCGAAGACGACGTCGAACAGGGTCTTGCCGCGATAGTCGGGATTGGCGTCGAGGATTTCTGCGGGCCAGGTCTCGTCCGTGGTGAAGCGTTTCGAAAACTCCGCCAGTTGCCAAAGGTCGGAGCGCGCCTCGCCCGGCGCGTCGACAAGCTGGTGCCACGAATGGGTGCGGCGCTCGGCATTGCCGTAGACGCCCTCCTTTTCAACCCACATGGCCGCCGGCAGGATGATGTCGGCCGCCATCGCCGTCACTGTCGGATAGGCATCCGACACGACGATCATGTTTTCGGGGTTGCGGTAGCCCGGATAGGTCTCGTTGGAGGAGTTGGGCGCCGCCTGAAGGTTGTTGTTGACCTGGATCCAGTAGAAATTGATGACACCGTCCTTGAGCATCCGATCCTGCTGGACGGCGTGGAAGCCGGGCTTGGTGTTGAGCAGCCCGTGCGGCAGCTTCCACAACTCCTCCGCATGTTCGACATGTTGAGGATTCGTGACCACCATGTCTGCCGGCAAGCGATGGGCGAAGGTGCCGACCTCGCGCGCCGTGCCGCAGGCCGAAGGCTGGCCGGTCAGCGAGAACGGCGAATTGCCCGGCTCGGATATCTTCCCTGTTAGCAGGTGCAGATTGTAGACCATCTGGTTGGCCCAGACGCCGCGCACATGCTGGTTGAACCCCATGGTCCAGAGCGACATCACCTTCTTGTCGGGGTCGGCGTAAAGGGCTGCCAGTTCCTCGAGGAAACCGGGCTCGACACCCGACAGCTCGCTTACCCTGTCGAGTGTGTATTCCGCGACATGGGCCTTGAAGGCTTCGAAATCCGACGGCTCCATGAGCCCGGGATTGCCGGCGCCGGTCGCCGCCATTTCGATGGGATCGTCCGGCCTGAGGCCGTAGCCGATGTCCGTCGCACCTTTCATGAAGGTCGCGTGCCTGGCGACGAAATCCTCGTTCACGGCGCCCGACTGGATGATGTGGTTGGCGATGTAGTTGAGAATGGCGAGGTCGGTGCCCGGCTTGAAGACGATCGGGATGTCGGCGAGGTCCATCGAACGATGCGTGAAGGTCGACAGCACCGCGCATCGCACGTGGGGATGGCCGAGCCGGCGATCGGCAAGTCGTGTCCACAGGATCGGATGCATCTCGGCCATGTTCGAGCCCCAGAGCACGAAGGCGTCGGCGTGCTCGAAATCGTCATAGCAGCCCATGGGTTCGTCGATGCCGAAGCTGCGCATGAAGGCGACCGCCGCCGAGGCCATGCAGTGACGTGCATTGGGTTCCAGATTGTTGGAGCGGAAGCCGGCGCGCATAAGCTTCGAGGCCGCATAGCCCTCCATCACCGTCCACTGGCCCGAGCCAAACATTCCGATGCCTTCCGGCCCCTTGGCGGCAAGCACCTGCTTGACCTTCGCCGCCATCGTGTCGAACGCCTCGTCCCACGACACCGGTTCGAAGTCGCCGTCCTTGGCA
Organism: Nitratireductor mangrovi; assembly: GCF_007922615.2. Taxonomy (NCBI): domain Bacteria; kingdom Pseudomonadati; phylum Pseudomonadota; class Alphaproteobacteria; order Hyphomicrobiales; family Phyllobacteriaceae; genus Nitratireductor; species Nitratireductor mangrovi. The sequence continues at coordinate 3,458,096 of NZ_CP042301.2, read as the reverse complement.
AAGACGCCGTTGCGCTTGCGCATCAGCGGCGTGGTCAACCGGTCGGCCCCATACATGATCTTGGACAGGAAATAGCCCTTCACGCAGTTGAGGCCGCGATTGACTTCATGCTGCATGTCGCCATGGGTAGCGACGACCTTGCCGTCCTTCACCCCGACCATGACGCCGCAGCCAGTGCCGCAGAAGCGGCAAGGTGCCTTGGACCATTTGATCGCAAGCGCTTCGACGCCGCCGGGCACCGGCTGGGCCGCAGCCGGAAGCGTGATGCCTGCGCTCGCCGCTGCCACCGCGGCGGCGTGGGCCTTCAGAAGTTCACGGCGATTGAGGTTGGTCATGGGATAGCGGCCTCCACTTCCTCCGCATGCTCGAAAACCATGTTCGCGGCGATGACGCCGTCAAGGAGCGCGATCGCAGTCAGGCGGTCGCCGAGTTCTCCCGTGCTCCGGCCCTCCATGACCACGACGATCCGACCGGCTTCATGCGCTGCGATCTCGGTGTTCGGCAGCGCGGCGATCGCCGTCATGACCTCAGCGACGACCTCCTGCCGCGCTGAAACAACCGCGCTGGAGACATGGTAGCGGCCGGTCTTCTCAGGCATCGACATCCTCTCGCGAGGTCTCGCCCGGCACCAGGGCTTCTGCCGGGCAGGCGCTCAAGCAGTCACCGCAGCGGGTGCAGGCGACGGCATCGATTTCAGGCACGAAGAGGCCGCCCAGGCGCGGGCGGAACCGGATCGCATCCTCAGGGCAGGCGTCGCGGCATACCATGCAGGTTACGCCCTGCAGGGCCAGGCAGTCGGCGGAGACGGCTGGCAGTCGGGCTGCGGTCGGCGACGATGAGCGCGGGTCCGGCAATGTTCCGCCAGTCAGGAACGCTCTGCGCGTCATGGAGGCAGCAGCGGCCAACGCTTCAACCTCCAGGAGGTCCCGGCGGACCGAAGACGATCTGCCACATCCAGACCAGAAAGCCGTAGCCACCGACCACGCCGACGGCGACGATCGGCCAGATCCCGAACGCAAGGATCAGGAAGGCAAGCAATTCTTTCCGACGTGACGGAGAGTGCGGCTCCCGCGCCGCGTTGCCACTGTCCTGGGTCATGTCCTCCTCATGGGCCTTGGACAGATGGAAGCGGGAATTCCACCAATGCGACCATGGTGCATTGGCGAACGCTAAATTTCAACAGCCAATACGGACTAACCGGCGCATTTTCAGCCAACCAGTCGCGGCCGCCACAGCATCGGGCCGTAGGTGGCTGCGAAGGTGAGGAAGGCGAGGCTCCACAGCGCGCCGCCGATCGCCAGCGTTGGCAAGTAATGCGTACCGGCCAATGGTGCGGCGACGCGGGCAAGCGCGCCGAGTGTCACCAGAACGTAGATCGCGACGGTCCAGCCGTCGGAGCGGATCACCCTGCCGGTGTGGCCGAGGCTTGCACGTGTCATGACCGCCAGCGTCATGATGCCGATCGCGCCCGCCGTCAGCGCATGAACCGCCGCACTTTGCGGAATGCCGTCCCACAAGATCGCCGCGCCCAGCAGCAGCATCGACGCGGCAAGCCAGCCATAGCCGGCATGCAGAACGAAAACAATCGGGCTGGCGATCGCGGCAAGGCCGCGCCAGCGGGCAAGACGCAGCATGAGCAAGCCTCCCGATGACACCAGCACGATTCCGGTGGCCGCCGCATGCGGCCGGGCGATCCAGAACACGAGCGCGGTTCCGGTCACAATCAGCGCCAGCTTGTCCAGACCACCGAGACTAGCGGGAAGGCGCGTTTGCCCGTTCCGGGCAAGCCAGTTTCGGGTGAAGCTCGGTACGATCCTGCCGCCGATCAGGGCGATCAGCATCGCAACCGCGCCAAGCGCCAAGCGGATGCCGAGATCGTCGGGCGCGATCGCCAGGTTTTCCCCATGGTGGAGCGCGTTGGCGATAGCGAACAGGGTGAGCATCACCGCGACCGGCGCATTGCGCCAGTTCCTGCCGGCAAGCACCTCGCGCCAGATCGCGGCAGCGAGCGCCACCGGGAACATCAGGTCGATCACCATCGCCATGACCGGATCAGGCTGGAGCAAGCAGGCAAGCCGCCCCGCGAGCCACAGCCCGGCAAGCACTGCGAGCCGACCGCCGCTCAACGGCAGGCGCCCCGTCCAGTTGGGCACGGCGGTGAGGATGAAGCCCGCGATCACCGCGGCCAGATAGCCGAACAGCATCTCGTGCACATGCCATTCAAGGCCAGCGAACGGCCCGTACGGTTCAGTTCCGGAATAGAACAGCCAAAGCCAGGCCGGGATCGCGAGCCCGGCGTGGAGCGAGGCCAGGAAAAAGAACGGGCGAAAGCCGTATTGCAGGATCGGTGGAACCGAAAGGACGCGCCCGCGGCCGTCGCGACTCGCGTCGCCTGCCGCGCGGGCACGCCGCGGGACGGAACGGTCGGTCATGATGCGGGAACCGGTCATTGCCCACCTGCCTACCCTACCGATGCGGCCCGGCCGCGCGGGCCGCCAGCCGCGCCGCGGCGGCGCCGTGCGCAGCAAAACCCTCCAGATCGTCGAACAGCCCGGCGATCTCGGCAAAGACACTCGTGTCCGGCTCGTCGGCCGAGACCTCGTCGAGTTCGCCCAACAGGGCCGTGACGATGACGATCGCGTCGCGCATCTTGCGCGCATCGTCGAGACCGGTCGCTCGCATCCGGCGCGTCTCGTCGGCACCCGCGCGGGCAAGCAGCGCATCGGCCCTGTCACGGCAAAGGCAGTCGAGGCCGGCTTCGCTGAGTTCGCGCCGCAGTCGCTCGACGACCGATGCTTCGCCTTGCAGCGACGCGCTGGCGTTTCTGCTGCGAGGCGACCAGTCCTGCCTCCTTACCGGCATGTTCCGTCTCCTGATTGAAGTGGCGTCAGATGCGTTGGGCGCTCAGCGCCCGGACGATACGGACAAGACGCGCCGGCAGCGTTTCCGGATCGTCGAGAACCAGCCGGATTCCGAGATTGTCGGGCGGCGTTCCGACCGCACAACCGCCGCTCTTGCCGTCGCGGATGAAGTCGGACATGAAGGCGCGGTGGCTGCCCTCGGCGACATGCACGCCGCAGTTTTCGGTCCGATGCAGAACGCTCTTCCGATCATCGGCGAGCGTCACACGAACGTAGCAGGTCGAAGTCCACTCCCAGACATTGCCCGAAAGGTCCTCGACGCCATTGGTGTTCGGCCCGAAATGACCGCGCGGCTTTGGGCGGGGGTCCGGCTGGCGACGATAGGCAGCCTCCTCGCGATAACGCCGGATCCAGGCGATCGCGGGATTGTCGGGATCGTCGGCCTCCGAAAACTCCTCGCCGACGAACCGCTCGCCGGCGGCGAAGGCCCATTCGGCGGCGGTCGGCAGCCGCCAGCGCTGGCCGGTCGTGGCCGCATACCAGTCGGCATAGGCAATGGCGTCGAGGAAATTCACACCGGTCACCGGGACCGAGTCTGCGTTCCCGGCAGGTCGTGCGTCCGCCGGCTTGCAGGCACCGGCATCGACGCAGCGCTGGTAGTCCGTGAGGCTGACCTGGTGACGCATGACCCTCAGGCCATCGGGGAAGGTCGCCGTTTCGACGGTGGCCGAAACCGGCCTGCCGCCAACCAGGAACTCGCCAGGCAATTGGTAGTCGATGGCTCCCGGCGCGATCATCACCGTCTCGGCGGCCGTGATCGCCGGTCCACCTTGGGACGCAGACCAGTCGGCAAGCCCAAACGCGACAGGCGCGGCCACCGCGATTGCACCGCAGATTACCTCGAGGAGATGGGACGGCATGGCGTGTCCTCCGGAGACGATGGCCCGGCAGTTGCCGGGCCATCATGGCGAGGCGAGGTCCCCTCAGTTGGTGGGGATGGGACCGGGCGCCTCGACCTGTTTCATCAGGTCGTCGCTCCATTCGCCCTCGACCACGAAGTGGGCCGTCGCGCCGAGTTCCACCGCCTCTATGAGATTGTGGTTCACATAGGCGTAGATGCCGGGCTGCAGGAAGGTGTACAGCGCCGCGCCGGCCGATCCGCCGCGGATGAACCATGTTTCAAGATCCTTGGCTGGCGGATTGGCGAACTTGCCTTCTTCCCAGACATAGTCGCCATGGCCTCCGATCAGATGAGGCCGGGTATCACGATTGGCCTGCGAATGAACGATCAACACGGTGTCGCCGACCTTCGCCTTCATCGCGTTGTCGCCGGTCAGGGCTCCCTTGGCGCCGTTGAAGACGACATGGCTCGGGATCAGGCCGCGCATGACCTCAACCGTATCGGCGTAGGAGTCGCCCGCCGATTCATAGGACTTGAAGCTGCCGTTCTCGTCCTTGGGAACGTAGAAGTCGTTTTCGCCGATGTAGAACACCTTGTCGTAGCTGACCGGCTCGCCCCTGTCGTTCTTCAAGCCTTCCCGCGGCAGGACCATGATGGTGCCGCTCATGCCGGACACGACGTGCCACGGGATCATCGCTCCCTCCGGCGCACAGTGATAGACGAACGTGCCGGTGCGGGTTGCCTTGAAGCGCAGCTTCACCTGCTCGCCAGGCATGATCAGCGTCAGGGCTCCACCACCGAGCGCGCCGGTTGCCGCGTGGAAATCGATGTTGTGCGGCATGGAGTTCGTCTCGGGGTTGACGAGCGTCAATTCGACATAGTCGCCCTCGTGGACGACCATCATCGGCCCGGGGATCGAACCGTTGAAGGTCATGCCCTGCAGCGTCGTGCCCTCGTCGTCGATGACGACGGCCTTTTCCTCGATCGGCAACACAAACTCGACGACCTTGGGACCGCCCTTGGCGACCTGGTCATGCGCATGGACGAAAGGCGGCGCGACCAGCGTCACCTTCTCGCGCGGTAGCGCCGCGATCTCGGTTTCGCCGGCGGCAGAAGCCAATGTCGGCATCGCGGCCAGCATCGCGGCCGCCGCCGCCCCCATCAGTGCCTGGCGTCGCGTGAACATCTCGGTTCTCCTTCTCGATCCGTCATTGTTGATGAACTGAACCTACGACCTGAAGGCCGAGGGCTCTTTGCTACAGAACAAACAACGAGCGGATTCAGGTGGAAGCCCGTCTCGCGATCAAAGGGGAGTTCATGCAAAGCAACGCGGGCAGATGGAGGGACGGCGTTGGGAGGGCGTCCCACCACCCCCCCCAATGGAAGCCATGATGGCCTCTTGCCCCCTCGGCGGGACTCCCGGCAAGACAATGGAGTGACGGCCAGGGCCCCTGGACCCACCCCGTCAGCCAGTCAAATGTCAGTCAGGCTCGTCGCCGTCGAGCAATATCCGCTCCGCCGCGCCATCGAGATCGTCGTACTGGCCGCTGTTGAGAGACCAAAGGAAGGCGACCAGGCCGATCGCCCCGAGAAAGAGCGCGATCGGGATGAGGATGACGAGATTGGTCATGACGCTGACCCACCTGAAGTCGCAGGCACGTGGGGCAAAGCCTCGCTGTGGAGCTGAATCCTATCGCGCGGAGCCGCAAGCCGCATGGCGTTGCCGATCACCAGCAGCGAGGAGACCGACATGGCGACAGCCGCGATCAGCGGCGTGACAAGGCCGGCAATGGCAACAGGAACGGCCAGCAGGTTGTAGACGATCGCCAGCGCAAAGTTCTGGCGGATCAGCCGGCCCGCCTTGCGCGAAATGTCGATCGCCAGCGGCACGGCCGCAAGGCTTTCACGCAGGAACACGAAATCCGCCGCGTTGCGGCCGATGTCGGCGGCCGTCGCCGGCGCCATCGAGACATGGGCGGCGGCAAGCGCTGGCGCGTCGTTAAGCCCGTCACCAACCATCAGCGTCTTTCGGCCTTCCGCGGCAAGTGCGGCGAGCCTGGCGGCCTTGTCCCCGGGCAGCACCCCTGCATCGAAACTGGAGATGGCGAGCCGATCGGCAACCGCCGCCACGGCCGCGGGTCGATCACCGGAAATCAGGCCGACATCAAGCCCGCGCGACCGGAGATCATCGACAGCGTCTTCCGCGCCTGGCCGCAGCCGCTCTTCGAAGCGGAAGACGACTCTCGCGATACCGTTGTGCGACAGAACCGTGCCCTCGTGGCCGGCGGCTTTGTCAGCCGGTCCGGCAACCGCCCAATCGGCGCGGCCGAGCCGCCAGATATCCCCCCGGCACGCTGCCTCGATCCCCCGGCCCGCCACCTCGTCAACGCTGTCGAACGCAATCGCCGCACCGTTGGAACCGGCCGCAACGATGGCCTTCGAATAAGGATGCCGCGAATGCCCGGCCATTGTCGCAGCGATCGCGAGGTCCGCGGCGTCGATGTCGGCTGTGTCGGCCAACCGCGGAACGCCGGTCGTCAGCGTGCCGGTCTTGTCGAAGACGACCGTATCGACTTCGGCCAATCGCTCCATCGCCGAGCCATCCTTGACCATCATGCCGTTCTCGAAAAGCCGGCGGGCAGCGACAACCTGCACGATCGGAACGGCGAGTCCGAGGGCGCAAGGACAGGTGATGATCAGGACCGCTATGGCGATGGTGATCGCACGGTGCCAGTCGCCGGTTGCCGCCAGCCAGCCCAGGAAAGTGACCAGAGCGGTCAGGTGGACGACCGGCGAATAGAGCGCGGAGGCGCGATCGGCGATCCGCCGGTAACGGGCGCGCCCGCCCTCGGCGGCCTCCATCATGTCCACCATTTCGGCAAGGAAGGAGTCACGTGCCGCAGCAGTCGCCTCGATGGTGAGCGGCCGCGCCAGGTTTAGCGTGCCGGCGCGTACGACGGTTCCGTGGAAAGCAGGCGACGGAGTGCTCTCCCCGGTGATGAGCGAGCAGTCGAGATCGGACTGGCCACGGAAGACGAAGCCATCGACCGGAATGCGCTCGCCTGCGGCGATCATCAGCCGCATGCCGGGCTCGATTTCCTCAAGGGGCAGATAGTCGCGCGCACCATCGTGGCGCTCGACCCTGGCGCCGCGCGGGGCGAGCTTCGCCAGCCCCGCGACCGTAGCGCGGGTGCGTTCGCGCATCACGTGGTCGAGCGTGCGACCGATGAGGAGGAAGAAGAGCAACGATACCGAGGCATCGAAATAGGCGTGCTGGCCGTGATTGATCGTCTCATAGAGGCTCATGCCGTAGGCGAGCGACACGCCGAGCGCGATCGGCACATCCATGTTCATGCGCCCGTGCGACAGGGCGTTCCAGGCGGACCGATAGAAGATGCGCCCAGCATAGGCGAGCGCGGGAATGGCGATCAGTGCCGAAAGCCAGTGGAAAAGGTCGCGCGTCGCCTCTTGCGCTCCAGACCACACCGAGACCGACAGGAGCATGATGTTGCCGGCGGCAAATCCGGCAACGCCGACCGCGCGGATCATTTCGCGCAGCGTTTCATCGCGCGCGGCCTCACCGGTGTCGAAGAGGTGGGCGGCGTAGCCGAGCCGGTTCAATGCGGCGACGATCGGCGGCTCGGCATTTTCGCGCCAGCGCACCGACACACGCTTGGTGGAAAGGTTGACGCGCGCCGCCTCAACGCCGCGCAAACGCCCGAGTTCGGTCTCGATCGCATGGATGCAGGCGCCGCAATGAACCCCCGGCACCGAAAGATCCGATTGGCGAATGCCCTCGCCGACCGGCCGGCTGGCAAGGCGCAGTTCCTCGGGCGACGGGCCTGCCCGCTCGACCTCGTCAAGACTTGCCTCGGTGCCGGGCGCGCAGCAGCTCATCTCAGTGCCCCGCTGCGGACGAAAATCCGGCTGGTGTGACGAAAGGTTTGCCCCGCTTGCGTAATGGCGCTGACCTCGACGATCCAAACCCCGTCCTCCAGGTCGACGGTAGCTTCGGTGCTGCCGGCGCCCGCCGGCGCCAGTTCGAGCGTGATGTCATCGGCCGCTGAAACCGGGCGATAGAGCGAAGCCTTCGCGCCGTGAAGCGTGATCGCCTCCCCCTCGGCGCCGGCGAGCGAGAAAGTCAGCCGCCCCTCGCCGAGCGTGAGTTGGGGCCGCCAGCCCAGTGCTGCCTGGCGTCGGGCCGCCTGCGCCTTCTCATTGAACTCTTGGCTGGCGATGTAGGAATTCCTCACGACGAACCCACTCCAGCTGCCGGCGGCGAAAGTCGCCATGGTCATGTTCACGGCGATGATGATGCCGAAGAAGGCCAGCATGATGAACAGCATGTGGCGCCCGGTGAATTCCTTGTTCATTGCGAAGCCTCCGGCGCGTTGAAGGTGGCGACATAGGTGTCGGTCTCGAAGCTCGCCTTGTCCTCGACCACGAAGCGGAAGGACTGAGCGGTGCCTTCGACATGCGCAGCGGGCTGGCGCACGAAGACCTTGAGCGTACGTAGCCGGTCGGGTTCGACGGGCACCGCCAGCGAACGGCCTTCGGGCTGGTCGATCCCGTTGGCCGACATCAGGCCACCGGGCAGGCCCTCGAGTGACAGGAAGATCACGCGCGGCTCGGGGATCATGTTCAAGAGCTTGACGGTAAAGCCGTTGCGGATCGAACCGTCCGACAGCGTCACGAATTGCGGGTTGCGGTCATGCAGCACGTTGACCTCGAGCCGGTCCCGGCTGAGTAGTGCGTAGAGCATGATCAGGCCGGCTAGCGCCCAGGCACCGAAATAGATGAAGGTGCGTGCGCGGAAGATCTTCGCAGGATGGAAATGGGCAAGTCCGTCGACAAGCCTGCCGCCTTCCTCATCGCGCACACGCCGCGGGTCGAGCGCCGAGGTGCCACCTGCTGTCGCGATGCTCATATTGGCGTTGTAGTCGCTCAGCGTCGCATAGGAGATCAGGCCCCGTTCCTTGCCGATCTTGTCCATCACCGAGTCGCAGGCATCGATGCATAGCGCGCAGGTGATGCACTCGAGCTGCTGGCCGTCGCGGATGTCGATGCCCATCGGGCAGACGGCCACGCAGGCGTTGCAGTCGACGCAGTCGCCGACTACCTCGCCAGCGGCAGCGGCCTTCTTGGCATGGCGCGAACGCGGCTCGCCGCGCCAGTCGTTGTAGGTGACGGTGAGCGAATTCTCGTCGAGCATCGCGGCCTGGATGCGCGGCCAGGGGCACATATATGTGCAGACCTGCTCGCGCATCAGGCCACCGAAGACATAGGTCGTCGCCGTCAGCACCGCGACGGTGATGTAGGCGACCGGCGCGGCACGTCCGGTGACGACATCGACCAGCAGGGTCGGCGCGTCCGCAAAATAGAAAATCCAGGCGCCGCCAGTCAGAACCGCGATAAGGAGCCATATCACGTGCTTGGCGGTGCGCCTGGTGACCTTATTCAAGGTCCAAGGGGATTTGTCGAGCTTGATGCGGGCATTGCGTTCACCCTCGGCCCAGCGCTCGACCACAAGGAAGAGGTCGACCCAGACCGTCTGCGGGCATGCGTAGCCGCACCATGCGCGACCGACGGTCGAGGTGATGAGAAACAGACCAATGCCGGCCATCACGAGGAGGCCGGCGACAAAGAAGAACTCCTGCGGCCAGATCTCGATGAAGAAGAAATAGAAGCGCCGGTTGGCGAGGTCGACGAGGACGGCCTGGTCCGGCGCATGCGGCCCGCGGTCCCAGCGCAGCCAAGGTGTGAGGTAGTAGATACCGAGTGTGACCAGCATCACCAGCCACTTGAAGCGACGGAAGGTGCCCGAGGCGCGCTTGGGAAAGATCTTCTTGCGCGGCGCGTAGAGCGGTTGCCGGACCTTGGCCGAATTGACGGCCTCGGCATCCAGTCGCTCGACTTCGGAGGTGTTCAGCATGTCTCGTCTCCGGGCGGACGCTTCAGGGGACCGCGCCTCGCAAGGCGGGAGCGCGACTGTGACGCGGACCGCAGCATGACGCATGCCCTATGCGGCGCGTCGAAACCTTGATGCAGGTCAAGGGCGGCGGATGCCGACAGAAAAAGGGCCCGGCACGAAGCCGGGCCCCCTTCGCCTGGACGGGCCCAGGGCAAACAGGGAGGTTCCCGCCAATCCCTACTCGCCACCGCCAAGCGAATGCACGTAGACCGCCAATTCCTTCACCGTGACCGGGCCCAGCCTTTCGCCCCAGGCCGGCATGACGCCGTTCTGCGGGCGGCGGACCTGAGCGGCGATATCAGCGGCGCTATCGCCGTAGAGCCAGATCGCATCGGTCAGGTCGGGTGCGCCGAGTTCGGTCATGCCTTTGCCGCGGTCACCGTGACATGCGGCGCAATTGTCGGCGAAGACCGTGGCGCCGGCCTCCACCGAAGCCGCGTCCGCCGTCCCTCCGGCGAGAGACACGACGTAGTTCGCCACATCCTTGATCTGCGTCGGCTCGAGGAAATCGAAGGCGGGCATCTCCGACAGCCGCGTCTCGTCGTCGCCGGCAAAGCGGATGCCGTGCGCGATCGTCGTCTGGATATCTTCGATCGCGCCACCCCACAGCCACTCATCGTCGTTGAGGTTCGGATAGCCGGGGGACCCTTGCGCACCGGAACCGTGGCACTGGACGCAATTGACCTTGAAGGCGGCCGCGCCAGCAGCCGCTGCGAACTGGCGCAGTTGGTCGTTGGCAAGCACCGCCGCGACATCCGTTTCCGCTATCGCGCTTACATACTCGCCTTTGGCGGCTTCCGCCGCCTGCAGCTCCTGCCGGACCTCCTTCCGGCTCGAATAGCCGAGCAAGCCTTCGGTTGCCGTCGAGATCAGCGGCCAGGCCGGATAGGCGATCATGTAGGCGAGCGACCACGCGATGGTGGCATAGAAGGTCCACACCCACCATCGCGGCAAGGGATTGTTGAGCTCGCGAATGCCATCCCACTCGTGACCGGTGGTCGCGACGCCGGTCGCCTCGTCGATATGCTGCTGTTCGCTCATGATCAGTCGTCCTTGAGGGGGATCTGCGCGGCGCGGTCGGCGGCCTGGCGGCTGCCGGGGCGGAAGGCGAAGACGATGACGCCGACGAAGAAGACGGCCATGGCGAGCAGCGCCCAGCTGTCGGCGAACTCGCGCATCGTGTCGTAGTCCATTGCGCTCTCCTCAGCGGTAGCCGGCGGCTTCGTCATAGGTGGAAAAATCCACCAGGGTGCCGAGCATCTGCAGATAGGCGACGAGTGCGTCCATCTCGGTCAGCGCCGCCGGGTCGCCGTCGAAGTCTCCCAGCTTGGCCTTCGGATAGCGGGCCTCGACGCCAGACGTGTCGGCGTTGGGATCGGCCTGGGCGACGAGGTCCGCCGCTGCTTCGGCCATCATTTCGTCGGTGTAGGGTACGCCGACGGCGCGATTGGCCCGGAGGTGATAGGCGATATCGTCGACCGCCAGCGGCGTGTCCTTCAGGAAGGCGTAGCTGGGCATGATCGATTCCGGCACCACCGAGCGTGGCTCGATCAAGTGCTGGACATGCCATTCGTCGGAATAGCGGTCACCAACGCGGGCAAGGTCCGGTCCCGTCCGCTTCGAACCCCACTGGAACGGATGGTCGTACATCGACTCGGCGGCGAGGCTGTAATGCCCGTAGCGTTCGACCTCGTCGCGGAAGGGCCGGATCATCTGCGAGTGGCAGACATAGCAGCCCTCGCGGATGTAGATGTTGCGGCCGGCGAGTTCGAGCGGCGAATAAGGACGCATGCCTTCCACCTTCTCGATCGTGTTCTCGAGGTAGAAGAGCGGCGCGATTTCGACGATGCCGCCGACGGTGACCACCAGGAAGGAACCCGCGAGCAGAAGCGTCGCGTTCTTCTCCAGGATTGCGTGCTTGTCCATCAAGGCCATGGAAACGGCTCCTTACTGGGCGGGCTGAAGGGAAGGCGCGGGAACGGCGCCGCCGATGGGTTCTTCCTGCCGCTCGTGGCCAAGGATGGTCATGACGATGTTCCACGCCATGACAAGCGCTCCGGCCAGATAGAGAACGCCGCCAAGCGCGCGCAGCACGTAGTAGGGGAACATGGCCGCCACCGATTCCGCGAAGGAGTAGACCAGGAAACCCTGCTCGTCGTATTCGCGCCACATCAGGCCCTGCTGGATGCCCGACACCCACATCACCGCCGCGTAGACAACGATGCCGAGGGTGGCGAGCCAGAAGTGCCAGGTAACCAGCCGCAGCGAGTAGAGCCGTTCGCGGTTCCAAAGCTTGGGCACCATGTAGTAGACCGCGCCGAACGAAATCATGCCGACCCAGCCGAGCGCACCCGAATGGACATGACCGATCGTCCAGTCCGTGTAGTGGCTCAGCGAGTTGACCGCCTTGATGGACATCATCGGCCCTTCGAAGGTCGACATGCCGTAGAAGGCGATGGCCATCACCATCATGCGGACTATCGGGTCGGTCCTGAGCTTGTCCCACGCCCCCGAGAGCGTCATCAGGCCGTTGATCATGCCGCCCCAGGACGGCATCCACAGCATCACCGAGAACACCATGCCGAGCGTCTGCGCCCAGTCGGGCAGAGCCGTGTAATGAAGGTGATGCGGGCCGGCCCAGATATAGAGGAAGATCAGCGCCCAGAAATGGATGATCGACAGCCGGTAGGAATAGACCGGGCGGTTCACCTGCTTGGGCACGAAGTAGTACATCATGCCCAGGAAACCCGCGGTCAGGAAGAAGCCGACGGCGTTGTGGCCGTACCACCACTGCGTCAGCGCGTCCTGCACCCCGGCGAAGGCCGAGTAACTCTTGGAGCCAAGCAACGACACCGGGATCGCCAGATTGTTCACCACATGCAGCATCGCGATGGTCACGATGAAGGAGAGGTAGAACCAGTTGGCGACGTAGATGTGTGGTTCCTTGCGCTTCAGGATGGTACCGAGGAACACGACGAGATAAGCGACCCAGACCAGCGTCAGCCACAGATCGACGTACCACTCCGGTTCGGCGTATTCGCGGCTTTGGGTGATGCCGAGCAGATAGCCGGTGGCCGCCATGACGATGAAGAGCTGGTAGCCCCAGAACACGAACCACGCCAGGTCGCCGCCGAAGAGGCGCGCACGCGAGGTCCGCTGCACGACGTAGAACGACGTCGCGATCAGCGCATTGCCGCCGAAGGCGAAGATCACCGCGGAGGTATGCAGCGGCCGCACGCGGCCGAAGTTGAACCACGGCTCGATATTGAGGTCGGGGAAGGCAAGTTGAAGCGCAGCCACGACGCCCACCAGGAAGCCGACGATTCCCCAAACGAGCGTTGCGATCGCCCCGTATTGGACCGGGCCGTCCATATAGGCTGAGGGGTCGACCGGTCTGGCCGGCGCGAAGCTGGTTTTGCGCATCAGCACGATGCCGGAAGCCAGCATGACGAAGAAAAGAACCCACATATGAGCGCCGAACTGCGCGTCGCGCGCAAACGCCGCGCCGACCAGCGCCAGGAAGGTCATCAAGCCGATCCCCGCGATCGCGGTGCCATGTCTCATCGCGTACCCTCGAAAATGTCTCGTGCGGTCGGATCGCCGCGCTTCCGGTGATCCGCAACGTCTCTGACCACGCTTCGCCGGTCGCTCGCCTTGATCTGTGTCAAGGTCGGTCGTGCCGCCCACCGCCAGTCTTCGTACAAGACAACGCTGGGGAGCAGTCGCTTGGCGACCAGGATCAAACAGGCTCGAAGGGCGCAGCGGACTGACGGCTTAGTCGAGGCAAAGATCCGTTTCGTTCAGGATCCAAGCGCGTCGCCGGGCGATCTGCTGCGTCGGGCCCATGAGGTGAAACGCGACCTTTGCTCGGCACTCGAACAGATCGCGGATGCGCTGCCCGATGGAGTCGACAGGATGCGGTGTCTGCGACTTGCCAACGTGTTGGCGCCGGCGTTGCGCGACATTCATGTCTGCGAGGAAATGAAGGTTTTTCCTGCCTATGTCGTGGCGTCTGGCGAAGAGCGCGACTCACAAACGCTGCGGCGTCTGCGCGCTGAGCATGTCGAAGATCAATGCTTCGCCGATGAGGTGACTGAAGTCCTGATGGCGATCGGACACGGTGACCACATCAGGAATGCCGAGGCCACCGGGTTCATGCTGCGCGGACTGTTCGAGACGATGCGCCGCCACATGGCTTTCGAAAGCGAGCACCTCTTGCCGCGTATCGAAGCCTGGCACGGATGAGCCGAGCACAAGTCTGGCTCAGTTGCCGCAGCGCGTCTCCAGCCGCCGCTGATCGTTGACGATTACACGTCTGTTGTTCTCGATGCTGATGACGCCTTCGGTGCGCAGCTTCGTCAACTGGCGGCTCACGGTTTCGATCGTCAGGCCAAGAAAGTCGGCGATGTCGGACCGGGTGAGCGGCAAGTCGAAGGTGACCGATCCGGTTTGCGAGGCCAAGGTCGGATCAATGTTGCGGGCGATCAGCAGCAGGAGGCTCGCTACTTTTTCTGCTGCCGTCTTGCGGCCGAGCGTAACCATCCAGTCGCGGGCCTCGTCCAGTTCCTTCAGCGTCTGCTCTAGAAGCCGGCGCTCGAGACCGGGCGATTCCCGCATCATGCGCTCAACCGCGGCCTTGGGAAACGTGCACAGCGTCACGTCGGTCGCTGCCTCGGCACTGATGGCACTTTCGGGACGGAACGGCCGTCCGAGAAAATCGGGCGCGAACTGCAGCCCGACGATCTGCTGGCGGCCGTCCGAAAGCATCTTGGAAAGCTTCACGACGCCTGACAGCACATTGGAATAGGTTTCGACCGGCTCACTATCGCCGATCAATTCCGCTCCGCTATCCGCCTTGTGCTTGCGGGAAACCTTCGAGAGTGCGACGAGCTGTGCGGAGTCCAGTGCACCGCAGACGCCGCGGTGGCGCGCCTCGCAGGAGGCGCAGAGCGCCGGGGTTCCGTCGGTATGTACGTCTTTGCGCAAATGCAGCCACCAGTCTGAAACGCCGATAGCATCATAGCGCCTGACCAGCGCTGCGTCAGTTTGTCTTGCAAAGGCGCGATTGATCGGGGTCAAAGCGAAAGGCGACAGATTTCGAGATGACACTCCGGTTTGCGCAGGAGAGTCGCCCGAAATGACTGATTCACGTCGCGCCGGTGAAACGGCGCCACGCTATACAAGCTACCCTACCGCGCCGCACTTTCATGCCGGTGTCCGCGGCCGGCAGGTACGCACGTGGATGCAGACGATACCGGCTGGCGAAGCGATGTCGCTTTATGTCCACATCCCGTTCTGCGACCGCCTGTGCTGGTTCTGCGCATGCCATACCAAGCACACACTCCGCTACGAACCGGTCACCGAATATCTCGACGTGTTGTTCGACGAGATTCGCCTTGCCGGCAGCCACGTGCCCGCCGGTGTTGTGGTTCGTGCACTCCATTTCGGTGGCGGCTCGCCGACGATGCTGAAGCCTGCCGACCTGACGCAGCTTTCACGTCTGCTGCGCGACACCTTCGCCTTCGCCGACGATGCCGAGATCAGCGTCGAGATCGACCCGAACGACATAAGCGAAGAAACGCTGGACGCCCTTGCCGCGATCCGCATGACGCGGGCGAGCCTCGGCATCCAGGACTTCGATCCCAGGGTTCAGAGGGCGATCAACCGGGAGCAGAGTTTTGAGACGACCAGCACGGTGATCAAAGGGTTGCGGCGGCGCGGCGTCGGGTCGGTGAACCTGGACCTCGTCTACGGCCTGCCGCATCAGACCGTCGCGGGCATCGCGGCAACCGTCGCGCAGGTCCTGACACTGGCACCCGACCGGATCGCGCTTTTCGGCTATGCGCACGTGCCCTGGTTCAAGAAGCACCAGACGATGATCAAGGAAGCCTGGCTGCCGGACACGGAGCAAAGGATCGCGCAATCGCGCCGTGCTGCCGAACTCATCCTCGAAGCTGGTTACACCCCAATCGGGCTCGACCACTTCGCTCGACCTGACGACAGCCTCGCCAAGGCGGCGACGACCGGGCGCCTCAGACGCAACTTCCAGGGATACACCGACGACAACTGCGAAACGCTGATCGGCTTCGGTCCTTCCTCGATCAGCCGCTACCGCCAGGGCTATGCGCAAAACACACCGGCCATGGGCGAATATCAGCGGTTGGTGGCCGGGGGTACACTGCCGGTGTCGCGCGGATTCGTGCTCTCGAACGAAGACAGGGCACGGGCCTGGGTGATCGAGCGCCTGATGTGCGACTTTTCCTTCTCTGGTCGCGAGGCGGTGCGGCTCTTCGGCGACGTGGGCCATCGTATCGTCGAGGAAGCGCGCGGGGTCGCCGGAACCGAACCCGACCTGCTCGAGCAGGTCGGCGACCTGTTTTCGATCCGTGCCGACTCGCGGCCGCTTGCCAGGATCGCGGCGTCGAAATTCGATCCTTACCTGTCGCGCGGCGAGGCTCGCCATTCCGTCGCCGTGTAGGCGGTCGACAGACAAAAAAGCCGGCGAATCGAAATTCGCCGGCAATTCGCGAGGATAGGAGACGTATCTCGCGCTGGATCAGACACACATATCCAACAGCGCCTCTGGCTTCAGGATGTCGACGCTTCGAGAACCGCTGAGGCGGATGTAGCCCTTGGCCCGAAACTTCGAGAAGACCCGTGACACGGTCTCGATCGTAAGGCCGAGATAGTCGCCAATGTCAGCACGCGACATCGCCAGTTCAATGCTTGGCAACTCGCCCTGGCGATCCATCATGTCGAGCAGGAAAGCGGCGACGCGTTCGCATGCATGCTGGCGACCGACCACCATGAGGTGCTCCTGGGCGCGGACCAACGCCGCAAGCGCGAGCGGCAGGATCTCGCGCGAAACGTCGGCACCGACCGGCAGCGTGTAGATACGGACGGCCGAGCCGCATATCGCTTCGGCGAAGAAGTGGTGATGGCCATCGGACTCGAAACCGAACACCTCGCCGGCGACGTGGAAAGCACTGATCTGTCGGCGACCGTCGGCCATGAGGCGGTAGACACGCACTGCACCGAACTCGACCTGGTAAAGTGCACGGGCCTTTTCGCCCTGTCCGTAGATCTCTGCATTGGCTGAGTAGAACTGCACCTGGTGCGGCTGCGCGGCGGCAAGGGCAGCCGGACCCTGGGCACCGTTGTGGCCGCGCAGGTGGATGCTTTGAGGGCGGGAGGCTGGGGCAGTCATGGCTGGTCTCCAAACTGGCTGTCGGAGCAATCAATGCCGTAAAGCGGAATCGGTCGAAATTCGGTTATGTCCCTAGGGGAAACTACGTACGCCGGGCGACCGCTCAGCGCCGCGCAAGGGCGCTGCCTACGGCTTCGATGACCGAACGTCCGAGAAGCGGCTTCTCGACGAATCGGATTACCTCCGGGATCGAAAAGTCCTTCCTCTGGTCGACCAGAAGCACCACCGGCCGCGCCAGCGCTGCCAGTTCACCTAACCGCAGCGGCGACTTGCCGATCAGTTTGTGATCAACGATCACGCAGTCATAGTCTGTAAGTTCGGCGGCATCCCTCAACGCATCGACGACGCGCACGGTATGCCCTTCGGCTTCGAGCATGAAGCACAACGACGTCTGCACGGCCGGCTCCGGACAGACGATGATGATTCGCGCCTTTTGCGGCAAGGCCGTTCGACTCCCTGGCACGCTGGCGTAAGCCACGTGAGCGGCGAGAATGGCTACCGACAGGGCAATTGGCTTTGCGCTGGATCAATCCGAGGTCGGCTCTGCGCCCGCGCCAAGGACCATGCGCACCAGTTCGGGCAGGTTCTTGGCCTGCATTTTGGCCATGACATTGGCGCGGTGAACCTCGACCGTGCGCGGACTGATGTCGAGGTCGTAGGCGATCGTCTTGTTCGGCAGACCGGCGACCACGGCGCGCATGACCTGTCGTTCGCGATCGGTCAGATCGGCCAGCCGGCTGCGTACGGCCTCATCGTCCTCGGCCCTCGGTCGCTGAACAAGCTCGGCGACGGCGCGATCCACCGCCTCCAGAAGCACCTCGTCGGCGAACGGCTTTTCGATGAAGTCGAGTGCGCCGGCCTTCATCGCTTCGACAGCCATCGGAACATCGCCGTGGCCGGTAATGACGATGGTCGGCAACATCGCCCCGTCGTCACGCAGCCGGCGAAGCAGGTCGACGCCGCTCATGTCCGGCATCCTGAGATCCGTGATCAGGCAAGCGTTCCGCAGTTCCCTGGCTATCGACAGAAAGGCCGTGGCCGATTCATGGGCGCGCGCCGCATGACCCGAGACCGACAACAGGAAGGCTAGCGACTTCCTGACGGGCTCCTCATCATCGACGATGTGAATGATGACGTCACTGCTCATCCGGAGCGTCCTGATCCTCGATTGCCGGCAAGGTAAAGCTGAACGTAGCCCCGCCCCGCTCGTTAGGCCGCATGGTCAGCTCGCCTCCGTGCGCCTCGACTATGCGCTTCGAAATCGAAAGTCCAATGCCCATTCCGCCCGGTTTGCTGGTGGTAAACGGCTTGAAGAGCTGATCGACGACTTCGTCGGACACGCCGCCTCCGGTATCGGCAATCTCGACCAGAATGCCGCCACCTGCGCTGGCGCCCACATGTACCGAAAGTTCGCGCCGCTCGCTGTCCTTCATCGCTTCGAGGGCGTTGCGTATCAGGTTGATGAGCACTTGCTGGATCTGCACGCGATCGATCATGACGGACACCGGTCCGTCTTGGAAGTCGAACAGGGTACGCACGCCGAGTTCTCGCGAGCCGACCAGCGCCAGGGCGCCAGCCTCCTCCACCAGCTTGCGGATGTCCTCAGGCTGTTTCTCGGTTTCGCCGCGGGTCACGAACTCGCGCAGATGCCGAATGATCTGTCCGGCGCGCAGGGACTGGCTCGCCGTCTCCTCGAGCGCGTCGCGCATGCGTTCGGCGACCGGATCGTCCATGTTCTTCAGGAGCCGATTGCAGCCCTGGACGTAGTTGGCGATCGCCGACAGCGGCTGGTTGAGTTCGTGGGCCAGGGTCGAAGCCATCTCGCCGAGCTCGTTGAGGCGCGCAAGCCGCGCAAGCTCGCCTTGGATCTCCTCCAGCCTGGCTTCCGATTCGGCGCGCTCGGTCAGATCGCGGATGAAACCGGTAAAGAACCGTTGGCCGCCACTTTGCATCTCACCGACCGCCAGCTTCATCGGAAAGGTCGAGCCATCCTTGCGCCGCCCCACGACCACGCGATCGATGCCGATGATCCGGCGCTCGCCGGTGCTCAGATAGCGGCCGATATAGCCGTCATGCTGGCCACGGTAGGGTTCCGGCATCAATATGCGGACGTTCTTCCCGACGGCTTCCTGTTCCGAATAGCCGAACTGGCGCACCGCGGCGCGATTGAACGAGATCATCTTCCCGGTCTCGTCGATGACGACCGTAGCGTCTGGGACCGTGTCGAGGATGGAATGCAAGTGCGCTTCGCGCGCACTCAGCCGCTGCACCGCTGCAGCCGCGGCGCCGCGTGCCCGCCGGTATGCCGCGCCGGCACCCACAAGGGCCGCGCCGACCGCGATCGACAGAACCGCGGCCACGGGATCCGGTCCGACAAGAGGCCAAAAGCTTGCTGCCGCCATCAAGGCTGCCGCGCTGAGCGTTATTGCAGCCGTTCCGGCAATCCAGCCGCCCAATGCACCGGCGAGCAGGGCAAGCGGCAACAACAGCGGCAGTAGCCAATCACCGCGCAACGGTTCGCCGATCACGCCAAGGGTCGCGAGAATCAGCAGCGGCCCCCCGAGAGCCGCCACATAGCCGTAGAATTCGCGTCCGGTTCCCCGGCCCTGAAACGTGCGCAAACCTCGGTCCCGTCAGGCGCAAAAACTGAAGTGCCGTTGAGGCTCTCGTACAAGATGTCCATCACCATGACAACGTTGGCGATTTACTCTCTCGCGGGAAGACCCGGCGACAGCGCGACGGCGACTGAACTGCCTTCTGCCTAATAAGAGATGGCGCGGCGATAGAGGTGCCAGGTCGCGTGCCCCAACACCGGCAAAACCACCATGAGACCGACAAAAAGCGGCAAACAGGCCACCACGACAGCAAGCGTGACGAAAACGCCCCACGCTACCATCACGACTGGACTGGCCAGCACCGTGCGGACACTCGTGATCATGGCCGTGATGAAGTCGACATCGCGGTCGAGCAGCAACGGTATCGCAATGACCGTAATGGAAAACAGGAAGAGCGACAGGAACGCCCCTACCACGTGACCCACCGCAAGGAAAAGCCAGCCCTGCGAGGTGGTCAGGACGAGGTCCGCGAACCGCTCCAGCGTCGCAAAGGACATGCGACCGAGGATGAGCGCTACCAGAAGGCGCACCTGGTACATCCACATCCAGAACACGAAAAGCATGACAAACGCCATCCATGACACTTCGCGCCGTCGCTGTGCCCATATCACGGCAAACACGGTGCTCCAGGTGACTTCCCGTCCAGCCTCCAGCCTGCGACTGACCTCGTAGAGCCCGACCGCGGCGAAGGGGCCTATGAGTGGGAAACCGATGGCGAAAGGATAAATGAGCCACGGCACCCCCCAGACCGCAAGGGCGAGAGTGATGGCGATGCCGATCAACGAGAAGACGCCACCAATCGCAAGGCCGATCACCGGGGCCTGTGCGAAATCCCATGCGCCGGCGACCAGGCACGCGCGCAGATCGTCGATTTCGATTCGACGAATGGAAGGTTGAACGCTACGCCCGCCCGATCCGTCCTGCACCTTGCCCATGACTCCTTCCCTTCATCGATCTGGAAACCAAGCACCATCAGCGCCAGGATGCCTTGACGGAAATCAAACTGGCGTGCTGCAGCGTATGCAGGTCGCAATAGGCCCTGCCGCGGCCTTTCCTCGCCTCGAAATGCGGCCGTAGGGCTACAGGCGGCAGAGGTGCTTTCCGAAACCTCCAACACCACTGGCCTCGGGAAGACCATTCGATGGTAGGCCGCTTACGTCGCGTTCCTTATCGTGTGGGCAAGGGCGCGCTCGGCAAGATCGCGGGAGTAGCCGTTCTCGGACGCCCAGCCCCGAAAGGCCGAGCGAACCCATGCGCGGTCGCGGTCCTGTCCGGCGTATCGCCGGGTGGCCGCGCATCTCTCAGCAACTTGGCCAGGATCATGTCGCTGTAAGGTGTTCCCCGCCGCGACGTGAACACGAGCTGGTCTTCATTCCCATGGACAAGGCGAGCTTCAAGCAGAGCGAACGCGCAAGGTGGTTTCGGGCTTGGCAAGCCAGAAGCGCCAACCAACGCGTTCTTCCTTGAAGTCTGCAGCTTGAGGTCTGCAAGGTCATGGTTGGCAGGCGATCGATTTAGTGGCTCCTCATCGTCCCCGCTGGGCGCTGATGAGATATTCCTTCATCTTCTGCGCGACCGGGGAAAGGGCCCGCTGGCGGTGCTGGAGCACCGACACTTCGCGGGCAATCGCAGGCTCCACGAGTTCCATCACCTTGACGTCGACCATGGGCGCGAGCAGGCGCGCATTCTCCGGCAGCACCGAAACGCCGAGCCCGGCCGCGATCATCGAGATCGCCGTGGTCGAAAAGCGGACCTCGTAGGCGGGGCGCAGCTCCGGCACCGCTTGCAGGAGCGCGCGGTCGACGAGGTCGCGCAGCGGGTTCTCCTTGGCGAGCGCGATCAGGTTTTCGCCGGCAAGGTCGGCCCAGCGTACCTTTTGCCGAGCCGCCAGCCGGTGATCGGAGCGGCACACCAGCACCAACCGGTCGCTCATCACGCGGGTCGAGACGATCTCAAGGTCCTCGTCGGCCACCGTGCCGATGGCGAGATCGACCTGGTTCTGCTTCAGAGCCGCCCTGATCTCTTCTTCAGGCATGTCGCGTACCTGGACGCTGATGTCGGGATAACGTTCACGGAAACGGGCGATCACGGGTGGCAGGAAGGTCGCGGCCAGAACAATGGCCGAGGCAATCAGCACGCGGCCGCGCTTGAGCGAAGCGAGTTCGTGGACGCTGTCGACGGCGATCTCCAGATCTTCGAGCACCTTGCGTGCCTGGGGCAGGAACTCGCGGCCGGCCCCGGTCAGGCTGACCATGCGCGTGTGGCGATCGAACAAACGCTGCCTGAGTTCGTTCTCGAGTTCCTTGACCAGAATGCTGACCGCCGACTGCGTAAGGCTGAGCTTGCCGGCGGCAAGGTGGAAGCGGCCGAGTTCGGCGACGGCGACAAAGGCCTGTATCTGTCGAAGCGTGATGTTCAAGCCGCCGGTCTGCTCCTCTCCACTGGCAGTCCGCGAGGGTCCGCCAAGTAGAGATTGAGCCGTCAGCGATTGTTTTTCAATCCGCAAGAAAAGGCGAAATTGTTTTCAGTACGGCATGAAAATATCGCGCGCCATCAATGCGCGACAGCGCGCGCAGCGGCCTCGCCGACATGACCGGCCATCAGCAGCCCCATCTCCTCCAGCCGCGACCGGTCGGGCGGCAGTTCGCCGACGAGTTCGCCGTGATACATGACGAGGATGCGGTCGCAGATCGCGAAAAGCTCTTCGAGCTCGGTCGAGATCAGAAGGATGGCGCGGCCGGCCTCGCGCTGGCGCAGCACCTCCTGCATGACCATTTCCATGGCGCCGATGTCGATGCCGCGGGTCAACTGGTTGATGAGCAGGAAGTCGGGATCGCGTGCGAGTTCGCGCGCGACGACAAGCTTCTGCTGGTTGCCGCCGGAAAGGTTCTGGATGCGTTCGTTCTCACTGGAGGTCTTGACCCGGAAGCGGCGGATCAGGTCGCGCGTATGGTCGGTGATCGCCCCGAAGTCGAGCAGGCCGCGCGAGGAGAATGGCGCCCGGTCGTAGCGCTGAAGCAATACGTTCTCCGTCAGCGGCAGCGGCAGAACGATGCCCATCTTGTGCCGGTCCTCGGGAATGTGGGCGATCGGGCGGCGGTTGACCTCGCTTGGGGGCAGACCCGTGATCTCCTCGCCATCGAGCCGCACCGAGCCGCCCTTGACCGGCAGCAGGCCGGTAAGCGCCAGTGCCAGCTCCGACTGGCCGTTGCCGGAAACGCCGGCGATCCCGACGATCTCCTTCTCTCTGACCTCGAACGAGACGCCGCGCACCGCCGGCAGGCCGATCTCGCTGTCGCAGGAAAGCTTGTCGACCGACAGCACGACGCGGCCGGGCTCGACCGCTGCGCGCGGCAGCTCCATCAGAACGTCACGGCCGACCATCATGCGCGCCAGTTCGCGCGGATTGGTCTCCGACGCCGCGGTGGTGAACACGATCCTGGCGTCGCGCATGACGCTGATGCGATCGCTGACCCGCATCACCTCGTCGAGCTTGTGCGAGATGAAGATGACGGTCTTGCCGTCCGCGACCAGTTCGCGCAGCAAAAGCAGCAGCCGGTCGGTCTCCTGCGGCGTCAGCACCGCGGTCGGCTCGTCGAGGATGAGAAGGTCGATGCCGTGGAACAGCACCTTGAGGATCTCGACGCGCTGCTGTTCGCCGACCGAAAGGTCCTGGATCAGCGCGTCCGGCCTGACATCGAGGCCGTAGCGGTCGCTCAACGCGCGGATGCGCCGGTGCACCTCCTCCCTGTCGTTGATGACCCGCGTCGGGGTGCCCTGGCCCAGCACGTAGTTTTCCGCCACGGTCAGGTTGGGCACGAGCATGAAATGCTGATGCACCATGCCGATGCCGTGGCGGATCGCCTCGCGCGGCGAACCGAGGCGCAGCGGCTCGCCCTTGTAGACGATCTGGCCCTCGTTCGGCGCCAGCACGCCGCACAGGATGTTCATCAGCACGCTCTTGCCGGCACCGTTCTCGCCGAGCAGCGTGTGGATCTCGTTCTTCTCGACCTCGAGAGTAACGCCGCCGCTGGCGACGAGGTCGCCGAAGCGCTTGTGGATGTTTTCCATGCGCAGGAAGGGCTTGTCGGTCATCGTCCCGTCCTCAGGCCTTGTTGTAGGGGACGCCGAGGGTCTTCGGCGTGTCGCCCTTGTTGCGCACCATCACCAGCGCCACGATGGTCATGACGTAGGGCAGGGCCTGCAGCGCCTGGTAGGGGATGGCGAGCGCCGGCTGCGCCTGGAGTTGAAGCTGCAAGGCGTAGAAGAGCCCGAACAGCAGCGACACGAGGAAGGCGCCGATCGGCGACCAGCGCGCGAACACCACGACGGCGAGTGCGATGAAGCCGCGGCCGGAGGTGATGCCCTCGACGAACTGGTTGGAGTGGCCGAGGGTCAGGAAACCGCCGCCGAGGCCGGCAAGCCCGGTGCCGATCAGCACCGCGCCGTAGCGGTAGGCAGCAACGCTGCGGCCGACCACGTCGACCGCCTTGGGATGCTCGCCAACGGCGCGCAGGGTGAGCCCGAAGGAGGTCTTGTAGAGCACGAACACGGCGACGAGAACGACCAGCAGCGTGCTGTAGACGATCGCGTTCTGGCGGAACAGCGCCTCGCCCAGGAAAGGCAGGTCACTCAGCCCCGGAAGGTCGAGCGGCTGCGCGATCTCGACGCCCCTGCCGGTGCCGACATAATAGGTGCGGAACAGGAAGGCTGTGAGCCCCATGCCGAGCAGGTTGATCGCCGCGCCGACGACGATCTGGTCGGCCTTGACGGTGATGGTGAAGAAGGCGAAGACCAGCCCGACGGCCATGCCGCCGAGCACGGCCGACAGAAGGCCGAGCGGCAGGCTGCCGGTGGCGAAGACAGCGGCGAAGCCGACGAAGGCGCCCATCAGCATCACGCCTTCGAGCCCGATATTGAGCACGCCGGCGCGTTCGGAAAACACTTCGCCGATGGAGGCGAAGATGAGCGGGGTCGCCAGCCGCCAGGTGGCGCCGATGGTGGTGGCGATAAAGCCGAGTGTCGCGACGTCTTCCATCTTGCACCTATTTCGGATGGATGGCCGAGCGGAACCGGTAGACGCCGAAGGCGACCACCGACAGGATCACCATTCCCTGGATCACCGAGACCAGAACCTGCGGCACCTGCGCCGTGATCTGCATGAGCTCGGAGCCGGAGCGCAGCACCGCAAAAAGGATGCCGGAAAAGATCGCCCCGAACGGGTTGTTGTTGGCCAGAAGCGCGACCGCGATGCCCTCGAAGCCGTAACCCGGCGAGATGTTCTGATAGAGCCGGTGAGTGACGCCCGCGACCTCGAAAGCGCCGGCAAGGCCGGCCATGGCGCCGCTGATGCAGATCGCGAGAAGGACATTGCGCCCGACATTCATGCCCGCGTAACGCGCGGCATGCTGGTTGGTGCCGACGACGCGCACCGCAAAGCCGGCGCTGCTGCGGAACAGGAAGACATAGAAGGCAATCGCTAGCGCGATGGCGACGAGGATGCCGATATGGAGCCGCGTTGGCGGCAGGATACGCGGCATCCACGCTTCCTTGAAAAGGCGTGCGGACTGCGGATAGGCGGCCGCTGCGTCCTTGAGCGGCCCGGTGACCAGATAGCTGGTCGAAATCAGCGCGATATAGTTGAGCATGATCGTGGTGACGATCTCGCTCGCCCGGAAATAGACCTTCAGCAGCCCGGCAATGCCGGCCCAGGCCGCACCGGCGAGCGCGCCGGCGATCATCACCAGAGGAACGTAGAGCCATGGCGTCAGCCCCTCGAAGCTGACCCCGACGACCGTAGCGGCGACGGCACCGGCATAGAGCTGGCCCTCGGCGCCGATGTTCCAGATCGAGCAGCGGAAGGCCACGCACAGGCCGACCCCGATCAGGATCAGCGGGATCGCCTTGAGCAGGATCTCGGCGACCGAGCGCGTGTCGCTGAAGACGCCGACCAGCATGACGTCGAAAACGTCCCAGCCGTTGAAGCCGCTGAGCGCCAGAAGCACTGCGCCGCTGGCGAGTGCCACCAGCACGGCAGCTGCTGGCATGGCGATCGCCTGCGCGGTGCGGATCAGGAAACGTGTCATCGTGGCGAGGAAATCGGTATCCGCGGCGCGGGGCCGCTCGTTTTCGATATTGGCCATTGATTTTCAGTGGCAGGGCAGGGATGGGCGGGAGGCCGCCCTGCGTCAGCCTCCCCGCCGCTCTTTCGACCCCTAGCGGTTGCGGGTCTTGATCTCGCCTGCGGCGATCTTCGCCTTCACGTCCTCGACCTCCTCGCGGATGTCGGCAGGCACGCCGTTTTCGACGTCGTCGCGGAAGGAGAACTTGATGACGTCCGCGTCCTTGAGGCCGAACTCGATGTTCCAGCTCGGCACCTCGCCGTCCTGGATCGACTTCACGACACGGACCACGCCCTGGGCGTAGTCGGCGACATAGAGGCCGAGGATGTTGTTCGGGGCAACCTCGGTGAAGTCCGAGAAGATGCTGAAGGTCTTCACGTCACCGCCGGATTCGGCGATCGCCTGATAGCCGCCGACCGTGGCACCCGAGGCGTTGGGCACCAGGAAGTCGGCGCCTTGCGAGATCATGCTGAGGCTCGCTTCCTTGGCCGCGGTGGTGTCGGTGAAGTTGCCGATATAGGCCTCGCTGATCGGGAAGTCGGGATCGACGCTGCGGGCGCCGTTCTTGAAGCCTTCGAAGGCCTGCTGGATCGGCGGGATTTCCATGCCGCCGACGAGCCCGGCCTTCTTGCCCATGCGCGCGGCGACATAACCCATCAGGTAGAAGGGCTGGCTGGTATCGGTGTTGAGGCCGATCACATTGCCCTCGTGGATGTAGCTCGACGAGATCAGGAACACGGTATCGGGATAGTCGGCCGCAACGTCGAGCGCGGCGTCCTGGAATTCGAAGCCGTGGCCGAGGATCACGTTGAAGCCCTGGCTGGCATAGTCGCGGAAGGCCTTTTCGAACGAGGCCGGGTTCTGCTGCAGCTCGACGTAGGAGACCTGCGCGCCGAGCTCCTTTTCCACGCCCTTGAGCGCGTTGTAGCCGATGCGGTTCCAGCCCTCTTCGGAGACGCTGCCGGGCACAAGCAGGCCCATCTTGAAGGTGTCGGCGAAGGCCGGTGTGGTAAACGCAAGGGTTCCTGCGGCCACGGCCGCGAGCCCGGCGAGATATGCTCTTCTGGTGATCGTCATGATGCTCCTCCCAGCGGTTCTTTCATCAACGTTGCGGCGGTATCTGCCGCCGCTCAGCACTCCGCCTTGTGCCGGCGCGCCTCCTTCGCGGCCGCCATGGCGGATGTCTCGAAAACCGGCCGGCCGCCGGCGAAGACGGTCATCGCGTCGGCCCCGCCGGCAACCAGCGTGTCGACGTCCGGACAGTCGGTGACGAGGAAATCGGCGCGCGCGCCTTCGCGCAGCCCGTAGCCGCCCCCGAGCCCCATCAGGCGCGCCGGGATCGTGGTCATCATCGTGTGGACGGCCTTCAGTTCGTCGCCCTTCAGATGCCCGGCAAGCAGCGTCCAGCGTCCGATCTCGAGCATGTCGCCGGAGCCGGTCGGCACGAACGGGTCCTGGATGTTGTCGGAGGCGGTCGCGATCGGCACGCCGGAGCGCACAAGGTCGGCAACGCGCGTCAGGCCGCGCGGCGGCAGCGTGTCGGCGTCACGGCCCTGCAGGTAGAGATTGGCCGCCGGCAGGGTGACCACCCCGATGTCGAGCTCGAGAATCTGGTCGCGGATACGCTCATAGGCATCGCGCGGCAGGGCGCTCAGCACCGAGGCGTGGCTGAGCACGGTGCGGCCCTGCATGTTGAACTTGCGCACCCGGTCGAAAACGGCGTCGAACAGCGGCCGCCGCGTGTCGAGATGCTCATCGAGATGCAGATCGACCGGCTTGCCGTGCTTTTCGGCGGCGCCGAACAGGATGTCCATGTAGCGGAACGGGTCTTCGCTGACTGCCGGCGTGCCGCCGACCGCGTCGGCCTTTTGCACCGCGCGGTCGATATTTTGCATCAGCCAGTCGAGGTCCTGACCCGGATGCGGGGTCATGAAGGCGACAAGCTGCAGCGTCAGCCGGTCGGTCCACTCGGAACGCAACTGTGCCAGCGACTCGATGCCGTTGAAGCCGGCATCCTTGTCGACATTGATGTGGCTGCGGATCGCGGTGGTGCCGCGCGACAGGCAGCGCGCCATGGTGCGCGCCGCACGGCGCAGGATGTCTTCAGGCCCGGCGGTGCGGGCGTATCTGGCGAAGGCTTCACGCGCGCCCTGCAGGGTGCCGGACGGGTTGGGCGTGAAGCGCAACACGCCGGTCTTGTCGAGATGCTGGTGCATGTCGACAAGGCCGGGGGTGACCAGCCGTCCGGAGATGTCGATGCGGTCGAGATCGCCGCCTGTGTTGGCGGCGCCGCCGACCTGTGCGATGCGCCCGTCGACGCCGACGATGATGTCGGCACGACGCTCCCTACCGTCCGGCAACAGGGCCAGGCCGCCTGTGAGAACGTATGGTTTGCCTTGACGAGGGCGCGGGACGGTCCCGTTTGCCAGCATCGAGTACTCCCGTGGGGAATTCCAACGCCGAAACGCTAGCAACCGGCCAATTGATTAGGCAATTTCATTATCCAGATAAATTATTTCGATCTTCTCATGGATGGCCGAAAAATCGGCGATCCGGATGCTGATCGGGGCGACTTCAGGGCCGATCTCCTAGCAATGAAAGTCATGAAGAAAGCATCTTTATGGCGTTCGTATCCCATTTTTCAATTTATACAATTTGTACCTCTGAGCGGTGCCATTTTATTTGTCCGCACCAGCGATTGATATGATTAACCAATTGATATCGCTCGCAATTTGTACAAGAAAAACCTGATTGTTGACAATCAGTACTGATAGAATAGATTGTCGACAATCCATCGGGAGGCACCATGAGCGAGTCCCCATTCCGCGTCAACGGCAGCCGGCCGCCGGCTGTCCCCGGCGCCGCAATGAGCGGCCCGGAAGCCGAGGAACGCGTCGTCAGCGCGGTGGTTGAGGCCATCCTCGGACACAGGATCGCCCCGGGCACGCGCCTCATCGAGCGCGAGCTGGCGCAATATGCCGGCGCCAGCCGCTCGGCGATCCGCAACGGCCTTCTGACGCTTGCCCATGCCGGTCTCGTCGAACTCAGCCCCAACCGCGGCGCAACGATCGCGATGTGTTCGCCGGAGGAAGCGCGCCATATCTTCGAGGCGCGCATCGTCATCGAGGAATCGGTGATCCGGATTCTCGCCGCCAAGATGAATGCAGCCGACCGCGCGCGCCTGTTCGATTTCGTCGAACAGGAACATGCCGCCTATGAAGCCGGCCACATGGAGGAAGCGCGGCATCTTTCGCGGCGCTTCCATCTGCTGATCTGCGAACTGGCCGGCAACGACGTCCTGACCGGCATCGTCCGCGACCTGATCAACCGGCAGCCGTTGCTTTCCTGGACGCGCGAAAGCCGCAAGCCGCGTTTTTGCGGCAACCAGGCGCATCGCGAGATCGCTGGGGCACTGGCGCGAGGCGACGGCGGCGAGGCGGCGAGGCTCAACAGCGAACACCTGCGCGAACTCGAGCGCGAACTGGGAACGGACCGCGAAGCGGCGCTGCAGGCCGCGACCGATGGAAACGAAACCGACAATGCCAACGGGCCAGCCCGGCAGCCCTGAGCCGCCGGACCTCCCGAGAACCAAAAAGACCGAACCACGGGAAGAAACGCTATGAAACGCTTCGAATATCACCAGCCGCAAAGTCTCGACGAGGCTTCGGCGCTCCTGGCCGAACTCGGCACGCAAGCCAGCATCATCGCTGGCGGAACCGATCTTCTGGTCGAGATCAAGGAAGAGCTGCGCAAGCCGCTTCACGTGGTCGACATCAAGAAGCTGCCGGGGCTGGGCGATCTGAGCTTCGACGCGAGCGAGGGGCTCCGCTTCGGCGCCCTTGTGACGGCGCGCCAGATCGAGACCTGGGCGCCGGTGATCGAGCATTACCCGAACCTGCGCACCGCCGTCAGCCTGCTCGGCTCGATCCAGGTGCGCAACCGGGCGACGGTGGTCGGCAATGTCTGCCGCGCCTCACCTTCGGCCGACACCATCCCGCCGCTGGTCGCCGACGGCGCGTCGCTCGAGGTCTACAACCGCACCGGTGAGCGCACGATCGCGATCGAGGAGTTCTTCACCGGGCCGGGCCGTACCGTGCTTGCGCCCGGCGATATCGTCACCGGTATTTCGGTACCGCCGCCGCAGCCGGCGAGCGGCCGTGCCTACATCAAGCACGGCCGCCGCAAGGCGATGGAGCTCGCCACCGTCGGCGTCGCCGTCAGCCTCGATAGCGACGGCGATACCTGCCGCGAAATCCGCATCGCGCTCGGCGCGGTGGCGCCGACGCCGATCCGCGCCCGCAACGCCGAGGCGCTGTCGCGCGGCCGCGCCCTCGACCTGTCCGCCATCGCGGCGATCGCCGACGCGGCGATGGCCGAATCCACCCCGATCAGCAATGTGCGCGCCAGCGCCGACTACCGCCGCGAGATGGTCGGCGTGTTGACGCGCCGCGCCATCGGCCAGGCCATGGGAGGCATTCAGTGACCCGTATCGTATCGATGACCGTCAACGGCGAGGAGTGCGAACTCGCCGCGCCCGACTTTCGCACGCTGCTCGATGTGCTGCGCAACGAGGGCGGGCTCACCGGCACCAAGAAAGGCTGCGACGTCGGCGATTGCGGCGCCTGCACCGTGATCATGGACGGCAAGCCGGTGAACGCCTGCCTGGTGCTGGCCGTGGAGGCCGAGGGTGCCGACATCCAGACCATCGAAGGGCTGCAGCATGCGCCCGACCGGCCACATCTCCTGCAGGAAAAGTTCATGGAGCACGGCG
This sequence comes from Nitratireductor mangrovi, assembly GCF_007922615.2. Classification (NCBI taxonomy): domain Bacteria; kingdom Pseudomonadati; phylum Pseudomonadota; class Alphaproteobacteria; order Hyphomicrobiales; family Phyllobacteriaceae; genus Nitratireductor; species Nitratireductor mangrovi. The sequence goes on along the minus strand of NZ_CP042301.2, from coordinate 3,427,648 downwards.
GCGCCCAATGCGGCTTCTGCACGCCCGGCATCGTCATGATGGCCAAGGCGCTGCTCGACGAGAACCCGGAGCCGAGCGAGGACGAGATCCGTTTCGCGCTCGCCGGCAACATCTGCCGCTGCACCGGCTACACCAAGATCATCGAAGCCGTTCAGGGCGCGGCAGAGGACATGAAGAAAGCGAGGGCGATATGACCATCCACGACCACCCCGCCGCCGCGAAGCAGTCCTTCTCGGTCGTCGGCAAGAGCGTCAAGCGCTCCGATACACTGGAGAAGGTGACCGGGACCGCGCTTTATGCCGGCGACATCATCCTGCCCGGCATGCTGCACGGCAAGATCAAGCGCAGCGATATCGCCCATGCCCGCATCAAGTCGATCGACACCTCGAAGGCGCTGGCGCTGAAGGGCGTCAAGGCGGTGCTCACGCATGAGAACGTGCCGCGCGTGCTGCATTACGGTTCGCCGCACCCGCGCTCGGCCTCGGTGACCAAGGACCAGTACATTCTCGACGACCGGGTCCGCTACTGGGGCGAGGGCGTTGCCGCTGTCGCCGCCATCAGCGAGGAGATCGCCGAGGAGGCGCTCGGCCTGATCGAGATCGAATATGAGCCGCTGCCGGCCGTCTTCACCGTCGAGGATGCGCTGAAGCCGGATGCGCCGGCAATCCACGACAACGGCCTGGAAAAGAACAACGTGCTCGCCCCTGTCGTGGTCGAGCGCGGCGACGTCGAGAAGGGCTTCGCCGAGGCCGACCTGGTGCTCGAGGGCGAATACGAGCTCGGCCGGCCGACACCGGCCTACATGGAGCCGAATGTCTGCGTCACCCAGTGGGACGGCAACGGCAAGCTCACCATCTGGAGCTCGACCCAGACCGCCTTCATGGTCCGCGGCGCGCTCGCCGAGGTGCTCGGCGTGCCGCTCAACAAGGTGCGCGTCATCGTCGACCATATGGGCGGCGGTTTCGGCGCCAAGCAGGACCTGTTCCAGCACGAGTTCCTGTCGGCCCTGCTGGCGAGGGAAACGGCGCGGCCGGTGCGCATGGAGTTCACGCGCAAGGAAACCTTCCTCGGCGGCCGCTCGCGTCATCCCGGCAAGATCTGGCTCAAGCAGGGCTTCACCAAGGACGGGCGCATCACCGCGCGGCAGGCGCGCATCGTCTTCAATTCCGGTGCCTATGGCTCCCACGGACCGGGCGTGACCAATGTCGGCACCGCGGCGATGACGTCGCTCTACCGCTGCGAGAACGTGCATCTCGAAGGTCGCTGCATCTACACCAACACGCCGATCGCCGGCGCCTTCCGCGGCTACGGCGTGGTGCAGACCTATTTCGCCATCGATCTGCAGGTCGACGAGGCGGCCGAACGGCTGGGTTTCGACCCGGCCGAGTTCAAGCTGAAGAATGCCGTCCGCGAAGGCGACATCGCCCCGTCGGGTCACCCGATCGTCGGCCACGGGCTCGAGGACTGCATCCGCCGCGGCATGGAGGAGAGCGACTGGGCCGCGGTTCGGAAGGCCCCCAAGGGCAATGGCGTCAAGCGCCGCGGCTGGGGCATCGGCTGCGAGATGCACGGCTCCAGCGCCTACCCCGGCATCAAGGAGCAGGGCAACGCCATCGTGAAGATGAACGAGGACGGCACCGTCACGCTGCTGACCGGCACCGCTGGCCTCGGCACCGGAGCCCACACCGCGCTGTCGCAGATCGTTGCCGAGGAACTCGGCGTGCCGTTCGAGGACATCTCGGTAGTGCAGGGCGACACCGACGTCGTGCCCTGGGACATCGGCGCCTTTGCCAGCCACACCACCTACATGGGCGGGCGCGCCGCGCAATTCGCGGCCGCCGACGTGCGGCGCCAGATCCTGGCGCATGCGGCGCCCATGCTCGACTCCTCGCTCGAGGAGCTGACCATCGTCGACGGCGTCATCCTGCGTCTTGACGGCTCCAACCGGTCGATGTCGCTCAGGGAGGCGGTCGCGCCGCAACGCGGCATGCCGGCGATCCAGCTCGTCGGCGTCGGCACCTATACGCCGACCAAGTCCTATTCCTTCGGGGCGCATTTCACCGAGGTCGAGGTCGATACCGAGACCGGCGAGGTCGCGGTCCTGCAGGTGATCCCCGTGCACGAGATCGGCAAGGTGATCCACCCGGTGGCGGCCGCCGGCCAGATCGAGGGCGGTATCCAGCAGGGCATCGGCCACACGCTGAGCGAGGACTATGTCATCGATCTCACCAACGGCCGATCGCTCAATCCGAGTTTCGTCGACTACAAGATGCCGCTGTCGATGGACATGCCGCCGATCCGCACCATCATCCTGGAGACCGCGCCCGATCCGGGCGGTCCCTGGGGCGCCAAGGGTGTCGGCGAAGACCCGATCATCGCCATCGGGCCGGCGATCGCCAACGCCATCCACGACGCGATCGGGGTGCGCTTCCGCCACTATCCGATCACGCCAGAAAACATCCTCGACGCGCTGCGCGCGCAAAAGAAGGAGGCCTGAGCATGGCCGATATCCAGACCAGCGGCGACGGCAAGGTGCCCGTCACCATCCTCACCGGCTTCCTCGGCGCCGGCAAGACGACGCTGCTCAACTACATCCTGACCGAGCGCCACGGTCACCGCATCGCGGTGATCGAGAACGAGTTCGGCGAGATCGACGTCGATTCCGACCTGGTGATCGCCTCGGAGGAGGAGATCTTCCAGATGCAGAACGGCTGCATCTGCTGCTTCGTCGACGTGCGCAACGATCTCGTCGAAGTGCTGCAGAAGCTTCTGGCGCGCAAGGACAAGTTCGACCACATCCTGGTCGAGACCAGCGGGCTTGCCGACCCGACGCCGGTGGCGACCAGCTTCTTCATCGACAACGAGGTGGCCGGCAAGGTCGAACTCGACGCGATCGTCACCATGGTCGATGCCAAGCATATCGCCCAGCATGTCGATGACCCGCTGCTGGACGGTCGCGACAACCAGGCCGTCGACCAGATCGTTGCCGCCGACCGTATCGTCATCAACAAGGTCGACCTCGTCGGTGAGGACGATGTGGCGGTGCTGGAGACCAATCTGCGCAAGCTCAACGAGACCGCCGATATCCTGCGGTCGAGCTACGGCAAGGTCGACCTCTCCAACATCCTCGGCATCAGCGGCTTCCAGCCTTCCTACGTCGCGGAGCGCGCCAAGCTGCTGAATCTCGACGAGCACGACCACCACCACCATCATCACCACCACTCCCATGATGCCACGGTGACGTCGGAATCCTTCGTCTTCGAGAGGCCCTTCGACCGTGCCAGGCTGGAGACGACGCTCGCCGACTATCTGGCGAAGAACGGCGACGACATCTTCCGCACCAAGGGCATCCTTGCGATCGAGGACGACAGCCGCTTCTTCGTTCTGCAGGCCGTGCACAAGCTGATGGATTTCCGTGCCGACCATCCGTGGGGCAAGGACCGGCCCTATTCGAAGCTGGTCTTCATCGGCCGCAACATCGATCGCGCGGCGATCGAGACGATGCTCGAGGGCTGCCTCGCGCACGGCTGACCCGCGCAAGTGCTCCTGGTTTCGGCGAAGGTCACGATCAAGAAGTGACAGGCGCCATCCTCCCAAGGCACCCCGCCTCGCCGGCCTTCGGGCCGGCGTTTTTTTCTGCAATGATCGGAAGGTCAGTTCAAGCCGGCGCTCGCGCCTATCCCTCGGCGGCCTGCTTCGCGGCGCCCTTGAGCCCGCCCCAGCGCCTGACCAGGCCGGCGTCGATGTCGAACAGGTCGAGCACGCGGCCGACCGTGTGGTCGACCATGTCTTCGAGCGTTTCCGGCCTGGCGTAGAAGGCCGGCACCGGCGGACAGATGATGGCGCCGGCCTCCGTTGCCTGCGCCATGGCGCGGATATGACCGAGATGCAGTGGCGTCTCGCGCAGCATCAAGACCAGGCGGCGGCGCTCCTTGAGCGTCACGTCGGCGGCGCGCGACAACAGGCTCGAAGTCACGCCTGAAGCGATTTCCGACAGGGTCTTCACCGAGCAGGGCGCAACGATCATGCCGAGGGTGCGGAAAGAGCCGCTCGAACAGGCCGCGCCGATGTCCTTGTTGGAATGCACGACGGTCGCCAGCGCCTCGACGTCGGCGATCTTCATGTCGGTTTCCATGGCGAGCGTGATCTGCGCGGCGCGCGAGACGACGAGGTGGGTTTCGATGTCGAGTTCGCGCAGGATCTTGAGCAGGCGCACCCCGTAGATCGCGCCGGAAGCGCCGCTGATGCCGATGATCAGGCGCTTCCTCTGCTGATCGAGCGGTCGCATCGCCACCTCCTGTCCGATTAGCCCACTCGGCCAAGGATGGCGCGGGCGCGCGCGAAGGCCTCGTCGCTGATTTTGGCCAGCGTACCGTGGAAATCGGGACCGCGCGTGGCGTCGAGCCCCATGCGCGACGTGGTGCCGATGCCCGAGGCCGAGGGATCGAGGGCGTTGCCCGGCAGGCCCTCGATGATGACGACGTCGCGGTGCGGCTGGAAATGGGTCGACAGCGCCCACAAGACGTCGGAATCGCGCGTGACATCGACATCGGCGTCGACCGCGATCACGGTCTTCAGATAGGCGTCCCAGCCGAGCAGGCCGAGCATGACCTGGCGCGCCTCGCCGGGCCGCATCTGGTTGAGCGCCACATAGGCGTGGAAATGGGTGCCCGAGGCCGGATAGTGGACCGCTGTCACGCTCGGGAAACGCTGCTTGAGCTTTTCCACCATCTCGGCCTCGCGCGGCACGCGGCCTAGATTGAGATGCTCGGCGGAATTGCCGCCGGCGACGGAGACCAGCATGGCATCGCTGCGCCGCATGACGGTCTCGACGCGGAACAGATTGTTGGTCGAGCGGTCGGACGAATAGCCGGTGAACTCGCCAAACGGCCCCTCCTCGACATGTGCCTCGGGATCGATCACGCCCTCGAGCACGATCTCGGCGAAGGCGGGCACGCGGATGCCGTGCTTCGGCGTGCGCACGACCTTGAGCGGTTCGCCGAGCAGACCGCCGGCCACGTCGCGCTCGTCGGCGCCAAAGGCCAGCCGTGCCGAGGCGGCGATCATGAACAGCGGGTGGGCGCCGATGACCATGGCGACCTTGAGCGGCTCGCCGCGTTCCTTGGCCATGTTCAGAAGCCGCCACAGATGCCCCCGCGAATGCAGGCTGGTGGCGAGCTCGTTCTTCGAATGAATCATTGCCCGGTGGTAGCTGAGATTGCCGCCGCCGGTCTCGGGGTGCTCGGCGATGATGACGCCGCTGGTGATGTATTTGGTCCGGTCGGTCTCGAAATGCTTGAGCATCGGCAGGGTCGAGAGGTCGATGCCGTCCTGGGTGACCAGTTCGGTCACCGGGCCGTCGCGTAGCTCGACCGGTTTCACTTCCTCCCTGGACCGTGCCTGGTAAGCCTCGTGCAGCTGCCCTTCCTCGACCCCGAACATGCGTGCGATGCGCTGGCGCGACCCGAAGATGTTGGAGACGACTTCGACGCCGATGCCGCCGACCTTGCGGAAATGCAGCAGCGGCGATCGGTTCTGTTCCTTCAGAGCCCAGATGAACGCTGACACGTCCTGGTCGTCGGAGACCGGCTCCTCGACGGTCAGCACGTCCTCGGGATGGGCGGCCGCATAGGCCGCGAGGAAATGGCGCACATCCTGGCTGTCGTGAGGGGCCCGCTTGTCCATGGCAGTCTCGTTGTTCTTCTCGTTTTGCGTTTCTTCGCTCCCGAAGGAGAGCGGCGGTCCGGCGAGGCCGGACCGCCGCATCGGGCATCAGGCGGGAACAGCCTGGCCCGCGCCGCCCTTGACACCGGCATAGGTGTCCGTCAGGCGGGCCTTCGCCTCATCCATGGTGCGAGGCGGAGGGGTGGGGTCGATGCCGACCAGCTTGGCGATGTTGTTGCCGAGGTAACCTTCGAGGTCGTCTTCCGACAGGCCGAGGCCCTGTGGCGGTTCGTGGCACAGGACTTCGAGTTCGCGCAGCCACATGCCCGGCTCGTTCGGCGGCGAGTCGGTGCCGAAGACGATCTTGTCCTTCGGCAGTTCCTTGGCGAACTCGACGATGCGCGACTGGAAGCACCAGCCGCTCTCGCAATAGACGTTGGGCGTGTCCATCGCCATCCAGAAGGATTCGAAGGAATAGTTGCCGCCGGTCTGGATGCCGAAATGGCCGATGATGAAGTTGACCATCGGGAACTCCCGGATGATCGGATAGAACATGGTCGGGATCGTGTAGGGCCCGTCGCCGGTGTGGATGAGCACGACCACGCCGAGCTCGGCGCATTTCTTCATCGCCGGGCGCAGCCACTCCAAGGCCCGGTCGGGCCGGTAGCCATGCATGTTGGCATGCAGCTTCAGCATCTTGAAGCCGTATTCCTTGACGTGGAATTCCAGCTCCGCGGCGCCGTTTTCCGGACCCCAGCGCGGGTTGTAGTTGAAGTTGCCGATGAAGCGGTCCGGATATTTCTGGCACAGCTCGGCGATGTAGGCCATGTAGTCGCGAATGCCCTCGCGGCCCATGCGGTTGCCGTCGCGGTAGCCGGTGTTGCCGGGCGGCGGCTGGATGAAGCCCATGTCGATGCGGCGCGGCTTGCCGTTGATCCAGTACGGGCCGTCCATGAGCTTGAGCATGCGCTCGCCGGTGAACGGCGTGCCGGTGTGCCGCCAGGCCTCGTCGACCAGGTTGGTCGGATGCAGGTGGGTGTCGATAATCATCGTTGATCTCCGGAATTCGGTAGAGAGATCGCCTGACGGCCTCAGGCCGTTGCGAGTGCGGGGCTGTCGCCCGTAAGGCGGGCCTTGGCTTCCTCGACGGTGCGCGGCGGCGGCGTCGGATCGAGGCCGATCATGCGCGCGACATTGTTGCCGAAATAGTCTTCCAGCGTGTCCTCATCGAGGTTCAGACCCTGAGGCGGCTCGTGGCACAGAACCTCGAGCAGGCGCAGCCACATGCCGGGCTCGTTGGGCGGCGTGTCGGTACCGAACAGGATCTTCTCCTTCGGCAGTTCCTTGGCGAACTCGACGATGCGCGACTGCAGGCACCAGCCCGACTCGGCGTAGACGTTGGGTGCGTCGAGTGCCATCTGGAACGGCTCGAAGCAGTAGACACCGCCTGTCTGCACGCCGAAGTGGCCGAGGATGAAATTGACCTCGGGAAACTCGCGGATGATCGGATAGAACTCGGTGGGGATCGAGTATGGTCCGTCGCCGGTATGCACCTTCACCAGCAGGCCCAACTCGGCGCATTTCCGCATGGCCGGCCGCAGCCAGTCGAGCGCCCGGTCCGGCCGGTAGGCGTGCATGTTGGCCTGCAGCTGCACCATCTTGAAGCCGTATTCCTTGGCGTGGTGCTCGATCTCCTCGGCGCCGTTCTGGGTGCCGTAGCGGGGATTGTAGACGAAGCAGCCGAGGAACCGGTCGGGGTACTTCTGGACCAGTTCGACGGTGTAGGCCATGTAGTCGCGGATGGCTTCCTTGCCTTCCAGGTCGCCGTGGCCATGCGTGTAGATGGTGTTGCCCTGCGGCGGCTGGATGAAGGCCTTGTCGATGCGGCGCGGCTTGCCGTTCACCCAGAACGGCCCGTCCATCATCTTCAAAAGACGCTCGCCGGTGAACGGATCGCCATCATGCCGCCATGCCAGGTCGACCAGCTTGGTGGGGTAGCAGCTAATGTCGATAATCATCGTTGTCTCCAAAATTGGCAATGTTCCGCCAACACGGGAAACCGTGCGCGGCGAAACCACCACGCCCGACAACAACTCTGCCGAAGACTCTGTCAGATATTACCGTCGGGCGCAGATCGCGTGATCGCATGCCAGCAATTCCCGACCGGATTTTTCGCGCCGAACGCGACCGAAATACGGTTGCTGCTTCTACTGACAATGGAAGGGAGTGTAGCGCAAAACTTGCGGCCTGGAAAGAAAAAAATCGGAAAAAATCGAAAGATTTCAAATATTTAAATGACAAACAGGCATATCGCGGACGTTGCCTCCGGTTCCCCCGGAGGCCCCGCCGGGCTGCGCGGCGTGCATCACCGTCTGCAACGCTTCCGCGCGCCATGCGCGGAAGCGTTGCCCCCCGTCCGCCTAGCTTTTCGTTCCGATCTGCGGCGTGTCGGCGCGCGCCTCGGCGATCTTCTCTCTCAACTCGTGAACGACGTCGTTGAACTCGCCCGTGTAGGTCAGGTCGATCGGGCGCGGACGTTCGAAGTCGATCTTGCGTTCCAGCACGACCTTGCCGGGCCGGGCGCTCATGACGAAGACGCGGTCGGCCAGGTAGACAGCCTCGCGCAGATCGTGGGTAACGAGCACCACGGTGAACTTCTTCTTCTGGTGCAGGTCGCGGATGACGCCCCACAGCTCCTCGCGCGTGAACGCGTCAAGCGCGCCGAAGGGCTCGTCGAGCATCAAGAGGCCCGGCTCGTGGATCAGCGCACGGCACAGATTGGCGCGCTGCTGCATGCCGCCGGAAAGCTGCCATGGATATCGCGGGCCGAAGCCGCCAAGCCCGACCAGTTCGAGCATCGCCTCGGCGCGCGCGACATATTCCGCCTTGTTCTTCCTCAGCCTCTCGGCATGCGGCGAGACGATCTCGAGCGGCAGCATGATGTTCTGCAAGGTGCGCCGCCAGGGAAGCAGCGAAGGGTTCTGGAAGGCCATGCCGACAATATCGAGCGGACCCTTGACCCGGTTCCCGTCGACCGTGATCCGGCCTTTCTGCGGCACCACGAGACCGGTGGTGAGTTTCATCAGGGTCGACTTGCCGCAGCCCGAAGGTCCCACCACGGCGGCGAATTCGCCCTCGCGGACCGACATCGTCAGATCCTCGACGGCCAGCACGCCTCCTCCCTCGCCGCCATAGGAAAGCGTGACGTCGGAGATATCGACGAAGTTTCTTGCCGCCGACTGTTCGGCCGGCGCCATCTGCGACCGGTCGAGCGAGACGGGCCGCTTGGCTTTCTTGCCGTCGGATTCGCTGATCATGCCTTCATTCCACAGAACGGTCATTGCCGTCTCCCATCATCCCATAAGCCGCGCCGGGCGGCCGGCATATTGCTTGTCAATGGTTCTGCGAGCGGTGCGCCCAGCCGGTAAACCGCTGTTCGATCATCGCCGTGACCGCGTAAAGCAGAATGCCGAGCACCGAGAGCACCAGCAGCGCGGCAAACACGATCGGCACCTGGAAGGCGGCCTGCGCGTCGAGCATCAGCTTTCCGAGCCCGCGGCTGGCACCGGCCGTCTCCGCGACGACCGCGCCGATGAAGGCAAGGGTGATGGCGACCTTGAGCGAGCCGAAGAAATGCGGCAGCGAGCGCGGGATACCGACCTTGGTCATGACGACCAGCTTCTTGGCGCCGAGCGCGCGCAGCACATCCTCCAGCTCCGGCTCGACGGTTGCCAGTCCTGTCGCCACGTTCACCACGATCGGGAAGAACGAGATCAGGAAGGCGGTGAGGATCGCCGGAACCGTGCCCAGGCCGAACCACAGGATCAGGATCGGAACGACGGCGACCTTGGGTATCGAGTTGAACGCGATCAGCGCCGGATAGACCGCGGAATAGACCGCGCGGTGCCAGCCGACGGCAACGCCGAGCAGCAGGCCGATGATGATGGCGAGCGCGAAGCCGACCAGCGTCGTCCACAGCGTCACGATGGTGTTGTCGAGGATCACCGCGCGGAATTCCCACAGCGCGTAGAGCGTCGAGGATGCCTTCGGCAGGATCGTCTCGGGAATGTCGAACAACCGGCACGCCACTTCCCAGATCAGGAACAGGCCGACGGTGAAAAGTACGGGCGAGGCGATGTTTTCGGCATGCCATGCCCAGTTGGTCCATCTCCGGTCAACGGCCGGCGCCATTTCGATTTGTGCCATGGTTGGTACCTTTTCGCGCGAACGGACCGGGAGCGGCATTGCCGCTCCCGGCGGCTCAGGTCAGGGGAGCATGCGCTCTTCACGCGGCGGCAGGAAGGCGTCGGTGTAGACGTCGTCGGCCGCCGGCTTGTTGGTGAAGTCGAAGGTGGTGGCGAGCTGGTCGATGGAACTTGCTAGGCGCTCCATCTCGACCGTGCCGAAGCCGTTTTCCTTCACATGGTCGGTGAAGTAGCATTGCGAGGCGACCACCTGCAGCCGTTCGAGCTCGATGTCGCGCTTGGCGATCGGGTTGAACTTCATCAGGCTGTCCATCGCGCCTTCGGGATCCCTGTAGGCTTCCTGGAAACCGCGAATGGTGGCGCGAACGAAGCCCTTCACCGCCTCCGGGTTCTCCTCGAGGAATTTCGGGCTCGCCATGACCGCACTGCCATAGAGATCGACCCCGTAGTCCGCCATCATCAGGCCAACCGCCTCGTCGTCGGAGATGCCCATGGCCTTGAGCGCCAGGATATTGCTGATGAAGGCCGTGACAGCGTCGACCTGCCCTTGCACGAGAAGTGTTTCACGAACCGGGAAGCCGACATTCTCGAAGTTGATGGTCGAGGAGTCGACATCGTTGATCTTGGCGAAGATCGGCCAGTGCGAATAGGCCGCGTCCGCCGCCGGCGCGCCGATCGTCTTGCCCTCGAGATCCTTGGGCGCGGCGATGCCGTTCTTTTTCAGGGTCAGCACGGCGAAGGGCGGCTTGTTGTAGGTGACCAGCACCGCCTTGATCTTGGCGGCATCGGCGGAGTCGCGATACTTGATCAGGGCATTGAGGTCCATCTGGCCGATGTCGTAGGAGCCGGAGGCGATACGGTTGATGCCGTCAAGGCTTCCGGTGCCCGGGTCGATGGTGACGTCGAGCCCCTCTTCCTCATAGAAGCCCTTGTCGAGGGCGACGAGGAACGGCGCCACATGGCCTTCGAAACGCCATTCATGGATGAACCGCACCTTGGTGAGTTCCTGGGCAACGACGGGCCCCGCCAGGGCGACGAACAGGATTGCAGTCAGAATTCGAGTCAGTTTGCGCATCTTCTCCTCCCAGCACCCGGCCGTGGTGACGACCGGTTGAACAAGCGCCAACAAGAAGCCATCGCCCGGACGATGTGCGTGCACATTCCCTTAGGGCCATGGTCGCCGGGGGCCGAAAGCCCCGGTTGAAATCCAGCGGATTGGGAAGTCCGTTTCGAGAGCGCAGCCCAACCCGTTGGTGTTCCAACAAGTGAGCAATTATCTCCCCCGCTCAAGGAGCGGCAAGGATTGGTGCGCTTCTACTCACGCGGCCCGATTACGCTACATCGGGCGTCATCGCCTGTCAAAGCGAAACACTTGTTAGCAGGAGAGGGGCAATGCGTCGCCGCATCGTCGGTCTGCGAACGGGCGTCGGCGGGGCCCGCGACGAGCCCGCGGGCGAGATGAGGCGCCGGCCTCAGGCGCCCCAGATCACCGCTTCCTCGTGCCGCTTGATGAGGTGGCGCAGGCTCTTGAACGCCTCGGTGACATGGCCGGCAAAGGCGTCGACCGCGGGCGCGCGGGGCGCATTGGCGAGCCTCAGAAGCCCCAGCGCCCGCTGCGGATGCGGCACGTTGACGGGCAAGGCGGTGATCGCGTTCTCCTTTCGGAAGGCGAAGACGACACCGTGCGGCAGCACGGTGAGGGCGTCGGTTCCCTTCAGGTAGATCATGGCGCTGGTCAGCGATCCGCCGGAATAGCGCACATTGATTTCGGTGGCGCCGAGCGACAGCAGCAGGCTGTGCAGGTCGGCCAGCAGCGGACTGCCGGGAGGCGGCGCGATCCAGGGAAAGTCGAGCAACTCGCTCGTGCTGAGCTTGCGCCGCAAGAGCAGCGGATGTGTCGAACGGCAGGCGACGACGTTGCGCCCGGGCAGAATTTCCGTGAACACCAGCCCGGAACCCTCGTCGAGGATGGCCATCGGGCAGATGGCCAGGTCGAGCCGGTCGGCGTGGATGCCGGCCTGCAGTTCGGGCAGATAGCCGTAGCTCTGCTCGACGCGGACGTCCGGGTAGGCGTTCTGGAATTCGGCGATGATGCCGGAGATCAGCGCATCCATGAAGAACGGCGTGCCGCCGATGCGCACCGTGCCCGTGCGCCCGTAGCGGAAGCTGTCGACGACTTCGGATGCCTTGCGGGAGGCCAGCAGCATCGTCTGGCCATGTTCGGCAAGCGCCCGCCCGAGCGGCGTCGGCTGCAGCGGCCGCCTTCCCTTCAGGAACAGAGGTTCACCGAGCCGCTTCTCGAGCATGGCGAGTGTGCGTGAGACTGCCGGCTGCGACATGCCGATGGACGCCGCCCCTTCGGTCACGCTGCCCGCCCGCACCACGGCGGCCAGCTGCAGCAGATGCCTTTCATCGAGCTTCATAGCGATATGCTATATTAATTGGCCGGAAAATCATCAACCGCGCGTCAAGCGCCTGCTAGCCTTTGTCGAGGTCAAGCTCGGGGAGAGGCATGCCGGCGTCCGGAAGCCCGCAAACGCTGAATGCGCGCAACGCGTCCGACATCGTCGGGCGGCGGCTTTCGCGCGCGGGCGACGGAGCCTTGCCACAGGCGCTGGCGAGCGTGGTTCGACACCTGCATGAGGTAATCCTCGAAGTCCGCCCGACGGCCGCGCAATGGCGCGATGCGGTGACCTTCCTGACCGAGGTCGGGCATGCGAGTGACGAACGCCGTCAGGAATGGGTGCTTTTGTCCGACCTGCTCGGCATCACCGCCCTGATCGAGGAAATCAATTCGCAGCGTCCGCGCGGCGCGACACCGAACACGCCGCGTGGGCCGTTCTATCGGGCCGACGCTCCCCGGCTGCCGCTCGGCGCCGACATCTGCCTTGACGGTCGCGGCGAGCCGCTCGAGGTCAGCGGCCGGGTGGTCGACCTCGACGGCAAACCGGTCGCGGGTGCCATCGTCGAAACCTGGCAGGCCAACGGCCAGGGCCTTTACGAAAACCAGCAGCCCGATCTCCAGCCCGAATTCAATCTGCGCGGCAGCTTCCGCACCGACGCGGCCGGGCGCTTTTACTACCGGACAGTGAAGCCTGCGGGGTACAAGGTGCCCGACGATGGACCCGCCGGGCAACTGCTCGACAGCATCGGCTATCCGCTTCGCCGGCCGGCTCACCTGCATTTTCTGGTCCGCGCCGGCGGGTTCGAGACGATCACGACGCAGATATTCGACCGCGCCGATCCTGCCTTGAACGAGGATGCGACGTTTTGCGTCAAACCGGAGTTGGTCGCCAGTTTCGGTTGCGCCAGTGGCGATGACGGGCTGCGCTGGACGCTCGAACTCGATCTCGTCATGGCGCGTGACCGCAATGCGAGGGCCGCGTCATGACGCTGCCCGACTTCACCTATGTGGGCCACCCCGTGACCGTTGTTTTCGGCCGTGGAGCAAGTCGCGCGGTCGGCGAATGGATCGAACGGATTGGCTGCCGCCGCGCGCTCGTCCTTTCGACGCCGCAGCAGGCGGCCGATGCCGAAGCCATGGCCGCCTCGCTGGGCGATCGCGGCGCGGGCGTCTTCGCCGGTGCGGCGATGCACACGCCGGTTGCTGTTACGGAACAGGCGCTCGTCCGGCTTCGCGAAAGCGGCGCCGACTGCCTCGTCGCGCTGGGCGGTGGATCGACCACGGGGCTGGGCAAGGCCATCGCGCTGCGTACCGACCTGCCGCAGATCGTCATTCCGACCACCTATGCCGGTTCGGAGGTCACCGACATTCTCGGCCAGACCGAAGGCGGAACAAAGACTACGCTTCGCGACCCGAGGGTGCGGCCGGAAGTCGTCATCTACGATCCCGACCTGACGTTTGGCCTGCCGGTGGCGATGAGTGTCACCAGCGGCCTCAACGCCATGGCACACGCGGCCGAGGCGCTTTACGCCCGTGACCGCAATCCGATCTCCACCCTGATGGCGGTCGAAGGCCTGCGCGCGATGCGTCAGGCCCTTCCTGTCATTACCGGCAGCCCAAGCGATGCCGAGGCTCGCACGTCGGCGCTTTATGGCGCCTGGCTGTGCGGCACGGTGCTGGGAACGGTCGGAATGGCGCTTCATCACAAGATCTGCCACACGCTCGGCGGCACTTTCGACACGCCGCACGCGGAAACGCATGCGATCATGCTGCCTTATTCGATTGCCTACAATGCCGGCGCTGTGCCCGACCTGCTCGCGCCGATCGCCGATATTTTCGGCGCGCCGGCAGGCGTGGGCCTGTGGGACTTTGCCCGCATGGTCGACGCGCCGGCCTCGTTGCGCGAACTCGGGCTGTCGGCTGCCGATCTCGATCGGGCCGCGGAGATCGCGACCGCCAACCCTTACTGGAACCCGCGCCCGGTGGAACGGGATGCGATCGGCGCGATGCTGCACGCTGCCTGGCGCGGCGACCGTCCGCAAGACTGAACGACAAAGGGAGGAAACGACAATGATCAGCAGACGAACACTCTTGAAGTCCGCCGCCGCAAGCGGCGCCGCGGCCGGCCTTGCCGGCCTGCCGATGCCGGCGATCGGGCAGGCGTCGGCCGTCCGCCTCGGCTATGTCAGCCCGCAGACGGGACCGCTGGCCGCCTTCGCCGAGGCCGACAATTTCATCATCGAAGGTTTCAAGGCGGCGGCCAGCGCGGCCGGCCTCGAAGCCGAGGTGATCGTCAAGGACAGCCAGTCCAATCCCAACCGCGCGGCGGAGGTCGCCGGCGAACTGATCGTCGATGACGAGATCAACCTGATGCTTGTCGCCTCGACGCCGGAGACCACCAATCCGGTGACGACCACCTGCGAGGCGGAGGAGATCCCCTGCATCTCGACCGTGGCGCCGTGGCAGCCCTGGTTCATCGGCCAGCAGGCCAATCCCGGCGATCCGGGCTCATGGCAGCCTTTCAACAGCGCCTTCCACTTCTTCTGGGGACTGGAGGACGTGATCGCGGTCTTCACCAACATGTGGGCGCAGGTCGAGACCAACAAGTCGGTCGGCGGGCTGTTTCCCAATGATGGCGACGGCAATGCCTGGGGCGATCCCAATGTCGGCTTCCCGCCGGTCCTCGCCGATCAGGGCTACACCCTGACCGATCCCGGCCGCTACCAGAACCTGACCGACGACTTTTCGGCCCAGATCAACGCCTTCAAGCAGGCCAACTGCGAGGTGATCACCGGGGTGATGATCCCGCCGGACTTCACCACCTTCTGGAACCAGGCCAAGCAGCAGGGCTTCACGCCGAAGGTCGCCTCGATCGGCAAGGCGATCCTTTTCCCGCAGGCCGTCGAAGCGCTGGGAGACGCCGGCCACAACCTCTCCTCGGAGGTCTGGTGGTCGCCGAGCCATCCCTTCAAGTCGTCGCTGACCGGCGCAAGCGCGGCCGATCTCGCCGCCGGCTTCACGGAGGCGACAGGACGGCCGTGGACCCAGCCGATCGGCTTCGTGCACGCCCTGTTCGAGGTCGCCGCCGACGTCATGAAGCGGGTCTCCGATCCGACCGATTCGGCAGCCGTCGTCGAGGCGATCGCGGCGACGAAGCTCGACACCATCGTCGGGCCGCTTGCCTGGGACGGCGCCAACCTGCCGCCCTTCGCGCAGAAAAACGTCGCCAAGACACCGCTTGTCGGCGGACAATGGCGATTGAAGGAGGGTGGAGGTTACGACCTCGTCATCACCGACAACAAGACGGCGCCGAACATTCCGACCGGCGGCGCCATGGAAGCCATCGCCTGAAGCGGCAAGGCGGACGGGGATTCCCGTCCGCCTGCCTCATCGAGGAGTGGATACGCGTGACATCGGTTCTCAAGCTGGAACAGGTGAACAAGAGCTTCGGCGCCCTCAGGGTGGCCGACGACGTCTCGTTCGACGTTCCGGCGGGTCAGGCACTGGGCATCATCGGCCCGAACGGCGCCGGCAAGTCGACGCTGTTCAACCTGATCACCGGCAACGTCGCCGTCGACGGCGGCCGCATCGCCTTTTCGGGCCGGGACATCACCCGGACGCACCCGATGCAGCGCTGTCTGATGGGGATCGGCCGTACGTTCCAGATCCCTCAGCCCTTCGAGAAGCTGACGGTGTTCGAGAACCTGCTCGTCGCGGCGATGTTCGGTTCGGGGGCGAGCGAGGCCGAGGCCGCCGATGCCTGCGCGGATATCCTGGCCGAGACCGGTCTCGTGCGGCGGGCCAACGTGCCTGCCGGCGGTCTGTCGCTGCTCGAACGCAAAAGGCTGGAACTGGCCCGCGCGCTGGCGACGCAGCCGACGCTGCTTCTGCTCGACGAGATCGCCGGCGGGCTGACGGAAGCCGAATGCGGTCAGCTCGTGGAGACGATCCGGCGCGTCCATGGCGGCGGCGTCACCATCGTCTGGATCGAGCATGTGCTCCACGCGCTGACCTCCGTGGTCGACCGCCTCCTCGTGCTCGACTTCGGCAAGGTGATCGGCATCGGCGATCCGGCGGAGATCATGGAGTCGCGCGCGGTCCGCGAGATCTATCTGGGCATCGAAGTATGAAACACGCGCTGGTCATCGGTGGCGGGATCGGCGGTCTGGCTGCCGCATTGGCGCTTCACGCGAACGGAATTCGCGCGACCGTGTTCGAGGCCGTGGCCGCGTTGCGGCCGCTCGGTGTCGGTATCAACCTTCTGCCGCATGGCGCGCGCGTGCTCTACGGGCTCGGCCTGGGCGATGCACTCGACCGCAGCGGGATTCGCACCCGCGCCATCGAATACCGGACCCGCTACGGCCACCTGATCGCGTCGGATCCGCGTGGCATCGAGGCCGGCTTCGAGCACCCGCAATATTCGATCCATCGCGGCCACCTCCAGATGCTCCTGCTCGACGCGGTCCGCGAAAGGCTCGGCGAAGAAGCGGTGCAAACGGGGATGCGGCTCGAGACCTTCGAGCAGACCTGCGGCGGGGTGACCGCCCGCTTCCGTACGCCGTCGGGCGAAACGATCAAAGTCGGCGGCGACCTGCTGGTCGGCGCGGACGGGTTTCACTCGCGCGTTCGTTCCATCCTCCATCCCGACGAAGGGCCGGCCCATGCCGAGGGAATGATGATGTTTCGCGGCGCCGTCGAGCGCGAACCCTTCGGCGACGGCCGCACCATGTTCATCGCCGGCAACCATGATGTGAAGTTCGTCTGCTACCCGATTTCGGAGAAAGCGCGCCGGCGCGGGCGCTCGCTCGTCAACTGGGTCGCCGAGGTGCGCCACGACCGGCCGAGGCCGGCGACGGAGGCCGGCTGGGCGGACCGCGGCGATCGGGACTTCATCTCGGCGTTCAGCGAATTCCGCATGCCCGATATCGACATCGTCGAACTGATGAGTTCGACCGAGACCGTGCTCGAATATCCGATGATCGATCGCGATCCGCTCGGGCACTGGGGGCGGGGCCGGGCGACGCTGCTCGGCGACGCCGCCCATCCGATGTACCCGATCGGCGCGAATGGTGCTTCCCAGGCGATCATCGATGCCGGCGCTCTGGCCGCCCATCTCGGCGAAGCGGTGTCGGTCGATGAGGGGCTGGCGACTTATGAGGCGGATCGGCTGCCCAGGACGTCCGGCGTCGTGCTTGCCAATCGCCAGGCCGGACCGGAACAGGTTCTCGACATCGCCGACGCCCGCCTCACCGGTCCTGATGACGCCCTCGAGGATCTCATCGCCCCGCATGAAGTCGAGGCGGTGGCGAGCCGCTATCGCCAGGTCGCGGGCTTTACGCGGAGGGCCGAGTGAGCATGCTGCTGGAAACGAGGCGCCTTTCGGCCCGCTACGGCGACTTCCAGGCCCTGTTCGGCGTCGACATCGCACTAGGGCCCGGTGAGACCGTCGCCGTCATAGGAGCAAATGGCGCCGGCAAGACCACCTTGCTGCGCTCGATCGCTGGCGTGCTTGCCAACGCCGCCGACGAGATCGTCTTTAATGGTGAGCCGATCGGCGCACTTTCGGCGCCGAAGGTCATGGCACGCGGCATCGCGATGGTGCCGGAGGGCCGCCGCCTGTTTCCGTCGCTGTCGGTCGAGGAGAACCTTCTGATCGGCCGCCACGGCCGCGCGGTCGACGGCGTATGGTCGCTGGAAACCATCTACGAGCTGTTTCCGGTCCTGCGCGAACGCCGCGACAATCCGGGCACCGCGCTCTCGGGCGGCCAGCAGCAGATGGTGGCGATCGGGCGCGCGCTGATGTCCAATCCGCGCGTGCTCCTTTGCGACGAAATCAGCCTCGGCCTCGCTCCGGTCGTCATCCGCGACATCTACGCGGCCTTTCCGCGCATCCTGGCAAGCGGGGCATCCGTGATCGTCGTGGAGCAGAATATCGGTCAGGCGCTCAAGGTCGCCGACCGCGTCTATTGCCTCATG
Organism: Nitratireductor mangrovi; assembly: GCF_007922615.2. Classification (NCBI taxonomy): domain Bacteria; kingdom Pseudomonadati; phylum Pseudomonadota; class Alphaproteobacteria; order Hyphomicrobiales; family Phyllobacteriaceae; genus Nitratireductor; species Nitratireductor mangrovi. The sequence goes on along the minus strand of NZ_CP042301.2, from coordinate 3,409,399 downwards.
GAAGGTCGGGTGACGCTGACCGGCACACCGGCGTCGCTGACCCGCGACGACATCCACGCCGCCTATTTCGGGGTGGCGGCATGAACTGGCTCGACACCATCGTGCAAGGCATCCTGCTGGGCGGGCTCTACGCGCTGTTTGCGGCCGGCCTCAGCCTCGTCTTCGGCATCATGCGGCTGGTCAATCTCGCCCATGGCGACCTGATCGTGCTGGCTGCCTTCCTGATCCTCCTCCTGGTCACAGCGCTCGGGCTCAATGCCTTCGTCGCCGCGCTGGTGGCGGCGCCGCTGATGTTCGCGGTCGGCTGGTTTCTCCAGTACCACGTTCTCAACCGGACGCTCGGCGACGACATCCTGCCGCCGCTGCTGGTCACGTTCGGCCTTTCGATCGTGATCCAGAACGCCCTGCTGGAAGGCTTTTCCGCCGACAGCCGCCGCATCCCGGCGGGCGGCGCGCTCGAAACGGCATCGCTCGATCTTGGCGCGGTCAGTGTTGGGGTGATGCCGTTGCTCACCTTCGTCTCGGCGGTCGCGGTTATCGTCATTCTCAACCGTGTCTTCTACGGCACCGCCCTCGGGCGCGCGTTCCGGGCGACATCGGACGACCCGGTGACGGCCGGCCTCATGGGCGTCGAGCCCCGGCGCGTCTTCGCCACCGCCACCGGTATCGCGATGGTCGTCGTCACCATTGCCGCGCTCTATCTCGGCACCCGCGCCAATTTCGACCCGACCATCGGTCCTGCGCGGCTGATCTACGCTTTCGAGGCGGTCATCATCGGCGGCCTCGGCTCGCTGTGGGGCACGCTTGCCGGCGGCATCATCATCGGCGTCGCCCAGACGGTCGGCGCCGCGGTCAATCCGGAGTGGCAGATCCTCGCGGGCCATGTCGCCTTCCTGGTCGTGCTCATCGTCAGGCCGCGCGGCCTCTTCCCGCGCGCCGCCGACTAGGAGCACGCCATGGACGCAACCGTTCGCAACTGGAAGGTCGAGACACGCACCCGCGCGTCGACCGGCTTCGCCGTCGTTGCCCTGGTGTTGGTCGTTGTCGGCCTGCTGGCGCCGTTCTTCATCGGGCGCAGCATGCTGCGCGATCTCTTTTCCATCCTGACCATGCTGGTGCTGGCGCAGAGCTGGAACCTGCTCGCCGGCTATGCCGGGCTCGTCTCGGTCGGGCAGCAGGCCTTTGTCGGCTTTGGCGCCTATGCCATGTTCGCCTGCGTCAGCCTGTGGGGGATCGATCCCGTCACCGCGATCCTCGCCGGCGGTGTCGCGGCGGCGCTGCTTTCCATCCCGACCGGGTTCTTCGCCTTCCGCCTGCATGGCGCCTATTTCGCGATCGGCACCTGGGTCGTCGCCGAGGTGGTCCGCCTCCTGCTCGCGCAATGGAAGGCGCTTGGCGGGGGCACAGGAACGTCGCTTCCTTCCGGAGCCACCCGCGACATGGCGGTGGTTGAGGCGATCGCCGAATGGTTCGGCGTGCGCTCCTCGCACGCTTCAGACATCCTGACCTACTGGCTCGCGCTGCTGCTTGCCGCGCTCACCATCGGGGCCGTCTACAAGCTGCTGCGCACCCGCCAGGGGCTAGGGCTCGCGGCGGTGAGGGACAACCACCAGGCAGCCGCCGCCCTCGGCGTCGACGGGGCGCGGCTGCGATGGGTAATCTATGTCGGTTCCGCCTTCGTCACCGGCCTTGCCGGGGCGCTGATCTATGTCCAGACGGCCCGCATCTCGCCGGACGCCGCCTTCTCGGTGGTCGACTGGACCGCCTATGTCATCTTCATCGTGGTCATCGGCGGCATCGGCACCATCGAGGGACCGATCGTCGGCGTCCTTGTCTTTTTTGTTCTGCAGAACCTGCTGGCCGACTACGGCTCCTGGTACCTGCTCGTGCTTGGCCTGATCGGCATCCTGGTAATGCTGTTCGCGCCGCGCGGCCTTTGGGGCCTGTTCTCGGATCGTACCGGCATCCAGTTCTTTCCGGTTCGCCGCATCCTGACCGGCGGCCCGGCCATCACCGAAAGTTCGCATCAAGGGGGAGAGCCGCATGGCTGACATCACTACCGACGTTCTCGTCATCGGCACCGGGCCCGCGGGTTCGGCGACTGCTGCGCTGTTGTCCACCTATGGCGTGGAGAACATGGTGATCAACCGCTACCGCTGGCTTGCCAACACGCCGCGTGCGCACATCACCAACCAGCGCACGATGGAGGTGCTGCGCGACCTCGGTACGGAGGTGGAGAAGGAGGCCTACCTCTTTGCCACCGAACAGGATCTGATGGGCGAGAACATCTTCTGCACGTCGCTTGCCGGCGAGGAGATCGGCAGGCTGAAGACCTGGGGCAAGCATCCGCTCTCCCGCGCCGAGCACCAGCTTTCGTCGCCGTCCTTCATGAACGATCTGCCGCAGACCTTCATGGAGCCGCTGCTCTTCAAGACGGCGTGCTCGCGCGGCACCCAGGCGCGCATGTCGACGGAGTATCTCTCCCACGAGCAGGACGCCGAGGGCGTCACCACGACCTGTCGCGACCGGCTGACCGGCAGGAACATCACCATCCGCTCGAAATATCTGGTCGGCGCCGACGGCGGCAACTCCAGGGTCGCCGAACATGCGGGCCTCGAGTTCGAAGGCAAGATGGGCGTCGGCGGCTCGATGAACATCCTGTTCAAGGCCGACCTGTCGAAATATGTCGCCCACCGCCCTTCCGTGCTCTACTGGGTGCTGCAGCCGGGCTCCAATGTCGGCGGCATCGGCATGGGCCTGGTGCGCATGGTGCGGCCCTGGAACGAGTGGCTGATCGTCTGGGGCTACGACATCAACGAACCGGAGCCCGAGGTCGACGAGGCCTTCGCCACCAAGGTCGCGCGCGACCTCGTCGGCGATCCCGAGCTGGAAATCGACCTGCAATCGGTCTCCACCTGGACCGTCAACAACATGTACGCGACCACCATGTCCAATGGCCGCGTCTTCTGCATGGGCGACGCCACGCACCGCCATCCGCCCTCCAACGGGCTCGGCTCGAACACCTCGATCCAGGACGGCTTCAACCTCGCCTGGAAGCTTTCCATGGTGCTCAAGGGGCAGGCGGGGCCGAAGCTGCTCGCCAGCTATCAGGACGAGCGCGCGCCCGTCGCCAAGCAGATCGTGACGCGCGCCAACCAGTCGATCGAGGAGTTCGGCCCGATCTTCGAGGCCCTGGGTCTGCTGGAATCGATCGACCCGGTCAAGATGCAGCAGAACATGGACGCCCGCTGCGACGACACGCCGGAAGCCGAAAGACAACGCGAGGCGGTGCGCAAGGCGATCGCCTCCAAGGTCTACGAGTTCGACGCACACGGCGTCGAGATGAACCACCGCTACAAGTCCGACGCGGTGCTCATGGACGGCCAGTCCGAGCCGCCCTTCGACAAGGACCCGGAGTTGCACTACCAGCCGACGACCTTTCCCGGCGCCAGGCTGCCGCATGCCTGGGTTTTCGCCGATGACGGATCGAAGGTCTCCACGCTCGACCTGGCAGGCAAGGGAAGCTTCGCCGTTCTGACCGGCATCGGCGGTCAGGGCTGGGTCGACGCCGCCGCCGAGGTCGGCGAGGAGTTCGGTATCGAGATCGCCGCGCATGTGATCGGGCCACGCCAGCAATGGCACGATTTCACCGGCGACTGGGCGCGCGCCCGCGAAGTGCGCGATTCGGGCGTCATTCTGACCCGGCCCGACCAGCACGTCGCCTGGCGCCGCGACACGATTGCCGAAGATCCTGCCGCCGAGCTCCGCCGCGTCCTCAAAACCGTCCTCGACAGGTGAACGCCATGACCGCAGCGCACGAGAAGGGTTTCTTCACGGAGGAGAACTCCGTCGAGGTGGTCACGGGCCGCAACGTCGGGGCGAAAGACGAACGGCTGAAGGTCGTCATGGAGGTCATTACCCGCAAGCTGCACGAAGCCGTCAAGGAGATAGAGCCGACCCAGGAGGAATGGTTCGAGGCGATCATGTTCCTCACCCGGACCGGGCACATGTGCAACGACTGGCGCCAGGAATTCATCCTTCTCTCCGATGTGCTCGGCGTTTCGATGCTGGTCGACGCGATCAACAACCGCAAGCCGTCCGGCGCTTCGGAATCGACGGTGCTCGGCCCGTTCCACGTCGCCAATGCGCCCGAACTGCCCATGGGCGCCAACATCTGCCTCGACGCCAAGGGCGAGGACATGGCGGTGTCGGGCCGCATCCTCGACACCGAGGGCAATCCACTGGCCGGCGCCGTCATCGACGTCTGGCAGGCCAATGACGAGGGTTTCTACGACGTCCAGCAGAAGGGCATCCAGCCGGATTTCAATCTGCGCGGCGTGTTCAGGACCGGCCCTGACGGCCGCTACTGGTTTCGCGCCGTAAAGCCGAAATTCTACCCGATCCCCGACGACGGGCCGGTTGGCAAGCTGCTCGGATCGCTCGGGCGTCACCCCTTCAGGCCGGCGCATCTGCACTACATCATCAAGGCCGACGGGTTCGAAACGCTGACCACCCACATCTTCGACCCGGACGATCCCTATATCAATTCCGACGCGGTGTTCGGGGTGAAGGAAAGCCTGCTCGCCGAATTCCGGAAGGTGGACGATGCGGCGGCGGCAAAGGAGCTGCAACTCACGGCGCCGTTCTGGCAGGTCGAGCACGATTTCGTCCTCGCGCGACAGAAGCGGTAAAGGCCGCCAGCCCGACCTCTGCGGAAAGGTCGGTAGGGCTCGCCGATTTGCGGAACCCCCTCCGTCTGTCCTACGTTGTTCCTGCACAGCCGCCGAAGGATCGGCGCGCAGAACGACGGCCACACGGAGGGAACTTGGCAAGAAAACCCGCCGGAAACCCGAAGAGCCCGGCCAGCCGCCGGACAAACCCCCGCCAGGCGCAGACGGCGGCTTCGACCAGATCGGCGACGCGCAGCAGGGCTGGCCGTGCCGTTTATCTCGTTGACGGCGCGCGCACGCCATTCCTGCGCGCCCGGGCCAAGCCGGGGCCGTTCACGCCGGTCGATCTGGCAGTGCAGTGCGGGCGTCCGCTTCTGCTGCGCCAGCCTTTTTCGCCCGACAGTTTCGATCTTGTCATCATCGGTTGCGTCAACGTCATCGCCGACGAGATGAACCCGGCCCGCGTCGCGGCGCTGCGGCTCGGCATGGGCGATGCGATGGTGGCCTTCACCGTGCAGATCAATTGCGGCTCCGGCATGCAGTCGATCGACACCGCCTTCCGCATGATCGAGGACGGCAACGCCGATCTCGTTCTGGCCGGCGGCGCCGAGGCGCTTTCGCACGCGCCGCTGGTCCTGCGTCAGGAGGCAGTGGAATGGTTCGGCGAATTCGCCACCGCGAAATCGGCCTGGGCCAAGACCACGGCGCTCACCGGTCTCCGGCCCGAGATGGCCAAGCCGGTCATCGGCCTGGAACGCGGCCTCACCGATCCGATCACCGACCTCAACATGGGCCAGACCGCAGAGCTGGTCGGGCACCTGTTCGGCATTTCCCGCGAGGCGGCGGATGCCTATGCGCTTGAAAGCCACCGGCGGCTATCGCGGGCCCAGCAGGAAGGCTTTCTGAGCGGCGAGTTGATCCCGGCGGTCGACCAAGACGGCACCGTCTACGACCACGATGACGGGGTCCGGCCGGACACGTCGATGGAAAAGCTCGCCGGCCTGAAGCCGGTCTTCGAGAAGCCCTACGGCAAGGTCACGGCCGGCAACTCCTCGCAGATCACCGACGGGGCGTCCTGGGTGGTGCTGGCCTCGGAGGCCGCGGTTGAAAAGCACGAGCTCGAGCCGATGGCCAAGATCGTCGACAGCGAGTGGTCGGCGCTCGATCCTTCCATCATGGGGCTGGGGCCGACGCTGTGCTCGACCGCGCTGCTTTCGCGCAACCGGCTCGGCGCTGCCGACGTCGATCTGTGGGAACTCAACGAGGCTTTCGCCGCGCAGGTGCTCGGTTGCCTGGCGGCCTGGGAAGACGAGACCTACTGCCGCGAGGTGCTGGGGCTGAAAAAGCCGTTCGGGGCAATCGACCGCGGACGCCTCAATGTCGACGGCGGCGCGATCAGCCTCGGCCATCCGGTCGGCACCAGCGGCAACCGCATCGTGCTGCATCTCGTCAACGCCATGCGCCGCTTGAAGCTGAAGCGCGGCGTGGCCACCGAATGCATCGGCGGCGGGCAGGGCGGCGCCATGCTGATGGAGATGGTCTGATGGGCTTCGTGCGCAACGTGCTCGCCGACCGTGAGATGACGCTCGGGCCGCGCGCGGCCGACTGGAAGCGGCTTACCCATTGGCGCCTTGCCACCGACGCCGAAGGTGTTGCCTGGCTTGTCCTCGACCGTGCGTTGGAAAGCGCCAACACGCTGTCGGAAGAGGTCATGCTCGAACTGGCCGAGATGCTCGGCGAGATCGAGCGGGCCGGACCGAAGGGCGTCGTCATCCGCTCGGCCAAGCGCGGCGGCTTCATCGCCGGCGCCGACATCCGCGATTTCCGTGGCGTGACGGCCGCGTCGGAGATCGTGGAGCGAATGACCCGCGCCCACGGGATCGTCGACCGGCTTGCCGCGCTTCCCATGCCGGCCATCGCCGTCATCCACGGCCACTGCCTCGGCGGCGGCCTGGAACTGGCGCTTGCCTGCCGCTACCGCATCGCGGTCGATGGCGCTTCGTTCGGCTTCCCCGAAGTCATGCTCGGCCTGCATCCGGGCCTCGGCGGGACGTTCCGCCTGCCGGCGCAGATCGACCCGGTCGAGGCGATGACGATGATGCTGACCGGAAAGACCGCCTACACCAAGAAGGCGCGTTCGCTCGGTCTTGTCGACGCGGTCGTCGAGGAACGCCATGTCGAAAACGCGGTCAGGGCGGCGGTTGCCGGCTCGATCAAGCGCGAACGCGGCAACTGGAAGACCAGCGTGCTCGGTCTCGGACCGGCGCGTCAGCTTGCCGCCAAACGCATGCGCGCGGCGACGGAGGAAAAGGCGCGGCCCGAGCACTATCCCGCCCCGTTCCGGCTGATCGACATCTGGGAGGAACATGGCGACGACGCCGAGGCCATGCAGAAGGCGGAGATACGCTCCTTCGCCGAGCTGCTCGCCGGCCCGACGGCGCAGAACCTGATCCGACTGTTCTTCCTGCGCGAGAAGCTCAAAGGGCTGGGCAAGGGCGAAGCCGGTATCTCGCATGTCCATGTCATCGGCGCCGGCACCATGGGCGGCGACATCGCCGCATGGTGCGCCTCGCGCGGGCTGAGAGTGACGCTCGCCGACCTCGACCCGCAGGCGATCGGCCGCGCGGTCGGCCGCGCCGGCAAATTCTTCGACAAGAAGCTTCATTCGTCGCTGGATCGCCGTGACGCCTTCGACCGGCTGATCCCCGATTTCGACGGCAGCGGCGTTGCGGCCGCCGATCTCGTCATCGAGACCGTCGCGGAGCGGGAGGATGTCAAGAAGAAGGTCTTCGCTGCGGCCGAAAAGCAGATGCGGCCGGGTGCCATCCTCGCCACCAACACCTCCAGCATCCCGCTCGAGACGCTGCGCGCCGGCCTCAAGGACCCGACCCGTCTGGTCGGGTTGCATTTCTTCAACCCGGTGACGCGCATGGAACTGGTCGAGGTCGTCTCCCACGACAAGGCCGGCGAGGAAACGCTTGCAAGGGCGCGCGCCTTTTGCGGCGCGATCGACCGTTTGCCCGCGCCGGTCGCCAGCGCGCCGGGTTTCCTGGTCAACCGGGTGCTGGCGCCTTATCTGGCGGAAGCCTTCCTGATGGTCGACGAGGGCGTGGCCAAGGAGACCGTCGACAAGGCGGCGGAGGATTTCGGCATGCCGATGGGGCCGATCGAGCTTGCCGACCGGGTCGGGCTCGACATCTGCCTGGAGGTCGCCCGCATGCTAGGCGAGCGGCTCGACGAGCCCATGCCCGACATTCCGCAATGGCTGGTCGAAAAGGTCGATAAGGGCGAGACCGGCCGCAAGGCCGGCCGCGGCTTCTACGATTACGACGGCGACGGCGAACCGAAGAAGGCGAAGGAGGCGCCGTCGCCCGCGGAAGGCATGGCGGATCGCCTGATCCTGCCGCTGCTCAACACCTGCGTGCGCTGCCTGCGTGAAAAGATCGTCGCCGACGCCGACACGCTCGACGGTGCGGTGGTGTTCGCGACCGGCTTCGCGCCCTTCCGCGGCGGGCCGCTGCGCTACGCGCACGATCGTGGCAAGAAGGAGGTTGTCGACCGCCTCGCCGCACTCGAAAAGGAACACGGACCGCGCTTCAAGCCCGACAAGGGCTGGGACAAACTCGGCGAGGCCGGGTGAGCGGGCTGCCGGTCGAGCATTCCGACGCTGCAAGCGTCGCCGACGCCGTCATCGACGCCCTCGACGGGCACATCGTCATGGCACTGCCGCTCGGCCTCGGCAAGGCCGTTTCGATCGCCAATGCGATCTTCGCGCGGGCGATCGCCGATCCGGGCATCGATCTCACCATCTTTACCGCGCTGACGCTTGAGAAGCCGCGCGGCTCCAGCGACATGGAAAGGCGCTTCGTCGAACCGCTCGCCGAACGGCTCTTCCCCGATTATCCCGGCCTTGCCTATGCGGAGGCGCTTCGCGAAGGCGAACTGCCGCCCAACATCCGGGTCAGCGAGTTTTTCCTGCTCGCCGGGCAATGGCTCGGTGTCGACGCGGTTCAGCGCGGTTACGTATCGGCCAACTACACCCACGCGGCGCGCTATATCCTTGACCGCGGCATCAACCTCATCGCCCAGCTGGTGGCCCAGCGCGGCACCGGGCCCGATGCGCGCTACAGCCTGTCCTGCAACACCGACATCACCCTCGACATCCTGCCGGCGCTGAAAGCGCGCGGCGAGCGCTGCCTGCTCGTCGGCGAGGTCAGCTCCGAGCTGCCCTACATGACGGGCGAAGCCGAATTGCCGGCAACGGCGTTCGATCACATGCTTGATGGTCCTTCGCGCGACGACCGGCTGTTCGTCGTGCCGAGGCAACCGGTTTCCGATGCCGATCACGCCGTCGGCCTCCACGCAGCAAGCCTGGTCAAGGACGGCGGCACGCTGCAGATCGGCATCGGCTCGCTCGGTGACGCACTCACCGCCGGGCTGGTGCTGCGGCATCGCGATCCGGCGCTCTACCGCGAGACGCTGGCGGCACTCGGCGGTGGCTTTGCCGGCGCCGAGACCGGCCCTTTCGAGACAGGGCTCTATGCGGCCAGCGAGATGTTCGTCGACGGTTTCATGGACCTCTACCGGGAAGGGATACTGAAGCGTCCGGCCGCGGACGGTGCGCTGCTGCATTCCGGCTTTTTCGTCGGCTCCGAAGAATTCTACCGGTTCCTGCGGGAACTGCCGGACGAGGACCGTGCGCTGTTTTCCATGCGCGCCATTTCCTTCGTCAACGACCTCTATGGCAACGAGCAACAGAAGCGCGCCGACCGCAAGGATGCCCGCTTCGTCAACAATGCGATGATGGCGACGCTGCTCGGCGCCGTCGTTTCCGATGCGCTCGATGACGGGCGCGTCGTTTCAGGCGTCGGCGGCCAGTACAACTTCGTCGCCCAGGCCTTCGCGCTCGAGGATGCGCGCTCGCTGATCACGCTCAACGCGACCCGCACCAAAGGCGCCGAACGCCAGTCGCGTCTGGTCTGGTCCTACGGCCACAACACCATTCCGCGCCATCTGCGCGACATCGTGGTGACCGAATACGGCGTCGCCGATCTTCGCGGCAAATCCGATCGCGATTGTGTCGTGACCATGCTCGCCATCGCCGACGCCGCCTTCCAGGGTGAATTGCTGGAGCAGGCGAAGTCGGCCGGCAAGATCGAGAAGGATTATGTGCTGCCGGCCACCGCACGCGACAACACGCCCGCGCGGGTAAAGGAGGCGCTGGCAAAGGCCAAGGCAGCCGGCTGGTGCGCGACCTTCCCGTTCGGCAGCGTGTTCACCGACGAGGAGAAGGCGCTGCTGCCGGCGCTGGAACTGCTGAAGCGTGTCAGCGCGTCGAAGCTGTCGCTCGCCTCCGCGTTTGCGGGAACGCTCGGTGCTAAGGCGCCCGACGCGGACGAACGCCTGCTCCTGGCCCGCATGGCGCTCGACGAGCCCGGCGATTTCAGTGAGCGCCTCTATGCGCGCCTGCTCTTGTGGGCGCTGCGCCAGTCCGGCTGATCGCCGCTCCTGCTACTCCGCCGCTTCGCGCGTCGTCGTCTTGCGGGTCGTGCGGCGGCGCGGTTTTGCCTTGGCCGGGCCCGAAGCGGCGCGTTTCGGGCGCTGCGGCTTCGGCTTGTCGTGCTGGCCGGCGATCGGGGAAACCTCCTTCATCGGGAAGGCGTCGACCTTCACCACCTTGCGCACGGCCTCGGCCGCTTCGGTCAGCCGCGCATGTTCGGCGCCGGTGAGCACGCCGCGCCGTACTGCCTCGTCCGCATCGTCGATGTCGGCCTCGCGCATCTTCTTCGATATCGGCTCGGCCTCGGTCACCAGCCGGAAGGCGAGTTCCAGATCCTTGAAGGGATGCTCGGCATGGCCGTCGCCGAGATAAAGGTCCGGCGAAAGCCGGTCGCGCTGCGGCGTGTTCTTCAGCAGCTTCGCCGCCACAGCACTCGCCAGTTCGTCCGACGGCATCGTTTCCGGCACGCCGAACGGGAACGCGATCAGCCGCGTCAGCCACGCCGCCCAGCGGGCGGGCAGATTGTCGAGCACGCCGCGGAAGGCGATGCCGATGCGCTGCGTTCCCTGCTGCATGACGAAGTCTACGATCGGGCGGTCCTCGTTCTGGCGCCCCTCGGCCTCGAAGCGCTTCAGAACTGCGCCGAGCAGGTAAATCTCCGACATGATGTCGCCGAGCCGCGCCGACAGCATCTCCTTGCGCTTCAGCGCGCCGCCGAGCGTCAGCAGGGAAAGGTCGGCGAGAAGCGCGAAGGCGGCCGAGAAGCGCGACAGCTGGCGCCAGTGGCCGGGCATGGCGCAATCGGCCGGCGCCGGCCCGACCCAGCCGCCGGTCCAGCCGCGCAGGAAGGCGCGGCCGGCATTGGCGAAGGCGTGCCCGACATGGCCCCAGAACGCCTTGTCGAAGGCGTCGAGCCCCTTCTCCTTGTCCGCGTCGGAAAGCGCCAGCAATTCTTCCAGCATGTAGGGATGCGAGCGGATCGCGCCCTGGCCGAAGATCATCAGGTTGCGGGTCAGGATGTTGGCGCCCTCGACAGTGATGCCGATCGGCACCGAGCGGTACTGGCCGCCCATATAGTTGCGCGGCCCATCGATGATCGCCTTGCCGCCGTGGATGTCCATCGCCTTTTCGATGGAGTTACGCATGCGTTCGGTGGCGTGGTATTTCATCGTCGCCGAGATGACCGACGGCTTGTGGCCCTCGTCCAGCGCGGCGATCGTCAGCCGCCGGCCGGCGTCGATCAGATAGGCGTTGGCGGCCAGGTCGGCGAGATGTTTCTGGATGCCCTCGAACAGGCCGATCGGAATGCCGAACTGTTCGCGGACGCGGGCATAGGCGCCGGTAGCGCGGGCGGCCATGGCCGCTGCGGCGGCCGACTGCGAAGGCAGCGAGATCGAGCGCCCGGCGGCCAGCGCCGTCATCAGCATGGTCCAGCCCTGACCGATCTGGTCCTCGCCGCCGAGGATGTGGTCCAGCGGCACGAAAACGTCCTTGCCGTAGAGCGGCCCGTTCTGGAAATGGGTGAATTGCGGGATGTGGCGCTCGCCGTGACTGACGCCGGGCGTCGATGTCGGCAGCAGCGCGACGGTAATGCCGAGTTCGGTGCCGCGGCCGAGATGGTTCTCGGGATCGAGCATCTTGAAGGCGAGCCCCATGACGGTCGCCACCGGGCCCAGCGTGATGTAGCGCTTGTGGAAGTTCAGCCTGAGGCCGAGCACCTTCTTGCCGTTCCATTCGCCATGCTCGACGACGCCGGTGTCGGTCATGGCGGCGGCGTCCGAACCCGCATCCTCGGAGGTCAGGCCGAAGCAGGGGATTTCGCGTCCGTCGGCGAGCCTTGGCAGCCAGTATTTGCGTTGTTCGTCGGTGCCGAAATGCATCAGCAATTCACCCGGGCCGAGCGAATTGGGCACCATGACGGTGACGCCGGCGACGACGCTCGCCGAGGAAACGGTGCGCACCACTTCCGAGTGCGCCGTGTTGGAGAAGCCGAGGCCGCCGTACTCCTTGGGGATGATCATGCCGAAGAATTTCTTCTCGCGCATGAAGTCCCAGACCTCTTGCGGCAGGTCGCGGTCCTGCCAGGTGATGCGCCAGTCGTCGACCATGGCGCAGAGCTCTCGCACCGGGCCGTCCATGAAGGTCTGTTCCTCTTGCGACAGGCGCGCCGGCGGCATCTTCAGAAGCTTGTCCCAGTCCGGATTGCCGCCGAAAATCTCGCCATCCCACCAGACCGTGCCGGCGTCGATCGCCTCACGCTCGGTGTCGGAGATCGGCGGCATGATCTTTGATGCCCAGCGGTAGATCGGCTTGGTGATGTTGTCGCGGCGAAAGCCCATCGAAGCCTCCTGCTTCTCTTACGGGAGAATGGCTTGCGGGCGCATGAGTTCCCGTTGCCTGGAAGATCGGCGCTCAGCCGGGCGCGGCAATCCGCGGTCACCCGGTCCCGCATGCGGGCATTAGACCGCAAGGCAGGCGAGATTCCAATGGTCGCGCGAGCCGACAGAAACGGATTTTCAAGTTTGCGCTGGGACGGCTGCCGCCGGAAGGCGGGGCAGGCGTCTAGTTGAGCGTTTGCTGCAGCTTGCCGGCAGGGTCGCCGAAGAGGGCCTGAAGGCTGTCGGCCACAGTGGCGACGGCTGCGACGATGACCAGCGACAGCGCCACGACGATGATACCGTATTCGACGACGGTGGCGCCCGATTCATCGTTCCAGAAGCGCGTGAGCATGGACCGGCAGCCTTCCTCTTTGGCCGGAGTCTAGGGGCAAAGCCGTGAGAAAGGCTTAAGGAAAGCGGTTAACGGCGCGTTTCGTTTCGTCGACGCAATCAACACAGGTTCAGCAATCGCCGACCCGCCGGCCGTCGTCGCGGATGATGCAGACAGCGCCCGGATATTGCTGCAGTACGCTCTTGCGCACCGTATAGGTGCCGGACGAGCGCACCGAGCCGGTGCTGGTCATGTCGAGATCGCGGAACGCCCCGGCGGCCATGCCGACATCGCTGCGCAGCCGGCTTTCGGCAAAAGGCGCGACGATCAGGCCGACGGCGATCGCCGCCGAGCCGAAGAGCAGCGCCAGCTTGATCGTGCCCATGCCGGTGTCGCCCGCGGACGGCAGACCGCCGCCGAATCCGTTCCATTCCCGCTCTGGCCGCATGCCGCCGTTCCCTTCCGCCATATGCCTAAGATTCGCATGGCCGGATAAACGATCTGTTAACGCTGCGAAGGCCGTCCGCGGTGGCTAGAGGAGATCGATAAGGAAGGGGATCAGGGGTTCGTCCGCCGCGGGCATTGGATAGTCGCGCAGGGCGCGCGGGCGGACCCATTTGACGGCCTGGCCTTCCAGCCCGCGTGCCGTGCCGTCGAAGCGGCGGCAGACATAGAGTGGCATGAAGAGGTGGAAATCGTCGTAGGAATGGCTGGCGAAGGTCAGCGGCGCCAGGCACGAGGCCCAGGTTGTCACGCCGAGCTCCTCGGCAAGCTCGCGGATGATCGTTGCCTCGGGCGTCTCGCCGGGCTCGACCTTGCCGCCCGGAAACTCCCACAGACCGGCCATCTGCTTGCCCTCGGGACGCTGGGCAATCAGCACCCGCCCGTCGGCGTCGACTAGGGCGCAGGCTGCGACCAGCACCAGCGGCAGGCGGGACGTCTCGGCGCTCATGAGCCGGGCGGCCGGCGATAGTGGTAGCGGTAGACCTCGGCAAAGCCGAGCGAGCGGTAGAGCGCCAGTGCCGGCACGTTGTCGGCCTCGACCTGCAGCCAGGCCTCTTCGGCGCCGCGCAGCCGCGCCCATTTCAGCGCCGAAAGCACGATCTGCCGGCCATGCCCCTTGCCGCGGCCGTCATCGCGGGTGGCAACCTCGAAAAGCCCGGCCAGCGCGCCGTCATGCACGCAGATCGCCGTCGAGACCGGTACCGCCTCGCTGTCCAGCACGAACAGCCCGGCCTGCGGTTCGATCGAGCCGATCACTTCCGACAGTCCTGGTCGCATGGCGGGATCGAGCGCGTGCACGGTGAGCGCCGCACCGACGAAGCGGCCGACATCCTTCAGCGGGATGTGGTCCATCGCATTTTCGAGCATGTCATTGCCGAGCAGGCAGCGCATGACCACCGACTCGCCAAAGGCCGGCCAGCCTTCCCTGTCGAGGTGATGCACGAGGTCGCGGCCGGCAAGCGGCGTCAGGCGGAAGGTCAGCGGGCGGCCATAACCCTCGAAGCGCCGCCGCGCCTTGGCGATGCGCTCGACGAGGCGGTCGCCATCGCCGGGGTCGAGCGGGTTCACGGAATTCAGCCGCTTGGCGGGCAGGCCGGCCGTGAGCCGCACCAGCCAGGTACCGTCATAGACGACGAAACTCGCCGGCCAGGCCCGGAAGCCTGCCGCCTCCAGGCGCCTGACCCTGGCTAGGTCAGCAGCGCTTTCCGCCTTCATCCGCAAAAGCCGCCCCGCTCAACTGCGATAGTCGCCATTGATGGCAACATATTCCTTGGTGAGGTCGCATGTCCAAACCGTCGCCCGGCCGCGCCCGATGCCGAGGTCGACACCGATGCGGATTTTGTCGCCCTTCATGTAGGCCGAGACCGCCTGCTCGGAATAGCCGGGGTCGCGCTCGCCCTCATGCGCGACGCGGAAGTCGCCGAAATGGATCGCCAGCCGGTCGCGGTCGGCCGGTTCGCCGGCCTTGCCCACAGCCATGACGACACGGCCCCAATTGGCGTCCTCGCCGGCGACCGCGGTCTTGACCAGCGGCGAATTGGCGATCGAAAGGGCAATGCGCTTGGCCGAACGGGCGGACTTGGCGCCGCTGACGGTGATCTCGACCTCCTTGCGCGCGCCTTCGCCGTCACGCACCACCTGCAGCGCGAGGTTCTTGAGAACGCGGTTGAGCGCGCGCCGGAACGGCGTCAGCCGGGGATCGCTGGCCTCGGTGATGCGAGCAATGCCGCGCTTCTCGGCGGCGCCGGTGGCAAAGATCAGCAGCGTGTCGCTGGTCGAGGTGTCGCTGTCCACCGTGATGGCGTTGAAGGTCTTCTTCGTGCCCGCCGACAGCAACTGGCGCAGCACGGCCGCGTCGACCGGCGCGTCGGTTGCCAGGAAGGAGAGCATCGTCGCCATGTCCGGCGCGATCATGCCGGCGCCCTTGGCAATGCCGTTGATGGTCACTTCGCCATCACCCATCGCCACCGTGGCGGTGGCATATTTGGGGTAGGTGTCGGTGGTCATGATCGCCTTGCCGGCGGCCTCCCAGCGATCAGCCTCGGCGTCCCTGGCGAGCTGTTCCAGAAGATGCGCGAAGCGTCCCGCTTCGAGCGGTTCGCCGATCACCCCGGTCGAAGCGACATAGACCTCGCCGGTGTCGCAGCCGGCGGCCTTCGCCGCCGCCGCCGCCGTGAGGTTGACCGACTCGCGGCCCTTGCGGCCGGTGAAGGCATTCGCGTTTCCGGAATTGACCACCAGGATGCCGGCCTTGCCGCCCGGCAGGTTCTCGCGGCAGAAATCGACCGGCGCGGAGGGGCATTTCGAGCGGGTCAGCACGCCAGCGACCTGCGTTCCAGGCGCGAACGCCATCACCATCAGGTCGGTGCGTCCCTTGTATTTGATGCCGGCTTCCGCGGTCGCGATGCGCACGCCGTCGATCGGCGGCAGGACCGGCTGCTTCTTCGGCGCCAGCGGCGAGATGGAGGCTGTCATCGGCGCGACCTCGCGTGACGAAACTATTCGCGGTCGAGCTTGCCGACGGCCTCCTTCAGGGCCTCGTCCGGAATGTCGATCTCGGCCTTCTCGCGCAGGCCCTTGACCGCGTCGAAATAATGCTCGCGCAGCAGGATCGAGCGAACCTGGTCCTTCACCTTGTCGAATGCCGGCGGCTGCTGGACGCGCTTGTCCTCGACCTTGATCACGTGGAAGCCGAACTGGGTCTCGACCGGTTCCTTGGAGAAAGCGCCGACCTCGAGCGCGAAGGCGGCCTTCTCGAACTCCGGAACCATCTGGCCGGGGCCGAAATAGCCGAGATCGCCGCCCTGCGCGGCGGCGCCGTCGGTCGATTTTTCCTTGGCGATTTCCTCGAAATCGCCCCCGTCCTCCAGCGCCTTGATCACCGCGTCGGCTTCTTCCCTGGTTTTCACCAGAATGTGACGGGCGCGGATTTCGTTGACCGGCGGCGTATTGGCGATTTCCTGGTCGTAGCGGGCGCGGATGGTCTCGTCATTGACCTGCGAGGCGACGTTCTCGTCGACGAAGGCGCTGTGCAGCGCGCGGTCGCGCAGGAAAGCCATGCGGCGCTGGAAATCCTCATTGTCGCCGAGGCCGGCTTCTTCGGCGGCGCCCGCCAGAAGCCGGATTTCGATGATCGCCGACAGAGCAGCGGCGCGCCGCTGCTCGGCCGGAAGCTGGCTGAATTGCGGGTCGAGATCGTTTTCGGCGATCGCCAGATCGCCTTCCGTGATCGGCGTACCGTTGACGGTTGCGACCACATCCGCCGCCGCGCCGAGGGAAAGGCTCGGCGCCGTCATTGCGAGGCCCAGGGCGATTCCGCAGGCGATCAGCGGGCGGAAGGCGAAGGGAACGGGCATGAAACGTCTCCAGAAAGGTTGCGCGGCCAGTAACGGCTCTTGCGCTGGAATGAGGCGAAAATCCGCGTGTCAGAGGGCGCTCGCATCAAGTTGACATCACGGGAGCCCCCTCTTATCTGTCCTTCGTCTTTGCGTCCAGAACCCTTTTCCGGGCGCTTTTTTGATATAGATGATCCGCCCAAATCGCGATCGTAAGCACGTTCCGGCCCCCGCGTCGGAAAAGAATTGATCGAAAGGACCATTTGATGGTCAGCCTCGGTGTCTTCGCCCGAAAGATATTCGGTTCCGCCAACGACCGCCGCATCAAGGCGCTGCGTCCGCGCGTCGAAGCCATCAACGCGCTCGAAGCCGAGATGCAGGCGCTGACCGACGACCAGCTGCGCGCCCGCACCGACGAACTGCGCGAGAAGGTGGCCGCCGGCACTTCGCTCGATGACCTTCTGGTGCCGGCCTTCGCGACCGTGCGCGAGGCGGCGAAGCGCGCGCTCGGGCTGCGCCCGTTCGACGTGCAGCTGATCGGCGGCATGGTGCTCCATGAGGGCTCGATCGCCGAGATGAAGACCGGCGAGGGCAAGACGCTCGTCGCGACCCTGCCGGTCTATCTCAACGCGCTTTCAGGCAAGGGCGTCCACGTCGTCACCGTGAACGACTACCTCGCCCGGCGCGATGCGGAGTGGATGGGCAAGGTCTACGCTTTCCTCGGCCTGACCACCGGGGTCATCGTCCATGGCCTCTCCGACGAGGAGCGCCGCGCCGCCTATCAGTGCGACGTCACCTACGGCACCAACAACGAGCTCGGCTTCGACTATCTGCGCGACAACATGAAATACGAGCGTGGACAGATGGTGCAGCGCGGCCACAATTACGCGATCGTCGACGAGGTCGACTCGATCCTGATCGACGAGGCGCGCACGCCGCTGATCATTTCCGGCCCTCTCGACGACCGCTCCGATCTCTACAACCAGATCGACGGCTTCATCCCCAGGCTCGAGGCAGACGATTACGAGATCGACGAGAAGCAGCGCACCGCGACCTTTACCGAGCAGGGTACCGAGAAGGTCGAAAGCCTCTTGCGCGATGCCGGCATGCTGAAGGGCGATTCCCTCTACGACGTCGAGAACGTCGCCGTCGTCCATCACATCAACAACGCCCTCAAGGCACACCGCCTGTTCGCCAGGGACAAGGATTACATCGTCCGCAACGACGAGATCGTCATCATCGACGAATTCACCGGCCGCATGATGCCGGGCCGCCGCTATTCGGAAGGCCTGCACCAGGCGCTCGAGGCCAAGGAGCACGTGACGGTCCAGCCCGAGAACCAGACGCTCGCCTCGGTCACGTTCCAGAACTACTTCCGCATGTACGGCAAGCTTGCCGGCATGACCGGCACGGCGGCGACCGAGGCCGAGGAGTTCGGCAACATCTACGGGCTCGGCGTGTCCGAGATCCCGACCAACCTGCCGGTGGCGCGCGCCGACGAGGATGACGAGGTGTACCGCACGGCCGAGGAGAAGTTCCGCGCGATCGTGCGCGAGATCAAGGAGGCGCACGGGCGCGGCCAGCCGATCCTGGTCGGCACGACATCGATCGAGAAATCCGAGCAATTGGCCGACGTCCTGCGCAAGGAGGGGATCGGGCAGTTCGAGGTCCTGAACGCCCGCCACCACGAACGCGAGGCGCAGATCATCGCCCAGGCCGGCAAGCCCGGCGCCATCACCATCGCCACCAACATGGCCGGCCGCGGCACCGACATCCAGCTCGGCGGCAATGCCGACATGCGCATTCAGCAGGAACTGGGCGACATGCCCGAGGGTGCCGAGCGCGAGGCGGCGGAAAAGGCGATCCGCGACGATATTCTCAAGCTCAAGGGCGAGGCGCTGGCCGCCGGCGGCCTCTACGTGCTGGCCACCGAGCGCCACGAAAGCCGCCGCATCGACAACCAGCTGCGCGGCCGCTCGGGCCGCCAGGGCGACCCCGGCCGGTCGAAGTTCTTCCTGTCGCTGCAGGACGACCTGATGCGCATCTTCGGCTCCGACCGCATGGATGGCATGCTGCAGAAGCTCGGCCTCAAGGAAGACGAGGCCATCATCCATCCCTGGATCAACAAGGCGCTGGAAAAGGCGCAGAAGAAGGTCGAGGCGCGCAACTTCGACATCCGCAAGAACCTCTTGAAGTTCGACGACGTCATGAACGACCAGCGCAAGGTGGTGTTCGAGCAGCGGATCGAACTCATGGACGGCGAGAACATGTCGGAGACCGTCGCCGAGATGCGCCAGGACGTCGTCGACGATCTGGTTGCGCGCAACATCCCCGAAAACGCCTACGCCGAACAGTGGGATGTCGACGCGCTGAAACAGGGCGTCTCCGCCTATCTCAACCTGGATTTGCCGGTCGACGAGTGGGCCAAGGAAGAAGGCATCGACGAAGAAGCGCTCCGCGAGCGCATCACCGAGGCGGCCGAAAAGGCCGCCAGGGAACGCGCCGAGCGCTTCGGCCCCGAGATCATGGCCTATGTCGAGAAGTCGATCCTGCTTCAGACGCTCGACCATCTCTGGCGCGAACATCTGGTCAACCTCGACCATCTGCGCTCGGTGATCGGGTTCCGCGGCTATGCGCAGCGCGATCCGCTCAACGAATACAAGTCCGAGGCGTTCGAACTGTTCCAGGCCATGCTCGGCAATCTGCGCCAGGCGGTAACGGCGCAGCTGATGCGGGTTGAACTGGTGAAGGAGGCCGCCGACGCCCCGCCGCCGGAGGTGCCGCAGGGCGAGGGCCATCACCTCGACGCTACCACCGGCGAGGACGATTTTGGCGGCGACGATGGCGGCGTGCTGGCGACCCTGCAGGCGTCGCGCAACGTCGCGCCGGAAGACCGCGATCCGGAAAATCCGGAGAGCTGGGGCAAGGTCGGCCGCAACGAGGCCTGTCCTTGCGGTTCCGGCAAGAAGTTCAAGCACTGCCACGGCGCTTTCGTCTAGGCGCCGCGCCCCGCCGCAATCGCCCGCTGGCGAGAATCCGTTAAGGTTAGCCGAACGTTAAGGCTTGTCGCGCATCCTTCGCTCGCTCAACGGGGGTCGAAAGGGCGCTACGGGTGGAGAACGGCAGGGACAGGGCGCGCGACGAGCCGCCGGGCGGCGCGGTTCCCAGGGGATGGGACAAGGCGTCGCTTGCCGGCATGGTTGGTGCTGCGGCGGACTGGGTGTGGGAAACCGACGCCCGGCATTGCTATACCCATGTCAGTGAAGGCTGCCAGGCTGCAACCGGCATCAAGCGTTCGTCGATCATCGGCCGCTCGCGGCTTGATACGCTCGATCGCGAGGCGTCCTCGCCTGAGGCGGCTGCCGCGCACCGGGCGGACCTTGCGGCGCACCGGCCATTTGGCGATTTCCTGGTCACGCTTGGCGCCGCGCGTGCCGAATGTCGGCACGTCCTCCTCTCCGGCGTTCCCCGTTTCGATCGCAAGGGGCGGTTTGCCGGTTATCGCGGTTTGGCCCGCAATGTCACGCCGCTTTTGCGACAGGTTCATCGCGAGCCCGAACGGCGTGCTGTCGAGAATGATCCTGCCGGCACGGATCTGGAGGAGACGAACGCCGAACGGCTGATGGCGGCGCTCAACGTCATGGAAGACGCCTTTGTCTACTATGACCGGGACGATCGCATCGTGCTCTACAACGAGGCGCTCGTCACCATGTATGCCGGCCTTGAGGACGTCATCCGCACCGGGCTTCACGTCAGCGAGTTCGTCGATGCCGGCCTCGATCGTGGTTTGTGGAGCACCGGCGAGTACAGCCCGGCCGAATGGCGCGACGCCTATCTCGCCGGACGCGGAGAGGCCGGGCATGGGCCGACGATGCTGCAATTCGCCGATGGCCGCTGGGTGCTGCACCGGGAGCTGCGCACCGACGACGGCGGCCGCATGGGCATCTGCACCGACGTCACCGAACTCAAGCGGCGCGAGGAAGCCGCCGAGGGCGCCCGCGCAGAGGCGGAGGCGGCGAAGGCGAGGCTGCAGGCGGCGATCGATGCCCTGCGCGACGGCTTCGTGCTCTGGGACGCGGACGACCGGCTCGTCGCCTGCAACGATGCGTTCCGCGGCCAGTTCGCGTTCCTGCCCAACCTTGCCGTCGGCAGAACCTTCGAGGAGATGCTGTACGAATTCGCGCAGACCGGTGTCGTGAAGGATGCGGTCGGTCGCGAAGAGGAGTGGGCGCGCGAACACGCCGCGAGCCGAGTCCGGGAACTCGGCCAGGAGATCGTGTTCGAGACCCATGACGGGCGCTGGATGATGCGTCGCGACCAGATCACCGGCACCGGCGACCGGGTCGGCATCCGCACCGACATCACCGATCTCAAGAAGCGTGAGACCGAGCTAGCGGCGGCGACCGAGCGTTCCGGCGAATTGCTGTCCGATCTGGAGCGCACGATCGACACCATGCGCATGGGCGTGGTGCTGCTTGATTCCGACCTGAAGGCCGAGATCGTCAACCGCGCCTTCTACGACATCTGGCGCCTTGAGCGCGGGGATGTCGGCGTCGGCTGCTCGTTCCGCGACCTGATGGACATCAACCGTCACAACGGCATCTACGATGTCGCCGACGCCGACTGGGAGGACTATGTCGCCCATCGCCTGGCCGAGATACGCGACGGCAACATCCCGCCCCGCGAATTCCAGCGCCGTGACGGCTCGACGCTGATCTATTCGGTGACCTCGCTTTCCGGCGGCAAGCGCCTGGTCTGCTACTACGATGTCACGCAGATCAAAGAGCGCGAGGCGGAGCTCGCCGAGGCCCTTGAGCGGGCGCACCTTGCCGACGCCGTGATCAACGGTGTTAAGGATCCGGTCTTCGTCAAGGATGCGGAACTGCGCTTCGTCTTTGTCAATGAGGCCTTCGCCGACCTCTTTGGCACCAACCCGGGTGCAATGCTCGGCCGTCGCGCGAGCGACTATGTCGATGCGGAGGAAGCCGCGGACTTCGAGGCCAGCGAAAGCGTGGTGCTCGAGACCGGCAACGACTATCGGGTCGAGGAGGATTTCGAGTTCGAGGGCATCGGCTGGTCACGGGTGGTCCGCAAGAACCGGCTCGAGACCGAGACAGGCACGAAGTATGTAGCCGGCTTTATTTTTGACATCACCGACATCAAGCGCCGCGAGCGTGAGGCGGAAGAGGCGCGCGAACTGCTCGCCAAGGTGCTGGAGACCCTGCCGGCCGGCGTCATCATCTACGACAAGAACGACCGGTTGGTGCTTTCCAACCGGATCATCAAGGAAAACCTGCCGGCGCTGGCGGCGTTCAGCGAGCCGGGCCAGGAATTGCGCACGGCGATCGAGGCCGCGCACGATGCCGGCTATTTCCGGGTCAGCGGCGACGATGCGCTCGACGCGCTTTATGACACCGACCGCGAAGCCTGGGTCGAAGGCACGCTGCGACGTTACTACATGGCCCGGGGCGTCTCGGAGCGACGCAACCCGGACGGGCGCTGGTATCAGGTCTACGATACACGTACGGATGACGGGCTGTTCGTCGGTGTGCGGGTCGACATCACCGAACTGAAGGAGCGCGAAGCAGCGCTGCGCGAGACGACACGCGAGAATGAGCTCTTCCGCAGCCTGATCGACAACGTACCGGTCGCCATCTACGCCAAGAAGCCTGACCTCAAGCTCGTCTACGTCAACCAGGGTTGGTGCGACCTGACCGGCCTCGACAAGGTCGACGCGATCGGCCGCACCGACGCCGAGGTCTTCGGGCACGAGGGCGTGGCCTATATGGACGCCGATCGCGCGGTCCTGGAATCGGGCGAGATGAAGGAGATCGAGGAGACGGCGACGTCGTCGGACGGCACGCCGTGTCACCGCATCGCTCGCAAGAGCACGATGATTGCCTCTGACGGAACGCTCTATCTCATCGGCACGACGACCGACGTTTCCGAGTTGAAGAGGCGCGAGGAGGAGCTGCGCGCCGCCGAGCAGCGCGCCGTGCTGGCGGATCGGGCCAAGTCGGAATTCCTCGCCAATATGAGCCATGAAATCCGCACGCCGATGAACGGTGTGCTCGGCATGGCCGAACTGCTGGCCAAAAGCGAACTCGACCAGAAGCAGCGCACCTTCACCGACATCATCGTCAAGTCGGGCAACGCGCTCCTCACCATCATCAACGACATTCTCGATTTCTCCAAGATCGACGCCGGCCAGCTGGTGCTCGACCCGGCGCCGCTCAACCTTGCCGAGTCGGTAGAGGACGTCGCCACACTGATGTCGACACGCGCCAAGGAAAAGGATCTCGAGCTGATCGTGCGCGTTGCGCCCGGCCTCCCGCGCATGGTGGTGGGCGATGTAGGGCGCCTGCGCCAGATCGTTACCAATCTCGTCGGCAATGCGGTCAAGTTCACCGATTCCGGTCATGTCCTCGTCGATGTCTCCGGCAAGGAGCGGGACGGACACGCTACGCTGACCTTCAAGGTCACCGATACGGGTATCGGTATTCCGGACGACAAGCTGGCGCTTGTCTTCGAAAAGTTCAGCCAGGTCGATTCGAGCTCGACCCGCCGCCACGAGGGCACCGGGCTGGGGCTTGCCATCACCTCGCGGCTTGTCGAACTGATGGGCGGCAAGATCGGCGCCGTGAGCAGCCTCGGTAGAGGATCGACGTTCTGGTTCACGGTTTCATTGCCTGTCGCCGAGGAGTCAGGACGGATAAAGCAGATGCCGATCGATGTGAGCGGCGCGCGGGTGCTGGTCGTCGATGACAACGAGGTCAATCGCTCGATCCTGATCGAGCAGATGAATTCGTGGGGTTTCGACGCCTGCGCGGCGCGCAACGGACCGGAAGCACTGGCGGTGCTGAAGGAGACTGCGCGGCTCGGCATGCGGGTCGACTGCGTGGTGCTCGACTACCAGATGCCCGGCATGACCGGTGCTGAGGTGGCAGCGGCGATCCGAGCCAATCCGCTGATCGCGGCGACCCCGATCGTCATGCTGACCTCGGTTGACCAGACCATGAACAACGCCCAATTCGCCAAGCTCGACATCAGTGCGCAGCTCATCAAGCCGGCGCGTTCGTCGGCGCTCCTGGAAGTGCTCGTCGGCGAGATGCAGAAGGGGCGCGCCGCCTCACACGAAGGCGAGGACGTTGTCGACGCCGCGCCGGTGTCTGAACCGGTGCCGAGCGAGCCGCAGCCAGTCGTCGCGGCGCCGCCCACGGCAGACCGGCCGCAGCGGGTGTCGGCCCGGCGCCTCGACATCCTCGTCGCCGAGGACAACGAGGTGAACCAGCTGGTCTTCGCCCAGATCCTCGGCGAAACGCCCTACACCTTCGAGATCGTGCGCAACGGGGCGCTGGCGGTTGCCGCGCATATCGAGATGGAGCCGGGCATGATCCTCATGGACGTCTCGATGCCGGAGATGAACGGGCTTGAGGCGACCCAGGCCATCCGCGCCGCCGAAGCCGAGTGGGGCGAATACCGCGTGCCTATCGTCGGGGTTACCGCGCATGCGCTGAAGGGCGACCGCGAACGCTGCCTGTCGGCCGGCATGGACGACTACCTGCCCAAGCCGATCAGTCCCAACGCTCTGCTCGACAAGGTCCGCAAATGGCTTGAAGAAGATGCGGAACTGCGCAGCGACGCTGGCTGAGGCCGCTTGGGCCGATTTATGCTCAGCAGGCCAAGCATGGTGCGATCGCGGAATAGCCAGTCCTGCCCCCACCCATAGTACGGTTGGCCACCTTCATTCACCCCTTCCGGGCAGGATGAGCGGCGGCGGATCGGACTTGGCGATCGCAAGCTCCAACCGATCCAGTTCCTCAAAGGTCCGCCGGCAGTGCCCCAAGCACCGTGTCGCTCTCCTGCCCGGCTTTTTTTCGCCATCCCGACCGCCTTGTCGACCAGAGGTTTCGCGATGGGCGGGAGCCTCAAGGCGCTGATTCGCAGGCGCGAATCCAGTGCCGGCTCAGCGTTGCCGGTTGACCGGAGCGGGTGGCTGTCCGCCCGCGTTACAGGGGCGACACAAAACTGTCATCGAACTGTAACATGCGAGCTTTAAGCGGGCCGTGTCGTCGTTGGAAAACGGCGCCCAGGAATTCCGAACAGGAGTAGGCCCAATGAAGAAATTCGTCCTTTCGGCGTCGGCTGCGGCCCTCGCCCTGGCCGCATCCGCCGGCGTTGCCGCGGCGCGGGACCAGATCCAGATCGTCGGTTCGTCGACCGTCTTCCCCTTCACCACCGCCGTTGCCGAAAAGCTCGGCCAGACCGGCAAGTTCCAGACCCCGGTGGTCGAATCGACCGGCACGGGCGGCGGCATGAAGCTGTTCTGCGCCGGCGTCGGCGAAAGCACCCCGGACTTCACCAACGCCTCGCGCGCCATCAAGGACTCCGAGCTGGAGACCTGCAAGGGCAATGGCGTAACCCCGGTTCAGATCAAGGTCGGCTTCGACGGCATCGTCATCGCCAACTCGAAGGCTGGTGCGGCGCTCGAGCTGACCAAGGAGCAGATTTTCAAGGCGCTCGCCAAGAACGTCGAAGTTGATGGCAAGGTCGTCGCCAACCCGTACATGACCTGGGCTGACGTCGATTCGTCGCTGCCGGCCGACAAGATCGAAGTGCTTGGCCCGCCGCCCACCTCCGGCACGCGCGACGCCTTTGTCGAGCTCGTCATGGAAGAGGCCTGCCAGGAGGCCGTCGAGGCCGCCAACGAAAAGGCCTGCACGGAAATCCGTGAAGATGGCGGCTATGTCGAGGCCGGCGAGAACGACAATCTGATCGTCCAGAAGCTCGAGGCCAATCCGAAGGCCTTCGGCATCTTCGGCTTCTCCTTCCTCGACCAGAACGCCGACAAGCTGCAGGGTTCGAAGATCGGCGGTATCGAGCCGACCTTCGACAACATCGCTTCCGGCGATTATGGCGTGTCGCGTTCGCTCTACATCTACGCCAAGAAGGAACATGTCGGCGTCATCCCCGGCATGGCTGAGTTCATTACCGAATACACCTCCGACGCCGCCTGGGGCCCTGAGGGCTACCTGGCCGACAAGGGCCTGATCCCGCTGCCGGACGCCGAGCGCGCCACGCAGGCCGAGGACGCGCAGGCTCTCAAGGGCATGGGCTCCTAAGCCGCTGTTTCCGGCCCGGGCGGCCTTGCCGTCCGGGTCGTTTCCTTTCGATTTGCCGGCGCCGCTGAGGGGTGGCGCCGGGCAGTTCATTGCCGAGGGGGCTGCGTCGAGATGATCAGCTATCTGGTTCTGTTTCTCATCGTCCTCGCCATCGCCTCATATTTCGCGGGGCGCTCCCGCGCCGTGACGGTTGTGGGCGGCGAGGTCGCGCAACTCCACTCGCTCCCGGCTCAGCATGGTGTCTTCCTGGCGCTGTTCGCCGCCGCACCGGCGCTGTTCGCCATCATCGTATGGCGCATCGCCACCCCGGGTATCGAGGACTCGATCGTCATGTCCCGCTTCGCCGCGGAACTTGCCGATATGGGCCTCCCGCAGGTGCAGGCGTTCCTGCGCGATTCGCGCGCCATGGCCTTCGGCGGCATCGTTTCGTTCCCCGACGAGACCAAGGAGGCCGCCGCCGCGGTCTACCAATCGATCCACGCCACCAGCGTCTGGATCATCGTGGCGATCGCCCTCGTGCTCGCGGCCGCCGGCACCTACCTCGCCTACAACAGGATCGCGCCGCGCTTCCGCGCCCGTCACGTCGTCGAGCGTGTCGTGCGCTGGTTCCTGATCCTGTGTTCGCTGATCGCGATCCTGACCACGATCGGCATCGTCTTTTCGCTGATCTTCGAGTCGATCCTGTTCTTCTCGGAGATCCCGATCTTCAACTTCCTGTTCGGCCTGCACTGGTCGCCGCAGAGCGCCTTTACCGGCGCCGGCGGGGACGCCGGCGACGTGAATACCGAAATCTTCGGCGCCATACCGCTTCTGGCCGGCACGCTGCTGATCACCTTCATCGCCATGGTCATCGCCGCGCCGATCGGGCTGATGGCGGCGATCTATCTTTCCGACTACGCGACGCAGACCGTCCGCGCCGTCGCCAAGCCGATCCTGGAGATCCTTGCCGGCATCCCGACCGTGGTCTACGGCTTCTTCGCCGCGCTGACGATGGCGCCGTTCTTCCGCAATCTGGGCGAAGCGCTCGGCCTCGATGTGGCGTCGGAATCGGCCCTGGCGGCCGGCGTGGTCATGGGCATCATGATCATCCCCTTCGTGTCGTCGCTCTCCGACGACGTCATCAACGCCGTGCCGCAATCGCTGCGCGACGGCTCGGCGGGTCTCGGCGCCACACGCTCCGAAACCATCCGCCGCGTCGTCCTCCCGGCAGCCTTGCCGGGCATCGTGTCCGCGCTTCTGCTGGCGGTCAGCCGCGCCGTCGGCGAGACCATGATCGTGGTCATGGCGGCCGGCCTCGCCGCCAATCTGACGCTCAATCCGCTCGAGGCGGTGACCACCGTGACGGTGCAGATCGTCACGCTTCTGGTAGGCGACCAGGAATTCGACAGCGCCAAGACCCGCGCCGCGTTCGCGCTCGGGCTGCTGCTCTTCATCATCACGCTCACCCTCAACGTGATCGCGCTCCGTGTGGTCCAGAAGTATCGTGAACAGTATGACTGATACCGCTGCTACCGTATCGACCGGACTCCACACCGACGCCGCCGCCAAGGCGCGTCTGAAGGGCCGCTACGCCGCCGAGATGCGTTTCAAGCTGCTCGGCGCCGGCGCCGTCGCACTGGCCGCGTTTTTCCTGCTGCTGCTGTTATCGACCATCGTCACCAAGGCGCTGCCGGCCTTTCACCAGCATTACGTCACGCTGCCGGTCAATCTTTCGGCGGAGAACGTGAACCCCGAGGATCCGTCTTCGGCCAATCATCTCGGTATCATTCACGACGCCCTGTCGAACGAGTTTCCGACCGCAACGGGGCGCCAGGAAAGGCGTCTGCTGCGCGGCCTGATCTCGACCGGCGCCGGCGTGATCCTGCGCGAGGAGATCGAAGCCGATCCCGCTCTACTGGGCCAGACGCCAGGCATCAGCGTCCCGCTCGATGATTTTGCCGATCTCTATCTGAAAGGCCTTCTGGCCAAGTCCGGTGAGTCACGGGAGCTGTCGGGCGTCACCGTGTCGGCGCAGGAGGGCGATGTCGACCTCGGCTTTGCCGACAGCACCATCCTCGAACTCGCCCGCGGTGCGCGTGCCGTGGAGGGAGACGGCGGGGTGCTGCGCATGACCAGCGGTTCCGATTCGTTCCTGCTCGACATCGCCGGCGGCGTAGTGAAGTTGACCGAACTTGCGGCGGCCGACGGAGGCGGCGCCTCGGGCAAGGGCATCGTCTACGAACCGCTGACCGAGGCTGCGACATCGCCGGTGGCGGCGACGCTGCGCACCATCGTGACGGCGGAGGCCAACCGCAAGATCACCGACCGCGAGATCGTGTGGCTCGACCGGCTCAACGCGCGCGACCTCATCGAGAGCCGCTGGGCGACGCTGTTCTTCTTCACCGGCGCCAGCCGCGAACCGGAACTGGCCGGCATCTGGGGCGCGGTGATCGGCTCGGCGCTGACCATGCTGGTGACCCTGGCGCTGTCCTTCCCGATCGGCGTTTCGGCGGCGATCTACCTGGAGGAGTTCGCGCCCAAGAACCGGATCACCAACCTGATCGAGGTCAACATCAACAATCTGGCGGCGGTGCCGTCGATTGTCTTCGGTCTGCTCGGCCTTGCCGTGTTCCTCAACTGGTTCAACCTGCCGCGTTCGGCGCCGCTGGTCGGCGGCATGGTGCTGGCGCTGATGACGCTGCCGACCATCATCATCGCCGCGCGCGCCGCCCTGCGCGCCGTGCCGCCGTCGATCCGCGAAGCCGCGCTCGGCATCGGTGCGTCGAAGGTGCAGACGATCTTCCACCATGTGCTGCCGCTCGCCATGCCCGGCATCATGACCGGCACCATTATCGGTATGGCGCAGGCGCTGGGCGAGACTGCGCCGCTGCTGATGATCGGCATGGTGGCCTTCATCGTCGACATTCCCGGCGGGTTCACCGACGCGGCGACGGTGCTGCCGGTGCAGATCTACATGTGGTCGGATTTCCCGGAGCCGGGTTTCCAGCAGAAGACCTCGGCGGCGATTTTGATTCTGCTCGGATTTCTGGTGATCATGAACGCCATCGCTGTTGTGCTGCGCAAGCGCTTCGAGCGTCGCTGGTAACGGAGTGAGGAAATGAACATGCTGACCGAAGCCGGAGTCGAGAAGAAGCTGACCGAGATGGCCGACGAGAACGCGATCAAGATGCGTGGCAGGAACGTCACCGTCCACTACGGCGAGAAGCAGGCGCTTTTCGACGTCAATCTCGACGTGCCGGAAAAGCAGGTCATGGCGCTGATCGGCCCGTCCGGTTGCGGCAAGTCAACCTTCCTGCGTTGCCTCAACCGCATGAACGATACCATCCCGATCTGCAAGGTCGGCGGCGACATAACGCTCGACGCCGAGGACATCTACGATCCCAGGATCGACGTGGTCGAGCTCAGGGCGCGTGTCGGCATGGTGTTCCAGAAGCCGAACCCGTTTCCGAAGTCGATCTACGAGAACATTGCCTACGGGCCGCGCATCCATGGTCTGACCAAGGCGAAGTCGGACCTCGACGGCATCGTGGAATCGAGCCTGCAGAAGGCGGCGCTGTGGAACGAGGTCAAGGACCGGCTGCACGAGCCGGGCACCGGGCTTTCCGGCGGCCAGCAGCAGCGCCTGTGCATCGCGCGCGCCATCGCGGTGTCGCCGGAGGTGATCCTCATGGACGAGCCCTGCTCGGCGCTCGACCCGATCGCCACCGCCAAGGTCGAGGAACTGATCGACGAGCTTCGGCAGAACTACACCATCGTCATCGTCACCCACTCCATGCAGCAGGCGGCCCGCGTCTCGCAGCGCACGGCGATGTTCCACCTCGGTTACCTCGTCGAGGAAGGGCCGACGGACAAGATGTTCACCAACCCTGACGACAAGCGCACCCAGGACTACATCACCGGCCGTTTCGGCTGATCGGCCGCGCGCCACATCCCGCCTTCACGAGGAGCGAGCCCATGGGCGAGCACACCGTCACATCCTTCGACGACGATCTTGAAGAGGTCGACAAGCTGATCCGCGAGATGGGCGACCTGGCCGGTTCGATGATCGGCGACGCCACCCGCTCGCTGCTGAGTTCGGACAATCCGCTGGCCCAGCGCATCATCTCCGACGACGCGATCATGGATGCCAAGCAGCGCGAGCTCGACGAGCGTGCCATCACGCTGATCGCCAGGCGCCAGCCCATGGCCCAGGATCTGCGTGCCGTGATCGGCGCTATCCGCATGGCCGGCGACCTGGAGCGTATCGGCGATCTCGCCAAGAACATCGCCAAGCGCGTCGGCGCCATCGGCCAATCGACGACGCCCAAGAGCCTGTCGCATTCGATCGAATCGATGGCCGAGATGGTGCACGCCCAGACCTCCGGCATCGTCGACCGTTATGTCGGACGCGACGCCGAAGCGCTGAAGGCGCTCAGGGCCGGCGACGAGAAGATCGACATCAAATACACCGCGATCTTCCGCGAGCTGCTCACCTACATGATGGAAGACCCGCGCAACATCACCGCGTGTACGCACCTGCTGTTCTGTGCCAAGAACCTTGAACGCATCGGCGACCACGCCACCAACATTGCCGAGAACGCCTATTATGTGATGACCGGCAACCAGTTGCCGATCAGCCGGCCCAAGCTGGACGAGACGGCGGTCTCGGACGCGACGGCCTGAGACCGCGAGGTGCCTTGTTGGCGATGATGGCGGCAAAGATCATGGTCGTGGAGGATGAAGAACCCCTCTGCGTCCTGCTGAAATACAACCTCGAGGCCGAAGGCTACAATGTCGAGGTGATCAGCCGCGGCGACGAGGCCGAGATCCGGCTGCAGGAAAGCGTGCCCGACCTGCTCGTGCTCGACTGGATGATCCCCGCCGTCTCCGGCATCGAGCTGTGCCGGCGGCTCAGGATGCGGCCCGAGACCGAAAGGCTGCCGATCATCATGCTGACGGCGCGCGGCGAGGAGAGCGACCGCGTGCGCGGCCTTGCCACCGGCGCCGACGACTATCTGGTCAAGCCGTTCTCGACGCCGGAATTCATCGCCCGCGTGCGCGCGCTGTTGCGCCGCGCCAAGCCGGAGGTGCTGTCAAGCGTGCTCAAGGTCGGCGACATCGTGCTCGACCGCGAGGCGCATCGCGTCTACCGGCGCAAGAGCGAGATCAGGCTGGGGCCGACCGAGTTCCGGCTGCTGGAATTCCTGATGCAGCATCCGGGCCGCGTCTTTTCGCGCAGCCAGTTGCTCGACAATGTCTGGGGCGAGACGATCTATATCGACGAACGTACCGTCGACGTCCATGTCGGCCGCCTGCGCAAGGCGGTCAATTCCGGCCGCCTGCCGGACGTCATCCGCACCATCCGTGGTGCCGGCTACGCCATCAAGGAAGCTTAGCCGGCAATCTTCTTGTCACTGCGCGTCGCTGGCCTGCCAGGCGTCACCCTTGTCGCTCGGGGTTATCGTGTCGTCGGCCTCCGGCGGATACCAGTAGCGCGCCGCGTTCGCCTCGCGGCCGATCAGCACGAAATTGTTGGCAAAGACCCGGTAGGGCGCGCTCCATTCGCCGTCAGGCCACTTGACGCGCACCTGGGCGCGTTCGGCCGTGCCCAGCCCGACATGGACGAAGCCGGCATGCCCCGAGGCGTGGCCGCCGCCGACCTGCACGGTGCGGTTATAGGTGTTGTTGCCGGCCTTGACCGAGACCAGCGCCCCGACCGCGTTGCGGTTCGGCCCCGGCTGCGAGAGTTCGACGGCGAGGAAGTTGCCCATCGGCCTCGCACCGAACGCGACCCTGGCGCCACGGTTGCGGAACAGGGTGACGTTCTGCTCGCGGTTGACGACCAGCAGGTCGAGCATGCCGTCGGCGTTGAAATCCTCCACCACCGCGCCGCGGCCCTTGGTCGGCAGGTTGATGCCGGCCAGGTGTCCGGCCTCGATGAAGCTGCCGTCCCACTGGCCGAGCAGCAGGTTGTCCGGGTCGACCGCGGCAAAATCCGGCATGCGTTCGACATTGCCCTTGGCGATGAACAGGTCGAGCAGCCCGTCATTGTTGAAGTCGGCGAATTCGGAATGCCAGCCGGTCGACGGCTTCAGATCGTCACTGGCATAGGGCCGGTGCGCCGTTGCGCCCTTGTCGAAGGCGATGTCGACATAGGTCGGCTCGTCGGTGTCCGCCTCCTCCGACAGCTTCTGCAGCTTGGTGTCGCCCATCGAGGTCAGCGCGTATTCGGGAAAGCCGTCGCCGTCGAGGTCGCCCTCGGCAATGCCCATGCCCCAGATCGTCAGGTGCTGCCAGCCTTCCGACTTGCGGTAGGGCCGCGCGGGCCGGCCCGGATCGACGCGCCACAGCTGCTCTTCGCCGCCGCGGTAATAGTGGCGGTCATTGGTGATGCGCAGCGCCGGGGTGCCCGAGCGGTTCCAGTCGGTGAAGAGCATCGACAACGCGCAGAAACCGGGGCGCAGCGCCATTCGCCCGGAATAGTCGGCGGTTTCCGTACCGGCCGGCCGGTAGAGATCGTTGTCGTGGCAGGTCCCCCAGGGCGAGCCCGGCGCGTGCCGGTCGACATAGTTGCCGAAGGCCAGCGTCGGGAAGCGACGCCCTTCTTCCCAGGTGGCCGAGAACGCCGTCGTCCAGGCCTTTCCGCCGTCGAAGGCGAAATGCCGGTTGGCCTTTTCGAAGCCGCAGTCGGGCGCACCCTTCAGGATCAGGTTTTCGCCGACGCGCAGAAGCACGAGGTCGAGCTGCGCATCGTCGTCGATGTCGAGCGCGTAGGCGCCGAGCACGTTTTCGAGGTCGTCGCGGTCGAGGCCCAGCGCGGTTTCCTCGAACCTCAGCGCGCCCCCGGCCGTACTGCGATTGAGATAGAAACGCGCCGGCTCCTTGCCGCCGGCGATGAAGAGTTCAGGCAGCCGGTCGCCGTTGCAGTCGAAGGAGGCAGCACCCCCGCCGACAAAATATTCCCACGGGCCGCGATAGGCATGGGCGAGGCCAGCGGCCTCGGCCTGTTCCTCCATCAGCGGCACGTCGCCGGTCGGTTCGGGCAGGGCGTCGGAGGCGATGGACGGCAAAGATGCCAGGGCGGCGAGCAGCGAAAGCCCGGCCAGGACGGCAGTCGGTCTCATTTCACTTCCTCCTCAGCGTCGATCACCAGCGTCTTCAGGAAGGCGATGATGGTGCCGCGTTCGTCGTCGGTGAGAGCCACGTAGCGGTCGCGCGCCTCGCGGCCCTCTCCGCCATGGGCGCGGATCACGGCGTCGAGCGAGGCCAGGTCGTTGCGGTGGCCGTAGGGGTCGGTGGAGCCGACGCCCCAGAGTTCGGCGGTCATGAACACGTTGCGTTCCACGAAGCGCTGCGCCAGCAGTTCGTTGCCGAGGACAGCAACCTGCCGGTCGGCGATGCGGTGGCGCTTCAGGTCGCCGAACAGCGGCACCAGCACCTCGCCCTTGTCGTTGCGCGGCAGCCGGCTTGCCCATGCAAGCAGGCCGAGATCGTAGATGGCGGGGTCTTCGACGTCGCTGGTCCGCAACGTGCCGGCCATGTCGGCGGGGCCGGGATCGGAAAATTTCAGCGAAGCCAGCAGCAGTGACGGCTTGTGGCAGGTCGCGCAGCCGATCGCGGCGAACGTCGCCTCGCCGCGCGCGGCGGCCGCCTGCCAGCTCTCGTCGTCGGGCACGTTGCGCACCGGTGGCGGCAATGTCGCCTGCCAGGCGACGATCGCCGACACGTCGCCGGCGCCGATCTCGTCGTCATGGCCATCGCCGTCATGGTCGCGCTCGCCGGTCCAGCGCATGCCGAAACGCTCGTCGGGCTGCATGCCGTGGTGGTGGTTGAGCGCGTTGACGGTGAACTGGCGCAGGGACGTCATCACGCCCTTCTGGCTGAACGGCCGCACCGTCAAATCGGCGTCGACGCCCTCGATGCGCGACATGTCGAGCACCCCGTCGGGGTGGGCGGTGATGGCGCCGTAGTCGATGCCCTTCGAGCCCAGTTCGCGGGTCACCGGCGTACCCGTCGCGCGCGCCTCGGCGAGTGCCGCCTTGCGGATCGTCTTCAGGTCGGCGGTGATCTCGCGGGCCAGCAGTTCGACCAGCCCGGCGCCGAACAAATGGTTGCTGCCGCGTTCGTTGGAAAATTGCGGGTCGGTGGAATCGAAATCGAAGCTTTCGAAGCCTTCGGACACGAACACGTTGGCGACGAAATCGCCGGCCCCACCGGTCACCGGCTGGTTGTGGCAGGAGGCGCAGGAATTGGCGTCCATGCCGGAGGTGCGGGCGAAGCTCGTTTCCGGCGGGCGCTTGCGCTTGGTCGGGATGATGGCCTGGGTGGCGAGCGGCCGGCCGACGCCGTCGAGCACGGTGAAGCGTCCGGCGAACAGATGTTCGCCCTTGGCGCGCAGCGCCAGCAGTGTGGCGCGGTCGAGCGGGCCGGCGAGCGTCGCCTGGTCGACGTGGTCGGTGACGACGCGCTCCGCCCACGGTTCGGCGGCGGTGCCTGACAAGGGCAGGAGGGCAAGGACAAGCGCTGCGAGTGATGGTGCCTTCAATCGCCGGGTGTTCATGCGACCTCCCTTCCAGCGCCCGAAGCCAGGGGCGGTGCGCCGCTGGCGAAGATCTCGCGATCGACGAAGGTCAGCGCACGCAGGGCGCAGCCGGCGCGGATCAGCGGCATCTCGTTCGGATCGGTTTCGAATGTCGGAATGGCATGGTGCTGGCCGCCCGCGGTCTTGGCGAGCGCATCCAGCATCGGCCCCTCGATCAGGTCGAAGGCCAGCGCTCCCTGGCCGACGATCGCCACCGGCGCCGGGTCGATGATGGCGAACAGGCTGCCGAGCCCGAAGCCGATCGCCTCGCCGGCCTTGCGGAAGGCATCGCGCTCGGCGCCGTCGCGGGTGCGGGCCGCCGCCGCAAGCGCCAGCATGTCGGCGTCGGAGATGTCGGCTGCCGGCGTGTCGCCGTCGCTGCCCTGGCGGGCATTGCGCCAGATGGCGTAGTTGCCGGCATAGGCCTCGATGCAGCCGCGCCGGCCGCAACGGCACAGCGCGCCGCCGGGGATGTGGTTCATGTGGCCGAACTCGCCGCCCGACGACATGGTGCCGGTGAAGAGCTCGCCCCGCACCATCATGCCCATGCCGATGCCGTGCGAGAGCAGGATGGCGATGAAGTTGCGCCCGTAGCGGGCCGGGTTCTTCTCGCGCAACGCCACGGCGATCATGTTGCAATCGTTTTCGACGGTGACCGGGATGCCGAAAGCGTCCTTGAGCGCATCGCCGAGCGGAATGTCGACATGACGCGTGATCGGTGACCACATCAGCGTGCGCGCGTCGGAATCGGTAATGCCCTGGAAGGCGACCGCGATGCGCGGCACCCGCGTGCGGCGCTCGTCGGCGTGGGCGATCAGGCGTCCCACCACCGCGCGCGTCGCCGCCACGATCTCCTCGCGCGACAGCGCAAGCGTGTCGAGGCGCTCCTGTTCGCTGACGATGACGCTGCCGGTATAATCGATCAGCGCCGCCGACAGGGAATTCAGCGACAGAACCACGGCGACCACCGCCGCGGCATGCGGGTTGAGACCCAGCGCCACCTGCGGCCGGCCGCGCCGCGAAGAAGCCGCGTCGCCGTCGCGCACCTCGCGCAGGACCTCCTCGGCGAGAAGGTCGGAGGTGATCGCCGACACGGTCGAGGGGCTCAGGCCGGTGCGCGCCGTGATCTCGGTGCGCGACAGCCGTTCATTGGCCCGCAATACCGAAATCACCAGCCGCCGGTTCTGCCGGCGCACATCGTCCGACCGTGCGATCGCCGTCATGCGGCGTTGTCCTCCCGTTGCCGCGCTTTCGATGCAGTGCGAAATTTTCTATTGCATTGCAACACGTTAGCGCGATCGAAAATCATCTTGACACAGCTCGCAGGGTGAGTCACTATTTTTTTCGAGCCTCGAATTAATAGAGGCTGCCGGCCGGACCAGGTTGCGTTGTTCCGGTCGTTAACGTGCATCATGCACCCGGGAGGAAAGTATGAGAAAATTGGTTCTGGCGCTGACCTGCGCCGCTTTCGCGATGCCGTTCGCCGGTCAGGCGTTCGCCGAGGGCAAGATCATCGGCGTTTCCTGGTCGAATTTCCAGGAAGAGCGCTGGAAGACCGACGAGGCGGCGATGAAGGCCGCGATCGAGGCTGCCGGCAACAGCTACATCTCCGCCGACGCGCAGTCCTCGGCTTCCAAGCAGTTGACCGACGTGGAGTCGCTGATCGCGCAGGGCGCCAACGCCCTCGTCATCCTTTCGCAGGATGCCAGCGCCATCGGCCCGGCCGTCGAAAAGGCCGTCAATGAAGGCATTCCGGTCGTCGGCTATGACCGCCTGATCGAAAGCGAGGACGCCTTCTACCTCACCTTCGACAACAAGGAGGTCGGCCGCATGCAGGCCCGTGCCGTCTACGAGGCGCAGCCGGAAGGCAACTACGCCTTCATCAAGGGCTCCTCGGCCGATCCGAATGCCGATTTCCTGTTCTCTGGCCAGATGGAAGTGCTCAAGGAAGCCATGGATTCCGGCAAGATCAAGAACGTCGGCGAGGCCTACACCGATGGCTGGCTGCCGGCCAATGCGCAGAAGAACATGGAGCAGATCCTGACCCAGAACAACAACGACGTTGACGCGGTTGTCGCCTCCAATGACGGCACCGCAGGCGGCGTCGTTGCCGCGCTCGAGGCGCAGGGTCTGGCCGGTTCCGTGCCGGTCTCCGGACAGGACGGCGACCATGCCGCCCTCAACCGCGTCGCGCTCGGCACCCAGACCGTTTCGGTCTGGAAGGATGCGCGCGAACTCGGCAAGGCCGCCGGCGAAATCGCCTCGGCGCTCGCCGACGGCACCGCCATGGGTGAGATCGAGGGTGTCGTCGACTTCACGACGCCGGGCGGCAACACCACCAAGTCGGTGTTCCTGGCCCCGGTCCCGATCACCAAGGACAACCTCAACATCGTCATCGATGCCGGCTGGGTGTCCAAGGACGTGGTCTGCCAGGGGGTTCCGGCAGGGCAGGTCGACGTCTGCGGCTGATCTTCATCCGATCGACTGACTGACCACCGCGCCGCGGTTTGACGAGAACCGCGGCGCTTCATTAAGCTTGGCGGGCTGGGAAGGGCGGCTGGACGACCGCTTGCCCGGCGGGAGGATGACGATGTCGGATGCCACGTCGCATGCGCCGGCAGAGGGCGCCCGGTCCACCGATTCCGGCCTGTTGCCGCGATTCCTGAAGGCCACCGAACTCGATACGCGCATGCTGGGCATGATCGGCGCCCTGGTGCTGATCTGGCTCACCTTCCACCTCTTGTCCGGCGGCCTTTTCCTGACCCCGCGCAATCTCTGGAACCTCTCCGTCCAGTCGTCGTCGATCGCGGTGATGGCGACCGGCATGGTGCTGGTCATCGTCACCCGCAACATCGACCTTTCCGTCGGCTCGCTGCTCGGCTTCACCGGCATGATCATCGGCGTGACCCAGGCCGAACTGCTTCCCCAGCTGCTCGGCTTCGGCCATCCGCTGATCTGGGTACTGGCGCTGCTCGTCGGTCTGGCGATAGGCCTTGTCGTCGGCGCCTTGCAGGGCTTCATCATCGCCTTTCTGAGCGTTCCGGCCTTCATCGTCACGCTCGGCGGGCTGCTCGTCTGGCGCGGCGCGGCCTGGTGGGTCACCAGCGGCCGCACCGTGGCGCCCATGGATGCCACCTTCCGGCTGATGGGCGGCGGGCCCGAGGGCGCCATCGGCGCAACCTGGAGCTGGATCATCGGCATCGTCGGCTGTGCCGCGCTGGTGCTGGCGCTTGTCAGCGCGCGCTCCCAGCGCAAGAAGTTCCACTTTCCGCTGCGCCCGGTCTGGGCCGAGACCTTCCTCGGCGCGGTCGGCTGCGCGGCGATCCTGCTCGCGGTCTGGGTCGCCAATGCCTATCCGTGGCCGGTGGGCATCGTGCGCCGCTATTTCGAGGATCGCGGCCTTGAGGTGCCGGAGGACGTGTTCATCGCGCACGGCATCGCCATTCCCGTGCTGATCGCCATCGGCGTCGGGGTCATCATGACCTTCATCGCCACGCGCACGCGCTTCGGCCGTTATGTCTTCGCCATCGGCGGCAATCCCGAGGCCGCCGAACTGGCCGGCATCAACACGCGCTGGGTGATCATGAAGATCTTCATGCTGATGGGCATGCTGGCGGCGCTGAGCGCCTGCATCTCGACTGCGCGCCTCAACGCCGCGACAAACGCCGCCGGCACCCTCGACGAACTCCTGGTGATTGCCGCCGCGGTCATCGGCGGCACCTCGCTCGGCGGCGGTGTCGGCACCATCGCCGGGGCGATGCTGGGCGCGGTGCTGATGCAGTCGCTCGCTTCCGGCATGATCCTGCTCGGCGTCGACACGCCACTGCAGAACATCGTCGTCGGCCTCGCGCTGGTCATCGCGGTCTGGCTCGACACGATGTACCGGCGGCGGATCCAGTAATCGGAGAGTGAGGACCATGACGGGAAAAGGCACGCCCCTCGTCGAGATGAAGAACATCTCCATCGCCTTCGGCGGCATCCATGCCGTCGACGATGCATCCGTCGACCTCTATCCGGGCGAGGTGATGGCGCTGCTCGGCCACAATGGCGCCGGCAAGTCGACGCTGATCAAGATCCTGTCCGGTGCCTACAAGCGTGACGCCGGCTCCATCTTCATCAATGGCGAGGAAGCCACGATCAACAATCCGCGCGACGCCAAGCATTACGGCATTGAGACGATCTACCAGACGTTGGCGCTGGCCGACAATGTCGACGCTGCTGCCAACCTGTTCCTGGGGCGCGAATTGCGCACCCGCTGGGGCACGCTCGACGATGTCGCGATGGAGTCGGAAACGCGCAAGGTGATGGGCCGGCTCAACCCTCGGTTCCAGCGCTTCAAGGATCCGGTGGTGCGGCTTTCGGGCGGCCAGCGGCAGTCGGTGGCGATCGCGCGCGCGATCCATTTCAACGCGCGCATCCTGATCATGGACGAGCCGACCGCAGCGCTCGGGCCGCAGGAGACGGCGCAGGTCGCTGAACTGGTCAAGCAGCTCAAGGCCGACGGCATCGGCATCTTCCTGATCAGCCACGACATCCATGACGTGTTCGACCTCGCCGACCGCGTCTGCGTGATGAAGAACGGCCAGGTCGTCGGCACGGCCAGCACCGACGACGTCACCAAGGACGAGGTGCTTGGCATGATCATCCTGGGGAAATGCCCGGTCGGCGCCAAGCCGGGTCCGGGGGCGCTTTCGGCGGTGGCCTAGTGGATTGAATTTGACATTCGGTACCCGCTCGATGTCGACATCAAGGCCGAATGTCAAATTCGAAAAATCCACTAGAATCATTCGGTTGCTAGTGGTTCTCTTGTTTCCAACATTTGCCCGCGAGGCCAATACAAATGGGATGCAAATGTTGGAAACGAACCACTAGGAAAGGCGCCAAAAAGCGATCGGCAGCGCCAGAGCTACCGATCGCTTTCTTGGCATTGTTATCGTGACGAGGCTTACAGGCCGCGACAACGGGCTTCGTAGAGACGCCCGTAGCGGTCGCGGTAGACGCACCAGCCGGTCCGGGTCGCCTTGCCGATCAGCACGCCGGATGCCGCGCCAACCACGCCGCCAACCACCGCGCCTGCCGCACGGCCGGTCGCCAGGCCACCGATCGCAGCACCGGCTGCGCCGCCAAGTGCCGCGTCGCGCTCGGCCGTCGTGCACCCGGCAAGGGTGAGGGCGGCGACAGCCGCAAGAACAATCTTCCTCATTGTCGAACTCCTCGTTCAGGCCTTTGCTTCATCGCCCCGGCCCAGTCTTGGGTTGCAAATGCTACCGATTTGTTGCCGGGCGTTTCCGCAAAGGAAAAATCCGGTCATTCGTTGCCGATGTCGTTGTAGGCGACCGTGACGTCCGGGCGCTCCAGCGCAGCCTCAAGGCGGCCGCCGGGGCCGACGTCCCACACCAGTACGGCGTCGTCATAAACCAGTGCCGGATCGACGTTGACGCAGGTCGCAAAGACCCGCGGCGAGGCGTCGATGTCCTTGTTGCGGACGGCCTGGAGTTCGCTCTGGCATTCTTCACGGGTCTCGAAAATCGGAACATCGACAGGCAGTTCGCGGCAGTCGCCGAGATCGCCGGAGCAACCGATAACGAGAAGTAAGGCGGCAATGTGTTCCATGACGCGGTCCTTTCGCGAACAAGAACGACGCTACACCGGCGAAGGTTCCGGCTTATGTTAAGCAGGCCACGCAGCGGAGAGTCGCGTGTGGTGCCGGCGGTGCCGGATCGGCATTTCGTCTGGACAGGGCCGGCGAAAGGCATTTTCATGCGGGCGGGCGCGGGAACCGCCGAGGCAATCAGGCGTTCGTCCGGTCGTCAGCCGGTTGTGAGGGGAGTTGTCGATGAGCACTGCACGCAACAAGACCAGCAAAGCCGCCGCAGCCGCGTCGGCCGGCACCACCGACGCCGACGCGCGGGCTGAATTCGAGGCCCAGATCGCGGCGCTTCGCGAAGAACTCGCCACCGTCAAGTCACTGCTTGCCGGCTCTGGGGAACGTTCCGCCTCGGCGGCGAAGAAAGCGGCCGCAAGTGCCGCGCGTCATTTGCGCGAGGAAGGCGAGGCGGCGATCGAGGAACTGCGGGCCAACACCAAGGACATCGAGGCGCAGCTTGTCGCCAATGTGCGGCGCAAGCCGGTCACCTCGCTTGCGATCGCCGCCGGGGTCGGTTTCCTGATCGCCTTGATCGCAAGGCGTTAGGCTTCACCACATGCTCAGATCGCTCGTGGAAATGCTGGCCGGGCTCGACGCCCAGCGCGCGGCGCGCCGCTTCCGCCGCGCTGTCATCGACTTCGCTTTCGCCGGCGCGGCGCTGGTCCTGGGGCTCGGCTTCCTCGTCGCGGCCGCGTTTCTGTTCGTCGTCGAGCGCTACGGGCCGCTCTACACCACCACCGGCTTCGGCATCGGCTTCATCGTTCTTGCCGGGCTGATCCTCATTGTCCACCGCATGATCGTCGGTATCCAGGCGAGGCGGCGGGCCGAGGAAAAGCGCGCCGAGCAGGTCAAGTCCTTCGCAACCACGGCCGCCCTTGCCGCCCTGCCGGCGATCGTCCGCTCCAGCGGCGTCGTCGGGCAGGTGGTGATCCCTCTCGTGGCGATTGCCGCTTATGCGATCTATCGCGAGAACGTCGACAGCGACGAGGATCTCGACACCGATCCCGACGAGACGCTTTGAGTTCCTGAAAAGCATTTCGCTCCGGAACCTTGCGAGCGCTGGCGCATTGCGCTGGCAGGGTCGCGGCCATCGCTTGCGCTGCGACCCGCCAAGCGGAGCATCAGCCGATGAAGCGAAAACTCGAACCACAGGACGCACGTCAGGGCCGGCTCGGCAAGCCGGTTCTCATTGTCCTTGTCGTCGGCATCCTTTTGGCCATGGTCGCCTGGGGCGGCGCCGAGTGGTATGGCGAGGAGACCGATCCGGTGCTCGGAGCGGGTTCCGGGCAAACCGGCGAAAGCGGGCAGGCCCGATAGGGGCGGCGGCTGGCACCGGTCGTCACTCCGCGTGCGGAACGAGGACGGTCAGGGCGCCCGGATGGATGCGCAACTCGACCTTTTCGCCGACGCTGCACAATTCGCCGTCGATCACGGCGCGCAGGCGGCGGCGCGAGCGGATGCGCAGCACCGCCTCGGCTGTCTCGTGGATCTCGACCGTGTCGACGTCCTTCCAGCGCCCGGCCGCAAGGGCCAGCATCAGCCAGGCGATTTCGAGACGTCCGGCCGCGCCAAGCACATAGATGCCGAGCACGCCGCGGTCGGGTTCGTCGGCATAGGGCAGATGCCCGTCGCCGAACAGATTGTTGGAGATACCGATGCCGCTTGTGGTGGCGAGCACCTTCGTCTCACCCATTTCGAGCGCGACGTCCATCGCTGGAGGCCTTGCCATGACCGCCAGCGAGGCCCGCACGGAGGCCAGTATCTTGCCGAGGCGGGAGCCGTATTCGAAACGCGAGCGCATCATCACCATGCGGGCGTGCAGGCCGATCGAGAACTGGTGGATGAACGGCCGTCCGTCGGCGGTGGCGATGTCCACCCGACGCCTGGTCCCGGCCGCCAGTGCCTCTACCGCCTCGCTGAGCGAAAGTGGTATCTTGAGGCTGCGTGCGAACAGGTTCATCGTCCCGGCGGGCAAGATGGCCAAAGCCTTGTCCGAATTCATCAGCGCGGCCGCTGCCGCCGAAATCGTGCCGTCTCCGCCGGCGGCGATCACGGCGTCGACATCCGGCGCGGCGGCTGCCCGTTTCAGGGCGGCCTCGACCTCGCCGCCACGGACGATCTCGATGTCGACGCTGTGTCCGGCCTTGTCGAAGCTGTCGCGTATGTGGGCGGAGAGCCAGTCGAGGTCGGTGGTGCGAAGGGTTCCGCCTTCGCGGTTGAGGATGGCGACGAGACGCATGGTTCAGCACTTCCGGGAAAAGGGATGCCCGTCAATAACGTCCGAGGCCGGGATTCGATCCTGCGACGAAGCGACCGTCACTGCAGGGGCAATCCTTGCTTGAACGCCTCTCCCTTGTCGTTCACAAATAGTGAACAAACAATCCGGCCGGCGAAACCTTCCAACTGGCGTTCCGATACCGACATATGGGCCAACGTTACGGCGCCAAGGCGCAAACAACCGGGATTTTGACCATGCTCGACCAGATCAAGGGCTTGCACCACGTTACCTCCATGGCGAGCGATGCCCGCCGCAACAATAGCTTCTTCACGCAGTTGCTCGGCCTGCGCCGGGTCAAGAAGACGGTGAATTTCGACGCGCCCGACGTCTACCACCTCTATTACGCTGACGAGCATGGCACGCCGGGCACGGTGATGACCTATTTCCCGTTCCCCGATATCGGCGGCCGGCGCGCCGGGACCGGCGAGGTCGGCACGACGGTGTTTTCGGTGCCGCAAGGCTCGCTCGGCTACTGGCGCGAGCGTTTCGCGAAAGAGGGCATCGATGCCGCTGATCAGGAGGCGCTGTTCGGCGAAAACCGGCTCGGCTTCTCCGGTCCCGATGGCGACAGCTTTGCCCTCGTCGAGACGAAGGATGACGGCCGCGCGCCTTGGACGGCCGCCGGTATTCCGGCCGACGACGCCGTGCGCGGCTTTCATTCGGTGTCGCTCAGGCTCGCCGATGGCGGCGCGACGGAGGAGCTTCTGACCTTCATGGGCTACGAGCCCGCTGCGACCTCCGGCAACGTCAAGCGCTTCGCGATCGGCGA
This sequence comes from Nitratireductor mangrovi, assembly GCF_007922615.2. Classification (NCBI taxonomy): domain Bacteria; kingdom Pseudomonadati; phylum Pseudomonadota; class Alphaproteobacteria; order Hyphomicrobiales; family Phyllobacteriaceae; genus Nitratireductor; species Nitratireductor mangrovi. Next base: position 3,366,305 of record NZ_CP042301.2, on the reverse strand, counting down.
CGGCAACGGCGCCGATTTCGTCGACATCGAAACGCTGCCTGGCGCGGGCCGCGCGTCGCTCGGTGCCGGTTCGGTGCATCATGTCGCCTTCGCGGTCGCAAACCGCGAGCGCCAGCTCGAGGTGCGCAAGGCGCTGATGGACACCGGCTACCAGGTCACGCCGGTGATCGACCGCGACTATTTCTGGGCGATCTATTTCCGCACGCCGGGCGGCGTGTTGTTCGAGGTTTCGACCAACGAGCCCGGCTTTGACCGCGACGAGGATACCGCGCATCTCGGCGAGGCGCTCAAGCTGCCGAGGCAGCACGAGCATCTGCGTCCGTTCCTTGAAACGCATCTGGCGCCGCTCGAGGATGAAACTGTGAGCGCCGGCACGGCCTGAGGAGGTAGGAACATGTCCACCGACAGCTATCATCACAAGAGCGCTGCCGGCACGCCCGGCGGGCCGCTGCTTTTCACCTTCCACGGCACCGGCGGCGACGAGCACCAGTTCTTCGATCTGGCGCCGCGGATCGCGCCGGACGCCAGCGTGGTGTCGCCGCGCGGCGACATCTCGGAAATGGGCGCCGCCCGCTTCTTCCGGCGCACTGGCGAGGGTGTCTACGACATGGAAGACCTCGCCCGCGCGACTGCGAAGATGGCTGGCTTCGTGCGTTCTCATGTCGAGGAGGCCAAGCCGTCGGCAGTACTCGGCCTCGGCTATTCGAACGGAGCCAACATCCTGGCGACGACGATCTTCGCCGAGCCGGCGCTTTTCGACGCCGCGGTGCTCATGCATCCGCTGATCCCGTTCGAGCCGCGCATTGCTGGCGACCTTTCCGGTCGCCGCGTGCTCATCACTGCCGGCCGGCACGACCCGATCTGCCCGCCGGACCTCACAACCCGCCTCGAATCCTGGTTGCGGGCCGCAGGCGCCGATGTCACCCTCGTCTGGCACGAGGGCGGCCACGAGGTGCGGCCTTCCGAGATCGAGGCGGCACATAGCTTTCTTGCCGGTGCGGCGACGAGCCAGGAGACATCGTCATGACGGGCGAGCAACCGGAAATCGCGCTGGAGGAAACCGGGTCGAAGGGCCGCTACGTGCTGCGCGCGCCGGACGGCGCCGAAGCCGAGATGACGTTTTCGAAGGTCGGAGAGCGCCAGCTCATCATCGATCACACCGAGGTGCCCGAGGCCTTCCGCGGTCAGGGCGCGGGCGTGCGGCTGGTCGAACGCGCCGTCGCGGATGCGCGCGCTGCCGGAAAGACGATTATCCCGCTCTGCCCCTTCGCGGCGGCGCAGTTCCGCCGCCATCCGGAATGGGCCGACGTGCTCAGGAAGCCGAAATCATGAACGACAACACGCCCGACATCCAGACCGAGGAGACGACCGACGGAGGGCGCTATTTCGTCGCCATGCCGAATGGCGAAGAATCGCGCCTGACCTGGCGCAGCCTTGGAGACGGCGTCATCGACGCCAACCACACTTTCGTTCCCGTCCCCTATCGCGAGGAGGGCATCGCCGAGGCGCTGGTGGAGCGGCTTGTCGCCGACGCGCGGGCCAAGGGCCGGACGATCGTGCCGAGCTGCTGGTTTGTCGCCGACGAGTTCAAGCGCCATGCGCCAGCGTGGGATGACCTTCTCGCCTCGAAGAGCTGACAGGCGCCTCAGGCCCTGAATATCAGGGCAAAGCGCTCGCGCAGCAGGTTTTTCTGCACCTTGCCCATCGTGTTGCGCGGCAGTTCGTCGACCACGACGATCCTGCGCGGCTGCTTGAAGCGCGCCAGTCGGTCGCGCAGGCCGGCAAGCAGTGCCTCCACATCGAGTTCGGCCCCGGCCTTTGCCGTCACCACGCCGACCACGCCTTCGCCGAGGTCGGGATGCGGCACGCCGATCACCGCCGATTCGGCCACGCCCGGCTGCTCGTCGAGCACCAGCTCGACCTCCTTGGGATAGATGTTGTAGCCGCCGGAAATGATCAGGTCCTTGGAGCGTCCGACGATGGTGACGTAGCCGTCGGAGTCGATCGTGCCGAGGTCGCCGGTGATGAAGAAGCCGTCGTCGCGGAATTCCTCCTTCGTCTTTTCCGGCATCTTCCAGTAGCCGGCAAAGACGTTGGGACCGCGCACCTCGATGACGCCGATCTCGCCCGCCGCCACCTCGGCGCCGCTCTCCGGCTCGCAGATTCTCAGTTCCACGCCGGGCAGCGGAAAACCGACGGTGCCGGCGCGGCGCTCGCCGTCATAGGGGTTCGAGGTGTTCATGTTGGTCTCGGTCATGCCGTAGCGCTCGAGGATGCGCTGGCCGGTGCGCTTTTCGAACTCGACATGGGTCTCCGCCAGCAGCGGCGCGCTGCCGGAGATGAAAAGACGCATATGTGCCGCGCTTTCGCGGGTGAGGCGCGGATCGGCGAGCAACCTTGTGTAGAAGGTCGGCACGCCCATCATGGCCGTCGCCCGCGGCAGGGAGGCGATCAGATCGTCGATGTCCGGCGCCGGAAGGAAGATCATCGCGCCGCCGGCAAGAAGCATGACGTTGGTGGCCACGAACAGCCCGTGCGTGTGAAAGATCGGCAGCGCATGCAGGAGCACGTCGTCGGCCGAAAAGCGCCAGTAGTCGACCAGCGCCAGCGCGTTGGACAGAAGGTTTTTTTGGGTCAGCATGGCGCCCTTGGAACGCCCGGTCGTGCCGGAGGTGTAGAGGAAGGCGGCGAGGTCACCGGCCTTCCGTTCGGCCACGTCGAAACGCTCTGCCATCCCCGCCGCGGCCGCCGCAAAGCTGCCCGAGCCGTCGGCATTGAGCGTCAGCAGCGTCGCGCCCGCGCCGCTCGCGACCGGAGCCAGCGCGGCCTCGGCCGCGCCGTCGCAGATCAGAATCCGCGCTTCGGCGTCGCTGACGAAATAGTCGATCTCGGCCGGCGTATAGGCGCTGTTGAGTGGCAGGAAGACCGCGCCCGCGGCCACGCACGCCGCGTAGACGGCAAGCGCCTCCGGTGATTTCTTCACCTGCAGCGCCACCCGGTCGCCGACCGCTACCCCGTTTTCCCGCAGTGCATGCGCATAGCGCGCGGTCATCGCAAGGAAGGCCCGGTAACTGAGCCCGGTGCCATCCTTCAGATGCAGGAACGGCCGGTCGTTTTCCTCGTGCGGGCGAAAAAAGGCGTCGTAGAGCGGATTGGGCATGCAGGTCCCGGACGGCAGATGACGTGGCTGCGCTCGCGGCGCGCTGCATCTTTGCCGTCTCGCGGTCGTCCTGTCACCCCTTCGCGGGCGCCTGGCTCAGAGCGCCGGCTGCCGCGCCGCCTTGCCGTTGCCGCCATTTGCCGGGGCCGGTTCTCCGCGCCAGTCGTCCAGCCGTCGCCCGGCGGTGCTGAAGGCGTGCAGGCGGCTCGCGGGCACGGCGATCGACACCGCGTCTCCCTCGCTGCTCGGCGAGCGGCCGGCAACGCGCGCCACCACGCCTTCGCCATTGACCTTGCCGTGCAGATAGCTCTCGGCCCCGACCGGCTCGACCGCCTCGATGACCAGTGTCAGGCGCAGACCGTCCGCAACGCCGTTTTCGCCGACCGCGACATCCTCGGGGCGGAAGCCGATCGTTGCCACCGCCGCGTCGCGCAGGCCGAGCTGGCCATCGTCGCCGAGGGCGGAGAGCGGCAGGAGGTTCATGGGCGGCGCACCGATGAAGCCGGCCACGAACAGGCTGGCAGGGCGCTCGTAGACGTCGAGCGGCGCGCCGACCTGCTCGACCTTGCCCGCGTTCATCACCACCAGCGTGTCGGCCAGCGTCATCGCCTCCAGCTGGTCGTGGGTGACATAGACCGAGGTGATGCCGAGGGTGCGCTGCAGATGCTTGATCTCGACGCGCATGTGACCGCGCAGCTTGGCGTCGAGGTTGGAAAGCGGCTCGTCGAACAGAAACGCCTCCGGGTTGCGCACGATGGCGCGGCCCATGGCGACGCGCTGGCGCTGTCCGCCGGAGAGTTCGCGCGGCCGCCGCTCCAGCAGTTCGGCGAGTTCGAGCGTCCTTGCCGCCTCGCGGACGCGGCGGTCGATCTCGTCCTTGGCCACGCGGCGGTTGCGCAGGCCATAGGCCATGTTGTCGTAAACCTTCATGTGCGGGTAGAGCGCGTAGTTCTGGAACACCATGGCGATGTCGCGCTCGGCCGGGTCGAGGTCGTTGACCACGCGGTCGCCGATGCTGATCGCGCCCTCGGTGATGGTTTCCAGCCCGGCGATCATGCGCAGCAATGTCGACTTGCCGCAGCCGGACGGGCCGACCAGCACGATGAAGCGGCCGTCGGGAATGTCGATCGAGACATTGTCGACGGCACGCTGGGTGCCTGAATAGATCTTCGAGACCTTGTCGATATGGAGACGGGCCATCGCGGATGCTCCTACTTGTCGCTTTCGGTCAGGCCCTTGATGAACCAGCTCTGGAACACCACGACCACGATCACCGGAGGCAGCATGGCGAGGATCGCCAGCGCCATGGCCTGCCCGTATTCGGGTATCTGCGAGCCGACCCAGACCTGGATGATCTGCTTGATGCCGCGCACCAGGGTGAAATAGTCCTCGTCGGTGGTGATCAGCGTCGGCCAGAGATACTGGTTCCAGCCATAGACGAACATGATGATGAAGATCGCGGCGATCATGGTGCGGCTGAGCGGCACCAGGATGTCGACGAAGAATTTCCACGGGCCGGCGCCGTCGATCCTGGCCGCCTCGATCAGTTCGTCGGGCACCGACTTGAAGAACTGGCGGAAGAAGAAGGTCGCCGTCGCCGAGGCGATCAGCGGCACGATCAGCCCGGTATAGGTGTTGGTCAGCCCCATCGACTGCACGATCTCGTAGGAGGGCAGGATGCGCACCTCGAGAGGCAGCAGCAGGGTGACGAAGATCGCCCAGAAGGCGAGTTCGGCCAGCGGAAAGCGGAAATAGACGATCGCATAGGCGGCCATCATCGCCACGACGATCTTGCCGATGGCGAAGCCGAAGCCGAGGATCATCGAGTTGATCATCATGGTGGTGCCGTTGACGGCACCGGTAAAGCCGAGGCCCTTGAACATCACCGTGGAATAGTTCTCCGCCAGGCGGTCGCCGGGCATGAACTGGACTCCGCCGGTGTGGATGGTCACCGCCTCGTGGGTGGAGGTCATGAAGGCCAGCGCCACCGGCAACAGCATGAACAGCGAGCCGGCGATCAGGATGGCGTGGTCGAGGACGACGCTCCACCTGAAGGCGGCGCGCCGCGTCGCCGGAGCGAGCGCATGGACGGTTGTGGCGGTGTCTGTCATGCGCCCCTCACGAATAATGCACGCGGCGTTCGATGAAGCGGAACTGCACCACGGTCAGGACGAAGACGACGATCATCAGGATGACCGACTGTGCCGAGGAACCGCCGAGATCGTTGCCGCGAAAGCCGTCGAGGAAGACCTTGTAGACCAGCGTCACCGGGTTGTTGCCAGGCTCGTTCTTTGTCATCAGGTCGATCAGGCCGAAAGTGTCGAACAGTGCGTAGGTGATGTTGATCACCAGCAGGAAGAACGCCGTCGGCGTCAGGAGCGGCAGTGTCACCGTGAAGAAGCGCCGCATGCCCGACTGGCAGTCGATCATGGCTGCCTCGCGCACCGAGCGCGGGATCGACTGCAGGCCGGACAGGAAAAAGATGAAATTGACCGCGATCTGGTACCAGACCGCCGTGACGATCATCGCGGTGGCGGTGTCGTAATAGTTGACGCCGACCCGCATGTCCCAGCCGAAGAAGCCGAACAGGGCCACCAGCGGGCCGACATGCTGGTCGAACAGAAGGATGCCTAGCAGGCCGGCGACCGGCGGCGCGATGGCGTAGATCCACATCAAAAGCGTGCGATAGGTCTTGGCGCCGCGGATCACCGCGTCGGCCTTGACCGCCAGCAGCAGCGCGATGGCGAGCGCGAAGAAGGCGACAAGCGCGGTGAACCAGACGGTGAAGGTCGCCACGCGCCGGTATTCGCTGTTCGACAGCACGTCGCGGTAATTGTCGAGGCCGACAAAGGACGAGCTGAAGCCGAACGGGTCCTCGAGATAGAAGGAGGAGCGCACCGCCTCGCCTGCGGGCAGGTAGAAGAAGACGGCGACGATCGCGATCTGCGGCAGCAGGAAGATGTACGGGATGGCCGAATGGCCGAACCTGACCTTGTTCATCCGCTTCTCTGTCCCCTGCCGATGATGCGAAAAGGGCGCGTCCTCGGAAAGGACGCGCCCCGCGGGCGTGATGCCTGTTGTTAGCTGCCGGTCTTGGCGAAGCGCTCGAGCAGCTGGTTGCCGTCGGCCTCGATCGTCTTGAAGGCCTCGTCGACGGTGGTCTCGCCGGTGAACAGCTTGCCGTATTCGCGGTTCATGACGTCGCGGATCTGGACGTAGAAGCCCATCCGGTAACCCTTGGTCCACTCGCCGGCCTTCAGGTTGAGCTGCTGGATGCCGACCTCGGCCTGCGGGGTCTCGCTATAGTAGCCCTGTTCCCTGGCAAGCTCGTAGGCGGCGTTGGTGATAGGCACGTAGCCGGTCTGCTTGTGCCACATCAGCTGGACTTCCGGCGAGGTCAGGTATTCGAAGAACTTCGCCGTGGCCTTGTTCTCCTCGTCCGACTTGCCGGACATGGCGAACAGGGCCGCCCCGCCGATGAAGGACTGGTAGCCCTCGTCGCCCGCGACCGACTGCCAGTAGGGCAGCGGCACGGCGCCGAACGGCATGGTGGCCGACTTCTTCAGGCCGCCGAAGGAGCCCGACGAGCCGATCCACAGCGCGACGTTGCCCTGCTCGAACGGGGTCTGGTTGTCGCCCCAGCCGGTGCCGTACCATTCGAAATGGCCGCTGCCCTTCCACTCGACCAGCTTGGAGAACATCATCTTCAGCTCGTCGCTGTTGACCAGCAGCCTGGTGCCCTCGGCGCCGTCATAACCGTTGTTGTTGGTCGCAAACGGCAGGTTGTGGCGCGAGAAGAAGTTCTCGGTGAACTCCCACGGCAGATGCGACTGGACCAGCGGGATGTAGCCGGCGTCCTTGAGCTTCGGCGCGATGGCCTCGAACTCTTCCCAGGTCTTCGGGGCCTCGACGCCGGCCTTTTCCAGCGCCTCGGTATTGAAATACATGATCGGCGCCGAGGAGTTGAACGGCATGCCGATCATCTTGCCGGCGCTGTCGGCGTAGAAATAACGCACGCCGGAGATGTAGTCCTCGATGTCGAACGCCGCGCCGGCGCCTTCGAGGATGTCCTGCACCGGCATCACCGCGCCCCTGGCGCCGATGACGGTCGCCGCGCCCGCGTCGAAGACCTGGAGGATGTTCGGCTGTTCGCCGGCGCGGAAGGCGGCGATGCCGGCCGTCAGCGTTTCCTCGTAGGTGCCCTTGTAGACCGGGGTCAGCCTGACCTCGTCCTGGGCCTCGTTGAAATTGGCGGCGATCTCGTTGACCGTTTCGCCGAGCGCGCCACCCATGGCGTGCCACCAGGAAATCTCGGTGACGGCGAGGGCGGGGCTGGCGAGAAGCGACAGTCCGGCCGCGAGACCCGCGGCGATACCAAAGGGCTTCATGATGCTCTCCCGAATTTGGTTGGCGAAAGTTCCGTTCACTTTCGCCTCTCGCCGTAGCGACGGGAGATGACAGTCCGACAACGGTTTTGTTGCAGCCGTGTGAAATGCGCCACTGATCCACAATGGCCGCCGGCTACGCTGCGACAGGGGTCGGGGTGGCGTCCGGCGGGGCGGGCGTTAACGAAAAACCGTCTGCTGCGTCGGATGTTCACAAAAAATTTGTCTTTGTCAGATTCCGGCCAATATCTCGTTCTTCAATGGAGACGCTGGAGGATTCGAAATGCATACGCAGTTCCGCAAGATCCCCTATAGCGCGTTCCTCGCCGCCAAGGCGGCGTGCGAGAAGCCGGCCGAGATCGACCGCTTCCTGGAAAGCGGCGCCATGCCGGCCGCGTGGCACCTGAAGCTTGACGAGATGTCGCTTGAGGCAAAGAAGGACGACGACGCCGTCGTCATGACCATCAACTGACGGCGGCGGGCTCGCCCCGCCGCCCGGCACATCAAGGCCGCTCCATCTGGGACGTGGCCGCATTTCCGGACTATCAGGCAACGAAATGACCGCGCGCTGCCAACGCGCGGGCGCTCTTGTGCCTTGCATCGAGTGAAAAGGCGGGCAGGGCCGCCGCCAACCTTGCCGTCGGTCACGCAACCGGACAGGCAGCGCGGCGAGTTCACGCCGGAAAACTTAGCAAATCGACGAAGTTTTTTCTTGCGCCGCAATTCGCGGCGATGATAGTTAGCGATATGGCTAAGCATGATCCTGATCTCTCGCTGCTCTTCCATGCGCTGGCCGACCCGACGCGCCGCTCCATCCTGACCCGGCTCGCCGAGGGGCCGGCGCGGGTGACCGAACTGGCCGGGCCTACGGGGCTGCGGCTGCCCACGGTGATGCGGCACCTTTCCGTGCTGGAGGAGGCGGGGTTGATCGTTACGTCCAAGGACGGGCGGGTCCGAACCTGCGCCATCGTGCCGGACGCCCTGAACCCGGTGCGGAGATGGCTCGACGAGCAGCGGGCCATCTGGGCGGCGCGGCTCGACCGGCTGGACGCGTTCGTGATGAATGTGATGAAGGAAGGCAAGGAATGACGCAGAATTTCGCGACAAGCACAGCGACACGGGCAGCCGCCGCCGACGATCGGAGCGGCCGTTTTGCGACGCTGACCTTCGAACGCGACCTGGCGGCGCCGTTGTCGGTGCTGTGGGAAGTGTGGACGGCACCCGCCGCGCGGGCGATCTGGTCCGCACCGTCTTCGGCGGTCGCTGTGGAGTTCCTTGAGGCCGACACCCGGGTGGGTGGACGCGAGGTCTCGCTTTGCAGGATGGAGGGTCGTCCGGACATCCGCTGCGAGTGCGGCTGGCTGGCGCTGCAGCCGGAGGTGTCCAGTGTCAACTACGAGGTGATCTCGTCTGAAGGCGTGACGCAATCGGCAGCGCTGGTGACAGCAGATTTCTCGGGCACGGACGAGCGCAGCCGGCTGGTCGTGACGGTGCAGTTGTCCTCGCTGGCCGAGGATATGGAGGCGGGTTACCGGCAGGGCTTTGACGCGGAGCTGGACAATCTCGCCGGCGTGGCAGAGCGCACCATGGTGCTGCAGAAGGTGATCCGCGCGCCGCGGTCGGTCGTCTGGGGCGCATGGATGAACGCCGAGACTTTGCCGCAATGGTGGGGCCCGGAGGGCTTCTCCTGCCGCACGCAAAGGATAGACCTGCGCACCGGCGGCGAATGGGTCTTCGACATGATCGCGCCCGACGGCACGGTGTTTCCGAACCACCACCTCTATCACGAGGTCCGGCCGGAGGAGCGGATCGGCTACACGCTTCTCTGGGGCGAGAACGGGCCGAAACATGCCGACGCCTGGGCCTCGTTCGAGGACCAGGACGGGGCAACGAAGGTGACTCTGGGCATGGTCTTCACCACTGCTGCCGAGTTCCAGCAGGCGAAGGGCTTCGGCGCCATCGAGCTGGGACTGCAGACACTGGGCAAGCTGGAACGTTTCATCATTTCAAGCTGACTTGCCACGGCGTTCCGCAGCTCGAACAAGGGCTCGTGGGCAAGGCCAACTTTCGGGGAACGCTCCAGCGACGTTCCGCTCCGAAGGCCGGCATCGCGACGAATGACGAGCGGTGAACTGGTGATCCCGACAGGATTCGAACCTGTGACCCTCAGATTAGGAATCTGATGCTCTATCCTGCTGAGCTACGGGACCACGGCCGCTTCATACCGGTTTCGGGTGGATTCGCCAACCGTTTTGGCGGGGTTGCGGCGACGGTCGAGCCGTGTTCTCGGCCGCTGGTGTGAAGGCTCCGCCAGCCGAAGCAAGCGCGCCGGCTTGAGGGTCGGTGCGAACGAAAATGGCGGCGCTGCCGCCGCCATTTCCCAGCCATGATCGAAAGAACGGCTAGGCCGGCTTGCTCAGTCGGCCCTTGCCGGCAGTGCCGAGGGGGCTGCTTCGCGTCAGGCTGCCAGCGCCTTTTCCGTCAGCCGCACCCAGTAGGAGATGCCGTGCGGGATCGCCTCGTCGTTGAAGTCGTAGGCGGGGTGGTGGAGGTTGGCCGTTTCGCCATTGCCGACAAAGATGAAGGAGCCTGGCCGGGCCTCCAGCATGTAGGAAAAGTCCTCGCCGCCCATCATCGCCGGCATCGCCGGGTCGACATTGGGCGTGCCTGCCACGTCCTCGGCGACGGAGACGGCAAAGCCGGTCTCCTCGGCATGGTTGAAGGTCACCGGGTAGTTGCGGTCGTAGTGGATGTGGGCTTCGGCGCCGCTGGCGCCGGCGATCCCGGTGACGAGCGCTCGGATGCGTTCCTCGGCGAGGTCGGCGGTCTCCTTCTTCAGCGTGCGCACCGTGCCGGCGATCTCGGCCGTCTCGGGGATGACGTTATAGGCGTCGCCGGCATGGAATTTGGTCACCGACACCACCAGCGCCTCGACCGGATCGGTGCTGCGCGAGGCGATCGACTGCATGGCGCCGACGATGCGGCTGGTAATCACGATCGGGTCGATGGTCTGGTGCGGGAACGCGGCGTGGCCGCCGCGCCCCTTCACGGTGATGGTGAATTCCGCCGTCGAGGCCATGATCGGGCCCGGGCGGGTGGCGAAATGGCCGACCGGCAGGCCTGGCGCATTGTGCATGCCGAACACCCGTTCGATGCCGAAGCGCTCCATGATGCCTTCCTTGACCATGACGCGGCCGCCGCCGCCGCCTTCCTCTGCGGGCTGGAAGATCACCGCCACCGAGCCGGCGAAATTGCGCGTCTCGGTCAGGTACTTGGCCGCGCCGAGCAGCATCGCGGTGTGGCCGTCATGGCCGCAGGCATGCATCTTGCCGGCGTTTTCGGAACTGTGCGGCACGCCGCTCGCCTCGGCGATCGGCAGCGCGTCCATGTCGGAGCGCAGGCCGATGGTCGGGCCGTCGCCGAGCCGGCCGCGAATGATGCCGACGACCCCGGTCTTGGCCATGCCGGTCGCCACCTCGTCGCAGCCGAATTCGCGCAGCTTCTCGGCCACGAAGGCCGAGGTCTCGAACAGATCGAAGCCCAGCTCCGGCTTGCGATGCAGGTGCCGGCGCCAGCCGCTCACCTCTTCCTGCAGCTCCGCCGCCCGGTTCAGAATCGGCATTTGGTCGCACTCCTCTGGTCCTTCCGCGCAAGAGGCGGGTGCCGCCGGCCGGTTCGCGCCGGCCGGGCTTTGCCATCTTGGCGTCACATGCGCTAAATAATACCCGCCGGAAGCCGGCCGGTCGCCTCCCCGCGCGAAATGAGAGCGGCGGAAAGACCGCGCAACCGTAGCGCAATTCGCGCACCCGACCATAGCGAAATCGACACAGAGCCCCGCGATGCGACTTTTCGGACTTTCAGGAGCCCTGGCCGTGGCCGGCCTTCTCACCCTGCTGCAGCCGGCGGCGGCCGGTCCGTCGATCGTCGTCGACCTGAAGTCGGGCAAGGTGCTGTCGCACGAGGAGGCGTTCCGGCGCTGGTATCCGGCGTCGCTGTCGAAGCTGATGACGGCCTATGTCGCCTTCCGCGCCGTCAAGTCGGGCGAGGTGACGCTGAAGTCGCCGGTCACCATCTCCAGGAACGCGGCCAAGGAACCGCCGAGCAAGATGGGCTACAAGCCGGGCTCGGTGCTCACCCTCGACAATGCGCTCAAGATCATCATGGTCAAGTCGGCCAACGACGTCGCCACCGCCATCGGCGAATCGATCGCCGGTTCCGAGGCCGCCTTCGCGGCGCGCATGAACGCCGAATCGAAGCGCCTCGGCATGACCGGCTCGCACTGGGTCAACGCGCACGGGCTGCATTCCGACGAACAATATTCGACGGTGCGCGACCTCGCGCTGCTCGCCGTCGCGATCCGCCGCGAGTTTCCAGAACATGCCGCGTATTTCAACATCGAGGGGCTGGCTGCCGGCAAGGCCAAGCTCTCCAACCACAACACGCTGATCGGCCGCTATGCCGGCGCCGACGGCATGAAGACCGGCTTCACCTGTCCGGCCGGCTTCAATCTGGTGGCGTCGGCCACACGCCAGGGCCGCACCGTGATTGCGGTGCTGGTCGGCGAGCCGTCGGTGGCGCAGCGCGCCGAAAAGGCGGCACAGCTGCTCGAGGACGGCTTTTCCCGCAACCAGTCCTTCGCGCCGGAGCTGACCCGGCTCCCGGTCGGCGGCGACAAGCTCGCCGAGGCGACCAACATGCGTCCCGTCATCTGCACCCAGGAGGCGCGCAAGGAGCGCATGGAAAACCGCGACGAGGAGGGCAACATGGTGATCCGCTCGCCCTTCATCCGCGAGATGGAGCGCGAGCCGCAACTGGTCGCCGTCGGGCTCGGCGGGGCCACCGGGCCGAAATCGCCTGCCGCCGCCGAACTGATCGAATACGCCAACGTGCCGATCCCGACGCCGCGGCCGCCCTACGAGCCGGCCAAGGCGAGCGCGGTCCAGTAGCCACGCCGATGCCTGATCAAGAAATGCCCGCGCCGGTCCCGGTCAGCGTTCTCACCGGCTTTCTCGGCGCCGGCAAGACGACGCTGCTCAACCGCCTGCTCAAGCTGCCCGAATTTGCCGGCACCGCCGTCATCATCAACGAGTTCGGCGACGTGCCGATCGACCATCTGCTGGTCGAAAAAGCCTCCGACGGCATTATCGAACTCTCCGACGGCTGCCTGTGCTGCACGGTGCGCGGGGAACTGGTCGACACCCTGGCCGATCTCGCCGACCAGGCCCAGACGGGTCGGCTGGCGCAGTTTTCGCGCGTCGTCATCGAGACCACCGGGCTCGCCGACCCGTGCCCGGTGCTGCAGTCGATCATGGCGCATCCGGCGCTCATCGCCGCCTACCGGCTCGACGGCGTCATCGCGGTAGCCGACGCGCTCTCCGGAGCCGCGACGCTCGACGCGCATGAGGAGGCGGTACGCCAGATCGCGGTCGCCGACCGCATCGTCCTCACCAAGACCGATCTTGCCGAACCCGGTGCGGCTGAAGCCCTTGCGGCGAGACTTGCAGCCCTCAACCCAGGCGCGCCGGTGCTCGACGCCGCGGCCGGCGCGGCGACGCCCGCCGCGCTGCTCGACTGCGGCCTCTACGACCCGGCGACCAAGGGCGTCGACGTCGAACGCTGGCTGCGCGAAGGGGCGCTGCGCGACCATCACGACCACCATCACCATGGTCACGACCATGACCACGAACACCACCATCACGACCGGCATGACGGCCGTTTCCGCACCTTCTCGCTGACGCTCGCCCGGCCGCTGGAATTTTCCGCGATCGCCAATTTCCTCGACCTTCTGCGCTCCACCCATGGCGAGGGCATCCTGCGCATGAAGGGCATCGTCGAGACGGTCGAGGAACCGGAAAGGCCACTCGTCGTCCATGGCGTGCGCCAGTTCCTGCATCCGCCGATGCGGCTGCCGGCCTGGCCTTCCGGCCAGCGCGGCACGCGGCTGGTGCTGATCACCGCGGACGTTCCGGAAGACTATGTGCGGCGGCTCTTCGACGCCTTCGCCGGCAAGCCGTCGGTCGACCAGCCCGACCGCACGGCGTTGGAGGCCAACCCGCTGTCGATCGGCGGGTTCCGGCCGTAAAGCAATTTATGAGGCGAAACTGGTTTCCGATCGCACTTTCGCGGGGGAATTCGGTCGAATCGGCTCAGCGCCTTGAGCGGTGGGCGGCCTAAGCGTCCGCCCCGTCCGCAATCGCCCCGCCGCGTTCGATCAGGAAGCGGTGGCCGCCTTCGACCGCCCGGCTTTCCACGAGGCGGTGCCCGCTCTCGGCGCAGAAGGCGGGAATGTCGATCACCGCCAGCGGATCGGTGGTCTCGACCCACAGCCGGTAGCCGTCCGGCGCGTCCATCAGCCGGCGCCGCGTCTTCAGCACCGGCAGCGGGCAGTTGAGCCCGCGCAGGTCGTAGGTCTCGGCCGCGGCCATCCCCGGCGGGCTATTCGAAGATGTTGGTGATGCGCTTGCGCACCGAGCCGAGCCCGAGCAGGCCGCCGGACTCTTCCTCCGCGGGTGCCGCGGCGGTCTCCGCCGGTTCCTCGGCGGCGCGCTTGGCGGCTTCCGCCTCGGCGACCTTGGCCGCTTCGGCCGCCGCCCTTGCCTCGGCGGCGCGGCGTTCGGCCTCGGCCTTTTCCTCGGCCGCCTTGCGCTTGGCTTCCTTCTCGGCGTCGATCGCCGCCATGCGGCGGCCGGCCGGTGAATCGATGCGGCCCATGACCGAGGTCGCGGTCACCGTGCCGTCATGGCCAAGCGAAGGCGGCTCCACCGGCACGCGCTCGCCGCGCGCCCGGCGACGGGTCCAGTCGGCGACCAGGTTCGCCTCCCTCAGCCCGGCGATCGAGGCCCTCGGCGCCGGCATGCCGCCCTTGCCGGCCATGGTGGTGAAGGCCGCCTCGTATTCGGAACGGTAGGACTGGAAGGCGTTGACCAGCGCTTCGGGCTGCGTCGTCGGGGGGCAGGCGCCGGTCGGCGAGAACTCCACGCCTTCCTCGGTGACGCGGTTGAAGACGTAGCGCTTCTCGCAGACGTCGACCTTCGGCGGCACCTTGGTGATCTCGAAATGGTCGTAACCCTCCTTCAGCATCTGCCAGAAGGGATAGTTGGGGTCGTTGCGGTAGCGCGCCATGTTCTGCGCGGTCATGCGGAACGGGTAGGCCTGGATCTGGAAATCGCGCTGGCCGCCGCGGAAGGCGTCGCGGGCCAGCGCGTAGATCTCTTCCATCTCCGGATTGTTCATCGAATAGCAGCCGGCCGACGAACATTCGCCGTGCACCATCAGGTGCGAGCCGGTGCGGCCATTGGCGCGGTCATAGGCGTTGGGATAGCCCATGTTGAAGGCGAGGTGGAAACTCGACTGCGGGTTCATCTGCGCCGGACGCACATGGTAGAAGCCTTCCGGTGCCTGGCGGTCGCCTTCCGTGAATTTGGGGCCGAGCTTGCCCGACCATTTGCAGATCGGGTAGGTGGCGAGCAGCTCGTAGCGGCCATTGGCCTTCTGCTTCCAGACCTCGAGCTGGCCTTCTTCCTTGAAGACGCGCGCCATCACCGGCGAGTGCCGGGTCATGCCCTTGGCCTTCATGGCGGCAATCAGGCGCGGCGGCAGCGGCTTTTCCGCCTTGGCCCCGACCGACTGCAATGTCGATTCCGTGCAGCCGGCCAGCGTCAGCGCCATGCCGGCGGCAAGCAGTCCGGTACGCATCCACTTCGAAATCATCGGCGTATCAATCACCCGTCGCGATGGTCTTTGCGGCAGCAAGCCTCTCTGCCGTGATCGCTGGCGCGACGTTAAGTTGGTTAACCTTGAAAAAACCTTACCACAAGGGCAGCCCCGCCTGCCTCACGCGGTTGTCATTGAGGCAAAAGTCTTGGCATTTTTGTGGCATGTCGCGGGCATTGGCCGCATTTCACGCCGCCCGGGCAGCCTGCCTCAGAGCGCGCGTCCGATGGCCAGGAACTTCTCGCGGCGGTGCTCGCGATAGTCCATGTTCGCGCCGGCAAGCTCCTCGAACGCCGCTTCGATCTGCTTGCCCGTCGCCGCGATCACGGTGTCGCGGCTGCGGTGCGCGCCGCCCACCGGCTCGTCGATGATGCCGTCGATCACCTTCAGTTCCAGCAGGTGCTGGGCGGTGATGCGCATCGAGGTGGCGGCGTCCTTGGCGCGGGTGGAATCGTGCCACAGGATCGAGGCCGCGCCTTCCGGCGAGATCACCGAATAGATCGAATGCTCGAGCATGTAGACCTTGTTGGCGGTGGCGATCGCGATCGCGCCGCCGGAGCCGCCCTCGCCGATGATCACCGAGACCACCGGTACCTTGAGGCCGAGCGAGGCCGAGGTCGAGCGCGCGATCGCCTCGGCCTGGCCGCGTTCCTCTGCGCCGATGCCGGGATAGGCGCCGGCGGTGTCGACCAGCGTCACCAGCGGCACGTTGAAGCGGTCGGCCAGTTCCATGATGCGTACCGCCTTGCGGTAGCCTTCCGGCCGCGCCATGCCGAAATTGTGCTTCAGACGGCTCTTGGTGTCGGCGCCCTTTTCCTGGCCGAGAATCGCCACCGGCTCGCCGCCGAAGCGGGCAAAGCCGCCGATGATGGCGTTGTCGTCGCCGAAGCTGCGGTCGCCGGCAAGGCCGGTGAAGTCGGTGAACAGCGCATCGACATAGTCGAGGCAGTGCGGCCGGTCGGGGTGGCGCGCCAC
This sequence comes from Nitratireductor mangrovi, assembly GCF_007922615.2. Classification (NCBI taxonomy): domain Bacteria; kingdom Pseudomonadati; phylum Pseudomonadota; class Alphaproteobacteria; order Hyphomicrobiales; family Phyllobacteriaceae; genus Nitratireductor; species Nitratireductor mangrovi. The sequence continues at coordinate 3,350,072 of NZ_CP042301.2, read as the reverse complement.
CTGCGCCTTCTGCCACGGCGTGAGCGAGCGGTAGGCTTCGTTGAGCGCTTCCCTGGCGCGCTTTTCCAGCCGGGTGATCTCGTCGGCGACATCGACGGCCTCGCCGCTTTCGCTGAGCTTCTTGAGCTCGAGGATCTTGCCTTCGAGATCGGCGACGGGTTTTTCGAAATCGAGGTAGTTGTACATTCGCCGTCGGCCAGAACGCTCGCAATACGCAAGAAAGCGCACTCCTGGCGGCCGGACGGGCCGGCGCGTGCGCCAAATGAGGCCCTCACATAACGTTCGCGCGCCTAATCGGCAAGCGGGTGGTGCTCGTTGACGAGCCGCACCAGCCGCTCCTCCAGCACGTGGGTGTAGATCTGAGTCGTGGAGATATCGGCATGGCCGAGCAATTGCTGCACGGCGCGCAGGTCGGCGCCGTTCTGCAACAGGTGGCTGGCAAAGGCGTGGCGCAAGACGTGCGGCGAGACCCTGGCCGCCCTGATCCCGGCGCGCGCGGCCAGTCCCTTCAGGTCGCGTGCGAAGACCTGGCGCGGCAGATGACCGCTTTCGGATGCGGCGGGGAAGAGAAAGGGGCTCTCCACGGCCGCGGCATCGCGGGCGCGGGCCGAAAGCCAGGCAGTCATGGCCGCACGCGCCTTCTCGGTCAGCGGCACCATGCGCTCCTTGCCGCCCTTGCCGCGCACCATGAAGAAGCGCTGGTCGCGCTGTGCCACCTCGACCGGCAGCCCGACCAGTTCGGAAACGCGCAGGCCCGTCGCATAAAGCACCTCGATCAGCGCATGCATCCTCGTGGTGGCCACCTGGCTCATGCCGGGCGGCGCTGTTGCCGCTTCCTCCGCCGCGCGGTCGAGCAGGCGCCCGGTTTCGGCCTCGCTGAGGATCTTCGGCAGCACAGCGCTCTTGCGCGGCGCCATCGCCGTGCCGGTCGGGTCGTCGCCGCGCAGGCCTTCGGCATAGAGGAAGCGGTAGAACTGGCGCAGCGCCGAAAGCTTGCGCGCCTGTGTCGAGGCAGCGAAGCCGCGCGCGGCGATGGTGTCGAGATAGGCGCGGATGTCCGAGCTTGAGGCGTCGGCCAGCCCGCCGATCCCGGCCGCCGCATCGTCGAGGTCGCGGCGATAGGCCTCGAGCGTGTTGGCGCTGGCGCCCCGCTCGGCGCTCATCATTTCCAGGAAGGCTTCGATCGCGGTCGCGCTGTTCATCGGCTGACCACCGGGCCCATGCTCAGGGATTGAGCTTCTCGGGCGGGATGCGCACGCTCATTTCGCCCTTGTTCGGCTCGACGAAGGTCACCAGCGCAAACATGGCTCCATAGACGATGCCGGCGATGATGCCGATGGTGACCAAGAACCTGAAAAGGGTGGGCATCCGCCTCCGATTTCCCCAATAGCCTGTCCGCCCCACCCTCTTATGCGTTGGCGACTGGGCGAATTCAACCCCGCCGGGCGATGGCGCGCGTGCTTGACGGAACCTCTGTTTTCATGTGCATACGCCGGGCGAAGGAACTTTTTTATGACCGCCTCGAGGAACGCCGCCGCCACAAGACTGCGCGAATTGATCGGCGGGCGGGCGATTGTCTTTGTCGGTCTGATGGGGGCGGGCAAGACGGCGATCGGGCGCAAGGTTGCCCAGATGCTGGAAATCCCCTTCATCGACAGCGACCACGAGATCGAGACCGTTTCCCGCATGTCGGTGCCTGAGCTCTTCGAAAGCTATGGCGAGCCGGAGTTCCGCTCGCTGGAGCGGCGGGTCATCGCCAGGCTTCTGGAGGAGGGCGGCCGCGTCATTTCCACCGGCGGCGGCGCGTTCACCAACGAGGAGACGCGCGGTGCGGTCAAGCGCGGCGGGGTCTCGGTCTGGCTCAAGGCCGACCTCGACGTGCTCATGGAGCGCGTCATGAAGAACCGGCATCGGCCGCTGCTCCAGAACGCCGATCCGCGTGCCGTCATGCAGCGGCTGATGCGCGAGCGCTACCCGCTTTACGCGGAGGCCGACATCGTCGTGGCCTCCCGCGACGAGCCGAAGGAGGTGATCGCCGACGAGGCGCTTGCCGCCATTGCCGCCTATCTGGAAAACGAACGTTTGGGAGCTGGCTGATGGACGCAACGGCGGCGGAGGGCACGGTGCGTGTCGAGGTCGACCTTGCCGGGCGCTCCTACGACATCCTGATCGGCGACGGCCTGATTGCGTCCTGCGGCAGCGAGATCGCCCGGCGCATGCCGAGCGTGCGCTGCGCCATCGTCACCGACAGCAACGTGGCCGCGGCGCATCTCGCCACGCTGGTCGAGAGCCTCGAACGGGCCGGGATCGAAAGCGCCACGATTACGCTCGACCCGGGCGAGAAGACCAAGAGCTTCGCCGCGCTGGAGGCCGTGGTCGACGGTGTGCTCGGCGCCCGGCTGGAACGTGGCGACCTGGTCATTGCCCTCGGCGGTGGCGTCATAGGCGACCTTGCCGGCTTCGCTGCTGGCATCGTGCGGCGCGGCATGGGTTTCGTGCAGGTGCCGACATCGCTGCTGGCCCAGGTCGATTCCTCGGTCGGCGGCAAGACCGGCATCAACACGGCGCGCGGCAAGAACCTCGTCGGCCTCTTCCATCAGCCGCGGCTGGTGGTGGCCGACACCGCCGCGCTCGACACGCTGCCGCCGCGCGAATTCCGCGCCGGTTATGCCGAGGTGGTCAAATACGGCCTGATCGACCGGCCCGACTTCTTCGCCTGGCTGGAAAAGGACTGGCGCGCCGTCTTCACCGGCGGCCCGGCCCGGCAGCGCGCGATCGCGGAGTCCTGCCGTGCCAAGGCGGAGATCGTGGCCCGCGACGAGCTTGAGACCGGCGAGCGGGCGCTGCTCAATCTCGGCCATACCTTCGGGCACGCGCTCGAGGCGGCGACCGGTTACGACGGCGCGCGGCTCGTCCATGGCGAGGGCGTGGCCGTCGGTATGGCGCTGGCGCACCGCTTCTCGGTGCGGCTCAACCAGTGCAGCGCCGACGATGCGGCGCGGGTCGAGGCACATCTGGGCGAGGTCGGACTGCCGGTGAGGATGGCCGACATTCCGGGCAGCCTGCCTGGCGCGGAGCAACTGCTTTCCTATATAGCCCAGGACAAGAAGGTCTTGCGCGGCGCACTCACCTTCATCCTTACCCGGGGTATCGGGCGCTCCTACATCGCCAGGGACGTGCCGGCCTCCGAGGTGCTTTCCTTCATCCAGGAGAACCTTCCGGAATGACGAGCGAATTGTGGGTGACAGGCGGGGTCATCCTTTTCCTGATCATGCTGTCCTTCCTGTTCTCGGGCAGCGAGACCGGCATGACGGCGGCGTCGCGGGCTAGGCTGCATTCGCTGGCGGCCGGCGGCGACCGGCGCGCGGCCATGGTCGAGAAGCTGATCGAGCGCAAGGACCGCCTTGTCGGCGCACTGCTGATCGGCAACAATCTGGTCAACATCCTCGCCTCGGCGCTCGCCACCAGCCTGCTCCTGACGCTGTTTGGCGAGGCGGGCGTGGTCTACGCCACGCTGGCGATGACCGTCATCCTGGTCATCTTCTCCGAAATCCTGCCCAAGTCGCTGGCGCTTTTCCGTCCGGAACAATTCGCGCTCATCGTCTCGCCCTTCGCGCGCGCCGTCGTTTTCGTGTTCGGGCCGGTCTCCTCGGTCGCCAACTGGATCGTGCGCGGCATCCTGAGCCTTTTCGGCATCAATCTCGGCCGCGACGCGCCGATGGTGTCCGCGCATGAGGAACTGCGCGGCACCGTCGAGGTGCTGCATCGCGAGGGCGCCTTCATCAAGCAGGAGCGCGACCGGGTCGGCGGCCTGCTCGACCTTGCCGAGCTCGAGGTTTCCGACGTGATGATCCACCGCACCGCGATGCGACTGGTCAATGCCGACGATCCGGCCGAGCAGGTGGTGCGCGAAATCCTGCAGAGCCCCTATACGCGCATGCCGGTCTATCGCAATTCCACCGACAACATCGTCGGCGTGGTGCATTCCAAGGACCTGTTGCGGGCGCTGCACGACGTCGACAACGAGCCGCGCCGCATCGACATCACCAAGGTCGCCAGCAAGCCGTGGTTCGTGCCCGACACCACCACGCTGCACGACCAGTTGAACGCCTTCCTGCGCAAGAAGGCGCATGTGGCGATCGTCGTCGACGAATATGGCGAGGTCGAGGGCCTGGTCACGCTCGAGGACATCATCGAGGAGATCGTCGGCGAGATCGCCGACGAGCACGATGTCGACATGCAGGGCGTCAAGCAGGAAGCCGACGGCTCGATCGTCGTCGACGGCTCGGTGCCGATCCGCGATCTCAACCGCGCGCTCGACTGGAACCTGCCCGACGAGGAGGCGACGACGATCGCCGGCCTCGTCATTCACGAGGCGCAGACCATCCCGGAGGAAAAGCAGGCCTTCACCTTCCACGGCAAGCGCTTCGTCGTCATGAAGCGCGACCGCAACAGGATCATGCGGCTGAGGATACGCGACGCCGGCCAGTAGCGTCCGGTCGCTGCCGCATCGCGGTCAGCGCCGTGTCTTTTCGCCCGGAGCCGTCGGTTCGATCGCCAGTGCGTGAAGGCCGGCGCGCAGTTGGTCGGCCAGCGCCTCGTTGACTGCGCGGTGGCGCTCGACCCGGCTCATGCCGGCAAAGGCTGCCGACACGATGCGGACGCGGAAATGGGTTTCGCCGGTGCCGTCGAAAGTTTCCTCGCGGCCGTGCTCGACATGATGATGGCCGGCGTGGAGATGGCTTTCGTTGATGACGTCAAGGCTTTCGGGCGCGAAGCGCTCGCGCAGCTTGGCTTCGATCGCGGTCTGGATGCTCATTGCAGGGTCTCTCCTGGGTGGCCGCCAATCGCGCCGTGCTTTTCGCACGACAATGGCCAAATCACCCGCCTACGGGGATCGAAGCTCAAATGTCAATTCTTGTATCCGGGTGCGAAGCACCCATAATCGGGGGCGCATGAAGCTGGATTCGAAATATTTCGACAGGATTCGCGTGCGGCCCGACCCGGACGCGGAGCTGAAGTCGCGCGCGCCGCGCTGCCAGTGGGACGGCTGTGCCGAGGCCGGCCTCCACCGGGCGCCGGTCGGGCGCATGCGCGAGGGCGAATATTTCCGCTTCTGCCTCGACCATGTGCGCCAGTACAACAAGGGCTACAACTACTTTTCCGGCTTGGCCGACACCGAGATCGCGCGCTTCCAGAAGGAGGCGCTGACCGGCCACCGCCCGACCTGGGCCATGGGCGGCAATTCGCAGGCGCGTTCCAGCCCGGATTTCGCCGACAAGCGCTCCGGCCGCGCCGGCTACTACAAGCGCGTGCGCGACCCGTTCAACCTGTTCGGAGACGCCGAGGCGCCGCCGCGGCCGCGCCAGCGCAAGGTCAAGCCGCTGGAGGCCAGGGCACTCGAAACGCTGGGCCTCGACCAGAATGCGGCTGGCGCCGACATAAAGGCGCGCTATAAGGAACTTGTGAAGCGCCACCATCCGGATGCGAATGGCGGCGACCGGGGTTCGGAAGACCGGTTCCGCGACGTGATCCAGGCCTACCGGGTGCTCAAACAATCCGGTTTCTGTTGAGGCCGAGGTCTGGTAAGCACTGCCCCCGAATTTGTAGGTAACGGACGGCGACGCCCTCGCGACTGCGGCGCGCTGGAGGCATGATGAACAAGATCGACCGCGATATCGCCAATCTCCCTGACACCACCGTCTCGGTGAAGGACACCTTCGGGTTCGATTCCGACATGGTGGTGCCGGCCTATTCGGTGGCCGACCCGCACGTGCCGGACATCGATCCGGACTATCTGTTCGACCACGACACCACGCTCGCCATCCTCGCAGGCTTCGCCTTCAACCGCCGCGTGATGATTTCCGGCTATCACGGGACCGGCAAGTCGACCCATATCGAGCAGGTCGCCGCCCGGCTCAACTGGCCCTGCGTGCGCGTCAATCTCGACAGCCATGTCAGCCGCATCGACCTCGTCGGCAAGGACGCCATCGTGGTCAAGGAAGGCAAGCAGGTCACCGAGTTCCGCGACGGCATCCTGCCCTGGGCCTACCAGCACAATGTCGCGCTTTGTTTCGACGAATATGATGCCGGCCGCCCCGACGTCATGTTCGTCATCCAGCGCGTGCTGGAATCGTCCGGCCGGCTGACCCTGCTCGACCAGAGCCGCGTCATCCGCCCGCATCCGGCCTTCCGCCTCTTCGCCACCGCCAACACGGTCGGCCTGGGCGACACCACCGGGCTCTATCACGGCACCCAGCAGATCAACCAGGCGCAGATGGACCGCTGGTCGATCGTCACCACGCTCAACTACCTGCCGCACGACAACGAGGTCGACATCGTGCTGGCCAAGGCCAAGCACTACCGCAACGACAAGGGCCGCGACATCGTCAACAAGATGGTGCGGGTCGCCGACATGACGCGCTCGGCCTTCATGAACGGCGACCTCGCCACCGTGATGAGCCCGCGCACCGTCATCACCTGGGCCGAGAACGCCGAGATCTTCGGCAATGTCGGCCACGCCTTCCGGCTCACCTTCCTCAACAAGTGCGACGAGCTCGAACGCGCCCTGGTGGCCGAGTTCTACCAGCGCGCCTTCGGCGAGGAACTGAAGGAATCGGCGGCCAACGTGGTCCTGGGCTGACGCGGCAAGCGATGGCGGGTCCGGGCGACAACCAGCGCGGCGGCAAGCCGAGGACGGCAAGCGAGGCGGAAGCCTTCAAGCGCGCCGTCTCGGTGTGCATGCGCGCGATCGCCGGCGACAACGAGCTCGAAGTCTCCTTCGCCAAGGACAAGCCGGCGCTGACCGGCGAGCGGGCCAGGCTGCCGGAGCTTTCCAAGCGGCCGACGGCCAACGACGTCTCGGTGACCCGCGGGCTCGGCGATTCCATGGCCTTGCGCCGCGCCTGCCACGACCGCGGCGTCCACACCCGGCTGGCCCCCGACGGCAAGCAGGCGCGCGCCGTGTTCGACGCCGTCGAGCAGGCGCGGGTCGAGGCGATCGGCGCCCGCGCCATGACCGGCGTCGCCGACAATCTCGCCGTCATGCTGGAGGACAAGTACCTCAAGGCCAACCTCGCCGCCGTCACCGAGATCGCCGACGCCCCCGTCGAGGAAGCGATTGCGCTGCTGGTGCGCGAAAAGCTCACCGGCAGCGCCATTCCGCAGAGCGGCCGCAAGCTGGTCGATCTCTGGCGCGGCTGGGTCGAGGACAAGGCCGGCGGCGACATCGCCCGGCTGGCCGAAAACATCGAGGACCAGAACGCCTTCGCCCGCACCGTGCGCGACATGCTGGTCTCCATGGACATGGCCGAGGAACTCGGCGACGAGGAGCAGTCGCAGGAGAGCGAGGACAGCGACGACCAGCCCGAGGGCGAGGACCAGAGCGAGGAGGGCACCGAACAGGAGCAGGGCAGCGACGATTCGCAGGCCGACGATTCCGAAGCCTCCGACGACGAGCAGGACAGCGGCGAGAGCGAATCGACCGACGCCACCGCCGAGGACGTCTCGGAAGAGGATTCCGACGACGCCGAGACGCCGGGCGAGGCCAAGCGGCCGGACCTGCCCTTCACCCAGCTGCCGCCCGATTTCGACTACAAGGTCTTCACCGGCGGCTTCGACGAGACCGTCGGCGCCGACGAATTGTGCGACGAGGAGGAGCTCGAGCGCCTGCGCGCCTTCCTCGACAAGCAGCTCGCCAACCTGCAGGGCGTCGTCGGCCGGCTCGCCAACCGGCTGCAGCGGCGGCTGATGGCGCAGCAGAACCGCTCCTGGGATTTCGACCTCGAGGAGGGCTATCTCGACACCGCGCGGCTCACCCGTGTGGTCATCGACCCCATGCAGCCGCTCTCCTTCAAGCAGGAGCGCGACACCAATTTCCGCGATACCGTCGTCACCCTGCTCCTCGACAATTCCGGCTCCATGCGCGGCCGCCCGATCACGGTCGCGGCCACCTGCGCCGACATCCTGGCGCGCACGCTCGAGCGCTGCGGCGTCTCGGTCGAGATCCTCGGCTTCACCACGCGGGCGTGGAAGGGCGGCCAGGCGCGCGAGAAATGGCTCAAGGACGGCAAGCCCGCCAATCCCGGCCGCCTCAACGATCTCAGGCACATCATCTACAAGTCGGCCGACGCGCCGTGGCGGCGGGCGCGGCGCAATCTCGGCCTGATGATGCGCGAGGGGCTGCTCAAGGAAAACATCGACGGCGAGGCGCTTCTGTGGGCGCACAACCGCCTGATCGGCCGCCGCGAACAGCGCCGCATCCTGATGATGATCTCCGACGGCGCCCCGGTCGACGATTCCACCCTGTCGGTCAATCCCGGCAACTATCTCGAACGCCATCTGCGCGCCGTCATCGAGATGATCGAGATGCGCTCGCCGGTCGAGCTGATCGCCATCGGCATTGGCCATGACGTGACGCGTTATTACCGCCGCGCCGTCACCATCGTCGACGCCGAGGAACTGGCCGGCGCCATGACCGAGCAGCTCGCCTCGCTGTTCGAGGAAGAGACCGGCCAGGGCGAACGCCGTTCCGCGCGGCCGATGCGCCGGGCGAGCTGACGCGGGTGGCCGGGCGGCGCCTTTTCCTTCTCGCCTGCGGGCTTGCCGCCGCATTCCTTGCGCCGCCGCCGGCGGCACGCGCCGAGCCGGCCAAGGTCGAGAAATTCGCTGTCAGCGCGCGGCCGATCCGCAATTTCCAGCTCGGCTCGACCGAAAGCCGTTTCGGGCCGCTGGAGTTCGTCGGCGGGCTCGAGCTCAATTCCGGCTCGTGGGATTTCGGCGCGCTCTCCGGTTTCCGCTTCCTCGACCCGGGTTCGCGTTTCGTCGGCGTCACCGACACCGGATTCTGGTACTTCGGCGCCATCGAGCGTGATGCCGAAGGCCGGCCCTCCGGCGTTGCCGATTTTTCCATGCAGCAGATGGTCGACGGCAATGGCGATATCATCGGCGAGAAATGGACCACCGACGCCGAGGGCCTCGCGGTCCGCGACGGCATCGCCACGGTCGGCTTCGAGCGCGCGCACCGGCTGTCGGAGTTCCGGCTGACGCCCGACGACATGAAGGGCCCGCTGCGCGATCTCGACTTCGTCGTGCCGGCCTACGAACTGCGCCGCAACCGCGGTTTCGAGACCGTCGTCCACAGTCCCGCCGACAGCGCCCATGCCGGGGCCCGCATCGTCGTCTCCGAAAAGAGCCTCGACAAGAAGGGCGACATTTTCGGCGCCGTCATCGAGGGTCCGACGAAGGGCATCTTCACCGTGGCGCGCAGCGACGGGTTCGACATCACCGACGGCGCCTTCCTGCCCGGCGGCGATCTCCTCCTGCTCGAACGCAGCTATTCGGTCGCCAGGGGGGTGGCGATCCGGCTCAAGCGCATTGCCGGCGACGCCATCCGCAAGGGCAATCGCGCCGACGGCGCGGTGCTCTTGGAAGCCAATATGGGCTACCAGATCGACAACATGGAAGGCCTCGACGTCTGGCGCCGCGCCGACGGCGCCACCATGGTGTCGCTGATTTCCGACGACAACCACTCCATCCTGCAGCGCAATCTCTACCTGGAATTCCGCCTGCACGGGGATTGATGGTGGGCGATCCTCCCCCGTTTACGGGGGGTGAGGACGCGGTCGCCGAAGGTGATCGATCGACAACGATTTGTCGATCTAAGCGACGAACGCCCGGAGCCGAAGCGGAGGGCCGGGACCACGAAGTGGTGGAGGGGGGCGCAAGGACCAGCCATTTCCTTCGCAGGGCGTGCGCGAAGGAGCGCGAACATCTCCCTCATCCTCCCCTCAAAAGAGGCTCTGCGCGGCCGTAATCTGGGGGTGGCGGTGTGGGCCCCTCACGCGACCTTGCCGCGCAGCGCCGCCAGTTCGCCCTCGAGTTCGGCGATGCGGCCCTTCAGCTGGTCGATCGCCGGCGTGATTTCCTCGATGGTGAAACGCTCGACGATGTGCTGCGGGCAGTTCCAGTCGAAGGCGTCGATATCGACCACGAGCCCGCGCTCCACCACCGCGCCGTAGCCGTCGTCGCTCAGGCTCGCGCGCAGCTCGTCGTCCGCCGTCAGGTCGACGCTGCGCACCCGGCCCAGGAGCTTGAGCCGGGCGCGGTTGGCATAATCCATGAAGAAAAAGGCGGCGCGGGCGTCGTCGGCGAGGTTGCCAACGCTCACATATTGCAGATTGCCGCGATAGTCGGCGAAGCCGAGCCGGCGTTCGGACAGCACCTTGACGAAGCCGCGCGGCCCGCCCCGGTGCTGCAGGTAGGGCCAGCCGCTGGCCGAGATCGTCGCCATGTAGAAGGAATCGCGTGCTGCGATGAAGGCCGCCTCGGGGCCGCCCAGCCGGTCGGCGTCCGCGGGCACGTCCTCGGTGCGGGCATAGGCCCGGCGGCTGCCGGCGGTCTCCTGCACCGATTTCACGGCGGGAGTGAAAAGCTGCTGGCGGTAGCGTGCGGTCATGGCTGCTGGACCTTTCGGGAACGGGCTGGCCCCGCCTCGGCGGCGAGGATGTCGGGAAGTTCGTCGAGGAAGCGGCCGAACGGCCCGGTCGAGCCGATGCCGCGCGACAGCACCAGGCTGCCCTGCATCGTCACGACCGCCCGTTCGGCGCGGGCGCGGGCGTCGGCCTCGCTCGCGCCGGCCGCCCGCGCGACGCCGGCGAACGCCGCGAGCAGCGCCTCGAAGGCCTCGCGGATGGCCTTGCCGAACGGACCGTCCTCGTTGCGCGGCGAGGACAGCATGTTGAGCAGGCAGGCGCGGTGGCCGCCGCGGTAGAAGGTGTCGAGATTTTCGGCCGCCAGCGCGATCCGCTCGCGCGGCGGGCCGTCGCCGGCCAGCGGCGCGAGCACGTTGGCGGCGATCCAGTCGAGCGCCGCCGTCAGCACGTCCTCGGCCATCTGCTTCTTGCCGCCGGGAAAGCGGTGGTAGAGGCTCGCCTTCTTCAGGCCCGAAGCCTCGGCAAGCTGCGCCAGCGAGGCGCCGTCATAACCGACATCGCTGAACACTTTCGCCAGCCTGGCGATGACCTCGTCCTCGTCGATGCTGGGTGGACGGCCCATGCTTTGCTCCTGCTTCCGTCTTCAAATTGACGCCGGGCATTAATTATACCGAACGATCGGTAAAATAAAGGCCGTAACGGAAATGTCATTCGGCGGCCGGTGCGATCTACCCGCCCGTGCGGTGAGAAGCGCAGCTGCGGGCAATGTTCCTTCGGCTGCTGGACAGTCCGCGACCGCTTGCCGACCCAACCTCCCGTTCCTACTCACTATTCGCTATTCACCACTCCCTTTTCATCCACGCCCTATCCACCTTCTCGTATCATCCCGGTCGATCGCCGCGCGGGAAACGGATGCGCACCGAGCCTCCGGGCGGCGTCCGGCGCCGGACCGGCAGCACTACGGTGGTGTTGCTGGGCGATGAGCCCCCAGGTCCGGGCCCCAGGGTGAGGTGCGGGGCCGACAGGGTTCCGGTCGCGAGGCCATCGGCTTTGCGAGTGCTGGTCCACAAGGCCAGCAACGCGCACCTGCACATCCGGGCAAGCACGCCGGGCGGGCGGCCGCGAGGTCGCACACTACTACCAGATGAGCGTCCGGACGGCCGCCCGTCTTCCCCTTGTCAAAAGCCAGACGCGTTTCGCGGGCGTGGCGATGATGGAGCTCGTGCAAAGGAGAGGCGATGCGAGCGCGGACGGCCAATCTCCCCACCTGTGGGGGGCGAGCAGCCGGTTCGCGAAGCGAATCCGTCGTGCCGGTGGCACGATGGAAGGCCGGCGAGCGCCGGGACGCTGCGAATGCAGCGGGGACCCGGCCGGGCGAAGCCGACAGAGGGGGGCGCGAAGGGGCACCGGCCTCTCCGCAAATCCTCACCATGCAGAATCAAGACGACATTGGCCGCCGAGCGCACGGCCGTGAGCGAAAGGAGAAAAGCATGGGCGAAGGAGGGGCGATGCAAGCGCGGCGCGAATCCTCCCCTGTTTACGGGGGAGGGGGACCACGAAGTGGTGGAGGGGGCATGTTCAAAGCGGCCCATCTGCGCCGGCCTCTCTCTCGCCCGGACAGAATTCCAGCCGAGGACGCGCTCACAATGGGGGATGTTATTGCGCCCCCCTCCACCGCCTCCGGCGGTCCGGGCTCTCCGCTTGGGCTTCGGGCGTTCGTCGCTTCGATCGACAAATCGTTGTCGATCGATCGCCTGCGGCTATTGCCTCCTCACCCCCCGCTTCGCCGGGGAGGATAGGCGCGCTCGCGCCCTACGCGCTTTCGCGGCCGAGGCCGTCGGCCGGCTTCAGCAGGCCGAGCAGGGCGCCATAGGGCGCCAGCATCGCCAGACCGACAAGGATCTTGACGCAGAAATCGCCGATGGCCAGCGACACCCACAGCGGCACCGAGGCGCCGAGGAAGGCGACCGGGAAGGCCAGCGAGCCGTCCTGCATGCCGAAGGCGGCGTCGATGAAGCCGAAGGCGCCGGCAAAGGCGATGGCGAAGAAAAGCAGCGTGTCGAGCACCGAGCCGATCAGCGTCGAGACGAAGGGCGCCCGCCACCAGGCCTGGCCGCGCAGCCGGTCGAAGACCTGGATGTCGAGCAGTTGTGCCGCCAGGAACGCCGAGCCGGAAGCAATGGCGATGCGCGGCGTGGCCAGCCACACCGAAAGAAAGACCGCAAGCACGAAGCCGGCCAGCACGACCTTTCGTGCCGCCGCCGGGCCGAAGCGCCGGTTGGTCAGGTCGTTGACAAGGAAGGCGACCGGATAGGTGAAGGCGCCCCAGGTCAGAAGCTCGCCGAGCCCGAAATGGGCGAACGGGAACTGGACCAGATAGTTGGAGGCGGCGACGACGGCGGCCATCGCCAGAACGAAAGGCAGGACGGATCTGGAAAGGGTCATTTTTTTAACCTGGGTGATGGAACCAGTCCGGCGCGTATTGCGGCGCCCGGCAAAGGCGGCTGTCCCCCGCCTCGAAATGGCGAAGGATCAGGCGGTCGCGGTCTCGGCGACCTTCTTGGCGACCTGCTTCTTGAGCAGGCGGGCGCGCGGCGAAAGGTCGGAGGCGTCGGCCTTGAGCAGGAAGGCGTCGAGCCCGCCGCGATGCTCGACCGAACGCAGGGCGCTGGCCGAGACGCGCAGGCGGAACTTGCGCTCCAGCGATTCCGACATCAGCGTCACATTGACGAGATTGGGCAGGAAGCGGCGACGCGTCTTGTTGTTGGCGTGGCTCACATTGTTGCCGTAGAGCACGGCCTTGGCGGTCAGTTCGCAAGCGCGGGACATGGGTTGCTACCTTCGGTTCGATGCCGGCCAAATCGCCCGAGCCGCACCAGGATCATGTGGCGCGCGGGCGTTGCAAGGCGGCCTCTCGGAAAAAGTCGGCGTTCCATAGTGGCATTTGCCGCCAGCGTCAAGCGCCGCCGCCTGCGGCGGGCGGCATTTGCCAAGCATTTACCAGCCCGGCCGGTCGGCCATTCACAGCGCGGTTTGGATATGCTCTTGGAGAAGCGGGGACGGGGACAGTCGCCACCGCTGCAATTCGCGCCCGGAGTCCGTCCCTTGCATGCCCCTTTCCGCCCGCTTCTCGTCCTGATCTCCCTCTTCGCGGCGTGCCTGCCGGCGCGCGCCGAGGCGCTGCATGCCGTGCGCATCGAGCAGGTCGTGACGCTCTCCGACCTCGTCGTCGCACAATCGCACATTTCCTCACTGGTCGGCCGCGACACGTTCGAGATCGAGGGGCGGCTGAGGAGCGAGCCGCTGGCCAGGCTCTTCGAGCGCGCGAGGGGCACTGTCGTCTCGCGCGGCCGTTTCGAACGCGGCACGGCAAGGCCGGATGCCTATCTGGCCGACCTCGCCTCGGGCGCCGAGCGCCGCCAGACCAGAATCACCTTCGGCGACGGCCGCGTCTACAGGCTCGACAACCAGCCGGAGTCCGGGGCGAAGCCGGCCGACTGGGTTGCCGTCGGCGGCTCGGATCTGGTCGGCGTGGTCGACCCGATCGCCGCGACGCTGGTCAGGGCGGGCGATGCGCGCGACGTCTGCCGCCGCACCATCGGCATCTTCGACGGCGTGCTGCGCGCCGATCTGCGCCTGTCGCCGGCCGGCCGCGGCCGGCTTTCGGCAAGGGGCTATGACGGCGACACGGTCGTCTGCAAGGCGCGGCTGGTGCCGGTCTCCGGCTACCGGGCCGGCAGCGAAACGCTGCGCTATTTCAGCGACGAAAGCGAAATCAGGATCGCCTTCGCCCCGATCGGCCGGTCCGGGGTCTATGCTCCGGTCGAGGCGTCGGCGACGACGACCGTCGGCACCCTCACGCTCGAAACCCGCCGCTTCGAAATCCTCGACTGACGCCGCCGGCGCAACGAAGCCGAATCCGCTCGCGGGTGGTCGCGCGATGGCCGGTGAGGGAGTTCCAGCCGAAACCTGTAGCGCAACCATGGCGCCGGCGCACATGTCGGTGTATGGGCGATACCGCCGGGCAGGGAGCCGCGGCGATGGAGGGACTTGATGGCGCGGGCGACGCTGATCGGCTTTTCGGCGGTGGTGATGTGGGCGCTGCTGGCGCTTTTCACCGACGCGTCGGGCCGGGTCCCGCCCTTCCAGCTTTCGGCGATGGCTTTCACCATCGGCGCCGCCCTCGGTTTCGTGGCCAGGCTTGCGGGCGCATCGCCGGCCTCGCAGGCGCCGATCCCGCCGCTTGCCTGGGTGGTTGGCATCGCCGGCCTGTTTGGCTACCACTTCTTCTACTTTTCGGCGCTGCGCAACGCGCCCGCCGTCGAGGCGAGCCTGATTGCCTATCTGTGGCCGCTTCTGATCGTGCTCGGCTCGGCGATGCTGCCCGGCGAACGACTCGGCTGGCATCATGTCGTGGGCGCGCTGATGGGGCTTGCCGGCGCGGCGCTGATCGTCACGCGCGGCGTGGGATTCGCCTTCGAGAGCCGCTACGCCTTCGGCTACGGCATGGCGGTGCTGTGCGCGTTCACCTGGTCCTCCTATTCGCTGATGTCGCGACGCTTCCCGGCAGTTGCGACCAGCATCGTCACCTGGTTCTGCCTCGCAACCGCCGTGCTGTCGCTCGCCTGCCACCTGCTGCTTGAAGAGACAGTCTGGCCTTCGGGCTGGCTGCAATGGGCTGCCGTCGCCGGTCTCGGGCTGATGCCGGTCGGCGGCGCTTTCTATGCCTGGGACCATGGCGTCAAGCGCGGCAACATCCAGGTGCTGGGGGCCGCGAGCTACGCCGCGCCGCTGCTTTCGACCCTGGTCCTGATCGCCTTCGGCTTTGCCGAGCCGACACTCAACATCCTCGCCGCTTGCCTGCTGATCACGGCGGGTGCGGCTCTTGCGGCAAAGAACATGATCTGGCGCCGCAAGGCGCCGGCCGTGGCGGTCGAGCCATGATGCCGTTTCCGGGCGGCCTTGCAGCGACAGCGAACGGGACGCTGCTGCTCTCGCTCGTCGCAGCATTTCTCTACCTGTTCATGGTCGCCGGTGCGCCGTCCTGGCGCCGCACCGTGGCCAAGACCGCCGCGGTCGCGCTGCTGGCGGTACTGGCCGCGGCCGAGGGCGGGCCATGGTTGCTGATTGTCGCGCTGGCGCTGAGTGCGGCGGGCGACGCCTTCCTCGCCCAGGACGGTGAAAGGCCTTTCCTGGCCGGGCTGGCGAGCTTTCTCGCAGCGCATCTCGCCTATGCTGCGCTGTTCCTCTCGGCCGGCAGCCTTGCGCTGCTTTTCGGCACCCCGTTGCGGCTTGCTGCCGGTGCCCTCATGGTCCTGTTTGCTGTCGGCATGTTCCACCGCCTTCGCCCGGCCCTGCCTGCGACGATGACCATGCCGGTCGTGGCCTATGTCGCCGCGATCCTCGCCATGGGGCTCAGCGCGCTCGGCCTGCCGGCGCCGGCGGTGATCGCCGGTGCGGTCCTGTTCATGGCTTCCGATGCCATCCTGGCCGTCGAGACCTTCCTGCTTTCCCGGGAGTCGCCTGAGCTTGTCTGGACACGCCCGGCGGTCTGGGTGCTCTATTATGCCGCGCAGGTCACCATCACGCTCGGCGTGCTCTTGGCGTGATGCGTCAGAAGATGTCCTTGCGCTTGCGGATCTCGGCAAACACGGCCTCGTCGCTCGCATCCTCCATGCCGAGATTGCGCCGGATGACCGGGTCGTGCGCGCGCAGGAACGGATTGGTCGCCATTTCGAGCATCATCGTTGTCGGCAAGGTCGGCTTGCCGTCGGCGCGCAGTTTCACGATCTCCGCCGCGCGCTCCTTCAGCGCCGAATTGGTCGGGTCGACGGAAAGCGCGAAGCGGGCATTGGCCTCGGTATATTCGTGCCCGCAATAGATCGTCGTCTCGAGCGGCAGCGCGGCGAGCTTTGTCAGCGAGGCATGCATGGCTGGCGGCTTGGCCTCGAACAGCCGCCCACAGCCGAGTGCGAACAGCGTATCGCCGGTGAACGCGACATGTGATTGCGGGAAATGATAGCAGACATGGCCTGCGGTGTGCCCGGGCGTGGCGATCACCTCGACCGTCTCGCCACCGAAAGCGAAGCTGTCGCCGTCCTTCACCGTATCGTCGATGCCGGGAATCTTCGCTGCCTCTGCTTCCGGCCCGACGATCTTCAGACCGAACTTTTCCTTCAGCGCCAGATTGCCCTCGACATGATCGCCATGATGATGGGTGACCAGCAGCAGGGTCGGCCTCCAGCCGGTGCGTTCGATTGCCGCGAGGATCGGTGCCGTTTCAGGCGCATCGATCACCGCCGTCTCGCCACTTTGGGGGTCGTGCGCCAGCACGCCGAAATTGTCGCTGCGGCACATGAATTGCTCGATCGCCAGGGTCATTTGGTCTGCTCCTTCGGTGGCGGGACGATAGGCCGCCGCCGGCGTCGTTGTCACCCCCGCCGCGATATTCTTGCGAGGCATCCCTCGCGCGGATACCGTTCGCGCCATGTATCTGGATATTGTCGACCTGCGCGCCTTCTATGCTTCCGTCCTCGGGCGGCTGGCGGAGCGTTCCATCACCATGGCGCTTTCGAGCGTGTGGGCGAAGATCCCCAACGAGCGGCTGATCGGACTTGGCTATGCGGTACCCTGGCTGGAGCGCTTCGGGGCCGACGCCGAGCGGGTGTTCGCCTTCATGCCGGCGGCGCAAGGCGCGGTGGCCTGGCCACCCAACGCTCCGTCGGCAACCGCATTGGTGTTCGACGAGGAACTGCCGCTGTTCGATTCCTCGATCGACCGCATCCTGATGGTCCATTCGCTCGAACATGCCGAGAATCCGCGCGAGACGCTGATGGAGCTGTGGCGGGTGCTGGCGCCGGGCGGCCGGCTGGTGATCGTGGTGCCCAACCGGCGTGGGGTCTGGGCTCGCTTCGAACACACGCCTTTCGGTACCGGTCGACCGTGGTCACGCAGCCAGCTCACGACGCTGTTGCGCGAAACCAACTTCACCCCCGGCCCGTGGAGCGAGGCGCTTTTTTTTCCGCCGTCGCGCAAGCGCTGGATGCTGCGGTTTCACCGGTTGATCGAAAACACCGGCCGGCGCTTGTGGCCGATCTTCTGCGGCGTCCTGATCGTGGAGGCGCAAAAGCGTCTCTATCAGGGCCTGCCGGTGGCCCAGCGTGCTTCGCGCCGCGTTTTCGTGCCCGTGCTTTCGCCGCAAGGCGCCACACGCACCCTGCACGATCCCGAAACCGCGCCCTGAGCGCCTGTAGCGAAAGGAGCCTGCCATGTGGCCGGACCGACGCATCCTCGACCTGTTTTCGATCGAGCGTCCCATTCTGCAAGCGCCGATGGCTGGCTCTTCGGGATCCGAACTCGCGATCGCGGTCTGCGAGGCGGGCGGTCTGGGCTCGCTGCCCTGCGCCATGCTCGGCGCGGGGCAGATCCGCAACGAGATCGGCATCATCCGGCAACGAACGAACAGGCCGGTGAATCTCAATTTCTTCTGCCACACGCCGCCCGAGGCCGATCCGGCTCGGGAATCTGCCTGGCGCCGGCGGCTTGCCGGCTATTACGAAGAATTCGGCATCGATCCGGGGACCATTCCTTCCGGGCCCGGCCGCAATCCGTTCAGCGAGGAGAGCTGCGCTCTGGTCGAGGAATTGCGGCCGGAGGTGGTGAGTTTCCACTTCGGCCTGCCCGAGGCGGAGTTGCTGGTGCGCGTCAAGGCGGCCGGGGCCCGGGTGATCGCCTCGGCAACGACGGTGGCGGAAGCGGTCCTGCTCGAGCAGCGCGGCTGCGACGCGATCATCGCACAAGGCGCGGAAGCGGGCGGCCATCGCGGCATCTTCCTCAACGATGACATCAGCACGCAGCCCGGCACCATGGCGCTGGTGCCGCAGATGGTCGACGCCGTTTCGGTGCCGGTGATCGCTGCTGGCGGCATCGCGGACGGGCGCGGCATGGCGGCCGCCTTCATGCTCGGTGCGGCGGCGGTCCAGATCGGAACCGCCTATCTGCAGACGCCCGAGGCGCTGACCGGAGCCGGACACCGCGCGGCCCTTGCCGAAGCGCGCGACGACCGCACGGTACTCACCAATGTCTTTACGGGGCGTCCTGCGCGTGGGCTCTTGAACCGCATCGTCTTGGAAGTCGGGCCGATGAGCGCCGACGCGCCTGCCTTTCCGCTCGCCGTGGCGGCGGTGGCCCCCCTCAGGTCCAAGGGCGAGGCGGCGGGTACGAGCGATTTTTCGCCGCTCTGGGCCGGACAGGCCGCAGCCCTCGGTAGGGCCATCCCGGCCGGCGACCTCACGCGCGATATTGTGGACGAGGCGGCCCGTCTCCTGGCCGGCCGCGGCTGAACGAGAGCCCGAGTTAAGACTCCGCTAACCATAACCGCGTCAAAATGTCCGCATTTACATCTGGACTGCGGCTGTGGACGGACGCCTCGACGACAAGCACCAACTGACGAAGTTCATCCTGGAACTTGTCGCCGAAGGGGTGGATGTCGATGATCTCGACGTCTGCCTGGCCAGGATCGGCCCGGTCGACCTCGACCTGATGGCCGAGTGCGTCCAGGAGCTTTCCTGGTTCTTCGAAGGGCTCGAGAAGGAGCGCGACGCCGAGGCCGCATAGCGGCGGTCACCGCCTCAGCAGGAACACCGCCTGCTGGCCGAAGAAGTTCCAGAACCACCATGGCATCGAGACGCCGATCTTCTGACCATAGGCGTTGAGTGCGGTCGCGCTTTCCACCGTGGCGCCGATCTCGTCGCAAAGATTGACGAAGTCGCGGATGGTGCAGAAATGGATGTTGGGCGTGTCGTACCAGCTGTGAGGCAGGTCCGGGGTCACCGGCATGCGGCCGCGCAACAGCAGCGAGAAGCGCACGCGCCAGTGCCCGAAATTGGGGAACGAGACGATGGCGCGATCACCAATCCGCAATAGCTGCGCCAGCACTTCCTTCGGGTTGTAGGTCGCCTGCAGGGTTTGCGACAGGATGACGTAGTCGAAGCCCTTGTCGGGGTAGTAGCCGAGATCGGTGTCGGCATCGCCCTGGATCACCGACAGGCCCCGCGCCACACATTCGTTGACACCGCGCTGCGAGATCTCGATGCCACGTCCGTCGACCTGCTTCTCGCGCGCAAGCAGTTCCAGCAATTCGCCGTCGCCGCAGCCGACATCGAGGACACGGGCGCGCGGGTCGATCAGGCCCGCAACCATGCGCAGGTCGACGCGGGCTTCGTTGTTGACGCTCACAGGACCGGCTCCAGACCACGGGCCCGCGCCGCGGAATCGAGAAAGCCGCGGACGGCGGCGAACAGCTCGGGCTCGTCGAGCAGGAAGGCATCGTGGCCGCGGTCGGTCTCGATCTCGACGAAGGAGACCGACGCGCCGGCGGCATTCAGCGCCCGCACCACCATGCGGCTTTCCGCGGTCGGGAAAAGCCAGTCGGAGGTAAAGGAGACGACGCAAAAACGGGTCGGCGAATTGGCGAAGGCGTCGGCCAGGAGCCCTCCGCGGTCGGTTGCGAGGTCGAAATAGTCCATCGCCCGGGTCATGTAGAGATAGGAATTGGCGTCGAAGCGGTCGACGAAGGTCATGCCCTGGTGGCGCAGATAGCTCTCGATCTGGAAGTCGGCGTCGAAACCGAAGGTGAGGTTCTCGCGGTCCTGCAGGTTGCGCCCGAATTTCCGGTGCAGCGCCGTCTCCGACAGATAGGTGATGTGGGCGGCCATTCGTGCCACGGCTAGCCCCTTCTCGGGTCGCCGGCCTTCCTCGATGTAGCGGCCGCCGCACCAGTCGGGATCGGCCATCACCGCCTGGCGGCCGACCTCGTGAAAGGCGATGTTCTGCGCCGAATGCCGTGCGCCGGCGGCTATCGGCAGGGCGGTGAAGACGCGCTCGGGATAGCTCGCCGCCCATTCCAGCACCTGCATGCCGCCCATCGAGCCACCGATGACGGAAAACAGGCGATCGATGCCGAAATGGTCGATCAGCATCACCTGCGCACGCACCATATCGGCGATGGTGATGACGGGCAGGTCGAGACCGTAGGCGCGCCCGGTGTCCGGATTGATCGAGGCCGGTCCGGTCGAACCCAGACAGCCGCCGACGACGTTGGAGCAGATGACGAAGAAGCGATCGGTGTCGACCACCCGGCCCGGCCCGACCATCAGTTCCCACCAGCCCGGCTTGCCGGTCACGGGGTTGCGGCTGGCGACATACTGGTCGCCGGTCAGGGCATGGCAGATCAGGATGGCGTTGGAGCGCGCCTCGTTGAGTGTGCCGTAGGTTTCGTAAGCGATCTGGAACGGTGTGAGCGTCTTGCCGGAATCGAGCCGCAGCGGCCGGTCTTCGCCGAGCTTCAGCACCTGGCTCGACGGTTCGTTGGCCTGGTTCGAGGCCGTGTCGTTTCGGGCACGTCGTGCCGCCATCTTCCTACCTCGGCCGGACTTTGCCGCAGGCAGCAAAAAACCGGCAATTGCGCGCTGGCAAAGCCGGTTGATCAATCCAAACGGCCCTTTAGCGACTTGTTTAACGTGGCTGCAAGCCGACCGGCCAAATCACCACGGAGGCCGGTACTTATCCCGCAGCGGCCTTTGCGTCAACGTCAAAGCTTTGCTAGAGCAAGCCGCCTTTTCTCACTTCCGCGACAGGAACCCCAGCGATGACCCAGCCCGTGCGTCCCGAGCCGAAACCCGGTGTGATGGACATCGCCGCCTATGTTCCCGGCAAGAGTGAAGCGCCGGCGGGTGTCGCGAAGGTGTTCAAGCTGTCCTCGAACGAAAACCCGCTTGGCGCGTCGCCAAAGGCGGTGGAGGCAGTGCGCAACGTGGCGGCGGCGCTGGAGTTCTATCCCGATGGCGCGGCGAGCAGGTTGCGCGAGGCGATCGGCGAGGTGCATGGACTCAACCCGGCGAACCTGATCTGCACCAACGGCTCGGACGAGGCGCTTGGCCTCCTCGCCCAGGCCTATCTGCGTCCCGGCGACGAGGCGATTTTCACGGAGCACGGCTTCCTCGTTTACAAGATCTACATCCAGGCGGCGAGCGCGGTCCCGGTGTCGGTCAGGGAAAAGGACGAAACCGCCGATGTCGACGCCATCCTGGCGGCGGTGACCGAAAAGACGAAGATCGTCTTCCTTGCCAACCCCAACAATCCGACCGGCACATACGTCCCGTTCGAAGAGGTGCGCCGCCTGCATGCCGGTCTGCCCAAGAACGTGCTCCTAGTGCTCGACGCGGCCTATGCCGAATACGTGCGCCGCAACGACTACGAGGCCGGCATCGAGCTCGTCTCATCGTTCGAGAACGTCGTCATGACACGCACCTTCTCCAAGGCGCACGGCCTTGGCGGACTCAGGATCGGCTGGCTCTACGGGCCGGCGCATGTGATTGCGGCGCTCAACCGCACGCGCGGGCCGTTCAACGTCAACGCCGCGGCGATCGAGGCCGGGGTGGCTGCGGTCCGCGACCGCGAGCACGTCGCGAAGTCGGTCGAGCACAACGAGCAATGGCTGTCGTGGCTGACGCGGGAACTTACGAAGCTCGGCCTCCGCGTGACGCCGAGCATCGGCAACTTTGTGCTGATCCACTTTCCCGACGAAAGGCATTCGGCGGCGCTCGCCGACGACTATCTGACCGCGCGCGGCTATATCCTGCGGCGCGTCGCCGGCTACGGGTTTCCTAACGCGTTGCGCATGACGGTTGGCACCGAGGAGGCGAACCGAGGCGTGGTTGCCGCCCTCGCGGACTTTCTGAAAGACTGAAAGATGGCTGGCCCGATGTTTGAACGCGTTGCCCTGGTGGGCATCGGCCTCATCGGTTCGTCGCTCGCCCATGCGATGCGACGCGGCGGACTGGCCGGCCGCATCGCCATCGCGACACGCTCGGCGGAAACGCTGAAGCGCGCCGAAGAGCTCGGGCTTGGCGACGAATATCATGCCGACGCCGCTGTGGCGGTCGCGGGAGCTGATCTGGTCATCGTGTCGGTACCGGTCGGTGCGTCCGGCGCGGTGGCACAGACCATCGGGCCGGCGCTGAAGCCGGGCGCGATCGTCACCGATGTCGGCTCGACCAAGGGCTCGGTGATTACGCAGATGCAGCCCGAGCTTCCGGGCAATGTCCACTTCATCCCCGGCCATCCGATCGCCGGCACCGAGCATTCCGGTCCGGACGCCGGCTTTGCCGACCTGTTCGACGGGCGCTGGTGTATCCTCACGCCGCTGCCCGGCACCGACGCGGAGGCGATCAGCAGCCTGACCCGGTTCTGGGAGGCCTGCGGTTCCAAGGTCGACGTGATGGATCCGCAGCACCACGACATGGTGCTGGCCATCGTCTCGCACCTGCCGCACATCATCGCCTACAACATCGTCGGCACCGCCGACGACCTCGAAGCGGTGACCAAGTCCGAGGTGATCAAATATTCCGCCTCGGGCTTTCGCGATTTCACCCGGCTCGCCGCGTCCGATCCGACCATGTGGCGTGACGTCTGCCTGCACAATCGCGACGCCATCCTGGAGATGCTGGCGCGGTTTTCCGAAGACCTCTCGGCGCTGCAGCGCGCCGTGCGCTGGGGTGACGGCGAAAAGCTGTTCGACCTCTTCACGCGTACGCGCGCGGTGCGCAAGTCGATCATCGAGGCCGGTCAGGAAATCGACGTGCCGGATTTCGGCCGCCACGTCGTCGCGCATCCGCCGAAGCCGTAGCTTCGGTCGGGCACCCGCCTACCTCAGCGGCGGGATGTCGCCGAGGGTGACGAAGGCCAGGCGGGCCTGACCCTTGACGATGGTGAGCGGCAGGCTCGGTGTCTCGCCAAGGGCCGCGAGGCCCGCCGCCACCGATGTGACCTGGCCGCGCTGTTCGGGCATCAGATCGGCGAGGAAGGCGGCGATTTCGCGAGGCTTGTGCGCGGTGAGTTGCAGTTTCGCGTTGACCAGTCCCTCGCTGTCGACCGCGATCGGGCCGCTCACCGCGACGCGCGCGTCACCTGCAAGCATCACCGAAACGTCGCGCAGCGTTACGCTCAGGCCGCGCAAGCTTTTCGGGGGCTCGGCGGCAAGCCGCACCCCGTCGTCGATGGTCAGGTCGGCCAGGAAGCGTTCGACGTCGATCTGTCGATTGATCGCGCGTGCCGATATGCCTTCGCCGGACATCGCGATGTCGATGTCATCGCCGTTGCGGCGCAGATGGGTCTCGCCGCCGTTGGCGCTGAACACGATCAGCAGCCCGCGGCTCAGCGGGTTCTCGTCGACGCTGATCGGGCCCGAAGTGACCGAAATCCGTTCCGGCAGGGGATTGGCAATGCGGGTGCTGAAGCGAATGCCCTCGAAATGAACTCCATATGGCGTCGGCGACGCGAAGAGGTCGAACCATGCTTCGTCCAGCTCCCCGACAATGTGGGTCGGATTGTAGATCTGGGCTGCGCTGCGCAAGCCATCGGCCCTGAAGTTGAAGCGATCGTCGCGGTCGTCAAGCGCAACCTCGTCGCAGAACAGCCCGATGCGGAAGGGATAGCCGCGCGCGGTGCGGTTCGCGCAGCCGGCGCGCCCGCCATCGGAGGTGATGCGGGCGATGGCTGCGTCGGTCGCCGCTTCCAGGCGGCCGGCGGCGTAGAACCAGCCGGCCGTATAGAGCGCAGTTGCCGCGATGATGGCGATGGCCAGCCAGACAAAGCGACGGCTCATTCTCGACGGTGGCTTGCTTGACGACACGTGGTTGGCCTCGTTAACCCTTGCCGCCGGCCGGTCCTGCCGGCGACCTCCTCAGACTGGCAAGGCGATATGGGCGATTTTTGGGTGTTTGGCTATGGATCGCTGATCTGGCGGCCGGGTTTCGCCCATGTCGAGACCCGCCGCGCGCGCCTGCACGGTTTCCGGCGAGCGCTCTGCGTGCGCTCTTACGTGCATCGTGGCACGCCCGAACGTCCGGGACTGGTACTCGGTCTCGACCGCGGCGGCTCGTGCGTCGGGCTTGCCTTCCGGGTGCCCGGAGACCTGCGCGAGGAGGTGGTGGCCTATCTGCGTCAGCGCGAACTCGTCACCAATGTCTATGTGGAGCGCATCCTGCCGATCACGCTCGACCATGGTGAACGGGTCGAGGGGCTGTCCTATGTCGTCGACCGCGGCCATGAGCAATATGCCGGGCGGCTCGACGCGGGCCATGCAGCGGAAGCCGTGATCGGTGCGGTGGGGCAGTCCGGCCGCAACGAGGAGTATGTGCTCAACACGGTCGAGCATCTGGCGGCGCTCGGCATCCGCGACCATTGGCTGGAGGACGTGGCGCGTCGGGTGAAGGCGGCCTGAGCGTCAGCCGATCGCCTCGACCAGCGCAGGCAGTTCGGCCAGCGTGCCGATCTGGCGGAAGCGGGCTTCGCCGACGGGTGCGTCGACATGCTCCAGCACCCAGGTCAGTTCGTGCGGCACATGTACGCCCCAGCTGCCGGCGGCGATCGCCGGCACCACATCCGACTTCAGCGAATTGCCGACCATCATGGCGCGTTGCGGACCGTCGCCGGTGCTGGCGAAGATGCGCTGGTAGGTCTCCGGCTGCTTGTCGCTGACGATCTCGACCGCGGCGAAGAAGTCGCCGAGCCCGGACTGGGCCAGCTTGCGCTCCTGGTCGAAGAGGTCACCCTTGGTGATGAGCACGATGCGGTGAGTGGGCGCCAGCCGCTCGAGCGTCTCCTGCACATGCGGCAGCGTCTCCACCGGATGCGCGAGCATCTCGCGACCGGCGGCGAGAATCTGGCTGACGACCTCGCCGGGCACGCGGCCGCCGGTGACTTCGAGCGCCGTCTCGATCATCGAGAGTGTGAACCCCTTGATGCCGAAACCGTAAACGCCGAGATTGCGCTTCTCCGCCTCCAGCAGCCGCTCCGACAAATGGCCGGGCTCGGCGTGGTCGCCGAGAAGTTCGGCAAAGCGCTTTTCGGTCAGCCGGAAGAACTGCTCGTTCTGCCAAAGCGTGTCGTCGGCGTCGAACCCGATCGTGGTCAGCAGGCGTTCGCCGGCCATGGACTCTTCCCTCCTTGGGTCAATCGTCGGTCAGACGCTGACCGTGTCGCCGACATCGACCCCGAGCTTGCCGAGGCGCCTGCGGGCGGTCTCCGGCAGTGGCGGCGCATCGGCCGACGTTGCCGCGTCGACAAGCAGTGCGTCGACCGCAGCTTCGGTTTCGGCAACCAGCCGGCGCATGAACTCCTCCTTTTCGAGCCCCGGCAGGATCGGTGGCAGGAAACGCGCCTTGATCGTGCCCGGGAAGCGCAGGAACTTGCGCCGTGGCCAGTAGAGCCCGGCGACATGGGCGACGGGAACGACGGGCAGATCGAGTTCGGAATAAAGTTCGACGATGCCCCATTTGTAGTTCGGGTCGTCGCCCGGCGCCCGTCGGGTGCCCTCGGGATAGATGATCAGCTGGCGCGGGTTGCGGTCGAGTTCCGCACGCGTGAGCTTGATGACCGACTTAAGCGCCTTGGAACGGCTGCCGCGATCGACCGGGATCATGCGCATCTTCATGATATACCAGCCGAAGAAGGGGATCCAGGTCAGCTCGCGCTTGAGGATGTAGAGCGGGTCGTCAAGAAACGGGAAAAAGGCGATCGTGTCCCAGAACGACTGGTGCTTGGGAGCCAGGATGAAAGAGCCCTCGGGAAGGTTTTCAAGCCCGGTGATCTCGCTCTTCGTGCCGGTCATCACGCGGTAGAGCCACATGCTGGACCGCGACCAGAATTTCGGTACGAACCAGGCGAGGTGACGCGGCGCGAGGAAATAGAACGGCGTCCAGAAGATCATCTGGACGATCAGGCTGGCATAGAAGGCGACATTGAACGCCAGCGAACGAACCAGAATCATGAAGCCTTGCCCGGTGGTCGCGAGGGAGAGCCCGTAGGTAGCACCGGCGCCGCGTCAGGAAAACCGCTCATTTCCTGGGCGGCTCAGCCCCGTGCAAGCACCTTGGCGCCTGCGTCGTCGTCAGGCAGTGCGCCGCGGGCCACTGCACCGAGATATTTGAGATATTCGGTGAACAGCACCCGCAGCGCGTCGGGCTTGGCGAGCCAGCCGCCTTCCTCGAGGTTGCTGCTGACGACCGGGTAGGGCAGCAGCGCCGTGCCGGCGAGCAGTCGGCGCATCTCCAGCAGGCTGCGCGGCATATGGTAGTTGTTGGTGACGACGATGATCTTTTCGTAGGCGTTCGCGCGCACCCATTTGGCGCTTTCGGCGGCATTGCCGATCGTGTCGAGCGCCACCCTGTCGATGTCCACGCAACACGAAAACAGCGCCGCCTCGGCACCGGTGGCCTGCTGCAAATCGCCGGCCCGCGCCACCGGGTTGACGCCGCTGATCAGCAGCCGTTTGCCCTTGCCGGCCCTGAGCAGGTCGACGGCGGCATTGAGGCGAAAGTGACCGCCGGTCAAAACGACGATCGCGTCGGCGCCCGGCGGGTCGGCAGGCGTCTTCATCAGGCTGACTTCGTTGGCGAACCAGCCGAAACCGGCGACGAAGGCGGCAGCGCCGATGCCGGCCGCGAGCACGGCGGCGCGCAAGGCTCGCAGGACGCGCCTGCGCGTCCCGGAGGCGGCACGATCGCCGCTGTCAGCTTCCTCGCCCCGAACCGTCATTCAGCTTGCATAACCTTGAATTGCGGCGCGGGATAGGTACCCCGGGCGGCAGTCGACACATTTCGTTTCATCGTGTTGCGACCTGAGAACCGTGTCGTGCAGCCCTCAAATATGGTCCGTCGTGCCGACATCGACGCCCTGGAGATGGGTGACGACCGTCACATGCGACGTCGCCGCGGTGAGGACGGCGACGACGGCCACGACGACGCCGACCCCGGCATAACCTGTCGAACCGATGGCGAAGTTGCCGAACAGGGCCGTTGCCTGGTCGGCTTCGGGGGTGGCGAAATTGCGGGCCGACCACCAGCCGAAAACGATGAACACGACAATGGCGGCAAGCCCGCCGGCCGCAGCGCCCTTGATGCCGGTATAGAGGAAGTGGCGGCGGAACTGCGAGGCGATGAACCGCGCCTCGGCGCCGACATAATGCAGCACCTCGATGACGTGGCCGTTGCCGGCCATGGCGCCGCGTGTCGCGAAGACCACCGTCAGCACCGTCGCGGACAGCATCAGGATCAGCACCGCGATGCCGAGGGTCACCGTGGTGCGCGCCATGGAGACGAGGCGGTCGACCCAGTTGCGGTGGTCGTCGAGACTTGCTCCCGGCACGTCGGTTGCGACGGCGGCGCGCAAGGCGGCAAAGTCCGGTGGGGCGCTTTCGTCGATGGTGACGATCACCAGCCGCGGCACCGGCAGCTCGTCGAGGTCGAGACCGGTCCCCAGCCACGGCTCCAGCAGCCTCGCGGTTGCGTCACGGTCGACGATGCGCACCTCGGTGACGCCGTCGAAGGTTTCCGCGACAGCCTTGGCGGCGGCAAGGGCGGCCTCCATGTCGAGCCCGTCGCGGGGCCGGATCTGGATGGTCGCCTCACGCGCGATCTGCGTCTGCCAGGCGCTGGCGGTGTCTCGAACCAGGGTGACGGCGCCGACGGTGAGACAGGACAGGAAGGTCATGATGGCGATCACCGCGATCAGCGCGGTGCCGGCGACGGACTGGCCCGGGACGATCGGTGCCAGACGCCGCCGCGGTGTCGCCTTGCCGCCGGCCGGAGCGGCTTCGAGGGAGGCGTCAGTCATGGACCGTCAGCCTTCCGTCCGCCAAAACCAGGCGCCGCGCGTCGACCTGATCCATCAGGTTCAGATCGTGGGTGGCGATCAGCACGGCGGTGCCCGACCGGTTGAGCTCGATGAAGAGCCTCAGCAGCCGTCGCGCCAGCGGCGGATCGACATTGCCGGTGGGCTCGTCGGCCAGGAGGATGTCGGGTTGCTCGATCAGAGCGCGCGCGATCGCGGCGCGCTGCTTCTCGCCGCCGGACAGCACCGGCGGGTGCGCATTGAGCCGTTCACCGAGCCCGACCCATTTCAGGAGTTCGGTCACGTCGCCCCGGTAGCTCGCCTCGTCGCGCCCACGCACACGCAGCGGCAGCGCGACGTTCTCATACGTTGTCATGTGTTCAAGCAGGCGGAAATCCTGGAACACGACGCCGATCTTGCGCCTGATATGCGGCAGTTCGCGGCGCCCGATCAGCGCGCGGTCCTTGCCGAAGATGGTGATGAGGCCGCGTGTCGGCGCCAGGGACAGGAAGAGCAGCCTCAGCAGTGTCGTCTTGCCTGCGCCTGAAGGCCCGCTCAGGAACTGGAACGAACCCGCCGGGATCTGGAAGGAGATGTCGCGCAGAATCTCCGGCCCCATGCCGTAGCGAAGACCAACATTTTCGAAACGGATCACTTTGATCGGCGGTCCTGGATTGGTTGGCGGGTCCGGCGCGGCGGACCATCCCTTTGCATGGTTAATGGCCGGTTAAGCTTGCTCCACCAGGGTCCTTCTCGGGTGCCGGCGCAGCAAATCATTAACCATTTCCATTTACCCGGTGTAAGGGATTTGCAAAAGGATCGCACCCTCCGATGATCGACGCGCGCAAGGTCCGTCCGGTCTCGGGCGAAATCATGACAGACAGGCCTGAGCAGCGCCGCGCCGCGGCGAGCGGTGACGACGTCGTCGACGCTGAATATGTCACGATCCCGGCCTCGCCCGCCGGCGAAGCAAGCGTTGAGCCGCCGCGTGCGGCCGCGCGGGCCGCGGATCTGACCGGCATGCAAAGCCTGAAGCGGGGCGCACCCGTGGCCACTCCGGCCGGCCGACGTGGCGGGCCGCTGTTCTGGGCAGGCGGCTGTACGCTGGCGCTGGCGGCATTCTGGATCGCCGGCGGCCACACGCTTTCCGACGCGATCTTCGCAGCGCCGGCACCGGCGGTCGAGATGCGCATCGTCGAGCTCACCTCGCGGGTCGAGGACGCGGGCGCAGGATCACTTGTACTGGTCGACGGCAAGGTCGCCCATGGCGCTGCGGCGCCGCAACGCGCGCCCCGGCTTGCCATCGATGTCAGGGGTGACGACGGCGGCGCGACCCGCTACATACTCGATCCCGGCGGGGCGAGAATCGGGGCGGGCGAGTTGTTTCCATTCTCCAGCAGGGTTGTCGCGCCCTCCGGCGGTGTCGCCGGAGTGTCCGTGTCCGTGCTCAAGGGAGACAGTTGATGCCGGTTGTTCGCGGCAAGGAAATCGAGGTTCTGTTCAGCGCGTCGACGATTGCGCGGCGCAACCTCGAACTGGCGAAGGAGATCGCCTCGCGCGACTACCACGATCTGCTCGTGGTCTCGATCCTCAAGGGATCGTTCATCTTCGCGGCCGACCTGATCCGCGCCATGCATGACGCCGGCGCGTCGCCCGAAGTCGAGTTCATCTTCATCTCCAGCTACGGGACCGGCACAGTGAGCGGCGAGGTCAAGGTGCTGCGCGACATCGACAACGATGTCGCCGGCCGCGACATCCTCCTGATTGACGACATCTTGGAATCCGGCAAGACGCTGAAGTTCACCCGCGAACTGATGCTGTCGCGGGGTGCGCGCAGCGTGTCGATCGCCGTGCTGCTCGACAAGCGCACGCGCCGCCAGACATCGGTAGACGCCGACTTTGTCGGCTTCGAATGCCCGGACTATTTCGTCGTCGGCTATGGCATGGATGTCGCGCACGCCTTTCGCGAATTGCCCTTCGTCGGGGTGGTCAAGGGTGATGCTGCGGAGTAACCACCGGTTCAGGGAACCGAAAGCTTTCAGGTGCAGTTTCCCGGCATGGCCAGAATCCTGATCGTGGAAGATGACGAGCCCGTCCGCTCCCTCGCCGCCCGGGCGCTGGAGCGCGACGGCCATTCCGTCGACACGGCCGAGGATGGCGAAATCGGCCTTGACCTCATTCGCGCGGCGTCGGGCGGCTACGACCTCGTCGTTTCCGACATCCGCATGCCTGGCATGGACGGCATCGCCATGGCGCAGGCGGCGGTGACGGCTTTCCCGTCGCTGAGGATCATGCTTGTCACCGGCTATGCCGAACAGCGTGAACGCGCTGCCGAACTTGACGGGGTCATCGTCGATGTCGTGCAGAAGCCCTTCACGCTCACGCAGATCAGGGAAAAGGTGCGCGAGCATCTCGCCTGAGCCCTGCCTCCGCCGCGCGCCGTGCCTTGCCGCTTGTGGCAATTCGTCCTAGACCGGCGCTGCCGGCGGGCCGACAACGTCACGGAAGGGCGGAGATGACCAAGACCGATATTGCCAAGCGTGTCTATGACCACACGTGGAAGCTCGATCCGATCATCCGCAGCCTGCTCGACACGGATTTCTACAAGCTTCTGATGCTGCAGATGATCTGGGGTCTCTACCCGGACGTCAATGCCACCTTCTCGCTGATCAACCGCACGAAATCGGTTCGCCTCGCCGACGAGATCGACATCGGAGAGTTGCGCGAGCAGCTCGACCATGCGCGCACGCTGAGATTCTCCAAGAAGGAGATGATCTGGTTGGCCGGCAACACGTTTTACGGCAGCAAGCAGATTTTCCGGCCCGACTTCCTGGCCTGGCTGGAAGAATTCCAGTTGCCCGAATACGAGTTGACCCGCCGCGATGGGCAGTTCGAACTGCGCTTCCCCGGCCGCTGGAAGGAAACCAGCATGTGGGAAATCCCGGCGCTCGCCATCATCAACGAATTGCGCTCGCGCGCCACGCTTAGGGAGATGGGGCCGTTCGCCCTCGACGTGCTTTACGCGCGCGCCAAGGCCAAGGTGTGGTCCAAGGTCGAGCGGTTGCGCGCACTGCCGGATGTGCGGATTTCGGATTTCGGTACGCGCCGACGCCATTCCTTCCTGTGGCAACGCTGGTGCGTGGAGGCGCTGAAGGAGGGGTTGGGCGATTCGCTCAGTGGCACCAGTAACGTCAAGCTCGCCATGGATACCGACCTGGAGGCGTTGGGCACCAATGCGCATGAGCTGCCGATGGTGCTGGCGGCCCTTGCCCGCGACGACAACGAGCTGCTGACCGCGCCCTACCAGGTGCTCCAGGACTGGAACATTTATTACGGCGGCAATTTGCTCATCGTGCTGCCGGACACGTTCGGCACCGATTCCTTCCTCCGCGGAGCCCCGGACTGGGTCGCGGACTGGACCGGCTTCAGGCCGGACAGCGCGCCGGCGATCGAGGGCGGCGAGAAGATCATTTCCTGGTGGAAGGAGCGCGGCCGCGATCCGCGCGACAAGCTGCTGATCTTCTCCGACGGGCTCGACGTCGACACGATCGAGGCCGCCTACCATCATTTCCGTGGCCGGGTGCGCATGGCGTTCGGCTGGGGCACCAATCTGACCAATGATTTCGAAGGCTGCGCGCCGCGCGAGATCGACAGCCTCAACGCTATTTCGATCGTGTGCAAGGTCAGCGAGGCTAATGGCCGGCCGGCGGTCAAGCTTTCCGACAACCCGCAAAAGGCAACGGGCGATGCCGCCGAGATAAGGCGTTATCTCGAGCTGTTCGGCGCGACGGGGCGCATCGCCAAGCCGGTCAAGGTCTGACGCGGTTCGACCGCCTGCGGCGTCTGTCCCGGCGACGACGATTGGTTTTCTGACCAAAAGGTCCGGTTTAACGGAGAATTAGCTGCCTTCCCTTACGCTCGCCTCAGGTCAGGGGGACGAGATGCGTGGGGCATTCGCCGAGAGCCGTCATGTCCGGCCGGATTCAGGCCGGGACTTGCCGTGCCAGACATGGTCTGGCACGCACGGTCGCGCGTGGCTCGTGAGGGTTGGGATCGCATGAACATTCAGGTTTCGAGCACATCAGGGCAAGGCGGCGCGCCGACGGGTCCCGGGTCCGACATTGCCACCAAGATCGCGCTGGCGATGCGCGCGATGGGAGTGGCCGGGTTGCCGCGAAACTATGAAATCTTCTACGAGGTGTTCGCGGGAACCAATCCCGATCTCAACGCCGAACTCGGTACGCTCGGCAACCGGCCGCGCCAGGAGGATCTCGACCGGCTGAGCATCAAATATTTCGTACAGGCGAGCAACCAGGTCTTCGTCGAGGGCATCCGCGACCAGATTGCCGGCAAGGTCGAGGAGGTGATGGTTCTGTTCGAGAAGGAACGGGTCCAGCTCGAGCGCTACGGCTCGATCCTCAACCAGACCTCGGACGGTTTGCGCCAGCGCAACCTGGTGACGCAAGAGATCTTGCAGCGCATCTCCACCATCATGTCGGCGGCGACCGATTCCAAGATCGAACAGGGCAAGCAGTTCGTTACCTCGATCGCGGACAAGTCGGCCGAACTCGAGGAAGTCAAGACCAAGCTCGAGGAATACAAGAAGCTCGCCGACACCGATCCGCTGACCCAGCTCTACAACCGCCGCGCCTTCGACAAGGTCATGGCGTGCGTCTACGACGATCGCAAGAAGGTCATGTACACCAGCCTGGTCATCGTCGACATCGACCGTTTCAAGCAGATCAACGATCGCTTCGGCCACCCCGTCGGCGACAAGATCATCCAGCGTGTTGCCGGCATCGTGCAGTCGGCGGTGCCGGACGAGGTCTTTGTCGCGCGCACCGGCGG
This sequence comes from Nitratireductor mangrovi, assembly GCF_007922615.2. Taxonomy (NCBI): domain Bacteria; kingdom Pseudomonadati; phylum Pseudomonadota; class Alphaproteobacteria; order Hyphomicrobiales; family Phyllobacteriaceae; genus Nitratireductor; species Nitratireductor mangrovi. Next base: position 3,317,118 of record NZ_CP042301.2, on the reverse strand, counting down.
CGAGGAATTCGCCATCATTATCGAGGAGACCACCGAAGAGGCGGCGCACGACCTTGCCGAAACCGTTCGCAAGACGGTCGAGAAACTCGCTGCCACCAGCAATGGTACCGGGCTGTCCAGCGGTTCGATCACTGTCTCGGCCGGCATCTGCATGGCCGCCCACGCCGACAGCGCCGACGACCTCTACGTCAAGGCCGACCGCGCGCTCTATGTCTCCAAGGCCAATGGCCGTAACCGGTGCACGCGGTTTTCAGAGCTTCCGGACATGAAGTCGGCCAAGGGCTGGCGCATCTACAGCCGCGACTGACCGGCCAAGACATCCTTCGTAAACAGTCGGTCACCGCCGTGATGAGAATCCGGCGGAAATCTCTAACCGTGTCTTCACGGGCCACGATTACCCTTTGCTCACGATTGATGAGGGGGTTGCGTCGATGGCCGACGATCTCGGGCAGCGTTTTGCTATCAACTGGCCGTGGCTCAAGGAGTCACGGCTCTTCCGCTGGACACTTGCCGGCACCGTGTGGTGCCTGATGGTGTCGGCAGGCTACCACGCCATGGCGCTTGCCGGGCTGGGCAGCGAGGAATTCCGCAAGGGACTGCCGGCGGCAGCCGTGCTGTCGCTGGTGCTGGGAGGGCCGATCCTGCTCTTCCTGGTCTTCAAGCTGCGCGAGCTGGCGCTCGCCAACCAGCGGCTCGGCGTCGTCGCTTCGACCGACAGCCTGACGTCGTGCCTCAACCGGGGTGCGTTCTCCGACCGGGTCGACGCGCGGCTTTCCGACGACGGCCGCAGCAACCGCCGCATCAAGGGCGCGCTGCTGATCATCGATGCGGACCATTTCAAGTCGATCAACGATACCTTCGGCCACGACCTCGGCGACGAGGCGTTACGCGTGATCGCCAGCGCGATCCGTGGCCAGGTGCGCAAGGGCGATCTGGTCGGTCGTCTCGGCGGCGAGGAGTTCGGCGTCTTTCTGCCCGGCGCCTCGCAGGAGAACGCAGTGGGTGTTGCCGAACGGATCCGGCGCAGCATCTCCGAGCTCAGCTTCCGTCCGATGGGCAAGCCGCACCGGCTGACGGTCAGCGTCGGCGGTGTCAGCTTCGAGGACCAGCTCGGCTTCGTCGAACTCTACCGCATAGCCGACCGCCGCCTCTATCAGGCCAAGCATGGCGGCCGCAATCGCATCGAGCTGACGCATGTCCAGGCCTATGATGCGCACGACCTGACCGCGCTGCATTAGCGTTCGCCGAAGCCGCGCGATGCCGGCACCAGTTACGCAAAAGGGCGGCGGAACCTCTGGTTTCCGCCGCCCTTCGACGTTCGCGCCCCGGGATCAGCGCGTGGGAACCGGGTGCTCGCCGCGATAGTCGTAGAAACCGCGGCCCGCCTTGCGACCAAGCCAGCCGGCCTCGACATATTTCACCAGCAACGGGCAAGGGCGATACTTGGAATCTGCCAACCCGTCGTAAAGCACCTGCATGATCGACAGGCAGGTATCGAGGCCGATGAAGTCGGCGAGCTGAAGCGGGCCCATCGGATGGTTGGCGCCGAGCTTCATGGCAGTGTCGATCGCTTCGACCGAGCCGACGCCCTCATAGAGCGTGTAGATCGCCTCGTTGATCATCGGCAGCAGGATGCGGTTGACGATGAAGGCGGGGAAATCCTCCGCCACGGTGATGGTCTTGTCGAGCCTGGTCACGAAGGCCTTGGCGGCCTCGAAGGTCACATCCTCTGTGGCAATGCCGCGCACCACCTCAACCAGCTTCATCACCGGCACCGGATTCATGAAGTGGATTCCGATGAAGCGCTCCGGCCGGTCGGTCTGCGCGGCAAGCCGCGTGATCGAGATCGAGGACGTGTTGGTGGCGAGCATCGCTTCCGGATTGAGGGTCGGGCAGAGCTGCGCGAAAATCTTGCGCTTGACGGTCTCGTCCTCGGTCGCGGCCTCGATGACCAGATCGCAGGTCGCGAGATCGGCGAGCGTTTCGGCGCCGGCAATCCGACCCATCGCGTCCGAGCGCTCCTTTTCGCCCAGCTTGCCCGAGGTCACCTGCCGCGCCATGTTGCCGTTGATTGTGGCGATGCCGGTCTCGATCCTGTCCGGCGAGATGTCGTGCAGGAAGACCTTGTAGCCGGCGAGCGCGCAGACATGCGCTATGCCGCCTCCCATCTGGCCCGCGCCGATGATGCCGACGGTCTGGATTGTCATTGGTGGTGATCCCGTGGAAAGCGGTTGCGCCCGAATTGTGCAGTCGCGAAAAATAGAAGCCGGGGCGACTTTCGTCCACCCCGGCTTTTGGCGTTGGCTGGCGCTGCGGTTTTGGGTCTCAGAGCGCCTTTTCGAGTTCCGGCAGGGCCTGGAAGAGGTCGGCGACGAGGCCGTAGTCGGCAACCTGGAAGATGGGCGCTTCCTCGTCCTTGTTGATGGCGACGATGACCTTGGAATCCTTCATGCCGGCCAGGTGCTGGATGGCGCCGGAAATGCCGCAGGCGATATAGAGGTCGGGCGCGACGACCTTGCCGGTCTGGCCGACCTGCCAGTCGTTGGGCGCATAGCCGGCATCGACCGCGGCGCGGCTGGCGCCGACGGCCGCGCCCAGCTTGTCGGCGACCGGAAGGATGACCTCCTGGAACTTTTCCGACGAACCGAGCGCACGGCCGCCCGAGATGATGATCTTGGCCGAGGTCAGCTCCGGGCGGTCGCTTTCCGACAGCTTGTTCTCCACGAAGCTCGACACGCCCAGATCATCGGCCGCGGCGACGGTCTCGACCGACGCCGAGCCGCCTTCGCCCGCCGCCTGGAAGGCGGCGGTGCGTACCGTGATCACCTTCCTGGCGTCGCTCGCCTCGACTGTCTGGATGGCGTTGCCGGCATAGATCGGCCGCTTGAAGGTCTTGGCGTCGACGACCTCGATGATGTCGGAGATCTGCATGACGTCGAGCAGCGCGGCCGCGCGCGGCATCACGTTCTTGCCCATGGTCGTGGCAGGCGCCACCAGCGCGTCGTAGCCGTCGGCAAGCGACACGATCAGCGCGGCCAGCGGCTCGGCCAGGCGCTGGTCGAGCGCGTCGGCCTCGGCCAGCAGCACCTTGCGCACGCCGGCGAGCTTTGCGGCGGCGTCGGCGACGCCCTTGGCGCCCTTGCCGGCGACCAGAATGTCGACGTCACCGCCGAGCCCGGCCGCGGCCGACAGCGCCTTGGCGGTCTGGTCGGAAAGGGTTTCGTTGTCGTGTTCGGCAATCAGCAATGTGGCCATGGTCTTTTCCCTTGCTTGCCGCTCTGGCACCGGACGCCGGAACCCCGGTCAGATCGTGCCGAAAGCGGCTGGATTCGAGACCCGGAGCGGGGCGTACCCTGGTACGCGACCTCCGGAAGCGCAAAAGCCGGCCGCTTGCAGGCCGGCGGAATTCCTCAGAGCACGCCGGCTTCGTTCTTGAGCTTGTCGACCAGCTCGGCCACGTCCTTGACCTTCACGCCCGCCTTGCGGCCGCCCGGCTCCTCGGTCTTGAGAATCTTCAGCCGCGGCGCGGTGTCGACGCCGTAATCGCCGGGCGCCTTCTCGTCGAGCGGCTTCTTCTTGGCCTTCATGATGTTGGGCAGCGAGGCGTAGCGCGGCTGGTTCAGACGCAGGTCCGTGGTCACCACCGCCGGCAGCGTCAGTTCCACCGTCTGCAGGCCACCGTCGACCTCGCGCGTCACCTTCGCCTTGCCGCCGTCAAGCTCGACCTTGGAGGCGAACGTGCCCTGCGCCCAACCCAGAAGCGCGGCCAGCATCTGTCCGGTCTGGTTGGAGTCGTCGTCGATCGCCTGCTTGCCGAGGATCACCAGTTCGGGCTTTTCCTCGTCCACGATGCCCTTCAGGATCTTGGCCACCGCCAGCGGTTCGACCGCGTCGTCGGTCTTGACTAGGATGCCGCGGTCGGCGCCCATGGCAAGCGCGGTGCGGATCGTCTCCTGAGCCTGCTGCGGGCCGATCGAAACCGCCACGATCTCCTCGACCTTGCCGGCCTCCTTGAGACGGATCGCTTCCTCGACCGAAATCTCGTCGAACGGGTTCATCGACATCTTCACATTCGCCAATTCGACGCCCGAGCCGTCGGCCTTCACCCGCGGCTTCACATTCGCATCGATCACCCGCTTAACAGGAACGAGGACTTTCATGCGCTCTCAACCTCTCTCTGGACAGAAATTTGTCGCGGCCTTTAGCACCTGCGCCACCGTCGCGGCTAGTCCGAAGCCGACATTCGGACGGAAAATCGATCCTGGAAGCGGCGGATGCCGGATGGGTGGCGGGAATAGTTCCGATTGACGTTTACGTCAACCGGAGCTCATTGCCTGCCCCAGCGGGGTCTCCCGGTTTCGGCCGGACTTGCGGTCGCCGGCCCCGCTTCCACCTCAACGGCCTCCGGGGTGACGATCGAGCGGTCGAACAGAGGCACGCCGCGGCGGCGCAGTACCAGCACGAGCACCGCGCCGGCGACGATGCCACCGACATGAGCCGCCCATGAAATCTGGTCTTCGGGCGCCAGGCCGAGCATCGCCAGCTGGAAGACGATCCATAGCGCCAGCGGGATGAAGGCGGGAATTCTGAGCGGGATGCGGCCAAAGGCGAGCACCCACACCTTCACGCGCGGGTGCAGCATGAGATAAGCAGCGACGATACCGGCCACCGCGCCCGACGCGCCGATCAGCGGCGCCTCCGATCCGGGCGCCATGGCGCCGTGCAGCCAGGCTCCGGCGGCCGCGCAGATCAGGTAGAAGATCAGGTAGCGGAAATGGCCAAGCGCATCCTCGACATTGTCGCCAAACACCCACAGGAACAGCATGTTGCCGCCGACATGGAAAATGTCGCCATGCAGGAAGGCATAGGTGATGTAGGTGAAGTTCTCCGGCAGGATGACGAATTGCGGCGGCAATTCTACGAGATCGTTGACGACCGCCGGCACGTAGCCAAGGCCGTAGACGGCGGCCTGCAACGTGCTGTCGGCGGAAAGAGCGGTGAGAAAGAAGATCAGCACATTAGCGGCGATCAGGCCGATCGTGACATATTGCAGCTTGATGTGCTTGAGGCTGTTGGCGTCATGCAGTGGAATGAACATGGCCGCCAGCCCCCTCAAGTCAGCGATTAGCGCCCGGCACCCATAGCACGTCGCTCGCGCCATTGTCATTGACGGCGCGCGAGGCGACAAAGAGCAGGTCGGAGACCCGGTTGATATAGCGCAGAGCGTCGGCACTCACGCTCTCACTGGCGGCCAGCGCCACCATCTGGCGCTCGGCGCGGCGGGCAACTGTGCGGGCGAGGTGGAGGCTGGCGGCGGCCGGGGAGCCACCCGGCAGCACGAAGGAGCGCAAAGGCTCCAGCGCGGCGTTGAGCCGGTCGATCTCGGCCTCGACGCGGACGACCTGCGCGGCAGCGATGCGCAGCGGCTCGAATTTCATCGGCTTGTCGGAGGGTGGCGTCGCGAGGTCGGCGCCGAGATCGAACAGATCGTTCTGGACCCGCGCCAGGATGTCGTCGATCTCGCCTTCCGTGTGAAGCCGGGCCAACCCGATGCAGGAATTGGTTTCATCCACGGTGCCGAAGGCTTCGACGCGCAGATCCGCCTTCGGCCGCCGTTCGCCGGTCACCAGGCCGGTGGTGCCGTCGTCGCCGGTGCGGGTGTAGATCTTGTTGAGCTTGACCAAGCCGCCTCCGGGAATCAGCTGCCGCCGCGGGAAAGATAGAGCGCCAGCATGATGAAGAGCAACGCGACGAACTGGAGAAACACACGTGCCTGCATCAGCTTGTTGGAGGTGTTGGCGGAGCCGCCGCGCATCATGTTGACAAGCCCGCGCACCAGAACGATCGCGACCGCGACCATGAAAAGCACGGCAAGCACGTTGAACACGGTCGACATGGCGGATTCTCCCGAATTGGGCGGGCGGTAGCGGACCGGTCTAAGCCGTCACGCCTGACTTGTCAGCATCTTGTAGAACAATGGTGCCGGCAGCAGCCTTTTCAACAGGAGGCCGGTCTTCGCTGGAACGGTGACCGGGTAGTGCGGGCGCGGGTGCCGGCTTTCGAGCGCATGCTCCAGCACCTTCATCACCGCTTCCGGTCCCAGCTTGAAGCGCGAACGGGTGCCGCCGGCGCGAAGGCGCGCCAGTTGCGCCTCATAGGCGTCGCGGTGGCTTGACGCCCAGCCCGAGGATCGACGAGCAATGAACAATGCGGCCGGCGCGCTGCCGCCGCATGACCGGCACGATCTTGCGCGTGAGGTCATGCCAGCCAAACAGGTTGACCTCGAACTGATCGCGCAGCGCCTCGACCGGCAGATCCTCGACCGCGCCGGGCTGGGCATGGGCGCCATTGTTGAAGAGGGCGTCGATCCGGCCGTCGCCCCGCGCCATTGCCGTTTCCACGAGGGCCGAGATCGAATCGGGCTCGCGGTAATCCATGCGGACGGCGGTCATTCCGGCCGCCTGCAGCGCCGTGATGTCGGCGTCGTTGCGGGCGGTCGCGACCACCCGCCAGCCGCGCGCGTGAAGTGCCCTGGCACAATGCGCTCCGATGCCCGACGAGGCGCCCGTGACGATGATGGTGCGTTGTCGATCCATGTCGTCGCGCCTCCTTACGGCGATTCACGGCTTGCCAATGGCGCCGATGGCTTCACATATTCGACATGAGGAAACAATCGCGGGAAGGCAGGATGCGGAGGATCGTCGCGGCCCGGCGCATCATGAACGACGCGCTTGGCCATTTCGACGCCGACGACGGGTGGTCGATGGCGAGCCACCTGGCGTTGTCGGCGCTGATGGCGCTGTTCCCGTTCCTGATCTTCGCGACGGCGCTGGCGAGCTTCCTCGGTGCCAACGCTTTTGCCGATACCGCTGTCCACCTGGTCTTCGATACCTGGCCGCAGGAGATCGCCGAGCCGATTGCGCGCGAGGTCTTCAACGTGCTGACCATCCAGCGCGGCGACTTCCTGACGGTCAGCGTCATTGCGGCGGCGTTGTTTGCGTCGAACGGCATCGAGGCGCTGAGGGTGTCGCTCAATCGCGCCTACCGTGTGACCGAAACCCGCTCCTTCATCTACCGGCGGTTGCAGAGTTTCGCCTTCGTCTTCATCGCGACGATGGGTTTTCTGGCGATCAGCGTGCTTCTGGTGCTAGCGCCGCTGGCGGCCCGCATCGCCGAACGGCAGTTCGTGTGGCTCGGGCCGTATATGGGAACGATCACGCTGTGGCGCTATGTGATTGCGTCCTCGGTCCTCGTCGTCGGGTTGATCGCCGTGCATTTCTGGCTGCCCGCCGGGAAGCGCAAATTCGTCGACGTCATTCCCGGCATCATCCTTACGCTTGCCGGCTGGCTCGCCGGTTCGACGCTGTTTGCGGCCTATCTGGAGCGTTTTTCCACCTATGTCTCGACCTATGCCGGGCTGGCCTCGATCATGATCGCGGTGATTTTCCTCTACATCGTCTCCATCATCTTCATCATGGGCGGCGAGTTCAACGCGGCGATCCGGCGCTACCGCGAGGCACGTGCGCGCATTCGCGGCTGAGCCGTGGCGAGGCCGACGCCGAGGGTGGCGACCGCCATGCCGCCGATCTGGACCAACGACAATTCCTCGCCGAACAGCAGCCAGGCGAGCACGGCCGTGACAGCGGGCACCAGGTAGAAGAGCGAGGCGACCTTGGAGACCTCGCCCTGTCTGATCAGGTACATGAGCAAGAAGATCGCGCCGATCGACAGCACCAGCACCAGCCAGGCAAAGGCGAAGACAAGCTCGCCGGTGACGGTGAAGGTGCCGGTCTCGAAGGCGAGGGCGATGACGCCGGTGAAGATGCCGGCGCCGAGATATTGGTAGATTGCGCCGCGCACGAGGTCGACACCCGACACGAAGCGCTTCTGCCAGATCGTCCCGGCGGCCATGCCCGTGACCGCGATCACCGCGGCACCCAGAGTGGCCGCGGTGACGCCGCCGCCCATGTCGCCGAGCTTTGGCGCCAGCACGATCGCAACGCCGGCGAACCCGACCACGAGCCCGACCCAGTGGCGCGGCAGGATGCGTTCGCCCAGGAACAGCCCGGCCATCATCGCCGTAATCAGCGGCTGCAGGCCGACGATCAGAGCCGAAAGCCCGGCCGGAAGCCCGTTCTTGATCGCCCAGAACACACCTCCGAGATAGGTGCCGTGCATGAGGATGCCGGCGATCATGGCGTGTATTGCCTCGTTGCGGCTAATCGGCCGGCGCGAGGCCGCGACCGGCAGGATGGCGGCGAGGATCAGGAACGCGATCACCGAGCGCACCGACAGGAAGCCGAACGGTTCCGACCACGGCATCGCGTAGCGGGCGCCGATGAAGCCGGTAGCCCACAGGAGAACGAAGAGCGCCGGAGCCAGGTTGGAAAGCTTCATTGTCCGTCCGTTGGTCTCGGGATGGTCTGCCGGGAGGCGAAGGCTGCGCAATAAGCAAAAGGAAAGCTTTGTCGGATAGGTTCCAGAAGCGGATTTCCGCCGAGCCAGGCGGGGTGCGCATGAAACGGAGGTGGGATCATGATCTGGAATCTCGGTTTCGGTTGGCTGTTCATGGCCGTCGCCACGGTCTGCATCCTGTCGTTCATCTTTTCCCTGGGGCTCAACGTCATTATCGGCCGTGACGGTTTCGGCCCGTTCGGCACGATGGCGATTGTGACCAGCGGCTTCTTCGGGTCGATCTACGCGCTCAACGCCTACGGCATCAGCCTGCGCGAGGTGCAGGAGGCGATCCTTGCCGGACTGGTCGGCGCCTTCATCCTTCTGATGGTGCTGCTCCTGTTCAAGGCGGTGATACGCCGGGTGTGAGCCCGGCCGCGCCAAAGCCCGCTTTCAGGCCGATCATCCTCCTGACGTCGCCAGGCGTCGCGCCCGCTTCGCGCAACGCCCTCAGGGCAGTGTCGCCGCGGCTCTTCGACAGCTTGCGGCCGTCGCGGTCGAGCACGAGGTCGTGGTGAAAGTAGGCCGGTACCGGCAGGCCGAGCAATTCCTGCAGCAGCCGGTGGACGGCTGTCGCGTAATAGAGGTCGCGGCCCCGAACGACATGGGTGATGCCCTGGATCGCATCATCGATGACAACGCAGAGATTGTAGCTCGCAGGCGTGTCGCGGCGGGCGAGGATCACATCGCCCCAGGCGCGTGGGTCGGCGGCAATGCGCCCGATCTCGCCGCCCGGTCCGGCGCCGTCCTCTTCCCAGAAGAGCGGCGCGGCCAGCCGCTCGAGTGCCGCCTCCATGTCGAGCCGCCACGAAAAAGGGGCGCCCTCGGCGATGCGTGTACGGCGTTCGCGTGACGAAAGCTGGCGGTCCTGATCTGGATAGACCGGCGCGCCGTCGGGGTCGCGCGGCCATGGCCGGCCCGCCTCCTCGCGGTCGGCGACGAAAGCGCGGGTCTCGCCGCGGCTCATGAACGCGGGGTAGACGAGTTCCGCCTCGATCAGACGGTCGAGCGCGGCGCCGTAGTCGGCGAAATGCTCCGACTGGCGCCGCACCGGCGCTTCCCATTCGAAGCCGAGCCAGGCGAGATCGGCCAGGATCCCGTGCTCGAATTCGGGCCGGCAGCGTTCGGTGTCGATATCCTCGATCCTGAGCAGCATGCGGCCGCCCGCGTCTCGGCAAAGCTGTGCGTTCACCAGCGCCGAGAGCGCGTGGCCGAGATGCAGTTCGCCGTTGGGGCTCGGTGCGAAGCGGAAGACCGGAACTGTCATGAGCCTTGCCGCGCCAGTTGGACCGCGTTCATGGCGCTTGCTACCTTGCCGCCGGCGGAAGGGGAAGGCCATGCGCAAGATCGACACGGTCGCGGACGTCATGGCGGGCCTCGACGCGCTCTGCCGCGCCGATCCGCGACTGGCCGCCATCCGCGCCCGGGCCGGCGAGGTGCCGTTGCGCCGGGTGCCGCCAGGCTTTGCCAGCCTGGTTTCAATCATCATCTCGCAGCAGGTCTCGCGCGCCAGTGCCGAGGCCATATCCGGCAGGCTGGCGCGGCTGGTCGCACCGATTTCGCCGCACGGGATTGCCACCGCCGGCGACGAGGTTTTCCGCGAGGCCGGCCTCTCGCGCCCGAAGCAGAAGACGGTGCGCGCGGTGGCCGAGGCGTTCCTCGCCGGGCAGATCGATCTCGACGAAGTTTGCCGGCTGTCCGCCGGCGAGGCGATCACCCGGATGACCTCGATCCATGGCATCGGCCCGTGGACGGCGGAGTGTTATCTCCTGTTTGCCGACGGCCACCCGGACATCTTTCCGGCGCGGGACGTCGCGCTGCAGACCGCGGTCGGCCACGCGCTCGGAATCGCGCCCCGACCGGGCGAAAAGCAGCTCTCCGGCATCGCCGAATCATGGCGTCCGCGGCGTGGCGTGGCGGCGCGGCTGTTCTGGGCCTATTACCGCGAATTGAAGGGCCGCGAGGCGGTTCCTGCCGCCGCCGACGTGCAATTGGCTGAAAAATAGCGGCTTTGCTGCGGCTTTCCTGCAACAGAAGCGCCGCAATCGCCGCTTCACATTCCTGACATCTGTCGCTTAGATTATCCGCGCCGTTCAGGTCCCCAGGAAAGGAGTCGACGGACGTGACGATTTCGGTGTCGCCGGACAGTCTTCCGGCACTCGTGCTCAACGCCGACTACCGCCCCCTCAGCTACTTTCCGCTGTCGCTGTGGTCCTGGCAGGATGCCATCAAGGCGGTGTTCCTCGATCGCGTGAACATCGTCGCCGAATACGAACACGCCGTCTCCTCGCCGTCCTTTTCGATGCGCGTGCCCAGCGTGGTGTGCCTGAAGGCCTATGTGAAGCCGTCGCGCCACCCGGCCTTTACCCGGTTCAACGTTTTCCTGCGCGATCGTTTCCAGTGCCAGTATTGCGGCGCGCGCGAGGATCTCACCTTCGACCACGTCGTGCCGCGCCGCTGCGGCGGAGCCACCACGTGGGAGAACGTCGTCGCCGCCTGCTCGCCCTGCAACCTGAGGAAGGGCGGCATGATGCCGAGCCAGGCGCGCATGTGGCCGACGCAGACGCCCTACCAGCCGACGGTGCACGATCTGCACAATAACGGGCGGCTGTTCCCGCCCAACTATCTGCACGAAAGCTGGATGGACTATCTCTACTGGGATGTCGAACTGGAGCCCTGAGGCCGCCCCTGCCTGCTAGGCTTTTCGCACCGCTCCGCCCAGCGCCACCGCCGCCAGCACCAGGCTCGCGACGGCGTTCCAGCCGGCAAAGGAGAGGCCAAGTATGCGCAGCGCCGCCTTGTCGCAGGAAGGCGGGATCACGGTGTTGATGGCGTCGAGAATGCCGGCGCCGGTCGAGGGCGGGGCCTCGACCACGCCGCAGTCGGCCGGGCCCTCCCACCAGCCCCATTCGACGCCGGAGTGGAAGACGCCAAGATAAAGCCCGTAGAGCATCAGCAGCCCGCCCGCCGCCAGCAAGGCGCGGGTGAGCACAGCCGGCCAGCGCAACCAGGCCGAAAGCGCGGCGAGCGCCATCAGCGGCACGCCGAGATAATAGGGCGTGCGCTGTTCGAGGCAGAGCTTGCAGGGAATGTAGCCGCCGATGTGCTCAAAGCCGAGCGCGGCGCCGACGACCGCCGCCATCGCCAGCATCAGGAACAGCGGCGCCGCGAGATGCCCGCCGCGGGTCGTCCGGTCGCTTGGCAGATCGGTCGTCACGGGCGCCTCTCGGTCAGAATACATATCTCACGGCGACGAAGCCGCCGACGAGGAGCACCATGAAAAGGGTGAAAAGAAGGCCCAGATTGTTCTCGATGAAGGCGCGGATCGGCTCGCCGTAGCGGTAGAGCAGCCAGGCAACGATGGTGAAGCGCAGGCCGCGGCCGATGATCGACACGATGATGAAGGTGACGACGTTGAGGCCTGTGAAGCCTGAAAATATGGTCAGCACCTTGTAGGGAAACGGCGTCACGGCGGCGAAGAGCACGCCCCAGCCGCCCCAGCGGTCGTACCAGCTCTGCACCTTCGCGAAGGAATCCTCGGCGTTGTAGAAGGCAAGGATCGGCTGGCCAAGCAGATCGAAGACGAATGCGCCGATCAGGTAGCCGAGCAGCGCGCCGGCCACCGAGGCGATCGTGCACAGCACCGCGTAACGCAGCCATTTCGCCCGCTCGGCCAGCACCATGGGGATCAGGAGCACGTCGGGCGGGATCGGGAACACCGAGCTTTCGATGAACGAGACCCCGGCGAGCGCCCGCTCGGCATGGCGGGTCGCGGCGAGCGACATGGTCCAGTCGTAGAGGCGGCGAAGCATGGCGCGTTCCCGTGAGGCAGGACTGTCTATGCCGGAAATCCGGCCGGATGCAACGGCCAATCGCGTCGCGGATCGGACGCGACAGTTGACGACGGGGGCGCTCGCCGTATAGTCCGCAGCCGATCGCCGGCTTGCCGGCGTTGGGTGTGCCCCTGTGGCGGAATTGGTAGACGCGCGCGACTCAAAATCGCGTTCCGCAAGGAGTGCTGGTTCGATCCCGGCCAGGGGCACCATCTTCTCGCTGACCGGGGGCAGCGTCGGCATCGCATGCTAGAACGACGCGACAGCTACGACCGGCTCGTTTCCGATTTTGCCTGGCAGATCCCGCAACGCCTCAATATCGGCGTTGCTGTCGCCGACGAGTGGGCCGCGCGCGAGCCGGATCGCGTGGCGCTGTTCGAATATCGCGGCGAGGGCGAGGCCGTTGCGCTCACCTATGGCGAGCTTGCCGCACGCTCGAACGCCTTCGCCAACGCGCTCGCCGCGCATGGCGTGACACGTGGCGACAGGGTCGCGCTGCTCCTGCCGCAGGGCTTCGAGACAGCAATCAGCCATGTCGCCATCTACAAGCTCGGGGCCATCGCCGTCCCGCTGGCGCTGCTTTTTGGGGTCGAGGCGCTCGAATACCGGCTCTTCACCGCCGGCGTGAAGGCGGTCGTGACCAATGCTGCCGGCCACGCCAAGCTTGCCAGAGTTCGCGATCGGCTGCCGCTGCTGGAACAGATCGTCGTGACCGACGGCGAGACGATCGGCGGGCTCGGATTCGACAGGCTCGTCGCCGACCATGCCGGGCCGTTCGACGCGGCCGACACGGGCCCTGACGACCCGGCAATGATGATCTTCACGTCCGGCACGACCGGGCCGCCGAAAGGCGCGCTGCACGGTCACCGGGTGCTTCTGGGTCACATTCCCGGTGTCCAGATGCCGCATGAATTCCTGCCGCGGCAAGGCGACCGGCTGTGGACACCGGCGGATTGGGCCTGGGCCGGCGGACTGCTGAACGTGCTCTTGCCTGGGCTGTTGCTTGGCGTGCCGGTGGTTGCCTCACGCGCCGAAAAGTTCGACCCCGAGGCCGCGTTTGCGCTGATGGACCGCATGGCCGTGCGCAACGCCTTCATCCCGCCGACGGCGCTCAGGATGATGAAAACGGTCACCAGCATCTGCGAACGCCACAGGCTCGCCCTGCGCACCATCGGCTCGGGTGGCGAGGCGCTCGGCCGCGAGACCTATGAGTGGGCGCGCGAGGAACTCGGCCTGACCATCAACGAGTTCTACGGCCAGACCGAGTGCAATCTGGTGCTGTCCTCCTGCGCCGCGATCGGGGTCAGCCGCGCCGGGGCCATCGGCCGGCCGGTTCCGGGCCATGAGGTCGCGGTGATCGATGCCGAGGGCCGCTCGAATAAGGCCGGCGAAGCGGGGCAGATCGCGGTCAGGCGGCCGGATCCGGTGATGTTCCTGGAATATTGGCAGAACCCGGAAGCGACGGCGCGCAAGTTTGTCGGCGACTGGATGCTGACCGGCGACCAGGGCGTGGTCGACAAAGACGGCTATTTCCATTTCTTCGGCCGCGATGATGACGTCATCACCTCGGCGGGCTACCGCATCGGCCCGACCGAGATCGAGGACTGCCTCACCGGTCACCCGGCGGTGGCGCTGGCCGCCGCCGTCGGCAAGCCGGACACGCTGAGGACGGAGATCGTCAAGGCCTATGTCGTCCTGAAGGAGGGCTTCGAACGGTCCGACGCGCTGGCGGCCGAAATCAGCGGTTGGGTGCGCGAACGGCTTTCCGCCCATGAATATCCGCGCGAGGTCGAATTCGTCGATTCCATGCCGCTCACCACCACCGGCAAGGTGATCCGCCGTATCTTCCGCGATCGGGCGCGGGAGGAGGCGGGAGCCTAGCAGGCAGGGTCGCCGCTCTCGCCCCCGCGTCAGCGATTTCAGCCGCGGCCGACGAGGCCCTTGATGCGGTTGCGCAGGATACGGGCGAAGTTGCGCGTCTCGCGGTTGAGGTGAATCTGTCCAGCCGCTTGGCGCGCCGCCTTGTCGCTTTCCGGGGTCAGTCCGACGATCAGCGTGCCCATCTCGCGGCGCTCGCTCCACAATCGGCTCATCACGGGATGGTCCGGCACCGCACAGGAATCGGTAGCGTCGATATTCGGATCGTCCAGATGCGTCCGAGTGACCTCGATCATCAGCAGCGTGCCCGGCGAATAGCCCGCGAAATTCTCGTCGTAAGCGGTCTTCCAAGTATAGGCCTGGCCGGCCTCGATGAAGACGATCAGGCTGGCGATCGGCCGGCCGTCGAGAGTGAGTGTGTGGATGCGGCAGAGATCCTGCTGCGCCAGGCGATGCACGGCCTCGCGCGCGAAGGCGGCGCGGAAACGGTCGATCACCATGGCGGTGCGTTCGCGACCCTTCCAGCCCGAAGCCTCCAGCGCCAGGAACGCTTCCAGCGCGTGACGAACCTCGTCCGGCTGGCGGGCAATGGTGTAGGCCACCTCGCCATGCTCGCCGAGACGTCGCTTCAGGCGGCGGAATTCGCGGAAATGGTGCGAACGCAGCGAGCCGCGCAGGTAAGCGTCGCCGTCGAGGTCGCTGTCAAGAAACGGCCGCATCGCGCGCATGGTGGTGATCACCGGCAGGTCGAGCCCGATCGCGGCGGTGCGGATCAGGCGCGCCACCGGACCATCCATCCGCAGGTCGGGCAGCACCAGCACCTTCGGCAGCTTCAGGCGCGGGCGAGAAAGCATCGAGAAGAAGTCCTCGATCACGCCGACCGGGTCGTCGCGGTCGATCAACGGCGTGCCGAGCGGACCGAACGGGCTCGACCAGGTGCGCATCACCGGCACGCCGATCGGTCCGGCGGGCTTCTCGACCGAGAACGGAACCAGCAGGCGCAAGCGGTTCTTGGTCTCGTCGCCGTCGCGGATCACTGCGAGCCGCACCTCGCGATCCTCCAGCCTCGGCATCGCCGGTGCCAGGAAGCGTGGATTGAAGAAGATGTTGGGCTCGACGGTGCGCACGCACAGGAAGTCGAGTTCCTCGACGAGGTCGAAGCCGGCCGAGGCCGGGTAGATGGCGAGACGCCGCGGCGGCCGGTCCGGAGCCAGGATCTCGGTACCGAGCTGCTCGCGCGCCTCGCCGACGACGCCGGCGAGATTTGCGATCAGCGGCCCGGCCGGGCTGCCTGCGGTTTCTTCGATCAGGGGGACAGCAGCCATCTCAGCCTCTGGTGACCGCGGTGCGGGGAGCGACGATCAGCATGGCGATGCCGAGCCGCCGCCATACGGTGAAGGAAAGTGCCGCCGCCTCGAAGCTCATCGCGATCGCCGTCGCGATCGCCGCGCCCCAGAGCCCGTATTGCGGGATCATGATCACGTTGAGCGCGACATTGAGCGATAACGCCAGGGCGTAGACGAGGGCGCAGACGTTCTGGTTGCCGGTCATGGTGAGCAGGCTTTCAGCCGGCCCGACTGCCGCGCGGGCCACGACGCCCGCCGTCAGCACGAAAAGCAGCGGGTAGCCGGCGACGAACTCGGCGCCGAAGAGATGCAGCATGGGCTGGCCGAGCAGGAGTACGACGACGGCCATTGCCAGCGATGGCCAGAATGTCCACGAAACCGTCTCGCGGGCGAAGGCGTCGAGCGCGGCCGGGTCGTTGCCATGGGTCAGCCGCGCATAACGCTGGGCGACGCCGGCCTTGACCGCGAAATAGACGAAATGCACCAGCGCCAGCGTCTTCACGGTGGCGTAGTAGACGGCGACGTCGTCGGGAGCCATGAAGCGGCCGACCATGAGCACGTCGGCATTGGTCAACAGGAAGAAGAAGCTCTCGACCAGGAAAATCGGCATCGAGACCAGCACCCATTGCCGCATCAGGAAGGTCTTGGGGCCGTCCTCTGTCTTGCGATCGACGCGTCCGGTGACCGAGACAAGCTGATAGATCGTGGTGGCGTAGGTTGCGAGGATCGCCGCGATCACGGCGGTTTCCGCGCAAGGCTGGAAACCGGCCAGCAGGGCGCCGCCCATGAAGACAAGCAACAGCACCGGGCGGATGAGATAGGTCGGCGACAACGCCGACACCGCCCAGGCATTGGCGCGCGAAATGCCCTGCAGCGCGTCCGAAAGCGAGATCATCGGCAGGCAGATGATGCCGAGATAGAACGGCACGATGTAGTAACTCTCGATCGACGGCGCGAACAGCCAGATGCCGGCGGCCCCGATGGCGGCGACGAGCGTCGACGCGAACAGCACGAACAGGCGGCTCGCGAGCAGCATGCCGCGCATTTCGGCAAGCAGTCCCTTCTCCCGGTATTCGGGGATGAAGCGGATCACCGAGGTGTGGAAGCCGAGGCAGGACAGGTTGCCGACAATGATCACGGTCACCCAGACCAGCACGAAGATGCCGTATTCGAAGCTGCCCATCCAGCGCGCAAGAAGCACCTGGCTGACGAAGGCGATGACGGCGTTGATGATGCGGATGGCGAAGGCGATGACCGACATGCGGCCGGCCTCGCCGCGATCGTCGGACCCCGAGAGGATCGCGTCGACAGCGTCGAGCAGAGGCCGTGCGCGAAGCGCAAGTCGCTCCGGCAGCATTCGTTCCGCAGTCGTGGCGGCGGAAAATCGCACGCAATACTCTCCGCTTTCCGTCGGTCCTTTCCCTTAGCGGAGAACCTTTAAGAAACGGTTCGGCGGGCCCGGCAAACGGGTCGGCAGCGAGCGCTATCCGCCCTTCTTCAGGGCGTCTTCGAGGCGCATCGTGGCCGATCCGGGCTTCAGCGGTTGTTGCTGGGAGGGGTGCGGCGCCCACCCCGACAGCCAGATGAAGGAGAAGGTGGCGCGGATGCGGCCGTCGCTGTCGGCATAGCGTTCAGCGTAGATTTGCGCCGCGCGCAGAAAGACCGCGCGCGCGGTCGGCCGTCTCAGACGGCCGACAAGCGTATTGGTAGCGCCCATCTCGCGCAGGTCGCGCATCAGGTCGAACATTGTGTCGTAGCGCACCGTCACGCTGTCGGCGTCGGCGACCGGCAGGGCAAAGCCAGCGCGTTGCAGTAGCCCGCCGGCATCGCGGACGTCGGCAAAGGGAAAGACGCGCGGGCTGGCGCCGCCCGTGACCTCGGTTTCGGCCGCGAGCAGCGACTGCCGCAGTTCCTCCAGCGTGCCGCCCCCGGCCATGGCGCCGAGGAACAGGCCGTCGGGGCGCAGCGCCCGGCGAATCTGGATCAACCAGCCCGGCAGGTCGTTGACCTCATGCATGGTCAGCAGTGATGCTGCGAGGTCGATGCTTTGCAGTTCGAGCGGCAGGACCTCATTGTCCGAAACGAAGCCGGCGCCGCCGTCGAGGAAGGCCTTGTCGGGCTCCACCCGCACGACATTGTCCGTCTTGCCGCTGCCGCGCAGGGCGAGCGCGGCATGCGGTGTCAGGCAATGGATCGCGGCGGCGGCGGCGAAACGCCGCTCCACCGTGGCGAGGCGGTCGGCGAGGTCCTCCGCTGCGCGCTCCATCAGGAAGGCGGCAACCGGCCTGCTGCCGGCCAGCAGCCGTTTTTTGCGCGCGAGTGCCGTTTGCGGATCGAACACCGGTTCCATGGTCAACCGCGCGGCAGGCGCTGCCGGCCCGCTACGGCAGGCATCACGAGATGGTGGCAGAAACGCCTTTCTGCTAGGGTCGGGCAGCCGTCCATGGGAAAGCGTGGTGAACCAACTTGCCGGCGAGATCAAGCGCGCGATGGCGGCCGGTTCGGCCTTTGCCGCTAGGGTCCTCTTTCCGCCGGTCTGCGGAGGCTGCCGCCGTCTGGTCAGCGAGCCGGGCACGCTGTGCGGCACCTGCTGGCGCGGCCTGCGGCTGATCGAGCGGCCTTTTTGCGAGGTGCTGGGCATGCCCTTCGCCGTCAACATGGGCGAGGGTGCGGTGTCGGCCGGAGCGATCGCCGAGCCGCCGCCCTTTGCCCGCGCCCGCGCTGCCGTGGCCTACTCAGGCGTCGCGCGCCGGTTGGTGCAAGGGTTGAAGTATCGCGACCGTACCGACCTTGCGCCATGGATGGCGCGATGGATGGTGCGGGCGGGGGGCGACGTGCTTGTCGGTGCCGACATGATCGTGCCGGTGCCACTCCACCGGCGGCGGTTCTTCTTCCGGCGTTTCAACCAGGCGGCGGAACTGGCCCGCACCGTGGCACGCCTTGCCGGCGTCGCCTTCGAGCCGACGCTTGTCGTGCGGGCGCGGCGCACCCGACAGCAGGTCGGGCTCGGCCTGCGCGAACGCGAAACCAATGTGCGCGGAGCCTTCCGGGTTCCGCCCGCCGCGCGCCCGCTGGTCAAGGGCAAGCGCGTTCTGGTGATCGACGACGTCTACACTACAGGGGCCACCGTCTCGGCGATGGCGCGCTGCCTCAACCGTTCTGGCGCGGCCCAGGTCGACATTCTGACCTTTGCCCGCGTCATCGGTGAGGACTTCCGGGACGGCGAAGACGGCCCTATATAGGGTCCGAACGACAGGAAAGGCGAATGACGGACGTCACGATCTACACCCGCGCTTTCTGCGGCTATTGCACGGCTGCCAAGCGGCTGCTCGACCGCAAGGGCGTGTCGTACACGGAACACGATGCAAGTTTTTCGCCCGAGTTGCGCAGCGAAATGATGACCCGTTCCGGACGCACCACCTTCCCGCAGATCTTCGTCGGCGAGGTTCATGTCGGCGGTTGCGACGAGTTGCACGCACTTGAAGCGAGCGGGCGGCTTGACGCGCTGCTTGCCGGCGGCGCGGCCGCGTGAGGTGGCTGGCGTGACCCGGTTCAAGGCAGCCGCGCTGCAGATGCGATCGGGCATGGACCCGGCGGAGAATGCGCGCGCCTTCGAGGCGATGGTGCGGGAGGCCGCCCGTCTAGGCGCGAGCTACGTGCAGTCACCGGAGATGACCGGAGCTTTGGTGCGCGACCGCGCGACCCTGCGAAAAATCATCCGCCCTCAGGAAGAGGACAGCCTGGCGGCGACGGCGCGGCGGCTTGCAGCGGAACTGGCGATCACGGTCCATCTCGGCTCGACGCCGATTGCGCTCGCCGACGGCAAGGTCGCCAACCGCGCCTTCCTGTTCGGCCCCGACGGCGCGCTCGTCGCCATCTACGACAAGATCCACATGTTCGACGTTGATCTCGACCATGGCGAGAGCTGGCGTGAATCGGCGACCTACCAGCCGGGCGGCGCGGCGATGGTTGCCGAACTTCCCTTGGCCAGCATCGGATTGGCGATCTGCTACGATCTGCGCTTTCCGCAGCTTTTCCGGGCGCAGGCCATGGCAGGGGCGCAGGTGCTGACCGCACCCGCCGCCTTCACCCGCCAGACCGGCGAGGCGCACTGGCACGTGCTGACGCGGGCGCGGGCGATCGAGAACGGCGCGTGGATGATTGCGGCGGCCCAGGGCGGCCTTCACCAAGACGGTCGCGAGACGTTCGGCCATTCGGTCATCGTCGATCCGTGGGGCGGTATCGCTGCGGAGGCGGAGGGCGATGAACCCGGCATCATTGTGGCCGACATCGATACGGAGGCCTCGACCAAGGCGCGCGCCAAGATCCCCAATCTGCGCAACGGGCGCGACTTCGCGGTCGAGGTGGCGGCCGCCGGCGCCACAGCGGCGCGACGGGCTGCCGCTTCATGATCCGCTTTTCGCTGCATTGCGATGACGGGCACGAGTTCGAGGCCTGGTTCCGCGGCAATGCCGACTACGAGGCACAGGCCGCGCGCGGCCTCGTCGCCTGCCCTTCCTGTGGTTCGGCCAAGGTCGGCAAATCGCTGATGGCGCCGGCGGTGGCGACCGGCCGTTCACGCGAGAAGGTGGCGCTTGCCGCCAGCCCCGAACAGAAAAAGGCGATGGCGCAGTTGCGCAAGCTCGCCGCCAAGATGCGCGAGAACGCCGACTATGTCGGCGACAAGTTCGCTGACGAGGCGCGCAAGATACACTTCGGCGAGACCGAGGCGCGCGGCATCTATGGCGAGGCGACCGGCGAGGAAGTCAAGGGCCTGCTCGACGACGGCGTCGATTTCATGCCGATCCCCGACCTGCCCGACGACAAGAACTGATCCCTTCGCCCAGCCGCCCGCTTCGACCGGTGAC
This sequence comes from Nitratireductor mangrovi, assembly GCF_007922615.2. Taxonomy (NCBI): domain Bacteria; kingdom Pseudomonadati; phylum Pseudomonadota; class Alphaproteobacteria; order Hyphomicrobiales; family Phyllobacteriaceae; genus Nitratireductor; species Nitratireductor mangrovi. The sequence goes on along the minus strand of NZ_CP042301.2, from coordinate 3,296,739 downwards.
AGCGCCTGAGCCGGCAGCGGCTGCCCGTCAGTCGTTGGCGGGCTTGTCGGCCAATAGCATGTAGTTGACGTCCATGTCGCGCGAGCGCTGCCAGCGATCGCCCAGCGGGCTGTAGACCACGCCGGTACGGTCGATGACGTTCATGCCGGCCGAACCCAGTGCCCGCGTCAGCTCTTCCGGGCGCACCAGCTTGTTGAACTGGTGGGTGCCGCGCGGCAGCCAACGCAGGACGTATTCGGCTCCGAAGATCGCCAGTCCGAGCGCCTTCAGCGTGCGGTTGATGGTGGCGACAAACATGATCCCGCCCGGCTTCACCATCTCGGCGCATTTGGCGATGAAGAGGTTCATGTCGGCGACGTGTTCGACCACCTCCATGTTGAGGATGATATCGAACCGTTCGCCGGCGTCGGCCAGTTCCTCGGCGGTCGCAGCGCGGTAGTCGATCTTGAGGCCGCTCTCGGCGGCATGCAGCCGGGCGACCTCGATATTGGTCTCGGATGCATCGGCCCCGACGACGTCGGCCCCGAGCCGGGCCATGGGTTCGCACAGCAGCCCGCCTCCGCAGCCGATGTCGAGGATTCGCAGCCCCTGGAAGGGCCGCGATGAGCGCGGGTCGCGCCCGAAGCGGTTCGCCACCTGGTCGCGGATATAGGCCAGCCGCACGGGATTGAACTTGTGCAGCGGGCGGAACTTGCCCTTCGGGTCCCACCATTCCGCAGCAAGCGCGGAAAAATGCTCGATCTCGCGGGCATCGATCGTCGTGGCTCGGGTCTCGGGCATGGCAGCCTCCTCTGCGGCCCCCGAAATTTGGGTTGGAGGCAGCCAAAGTCAAGGCGGGAAAATGGTACCGGGACAGTCCCGATCTAGGCCAGCTGCGCGGCAGCACCCTTGCTTGCAGAACGCCTGTCGTTTCGCTATGGAAACCGCGCATTGCGCCGCGGCTCACGCTGGCGGCGCTCCGTCTGGCGCCCGGCCGGCAGAACCGGGCGCCTCCCCGGCACAAGGCTCCACGCTTCCATGGCGCGTATCGTGATGAAATTCGGCGGAACGTCCGTCGCCGACATCGATCGCATCCGCAATGTCGCGCGCCATGTCAAACGCGAGGTCGATGCCGGCCACGAAGTTGCCGTCGTGGTGTCGGCCATGGCAGGCAAGACCAACGAACTGGTCGCCTGGACACGCGAGGCCTCGCCCCTTCACGACGCGCGCGAATATGATGCCGTGGTCGCCTCGGGCGAACAGGTGACGGCCGGGCTGCTGGCCATCGCGCTGCAGGCCATGGGCGTGCACGCGCGCTCGTGGCAAGGCTGGCAGATACCGATCCAGACCGACAACGCGCATGGCGCTGCGCGCATAACCGATATCGACGGCTCGTTCCTGATTAGGCGTTTCGGCGAGGGACAGGTCGCTGTCATCGCCGGCTTCCAGGGCATCGGCCCCGACAACCGCATCGCCACGTTGGGGCGGGGCGGTTCCGACACCAGCGCGGTGGCGATCGCGGCCGCCGTCGGCGCCGACCGCTGCGATATCTACACCGATGTCGATGGGGTCTACACCACCGACCCGCGCATCGAGCCCAAGGCGCGCCGGCTTTCGCGCATTTCCTTCGAGGAAATGCTGGAGATGGCCTCGCTCGGTGCCAAGGTGTTGCAGGTGCGTTCGGTCGAGCTGGCGATGGTACACAAGGTCAGGACATTCGTGCGGTCCTCGTTCGAGGACCCCGACGCGCCCGGAATGGGAGATTTCGACAACCCGCCGGGAACGCTCATTTGCGAAGAGGATGAAATCGTGGAACAGCAGGTGGTCACCGGCATCGCCTATGCCAAGGACGAGGCGCAGGTTTCGCTCAGGCGCGTGGCCGACCGTCCCGGGGTCGCCGCCGGCATCTTCGGGCCGCTGGCGGAAGCCAACATCAATGTCGACATGATCGTCCAGAACATCTCCGAGGACGGCTCGCGCACCGACATGACGTTCACGGTGCCGTCCGGCGACGTCGACAAGGCGCTGGCCGTGCTTGCCAAGGTCCGTGAGACGGTCGGCTTCGATGCCGTCCAGCACGAGGCTGGCATGGTCAAGGTCTCGGTGATCGGCATCGGAATGCGAAGCCACGCCGGCGTTGCGGCAACCGCGTTCAAGGCGCTGTCGGAGAAGGGCATCAATATTCGCGCCATCACAACGTCGGAGATCAAGATTTCGATCCTCATCGATGGGCCGTATGCCGAACTGGCGGTGCGCACTTTGCATTCCGTCTACGGGCTGGATAAGCAATAGAAGACTAAGATAGGCACGGCCTCGACCGTCGCGGCGATTCGCGCCCGGCGGGGCGCGGGTCGTTGGAGCTGGTATCCATGCGCGAAATCGCCGGCGGTCCGCGGATATTGCTGAAGCGGCTCCGCGAACTGATGGCGGAGGTGCTCGAGCCGCAGGATCGGCTCGACCGCATCGTTCGCGAGATCGCCTCCAACATGGTTGCCGAGGTGTGCTCGCTCTACGTGCTGCGCGCCGACGCGGTGCTGGAACTCTACGCGACCGAAGGCCTCAATCCGGGTTCGGTGCATCTGGCACAGCTGCGCCTCGGGCAGGGCCTTGTCGGCACCATCGCCGCCGGTGCGCGGCCGCTCAACCTCTCGGACGCGCGCAACCATCCGGCCTTCACCTACCTGCCGGAGACGGGCGAGGAGATCTACAACTCCTTCCTCGGCGTTCCCGTGTTGCGCGCCGGGCGCACGCTTGGCGTGCTGGTGGTCCAGAACAAGACCAACCGCCATTATGGCGACGACGAGGTTGAGGCGCTGGAAACCACCGCCATGGTGATCGCCGAGATGATCGCCACCGGCGACCTGCGCCGCCTGGCCCGGCAGGGCATCGAGCTCGACATGAGCCGGCCCGTCACCATCAACGGCGCGGCCTTCAATGACGGCGTCGGGCTCGGCCATGTCGTGCTGCACGAGCCGCGCATTGTCGTCACCGAGCTTTTCAACGAGGACGTCGAACACGAGCTCAAGAAGCTCGACGCCTCGCTCGGCTCGCTGCGATTGTCGATCGACGACATGCTGTCGCGGCGCGACGTCGCCTTCGAGGGCGAGCACCGCGCCGTGCTCGAGGCCTACCGCATGTTCGCGCATGACCGCGGCTGGGTGCGCCGGCTGGAAGAGGCGATCCGCAACGGCCTGACGGCGGAGGCGGCGGTCGAAAAGGTCCAGAGCGACATGCGCGCACGCATGATGCACATGACCGATCCCTATCTGCGCGAGCGAATGAACGATTTTGACGACCTCGCCTATCGGCTGCTGCGCCAGCTGATGGGGCGCGGTCCCGAAGAGGTGGCCGCCGCACTGCCGAAGGACGCCATCATCCTGGCGCGTTCGATGGGCGCCGCCGAGCTGCTCGACTATCCGCGCGACAAACTGCGCGGCCTGGTGCTGGAGGAAGGCGCGGTGACGAGCCATGTCGTCATCGTCGGACGCGCCATGGGCATTCCGGTCGTCGGCCAGGCCAAGGGCGCGGTGTCGATGGCCGAGAACGGCGACGCGGTCATCATTGACGGTGATGACGGCACGGTTCATCTCAGGCCGCAGGCGGACGTCGAATCTGCCTATGCCGAGAAGGTCCGGTTCCGGGCCAAGCGCCAGGAGCTCTTTCGCGAGCTTCGCGACAAGCCGTCCGTATCGCGCGACGGCGTGGCGGTCGAGCTGATGATGAATGCCGGGCTTGCCGTCGACCTGCCGCAACTCGCCGAGTCGGGAGCCGCCGGCATCGGCCTCTTCCGCACCGAACTACAATTCATGGTGGCGGCGACATTCCCGCGGGCCGAGGCCCAGGAAACGCTCTATCGCGAGGTGATCGAGGCCGCCGGCGGCAAGCCGGTCACCTTCCGCACCATCGATATCGGCGGCGACAAGGTGCTGCCCTACTTCCGCGGCGCCGAGAAGGAAGAAAACCCGGCGCTTGGCTGGCGCGCGATACGGCTGACGCTTGATCGGCCCGGCCTGCTGCGCACCCAGTTCCGGGCGCTCCTGAAAGCGGCGGCCGGACGCGAACTGAAGATGATGCTGCCGATGGTGACCGAGCTTGCCGAGATCGCCAAGGCGCGCTCGCTCATCGAGCGCGAGGTGGCCCAGCTCGGACGCTTCGGCTACACCTTGCCGACCAGCCTCAAGCTTGGCGCGATGGTCGAGGTGCCGTCGCTGCTCTACCAGTTGCCCGAACTGATGCGCGCCGTCGACTTCGTGTCGGTCGGTTCCAACGACCTGTTCCAGTTCATGACCGCGACCGATCGTGGCAATGGCCTGCTGGCGGGGCGTTTCGATCCCCTGTCGGTTCCGTTCCTGCGGGCGCTGAAGGCCGTCGTCGACGCCGGCAACCGGTCGGGCGTTCCCGTGACGCTGTGCGGCGAACTGGCCGGCCGCCCGGTCTCGGCGATGGCCCTGATCGGTCTCGGCTACCGCTCGATCTCGATGTCGCCGGCCGCTATCGGCCCGGTCAAGGCCATGCTGTGCGAATTGCCGGTCGACGCCCTCCAGGCGAGGCTGGCGGAGGTCCTTGAAAGCGACGCGGGGACCGGCGATGTCAGGGGCATGCTGACCGGCTTCGCCGAAGAGCACGGCATTCCGCTTTGAGGCCCCTTAGATGAGCTCGGTACCCACGCAAAGAATGGACCAGGTCCTCAAACGCTTCGAACTGATCGAGGCGCAGATGGCCGCCGGACCGGAGCCGGCCGCCTATGTCAAGCTGGCGTCGGAATATTCCGATCTGCAGGAACTTGTCGACCAGATCCGGGCCTTGCGCGCCGCCGAGGGCGAGCGTGAGGGGCTTCAGGCGATGCTCGCCGACAAGGCAACCGATGCCGAGATGCGCGAACTGGCCGAGGCGGAACTGCCGGACGTCGAGGTGCGTATCGAGGAGCTGGAGAAAGGCATCCAGATCCTGCTGCTGCCCAGGGATGAGGCCGACGACAAGAACGCCATCCTCGAAATCCGCGCCGGTACCGGCGGCGACGAGGCGGCGATCTTCGCCGGCGACCTGTTCCGCATGTACGAGCGCTACGCGTCGGAGCGCGGCTGGCGCGTCGAGCTTGTCTCGGCCAGCGAGGGCGACGCCGGCGGCTACAAGGAGATCATCGCGACGGTCTCGGGCAAGGGCGTGTTTTCCCGGCTCAAATTCGAATCCGGCGTGCATCGCGTGCAGCGTGTGCCCGAGACCGAGGCGAGCGGGCGCATTCACACCTCGGCCGCCACGGTGGCGGTCTTGCCTGAGGCCGAGGAGGTCGACATAGAAATCCGCAACGAGGATATCCGCATCGACACGATGCGCGCCTCCGGAGCTGGCGGCCAGCACGTCAATACCACCGATTCGGCCGTGCGGCTGACGCACCTGCCGACCGGCATCACCGTGGTGCAGGCGGAAAAATCGCAACACCAGAACCGCGCGCGCGCCATGCAGATCCTGCGCGCCAAGCTGTTCGACATGCAGAGGACCAAGGCAGCGGAGGAACGTTCGGAAAGCCGCCGCCTGCAGGTCGGATCAGGCGACCGTTCCGAGCGTATCCGCACCTACAATTTTCCGCAGGGGCGGGTAACCGACCATCGCATCAACCTGACGCTCTACAAGCTCGACCGCGTCATCCAGGGCGATCTCGACGAGATCGTCGATGCGCTGATCTCAGACCATCAGTCGGCACTGCTGGCCGAGATGAGCGCCAATGCCTGAGGCGGGCGAGGGGGTGTCGCTCAGCGCGCTCCTGGCCTCGACGCGCCGACGACTGGCCGCAGCCGGCCTTCCCGATCCTGGGCTCGAGGCGCGGCTGATCGTCGAACATCTGACCGGCACCGAGCGCATCGACGCCCTGCGCGATCCCGACCGGCTGGTTGGTCTGCACGCTGCCGAAGCGGTCGAGGCGGCGATGTCGCGAAGGCTTGCAGGCGAGCCGGTTCACCGCATCATCGGCTATCGTGAGTTCTACGGGCTCAGGCTCGAACTCTCGCCGGACACGTTGGAGCCGCGCCCCGATACCGAGGTTCTCGTCGATCTGGCGTTGCCGCGCCTGCGCGGGATCGTGCAGGCGCAAGGAACCTGCTCGATACTCGATCTCGGCACCGGCACCGGTGCGATCGCGCTGGCCCTGCTGGCGCAGGTTCCACAAGCCCGCGCCACCGGCATCGACATTGCGCCCGGCGCTGTCGCGATGGCGATTGCAAATTCCCGGCGCCTCGGGCTTGAAGGCCGGTTTAAGGCGACTGTGTCGGACTGGTTTGAAAATGTGAGCGGCAGCTACGATGCAATTCTGTCCAATCCTCCCTACATAAGGGCTGACGAAATGGGCGAACTGGCTGGAGAAGTCAGAGACCACGACCCCCTCCGGGCGCTCCTCGGCGGTGATGACGGGCTGGATGCCTACAGGCTGATCGCCGCAGGCGCAGCATCATTTCTCAAGCCTGGCGGGTTCGTCGGGGTCGAGATCGGCAGCCGGCAAAAGACGAGCGTGATCAACGTTTTCGGCGCCACCGGCTTTCGCCTGGACCATGCGGCGCAGGATCTCGCCGGCCATGACAGGGCGCTTGTTTTCCGCAAGTAGGGGACGCTTTTGTGCCCTGCGAAAAAATGCTTGGCAATGATGACGAATGCCGCTAGTTTCCCGGCACCGGATGAGACGAAGCAGGCAGTGCTGTATCGGTTCGGTTCCACTGGAAACAAGCTGCCAATCGCGTGAAGCGAACTCGCTCCGTGTGGGGATCGTCCGGCCAGGTACGAAACCGAAGGCGCGTCGGCGGCAATGGCCAGCAATTCATGACGGCGTCAGCCAGATGGCCCTGCGCTCGATGGGCGAGCGGCGTTCCCCTTGATGATATGACTGCAAAAAAGAGAATCGGATGAGGCCACAACAGCAGAACAGGCGCATGCGCGGTCGAAACAACAACCGCAAGGGCCCGAACCCCCTGACCCGTAGCTATGAAAGCAACGGGCCTGACGTGAAGATCAGGGGCTCAGCGCAACAGGTCGCAGACAAATACGCCGCCCTGGCGCGCGATGCGCAGAGCGCCGGCGACCGGGTGATGGCCGAAAATTACCTGCAGCACGCCGAACACTACAACCGCATCATCGCGGCGGCCCAGGGCCAGATGCCGCAGAACGCCTCGCGCGACCAGCGTGACGATGACGACGACGATAGCGACGATCGTCAGGAGGCAAGCCAGAACAACAACAACAACAACCAGCCGCAGGCGAACGCCGAGGCGTCGCAGCAGCAGCGCCGGCAGGACGGCGATGACGGCTCCGGCCCGCAGCCGGTCATCGAAGGCACGCCGGTCGAGGTCGCGCTCGAACAGGAATCGATGAAAAGCGACGACGGCGAGAAGAAGCGCGGCCGCCGTTCCAACGGAGCGCCCCAGAAGGCCCAGTCCAACGGCGAAGGCGGTGATGGCGAGGAGGCGCCGCGCCGCGCGCGTCGACCGCGTCGGCCACGCAATCGCGACGGTGAAACCGGCGAGGCGACCGCTTCGGCCGAGCACGCCGACGGCGGGGAGGGCGCGCAGCCCGCACCTGGCAACGAAGCCGATGATTCAGTGCCGGCGGCGGCGCAATAATCGCGGGATTCTTGCGGGAATCGCGAACTTTCTCCAGGAATCCTGGGGAAAAAGGCGGGGCAAATCCCGCCTTTTTTGTTGCTTGACCAGCGTCAAGGCAGCTTGAGCAAATCCGTTCCAGTACCCATATCGGTCGTGAAAGCGGTCCGCTTCCGAAGGAGGGGCCCGTCACGTCAACCCGATCCGGCGCCGCATGGCGGGCCGGCAAGGAACGGAGACACGAATGAACGTCGAGAAATACTCGGAGCGGATCCGTGGGTTCATCCAGTCCGCCCAGACGATGGCGCTGTCGCGCAATCACCAGCAGTTCACCCCCGAGCATATCCTGAAGGTTCTGGTCGACGACGAGGAAGGTCTTGCCGCCTCGCTGATCGAACGCGCTGGCGGGCGTCCGCAGGACGTTCGGCTGGCGGTCGACGCGGCGCTCGAAGCGTTGCCGCGCGTTGAGGGCGGCAACGGCCAGCTCTACCTCGCCCAGCCGCTCGCCAAGGTGTTTTCGACCGCCGAGGAACTCGCCAAGAAGGCCGGTGACAGCTTCGTCACGGTCGAGCGGCTCTTGACCGCGCTGGCGATCGAGAAGTCGGCCAAGAGCGCCGACATCCTCGCCAAGGCCGGGGTCAGCGCGCAGGCGCTCAACCAGGCGATCAACGACATTCGCAAGGGTCGCACGGCGGATTCGGCCAGTGCCGAGCAGGGCTATGACGCACTGAAGAAATATGCGCGCGACCTGACCGCCGACGCCCGTTCGGGCAAGCTCGACCCGGTGATCGGCCGCGATGACGAGATCCGCCGCACCATCCAGGTACTGTCGCGCCGCACCAAGAACAATCCCGTGCTGATCGGCGAGCCCGGCGTCGGCAAGACCGCGATCGCCGAGGGACTGGCGTTGAGGATCGTCAATGGCGACGTGCCGGAGAGCCTCAAGGACAAGCAGTTGATGGCGCTCGACATGGGCGCGCTGATCGCTGGTGCGAAATATCGCGGCGAGTTTGAGGAGCGCCTGAAGGCGGTGCTGTCGGAAGTCACGTCGGCCAACGGCAATATCATCCTGTTCATCGACGAGATGCACACGCTGGTCGGCGCCGGCAAGGCGGACGGTGCGATGGATGCCTCCAACCTGTTGAAGCCGGCCCTCGCACGCGGCGAACTGCACTGCGTCGGTGCCACGACGCTCGACGAATACCGCAAGCATGTCGAAAAGGACGCCGCGCTGGCGCGCCGGTTCCAGCCGGTCTTTGTCAGCGAGCCGACGGTCGAGGACACCGTCTCGATCCTGCGCGGGCTGAAGGAGAAGTACGAGCAGCACCACAAGGTGCGCATCTCTGATTCGGCGCTGGTCGCGGCCTCGACGCTCTCCAACCGCTACATCACCGACCGCTTTCTGCCCGACAAGGCGATCGACCTCGTCGACGAAGCCTCGTCGCGGCTGAGGATGCAGGTCGATTCCAAGCCGGAAGCGCTGGACGAGATTGACCGCCGCATCATGCAGCTAAAGATCGAGCGCGAGGCGCTGAAGCTCGAAAAGGACCAAGCTTCGAAGGACCGGCTCGAAAAGCTCGAAAAGGAACTGGCGACGCTTGAGGAGGAATCGGCTGCGCTGACGGCGACCTGGGCGTCGGAAAAGGAAAAGCTCGGGCTTGCGGCCGACCTGAAGCGGCAGCTCGACGAGGCTCGCAACGATCTGGCGATCGCGCAGCGCAAGGGCGAGTTCAGCCGCGCCGGCGAACTGGCCTACGGCCTCATTCCGGAGCTGGAAAAGAAGCTCGCCGATGCCGAGGCGCATGAGGAAGGGGCTGCCGCCGGCATGGTCGAGGAGACCGTGACGCCGGATCACGTCGCCCATATCGTCTCGCGCTGGACCGGTATTCCGGTCGACAAGATGCTGGAGGGCGAGCGCGAGAAGCTGCTTCGGATGGAGGACGAACTGGCGCGCCGGGTCGTCGGCCAGGGCGAGGCAGTGCAGGCTGTCTCGCAGGCGGTGCGGCGCGCCCGCGCCGGCCTTCAGGATCCCAACCGGCCGATCGGCTCGTTCATGTTCCTTGGCCCCACCGGTGTAGGCAAGACCGAACTGACCAAGGCGCTGGCTGCCTTCCTGTTCGACGACGAGCAGGCGATGGTCAGGATCGACATGTCGGAGTTCATGGAAAAGCACTCCGTTGCCCGGTTGATCGGTGCGCCTCCCGGCTATGTCGGCTACGAGGAGGGCGGTGCGCTGACCGAGGCGGTGCGCCGCAGGCCCTATCAGGTGGTTCTATTCGACGAGATCGAGAAGGCGCATCCCGACGTCTTCAACGTGCTCTTGCAGGTGCTTGACGACGGCCGGCTGACCGACGGCCAGGGCCGTACCGTCGACTTCCGCAACACGCTGCTCATCATGACCTCGAACCTCGGCGCCGAGTTCCTGATGAACCTTGGCGAGGACCAGGATGTCGACGCCGTTCGCGACGAGGTGATGGCGGTGGTGAAGGCCTCGGTGAAGCCGGAGTTCTACAACCGCATCGACGAGATTGTGCTGTTCCACCGGCTGCGCCGCCAGGACATGGGCGCAATCGTCTCGATCCAGCTTGCGCGGCTCGAAAAGCTCTTGGCCGACCGCAAGATCACTCTCGACCTCGATGACAACGCGATCCAGTGGCTGGCGGACAAGGGCTATGACCCGGCCTATGGCGCGCGTCCGCTCAAGCGCGTCATGCAGAAGCAGCTGCAGGATCCTTTGGCTGAAAAGATCCTCAACGGCGACGTCCGCGATGGACAGAACGTGGTAGTGACCGCGGGCTCGGACCGGCTCAATTTCCGGGCGCGCGACGGGGTGGCCGAACCCGAGCCGGCAGACGACAAGGCCGCCTGACGACGCCTCATAAACGCCCCGGCGAGCTTTCTCGCCGGGGCTTTTTCGCCCTGATACGGCGTGGTGAAACCCGTCGACGTGCATGGGTGTTTGTCCTAGACACGGCTGTCTGGAGGAGCCTGAACATGGATCGTTTCACCGGCGGCTGCCTGTGCGGGAAGGTCCGGTTTGTGGCGTCGGGACGACCGTACCGGGTCGGTCTCTGCCACTGCATGGATTGCCGCAAACATCACGGGGCGTTGTTTCATGCATCCGCCATCTTTCCCCGCGAGGCGGTGACGATCGAAGGCAAGACGCGCGACTATGCCGGGCGGCATTTCTGCCCCGATTGCGGATCGACCGTCTTCGGGCACAGCGGCGACGAGACCGAAGTGAACCTGGGGTCGCTTGACACACCGGACCAGCTCATGCCGACCTATGAGTTGTGGACCGTTCGCCGCGAAGCCTGGCTGCCGCCGTTCCCGCTGGCACGGCGGTACGAGCGGGACCGACAAGGCACCGGCCGCTCCGAGGGGTAGGTCGCGCAGCCAGCCGAATTCTTTCGCGTCAGGCGGGATTTTCTTGCTGCGTCCGCCACATGCCGTTGGCCGCCGTCAGCGCGGCCTGCCGCACCTCGTCCGCGATGGGCGTTTCCGGCAAGGTGCGGGCGAGGATCATCCCTCCGACGCACAGTGCCGTCAGCGCCAGCGCCCGCTGGCGGCGATCGTTCTGCTCTCCGTCGAGATTGTTCTCGAAGATACTCGTCATGGCCTCGAGCATCGCGCGATAGCTGTCGCGCACACGCTCGCCGGCGCGGGACACGTCGGTCGCATAGGCGATCAGCGGGCAGTGGCCGTCGCGATCGTCGAGGTGACGGCGCGAGAGGTAGGCGGCCACCATACGCTTGGCCATCAGCAGCTGACGCGCACGCGGGTCGATGCCTTCCTCGCTCCGCCACTCCGCGCCGCGGCCGTTGATGAAACTCGCCATGGCGTCGGCGAACAGGTCTTCCTTGCACGAGAAATGGGCGTAGAAGCCGCCGCGGGTCAGCCCGGCCTTCGCCATCACCTGATCGATCGTGACGCGGTCGTAGCCGTGCCGATTGAACAGGATGCGGGCCGCTTCCAGTATCCGCTGCCGGCTCCTGGCCTTGTGGTCCTTCGCATAGGGCATCGTCGTCCTCCAATGGCAAGAGGTTAGCATCGCATCAGAATATGTTCTTGAACATATTCTGCGCGCAATCATCCTGCGCTTCTTGCAATCAGGGAGTACCGACATGCCGAAATTCGTTCTCGCTTTTCGTGGTGGAATGCCGAAGAGCCCGGAGGAAGGGCAAAAGATGATGACCGACTGGAACGCCTGGATGGACGGCCTCGGGCTGGCGCTGGTCGACAGGGGCGCGGGTTTCGGCAAGTCGCGGTTCCTCGCGGGCCCCGACCGCGAACAGAAGGCCGGTGATCCTCTTTCGGGCTACTCCGTGGTGGAGGCTGGCGATTTCGATGCGGCGGTCGACATCGCCAGGAAGAATCCCATCTTTGCGTTCGGTGGCACGATCGAGATCGCCGAAATGATGCAGATGTAAGCTGCCTTCGCAGGCGGGCGCGGGCCGCAACGCCGGTCGGGCCCGCGTCGTTCTCCCCCGACGTTTGTCGCGCGGTTGCACGCGGCGCTTCACTGTACATACTCGGAGCGCAACCGCGGCGAAGCCCGCCCGAAGCACGGGAAGACGAAAGGAAGAGCTTTGGCATCGAAAGACTGGCCACCGATGGCGTTTCGATGCCTGCTGGTCGGCGCGATAGCATTTCTGGTGCTGCATTGGCTCGGCATACCGGCCTTCGCGACCGAACGTCATGCGCTGCTGATCGGCAATGAACGCTACGTCAAGATCGGAGCGCTCGGCAACCCGGTCAACGACATCCAGGCAATCGACGATGCGCTGAGGGTCATCGGCTTCGCACCGGACAACATCACGAGGATCGAAAACGCGTCGCGGGAAACCATCCTGCGCGAGACGCAGCGCTATGGCGAAAGGCTGCGGGCTGCGGGCTCCGAAGCCGTCGGCTTCTTCTTCTATGCCGGACATGGCGTTGCGAGCGAGGGTACCAACTATCTGGTGCCGGTCGAGGCCGATGGCGCTGACATCATCGGTCAGTCTGTCTCGCTTGACGACATTATCGGACTGGCCAAACGGACGGCGCCCGACGCGATCCACTTCTTCGTGTCGGATGCGTGCCGGAACGTTCCCGCGGCGGATTGCGATTGCGATGTCATGGCTTCGAGCCGCTCGGTCGGAACCGGCTGGGCGGAGTCGCGGTCGGTCCAGCCCCTGGCGGCCCCGGAGCCCGATGGCGATGTCGTCGACATGCTGGTTGCGTATTCCACGCAAGCCGGCCGCACCGCCTCCGACGCCGGCGCGGAACTGGGGCCCTATGTGGCCATCCTCCATCAGGAGCTGGTCAAGCCGGAACTGTCCGTGCGCGAGGTCTTCGATGCCGTCCGCAGGCGTGTGTTCAAGGCGATCGGGCAGCAGCCGATCGCCCACTTCGGCCCGGAATTTCCAGCCGGCTACTATCTGGCATCGGCCAGTCAATCGGGGGAAAGCGCGAGCGGCGCTTCGTTCGCCCCGTCCGCCGGCCTGAAGCTCGAAATTCAGGCGATGAAGCGGCTGGGGTTGTTCGAGGGGCTGGCCGGCGCGCGCGTCTTGTGGCTCGACGACAATCCGGCCAACAACTATTTCGAGCGCAACGAGCTGCGCATGGCGGGGATACTCGTCGACATCGCCATGTCGACCGACGAGGCGCTCGAGAAGATCTGGCTCAACGGTCTGCGCCACTACGACCTGATCATTTCCGACTACCGCCGGTGGGGCGATTTTTTCCGGGGTCTCTCGGATGGGTACGCGCTTCTGGATCGCATCAACGAATTCCCCGATCCACCCGACTACGTCTTCTATACCTACGGGTTTTCCGATCAGGAGGCGCTGGCAGCCGAAAAGCGGGGCGCGATGATCAGAACCGCGGATACCAGCGCGCTGATGAGATGCATACGCGAATCGGTGCTTGGGCCTCACCCGGCCTACCAATGCCCGCGGCGGTTGTCCGAATGACCGGACGCGCATTTCCGCGCCCGGACGTCTGACCAGACGCAGGTCAGGAAAGGCGCTCGGACAGAATCCTGAAGAGCGCCTCGCCGGCCGCCGCGACATGGTCCTGCAGGCACCCGGTGGCGGAGGCCTCGTCGCGCCGCCGACAGGCCTTGAGAAGCGCCCGGTGTTCGCGATGCGAGCGGCGGGTGTAGTCGAGTTCGATGGCGGCGACGCGGAGATAGCGGTCGGCCATGTCGTTCAAGGCGTCTATCTGGGCGAGCAGACGCGGCCGTCCGCATGGCTCGTAAAGCCCCATGTGAAACGCCTTGTTCAAGGCGCCGAAGTCACGCAGCCCTGACCGCTCCGCCTCATCCTGGATTTCCTCGACCATGTCGAGCTGGCTGTTGGTCAGTTCGGGGATCGCAAGCCTCAACGCAAGCACTTCGAGAGCGCCGCGCATTTCGTAGAGTTCCCGGAACTCGAGCGGATCGAGCCTGGCAACGATCGCGCCCCTGTTCGGGGAAATCTCCACAAGGCCCTGGGTCTCGAGGCCACGCAACGCGTCGCGCACTGGCATGCGGCTTGCTTGGTACATGTCTGCCAGCCGTTCCTGACGCAAGGCTTCCCCGGATTTGAAGACGCCGCGGATGATATCCTCGCGCAGGGCGGTCGCGATGCGCCGGGCTTCGGCGCCGGTGCGGCGGGTGGTGGTGGGTTTCATCCAGCCTCACTAGCTCCGCTCGGGCTTGACGGCAATCTTAAGATCTGTATTCATTACAAAAAATTGGATACAAAATTATGCCTGTTTCCCGCCTCCGTGATATTCCCGGCATCGGTGTCGACAGCATCGGCGATGCCGCTGACGCGTTGGCGAGCAGCGAGATGCTGCGGCTCGAGAATCTCGACACAAACATTCGCCCTCCGCGCGAGGCGCTAGAGGCAACGCGGACGGCGATCGACGACGATGATGCGAACAGCTACCTGCCTTTCCTGGGCATCGACAGGGTCCGGAAGGCAGCGACGCGGCGGCTGAGCCGGGAAACCGGGATCGACTATGACTGGCGAAGCCAGTGCATCGTTTCCGCTGGTGGCCTCTCGGGCATCCTGAACGCCTTGCTGGCCATCATCGAGCCGGGCGACGAGGTCGTCATCACCGACCCCGCCTATGCCGGCTTGCTCAACCGCATCCGTCTTGCCGGTGGCGTGCCGAAACTCGTTCCGCTCGTCGTTGTCGATGGCGGCTGGCGCCTCGACGTTGACGAACTGGCGCGCGTGGCCGGAGCGCGTACGCGCGTTGTCCTGACCATGAGCCCCTCGATGCCGAGCGGGATCGTGCACATTGCGGAGGAGTGGGCCGCGATAGCCGACCTGGTGCGCAGGACTGGCGCGTGGCTTCTTCACGACGCCGCCATGGAGCGCATCCTCTACACCGACGCAGCCCCTTTTCATCCGGCACGGCTGGACGGTCTTGCCGATCGCACCATCACCGTCGGTTCGGTGTCCAAGGAATACAGGATGATCGGCTGGCGGGTCGGGTGGATCGTCGGTCCACGCGGTGTCATGAACGACATCGGTCTGGTCAGCCTGACCAACGTCGTCTGCCAGGTGGGTATCGGCATGCCGGGTGCCGCGGCGGCACTCGATGCCGAGGATGACGGCGTCGCGGCGGCAACCGCCGAATGGCGCTCGAGGCGCGACCTCATTCTTCGGGAACTGGACGACCTGCCCGTCATTCGCCCCGATGGCGGGTGGTCGCTCCTCATCGACACCGTTGCGCTGGGAATGCCTCCCGCGGAAGCATCGCGCCGGGCTTTCGACCACGGCGGCATTGCCGCAACCCCGATGACGGGGTGGGGCGATGAAGCGTGTGCCGGACGCTATCTGCGTTTCGTCTTTGCTAACGAACCCGTGGATCGCCTGCGCGGCATTCGCGAGCGGCTTCGGCGGGCATGGAAGGTCTAGACCGGCATGGCGGCGTGGCGCGAAAAGCATGACTGGGCGGGAGACGCCATTGTCTGCGACGGACTGCTGCCCTGGGTCGCCGCGCTGCTGCCGCCCGGCGCGAAGCTGACCGGGCAGTTGGCGCGCTTCGCGGGTGCCGGGTTCGACCACGTCTCTCTGACGGTGGCCGTCGGTCACGAAGACGCGGCCACGGCGCTCTCAAGGCTTGGCGCCATTCGCCGTGAACTGGGTGAGGAGGTGGGCAGGATCAGGATCGCACACACGCGCGCGGAGATCGAGCAGGCCAGGGCCGATGGTGTCCTGTCGGTTTCGTTCCACTTCCAGACCGGCGTTCCGTTCGCCAGCGATCTCGACCTTGTCGACGCGTTCGCCGCAGCCGGCATTAGGCGCGCGCTGCTTGCCTACAACGAGGCCAACCTGTTCGCAGATGGCTGCCATGAACCCCGGAACGCCGGATTGTCTTCGGCGGGCAGGAGGCTCGTGGAGCGGATGGACGACGCGGGCATGGTCATCGACCTGTCGCATTGCGGCGAACGCACAACGCTGGACGTGCTGGAGCTTGCGCTGAAAACCCCGCCCGTATTTTCCCATTCCAATGCGAGGGCGCTGTTCGATCACGAGCGCAACATCAGCGACGAACAGATCAGGCGCTGCGCGGAGCGTGGCGGATATGTCGGCGTGAACGGCGTCGGCATGTTTCTTGGCGCGCCACGCCACCAGATCCCGGCGGCCATGGCGCGCCATGCCGCGCATATTGCGGAGATCGCCGGCGCGGGGCACATCGCGCTTGGTCTCGATTTCATGTTCCTCGAAGGCAGCGACTACGGCTTCTATCACCGGGCGAAAGGGCGCTGGCCGCGCGGCTATCCGCCGCCACCGTGGGACTTCATGCAGCCCGAACAACTGGGCGATCTGGTCGACGCCTTGACGAAGGTCGGCTTCAGCGGGCCGGAGGTTCGCGGCATTCTCGGCCAGAACTATCTGGACGCCGCCGTGTAAGCTGCGCGGGCCCGCGCTCCGGCTGCAACCGTCAAGGGCCAAGCCGACCTTCACTTGAGCCGGCCGCCTTTCCTGCTATGAAGCGTGCTCTTTCGGAGGAGGAGCATGCCCAAAGATCCAGTGTTGATCGCCGGCGGCGGCATAGGCGGGCTGGCCATGGCGCTGACGCTCGACCAGATAGGCGTCGACTGCATCGTCCTAGAGGCGGTCCGGGACCTGCGCCCCCTGGGTGTGGGCATCAATCTGCAACCCAATGCCGTGCGCGAACTCGACGATCTCGGCATCGGAAGCGGCGAACTGGACCGCATCGGGCTGCCGACACGAGAATGGGCGTTGGTCGGCCTCAACGGCAACGACATCTATTCCGAGCCGCGGGGCCTGCTGGCCGGCTACCAATGGCCGCAATATTCGGTCCACCGCGGCGAACTGCAGATGCTGCTGTATCGCAAGCTGGTTGAGCGCGCCGGCGCAGACGTCGTGCGTCCCGGACGGCGCGTCAGCGGCTATCGCAACGAAGCCGACGGGACCGTGACCGCAATCGTTGAGCGTGCCGATGGTGGCGGCCGCGAGGAACTCACAGGCTCGATGCTGATCGGCGCCGACGGTTTGCATTCGGCGGTCCGGGCGCAGATGCATCCGGCCCAGCCGCCGATCCACTGGGGCGGCGCGATCATGTGGCGCGGCGTGAGCCCCGGCGTGCCGATACGATCCGGCGCTTCCTTCGTCGGACTGGGCACGCATCGTCACCGCTTCGTCTTCTACCCGATCTCGGCGCCCGATCCCGAGACCGGCCTTGCGGTGATCAACTGGATCGCCGAAGTGACCGTCGACGCGTCCGAGGGGTGGAAGGACAGCGGCTGGTTCAAGCCGGTCGCGATCTCAGACTTCATCGGCCATTTCGAGGGTTGGACCTGGGACTGGCTCGACCTGCCGGCGCTGCTTCGCCGCGCCGAGATCGCCTATCAAAACCCGATGATCGACCGCGACCCAATCCCGACCTGGCAGGACGGAATGGTGGTGCTCATCGGCGATGCAGCGCATCCGATGTACCCGACCGGGTCCAACGGTGCCAGCCAGGCGATCGTCGACGCCCGCGTGCTCGGCGCAGCACTGGTCGAGCACGGGCTGACGCGGGAGGCGCTGGCCGACCTCGACGGCAAGCTTTGCGGGCCGATCTCCGAGGTGGTGTTGCGCAACCGCGGCGCCGGGCCGTTCGGGTTGCTCAACATGGTCGACGAGCGTTGCGGCGGCACCTTTGACAATATCGATGACGTGATTCCGGCTGACGAGCGGGCGGCCTTCATGGCCGGGTACAAAACGGCGGCCGGCTTCGCCATCGAAAAGCTGAATGCCTCGCCACGGACGATCGCGGCTGGCGCGCGGGTCGCGTAACCGAAGCGCCGCCGTCGTTCAGCCGCGCGGACGTCGAATGGCGCGCACCTTGCCGCTGGCACCACCGCCGCAATAGAACAGATCGCCGCCGTCCGATTCGAGACCGGATACGCCAGTGTCGGGCGGCAGGTCGAGGCGGTGGAGCACCTCGCCGCTGTCCGGATCGATGCGACGCAGGTCGCTTTCTCCGGCTTCCCAGGTGCCGTGCCACAACTCGCTATCGACCCAGGTCACCCCGGTGACGAAACGGCTGCAGTCGATGGTGCGCAGCACCGCTCCGGTCTCGGGATCGACCCGGACGATCTTGCGGTTGCGGTGCTGGCCCACCCAGAGCGAGCCTTCCGCCCAGGCAAGGCCGGAACCGGCACCGCCGGGGGTCGGAATGGTGGCGACCACGCGACCGCTGTCGGGCTCGATCTTTTGGATGCGGTCGTCGGCAAGCTGGTAGAGGTGCTGGCCGTCGAAGGCCGTACCAGCATCGGCGGGCACTTCGATCACCCGTCCGAGAGCTCCGTCGCCAGGGTTCAGCGCATTCAAGCGCTCGCCGGAGGCGAACCAGACGGTCTTGCCATCGAAGGTGAGCCCGTGAACGTTCTCGATCCCTTCGTAGGGGCCATATTCGCGGACGATCTCGGCTTGTGCATGTTTCATCGGTTGCTCTCGTTCGCTCGGTTGACGCTCCTCGTCTAGTCGATCGCCAGCGCGCCCGGGAGTAACAAGGCTGTCGGGAAACCCGGAACGCTGGCGGCAACCCAGCGATGCGCCCGCCCGCGGCCATAGGCCTGGACCTTGCCGCTTTCAGCCAGCCTTTCGAGCGCTCGCTGCACCGTGCGCGGGCTGGCGCCCAGCGCCAGGGCGAGCGACGAACTCGACCAGGATTCGCCATCGGCGAGAAGCGCCAGAACCGCGGCGTCCTTCTCGTCGACTGGCGGAGCCAGCACAACGACGTCGGTCGCCGGCGGAGGCGCGAGCGTAAAGCCAGTTGAAGTGGCCTCGATGCCGACGAGGGGGCGAAGCGTGGCGCGCAGACGCCCGATTTCGACCCGCAGCCGGGCACGATGCGATTCGTCGACATGGCGCGCGCCGAACGCTCGCTTGAGTAAGTCGCTCCTGGCCACGTCGTTGGGCCAGGCCTCGGCGAGGGCGCGGGCCAGCGCGAACAGGACAGGCCGGCTCGCCAGCGAGACCGTCTGGTCGCGATGTCCGACGAGGCTGCGGCAGGCGTCGAAAATCAGCGCATCGGTAGTCAGTATCGTTTCGACCTCGGCCAGCAGGAGCGGTCGTTCCGTGCCCCGCGCGATCAGGCGGGCGGCTGGCACTGTCAGGGCAAGCGACGCGCTCTCCACATCCGCGGCCAGCGCTTCGATGCCGGCCTGGCGGGCGGCCAGCCCGGCGCGGCGCAAGGCCTCGCCGGCACGCCGTGCCTCCAGGCGTCGGATGGCGATGCCGGCTGTTACCAGTTCGTGCCCTGCCCTCAGCGCCGGCGGAAAGGTCTCGGGAACGGCTTCCGTCAGCAGCGCTTCGGCCTCGCCGAGGCGGCCGACAAGGAGCAGACGCCGCGCCTCGATGTTACGGGCGTGCAGCGCGTTGGCGCGGTCGCCATGCGCTTCAAGCGTCGCTCGCGCCGCCGCCAGCTTGGTTGCAGGTCGGCCGAGGTCACGCGAGACAAGCGCTATCTCGGCCTCGGCCACGATACAGCGGGCGCGTGCAACCGCTTCGCGCGGGCCAAAAGCGCGAGCCGCGCGCCGCAGCAGCACCTTGGCGCTGTCGAACTCGCCAAGCTGGGCCATGGCGATGCCGCGCAGTGCCAGCGCCGGCGCGTCGTCGCGGGTGGCCACCCGCTTGAGCGCGCCGAGCGTGTCGCCGGAGGCGAGTGCGCGGGCGGCGGCATTGATCAGCGAGTCCAAGACGCCGCCACCAGGTTGGTCTTCAGCATTTCCGGGTGCCCTTCCTGTTCCGTCCAGCTGCTTCGGATGTCGAGAAGACAGAAAATGACGCCAACGCGCAATGTCGTTGAGACAACAGGCACGAATGAAGGACTCACGGCAAAGGGTTCTGCAGACGCCCCGGACGGGGCGTTGCAGCGATTGTCAGGAGCAAGACGCGTCAGCCGCTGTCATCCTGTCGACGACGGTAGGATACGGGTAGGGTGCGGCATGACCCTCGACGAATATAACACCTTCTGTTCGACGCTGCCGCACGCCACCCATGTCGTGCAATGGGGCGGCGCCGATGTCTGGAAGGTTGGCGGCAAGGTGTTCGCGATCGCCGGCTGGAGCCGCGAGGCGATGCCCTACATCACCTTCAAGGCGTCCGAGATGGCCTATGACATTCTGAAAGAGCAGCCCGGGCTGCGCCCTGCACCCTATCTCGCCTCGCGCGGGATGAAGTGGATCCAGCGCTTTTCCGACGAAAGCATGGATGACGCCACCCTCAAGGACTACCTGGCCGAGAGCCACAGGCTCGCCTCGCTCAACCTCACCAGGAAGCTGCAAAAGGAGCTCGGCCTCAACCAGCAGCGTTGAGGGGTCTCAAGCCTGCCATCTTCATGTCCGGTTCATCTGCGAATTGGCATCATCGATACGACGCGCGGTATGGCCGCGCACGGTACTACGACCGCCGAGGGGACCATGAATCGAACGACGCTTTCCGCCACCGCGCTTCTTGCCTTCCTGCTGCCGGCCGTTTCAGCCGGCGCGTTGCCACCCTTGCGCGGCGCGCCTTCGGCCACTGCCGAATCGGCACGCGGCGATGTCGTCCTGGCCCAGTATCGCGACGTCGAGGTCTATTACGACCGTTTCGGCAACCGGGTGATCGTGGACGCTTATACCGGGGAGGTGGTGGCGGTCGAGCGGCCACGCGAATATCCGCTCGACAACCGGGAGGCGCGCCGCGCATTGCCGGCGCCGGGCGTCAACAATCCCGCGGCGCTCGAGCGCTACCGGCGCTTCCGCGAGCGCCAGCTCGGCAGGGCCGTCGGGCCGCTGCCCGGCGAAGAGGCTCCGGCCTTCGAGCAGCCCTATCCTGGCGACGGAACCATTCGCCGGCGGACCTTGCCCGAGCTCGACCGTGATCGCGAGATCGCCAGGGGCGAGCCCATCGTTCGCGAACCGCTGCCGGAGAATCCGGTGACCGGCTCGACACCGCCTCCAGACAGCTCCGAACGGCCCGCTTCGCCAGGCCGGACGGCGTCGCGCGAGAACGTTGCCAAGCTGCAGGTGCTGCTCGATCGTGCGGGCGTCTCGCCCGGGGTGATCGACGGCCAGATCGGCGGCAATGTTCGCAAGGCGCTCGCGGCGCTCAAGGAAATGACCGGGGAAACGCTCGACCCTGCCGATACCAAGCTTATCGACGCGGCCCTTGCCGATACGGGCGGTGACGCCTTCGAGACCTATACGATCACGGCCGCGGACGCCGCCGGGCCGTATGTCGCCTCGATCCCTGCCGATTACGGCCAGAAGGCTCGCATGGAAAAACTCGGCTTCACCTCGACGGTGGAAATGCTGGCGGAGCGCTTTCACATGGACGAGGCTTATCTGAAGCAGCTCAATCCGGGCGCGGATTTCTCCAGACCGGGCACCCGGATCAAGGTCGCGCGTCCCGGGGAGCGCAAGACCGGCGCGGTCTCGCGCATCATCGCGGACAAGGGCCGCGAGCAGGTGCGCGCCTACGATGCGACCGGCAATCTGATCGCGGCCTATCCGGCGACGATCGGCTCGACCGACACGCCTTCGCCGAGCGGCACGGTGACGGTGGCGCGGATCGCGTTCGACCCCGAATACACCTACAATCCGAAGCTCAACTTCAAGCAGGGCAACAACGACCGCATCCTCACCATCCCGCCCGGCCCGAACGGACCCGTCGGCTCGATATGGATCGCGCTCTCCAAGCCGACCTACGGCATCCACGGCACGCCGGAACCGGCGCGCATCGGCAAGACCAACAGCCATGGCTGCGTCCGGCTCACCAACTGGGATGCGTTTGAGTTGGCGAAGATGGTCACCGAAGGTGTGACGGTGGAATTCGTCGAGTAGCGTCGACGCGCTACCGCCGCCGCCCGGTCCGTCCTGGCACTGCCGAAACCGTCAACTGCCGGCTCGACCGGGTGGCTGGCCTGTGCTTTCTCGGTTCGCATGACGGCGCCGGTCGTGAGCTTTGCGGGGAGGGCGTATGGGCTTCCAATATATCAGCCTGGACGAGGCGATCGAACGTGCTGGCCTGCGCATGGTCGTGGTCGGCGACATTCCAAGCCCATGGGGCGAGGCGGCCAAGGGCATCCTGCACATAAAGCGCATTGGCTGGGCCGCCGTGCGCCTGTCCTACGACGACCCGCGGATCAAGGAGTGGGCCGGGCAGCGCAGTGGCCCTGTCGCTATTCTCGACCGGGAGCCGCCGCGCTCGGGCTGGGCTGATATCCTGATGCTGGCCGAACGGCTGGCGCCGGAACCATCGCTGTTGCCGGCCGACCCTGGGGAACGCGCGCTGATGTTCGGGCTTGCCCACGAGATCTGCGGCGAGGGCGGTCTCGGCTGGTCGCGCCGCCTGCAACTGATCGATGCCGGCCTGCGCGGCGAGGGCGGTTTCCCGCAGCCGGCCGCGGGCTACCTCGCCAGGAAGTATGGCTATCGCCCGGAAACGGCCGCCAGCGCCGACCGGCGCGTCGCCCACCTGCTGCGTCTCTTGTCGGGCCGGCTCCAGCGCCAGCTTGATGCCGGTCGGCCTTACTATCTCGGCGACGGCGTGACGGCGCTCGATGTCTACAGCGCGACCTTCATGGCCATGTTCGCGCCGCTGTCGGAGGACGTCTGCCGGATGGAGCGCTGGAACCGGCGTGCTCTTGAAACGCTTGATGAGGCGACGTCGGCCGCGATCGACCCGATCCTGATCGCGCATCGGGACATGATGTACGAAAAGCACCTGGAACTGCCGCTGGCCTTGTGACGCGCTGGCGGCTGCCGGCAGGATCGTCACGCCGCGTCGTTTCGCGGGTGGCCGTGGGGCAAGAACTCCGATAGAGCGGTTTGGAAGGGAGCCGCTCATGGCCACGTCTGCCACGACCATTGCCGGCGACGGCGCCGCGCCTTCCGAAGGCCGCGTCTTCTGCCCGCCCGCGTCACGAAAGTTCGTGCTTTTGTCGGCCATTCTGGCGTCGTCGATGGGGTTCATCGACGGTTCGGTGGTGTCGCTGGCGATGCCGGCGATCCGCGCCGATCTCGGCGGCACGCTGGTCGACGCGCAATGGATCAGCAATTCCTACATGCTGTTTCTGTCGGCGCTTGTGCTCTTGGGCGGCGCGGCCGGCGATGTCTTCGGCGTGCGCAACATCTTCGTGACCGGCATCGCGCTCTTCATGGTGACGTCGCTCTTCTGCGCGGTCGCGCCCGACAGCGAGACGCTGATCTACATGCGCGCCGCGCAGGGGGTCGGCGCCGCGCTCATGGTGCCCGGCAGCCTCGCCATCATCGCCAAGTCCTACCCGGCCAGTGAACGTGGCGCGGCGATCGGCACCTGGGCGGCGTTTTCGTCGCTGACGACCGCGGCCGGTCCGTTCCTGGGCGGGCTTCTGCTTTCCTTTGGCGAGGACTGGATGTGGCGGCTGATCTTCGCCATCAACGTTCCGATCGGATTTCTGGCAATCGGCATGCTTTTGCTGCGTGTGCCGCGCGACCGCCCGGCGGACCGGCGCACCCTCGACATACCCGGCGCGGTGCTGGCGACCGGCGGCCTCTGGCTGATGGCCTGGGGGCTCACCGCATTCGGCTTGCCCGAGACCGCGCGGAGCTTGCCTCCCGTCGCGTGGATCGGCGCGGGCGTGGCCCTGTTCGTCGCCTTCGTCGCCTGGGAGGGGCGCGCCGCGGCGCCGATGGTCAAGCTCGAGCTCTTCCGCTCGAAGGCGTTTTCCGGCGCCAATATCTATACGCTGATCCTGTTCTTCGGTTTCTCGGCAGTGCTGTTCTTCCTGCCGATGACGCTGGTTTCGGCGTGGGGCGCGAAGGAGTGGCAGGCGAGCCTCATGTTCCTGCCGCTTTCGCTGTTCATCGCCGGCCTGTCGAGCCGGTCGGGACGCCTTGCGGACCGCATTGGCCCGCGCCTGCCGCTCACCGTCGGGGCGCTGCTGGTCGGGCTTTCCTTCGCCGGTCTCGCGGCCACCATGCCGCTGCGCGAGATGTGGCTGGTGACCTTGCCGGTGTTGACCGTGATGGGGCTCGGCATGTCGATCCTGGTCTCGCCGCTGTCGTCGGCAGTGATGCTGGCGACGCCGGACGAGGACACCGGGCTGGCCTCCGGCATCAACAATGCGGTGGCGCGGGCAGCGGGGCTGATGGCGGTTGCCGCCCTCGGCGCGGTGGCGGGTCTGGTGTTCGCGGCGGCGCTGCCGGCCGGCGTGGACGCCGCCTTCGGCGCGCTGCCGGAGACGCAGCTGTCGGCAGCGCAAGAGGCGGCGCGCGTCGCAGCGTCGGACCGGGCCTTCCAGGCCGTGGCGGCGATCTCGGCGGTACTCTGTCTGGCGGGAAGTGCCATCGCCTGGTTCACCCAGCCGCATTGGCGGCGCGGGGAGCAGGCCCCGGGTGGCACAGAGCCCGCCTGAGCGGGCAATACTTCAGCGGCTGGCGAGCTTGAGCGAGCCTTCGTTTTCCTCGGCAAGCAACGCATCGATGCGCTCGCGCTCGCGGTTGAAGGCTTCCAGTTCCTGATCCTTGAGAACCCTGCCGGTGGGTAGGCGCACCCGCATCGGGTCGACCTTGGTGCCGTTGACGATCAGTTCATAATGCAGGTGGTTGCCGGTGCTGAGGCCTGTCGAACCGACATAGCCGACGACCTGGCCCTGCCGGACCTTGGCCCCCGGCACGACGCCCTTGGCGATCGCGCTCTGGTGGCTGTAGGAAGTCTTGTAGCCATTGGCGTGGCGGATGATGGTCTGCCGCCCGTAGCCGCCGACCCAGCCGGCCTTTTCGACCGTGCCATTGCCCGAGGCAATGATCGGCGTACCGCGCGGAGCCGACCAGTCGACGCCGGTGTGCATCTTGCGGTAGCCGAGGATCGGGTGCCGGCGCATGCCGAAGCCGGAACGGAAGCGGCCATTGGGCACCGGGTTGCGCAGCAGAAACTGCTTCGCGCTGCGGCCCTCGGAATCGAAATAGTCGGCGGTGCCGTCCTCCATGCGGAAGCGGTAGAAGGTGCGCGTATTGCCGCCGAAAGTCGCCTTCACGTAGAGGAGCTCGGAATCCTCGGAGGCGGAGTCATCCTGCTCCGGCTGGGAGAAGAAGACCTCGATCTGGTCGGACGGGCTGACGCGCGACTGGAAGTCGACATCCGCGGCCAGGAGCTTGATCAACTGCTTGGTCATGTCGCGGGTCATGCCGTAGGCATAGGCGGCGCGATAGATGCCGTCATATGCGCGCGGCAGTTCTCCGCGCACGCGCACGACCGGCTGTTCCTCGTTGAAGGCGGCGGCGACCTCGGGATGTGCCTCGGGTTCGTCGGCGGGAACGAACTGGTCGCGGTCGTCGACCGCCACGGTGCGCAGGTGAGTGGCATTCGCGTAGACGCTGGCCCGCATGATGCGGCTTTGCTCAGCCAACGATTCCACGCCGAGGCGAAGCACGTTGCCGGGTTTCAGGCCGGGAGCGTCGAGCAGCCTGCCGAGCGCTTCCGCCATCGCCGCGGCATCGTCGCCCTCGTAACCGGCGTCGGCCAGGATGTCGGTGATCGGACGCTCGCTGCGAACCGCGATGATCTCCTCGTTGAAGAACGGCGCGGAAGTCTCGGTATCCTGGTGGGCGACCGAAACATTCTCCTGGACGATGCGAACGCCGTAGGACGCCGACAGCGTCGCGGTCGCCAGCGACTCGCCGAAACGCTGCGGATCGACATAATGCAGCGCGGCGATCTGGATGTCGCCGTCGGTCAGGATCGCGCCGGTGGTGCGCACCACCTGCTCGACCTCGTCCGCCGAAAGACGGCTGCGTTCGTCGAAGGCTGCCGTCTCGATCGGGAAGTCGACGGTCTTGAGGCTGACCTCGCTTTCCACCTTGGCGCCGTAGATCAGGCCGGTTGTGGCAGTCTGGACGGCGTCATCCTCGGCGAAGACCTGCAGCGGGTCGAAAGGCGGATAATCGCGGCTGGTGGCGTGCGCGGCGGCGAGTGACATCTTCACCTGCACGAACGGAACGGTGCGCACCAGGTCGCGGTCGTCGACCCGGCTCACCGTCGACACTTCCATGCGCCTGCGGTCGCGGGCGCGATTGGAACTGCGCGGTACCAGCACGCGGGCCGCCTTGGCGGCTTCGCCGTCACCATCGGCGGCGGCCATGTCGTCGACGGCGACGATCTCGGGCGGCGTGGCGAGCTGCTCGCGCCCGTCGAGCGCGGCGAGCAGGGCGGCACCCATCAGAACGGTCGAGGTCAGACCGGTCAGAAAGGTGCCGGAGAGCCAGCGCGCCGACACCTCGCGGCGGTCCGGCGGGCCACTGCGACCACCTGCGGCCAGCGGCGGCTCGGTGCCGAGCACGGCTATCGTCTGCTCAACATTATGCATCTATGCGGCGAATCCGTCCCGAACCTCTGTGTCGCTGCCAGCCGGCGCGACGACCTTTGCCTGCCTGACGCGTGTTAGTCAACGAATGACCGAGCGTGCACTGGCGCCGCATCGCGCGGGCCGCCACACCAAGGTCGTCTGTCGTCGTCGACCCCCCAAACCGATTTGCCAAGATCGGTCGGTAGTGTGGCGTCAATAGGGCTGAAACCGGGCGCTGGCCTGGGCGCCTCCTGCGGTCGCGAAACGGCCGCCAAGCATCGGCTTTTCCGGCCTTTGCGGACCGTCGCAAAAAATTCAAAAAAGTTCGAAATCGGTGTTGACACTCGAAGCAGCCCCCGACTATATACGCCTC